>JBPOFU010000065.1:0-15822 GCA_051252075.1 Oceanococcus sp. | reverse complement strand
CCGCTGGACATTATTGCGGAGGATTTAGCACGTGAAGTGCGGGTGCTTTGTTTCGATGAATTTTTCGTCTCAGATGTGGCTGACGCCATGATTCTAGGGCGCCTGATGAGCAAACTGTTCGGCCACGGCATCACCTTGGTGGCGACTTCGAACATTCCACCGGATGATTTGTATCGCGACGGTCTGCAGAGGGATGCTTTCGTTCCTGCCATAGAAGCACTGAAACAAGCCTGCCATACCGTGGAGGTCAACGGTGATACCGACTTTCGCCTACGCCTGCTGGAACAGGCCCATGTTTACCATCTGACCGGTGACGACAAAACGGAACGGGTTTTCCAAGACGCTTTTCGCCAAATTGCACCGGATGCCGCACATGCGGAATCAGCAATCGACGTCAATGGCCGCGGTATTCCGGTGAGGAAACATGCTGATGGCATAGCTTGGTTCGAATTTGATGCACTCTGCCGCGGGCCCCGAGCCGCTGACGACTACATCGAAATTGCCAAGCTCTACAGCACGGTGATGCTGACCAATGTGCCGCAAATGAATTGGGAGCAAGAAAACGAAGCGCGCCGATTCTTGCATATGGTTGATGAATTCTATGATCGCCGAGTCAAACTTATGATTGCAGCGCAAACTCCGATGGAAGATCTGTATGTCGGCAAGAGGCTGGAATTCGAGTACGCTCGTGTCTTAAGCCGCCTGCAAGAAATGCAGTCCCACGATTACCTCGCACAGCCACATCGCCCATGAGCAGACCATTATCCCCCGCATTACAAAAACTCATAGCCAGCTTCAAGCAAGCTTTACCTGAGAAATTTGAGGAGATCAAAGCCCTGCATTTATCCGGTGAGGCCGAGGATACTGAAGCGCTGCAAACCTACTACACATCTGTGCATCGCTTAGCTGGTTCTGCTGGAAGTTACGGTTTTCCGACGGTGAGCAAATCAGCACGCGTACTCGACCGCTATTTGTCCGACGTGATTGCCGGAGAAAAAGAATACAGCGCTGCGCAGGCCGACAGTTTGTTGACGGAACTCGGCACAACGATTACACAGGCCGCTGCTGAGTAAGATTATTCAGCTATTTGCACCTCAGGGTTGACCAACTGAATCTTTCAACCCAGAACTGCACAGAACAGGCTTCCGGTCTGTGCCTTTTGGAGACATTCGGCCGATTGCTACCCGCCGTTCTGATTCTGTGAATGCAGACCTTCACCTCGCGACTGGCGTCGCTGGCCACGTGCCCTAAACCAGTCATTCAATTTGTGAGATGGCTGGAAGAATCGTGCCATTTCAAGAACTTCCCGTTGGTCCAGCCATGATTGCCTTCGGAGATGGAAGCGGTCGTTCAGCCAAGCAACGCCCGCAAACCGGTAGCCAAGTCGCTCACCTATCAGGTCCGTTCTGTTCTCCGCTAGCGGATGCCTTCAACCCGCTCCCACATCCTGAGATAACCTTCAGCGCTGCGGAACAGCATGTCCATGGCGGTTTCGCGGCCCTCACCACCATGATGCTGGACATCGGCAACCCAATCGGCGTATAGACCATAGTGGGCAACGCCATCGCTGTTCAGATCGAAGGCCCGCTCACCGGTGACTTGTCGATCGAAGACCACATGCCCCCGAATACAGACTTGAGCATGGAAATTCCTCTTCCTGTGAACCGGCCTAGTTGGCGCTCAGGGTGATGTTGTGGGTGCCTGCTTCGAGATCAAGAATCAGCGACTGAGCATCCGCCCGAAACGGCGCGCCGGAGACCTGCATGCCTGACGGCAAGCCGGTCAGTCGCACGGCGGTGGCCCCGTCGGTGGTAATCGTTCCTGTCGGGTTTGCAGCCAGATCCAGAGCCATGCCGACAACGTCGAGTGTCACTGATGCAACATTGGTCAGTGCCACTTCGAAACGATTCTCCAGCGGTAACTCGCCGGTCATCTGCCAGTCCAGGCCTTGCCGTACATAGGGCGACACACTGTTACCCGGAGACACCACCGGGGTGCTGGGCACGCCGAGACCATTGTCGATGTCCAGCAATGGTGTGGCTGTGGAGTACGTTGGTGCTGGCAAGGCAAAACTTTGTGCATCGATCATGCCGAACAGGCTGCCATCACAGGCGGCGCTGCCCTGCATATCGCAGCCGCCATCGTCGCGTACCACAAGCTCATCGGCCCACCAGGCGCCGTCCGGGTTGAAGGCGAACTGCGTGCGGGTCCCGGCGCCATACAGGGTGCCGCGGTTGTTATTGATAGTCCGCACCAGGTCCGGCACCAGCTTGTAGGTGATATGGCGTGGTCGGGCTTCTCGCTCAAACTGCGCGAGATAGCGTGTGCCTTCGGCCCATTCGTCGGTGATCGCCTGGGTGTAATGCTCGTAGGTCGGAAAGGTATCCATGCGATGGCGGTATCCCAGCCCATTGAGCGTGGTCGCGACCGGAAAGATTGTCGCCCAGGGCACCAGTTCATCGACGGCACCATGGTGGATCACGATCGGCAAATGCCGTGCGTTGTCGAGCAGATGGGTGCCTCCGGGCAGTGCGCTGCCGAAATGCACGCCAGAGGTGCTGTAGGCGGCCGCAAAGCGATCCGGATACATGAGCCCGAACATATAAGTGCCGTAGCCCCCCATGCTATAGCCGGAGAGATAGATCCGGTCGCGGTCGATCGCGGCGATTCCCATATCGGCGAAACCGTGATCCGCGGGCAGATTGTCGTCCCCGGCCAGTGCGATGCCGGCGACATCGGCATAAACTTCCCAGATATCTTGGTGCGATGCCCCGACATACCAGGATTTGCTGCCCCGACCGCGCGGGGTCACGACCACGCTGCCATTGTCAGCGCCGTGCTGATGCACGATTCGCGGCGACCACGCGCCAGCACTGTGGGTCATGCCGCCCTGATAGTGCAGCCAGAAGGTCAGCGGATATTCGAAGCTGGGATCGAAACCCGCGGGCAGATACAGGCCGTAGGCTTGATCCTGCGTTTGTTCATACGGTTCGAACGGGTCGGATGAATCGGCGTAACCCACCGCTTCCGGGTCTTCATGCGAGATCGAGGGATGCGATTTGAAGGCCCGTTCGTAGTAACCACCTGTCGGCTGCGTCGTCTGAGAACGCCCCGCCTTCAGGCCCGCCACATCCAGTGCAATCGCGTAGCCATCGATGTTGCCGTTGTACAGATCAAACGCCTGAGCCCGTTCGTTGTAGATGCCGGCAACCGGGTCGCAAGGCAGCACGGTGGCGCCGTCATCCAGCGCGTCGTAGCGGTAGGCCAAATTGGCTGGAACGAAGGCGTCAAATTGGCCGTCTGAATCACTGTCCACACCTTGCGCAGTCAGCGCCCCCAGCCACAGCGTATCGCGTTCGCCACCAATGGCCGACCAGGGAATATCAACCTCCACCGCGTTGATGAAGTCTTGTGGCAGCCACTGAGCATTCAGGGCCTGAGTGTCCAGCGCCGCTGCCGAAGCGAGATCAAGCAGCTGCAACCCGTCACGCTGTATGAGTAGCAGTCGATCAAAACGGGAATCGCTCAAGCCCAAGCTCGGCACGTCGGTTCGAACCGCATCATCCAGGTCGAACAGGACCGCAATCACTGGGCGGTCTGTCTCAGTGAAGCGGCTCAGGCGGGCGTAGAAATGCAAGCCCTGGGCATCCGCCGCCCAGCGCAATTCTGTGAAATCGTTCGGGCCGCGAATGTCGGTCGTATCACCATAGTGACTGCTGGCGCCGACCGGCGCAGGTGCTCCGAACTGATCGCCAAGGGCCTGAAACAGCTGATCGATACGCTCAACCCGGCTATAAACCTGCTGCAAACCCTCATTGATGCCATAGCGCTGCACATCAGTACCATCATCCGCACCCCAGGCGTCGTACAGAAAGTCCGAGTAGATGTGCTCGCCACGGTGGTAAACAGCCAGGCCGCCGAGTCTTGGCGCAGTGCCGACCCAGTCAGAAACAGACTGATCAGTGCTTGAATGGGGCGTCGTGACTTCGGATTGTTCAGAGACAACACTCAGGCCACCACGCCGTTGCACCTCGGATAGCGCCGGCAAGCGATCCGGCCCGGCGGCGAAAGCCTGACGGTTGTTGTCGGCGCCGCAGAGTGCTGTCTTTGCTGCAGCAAATTGACTTGATGTGTGCGAGATACCCGGCTCATGGGTATCTCGCCCACCGCCACAAGCACTCATGCCGAGGCTGATAATCGCGAAGGCAATTGCGTAGATGGTCGGTCTAAGCACGTGATGTCTCCTCAAAGGACTCAATATTATTCACAACATAGATTGTTATTTCCCGTATATTACATCTTTGTAACTTACGTTTATGTAATAATTATTGCCAAGGAACTCACAAACCCATTTGCCATGCCTGAAGTTGACCCAGCCACCCGGCCGCGGCGTCTGAGTCGCGCCAAACGAGAGGCGCAGCTCATCTGCGTTGCTCAGTCTCTTTTTTCCCAGAAGGGTTATCAGGGCACGGCCATCGCAGACATCGCCAGCAGCGCCGGCGTGACTCGGCCAATGGTCTACAACTACTTCGGTTCCAAGGATGGAATTTACTTGGCCAGTCTGTCCGCGGCACGCCAACAACTGGAAAAGCGCATGCTCACTGCGGTAGCGGCAAAGAAAGTTCCACGTGAGCGGTTGGCCGCAGGTTTGCGTGCATACTTCGAATTTGTCGATGATCAGGGCGCAGCCTGGGATATTTTGTTCGGTGGCGGCGCGGCGGTGGCGGGACCGGCTGAAGCAAAGGCGCGAGAACTACGCTTTATGAACGTAGAAAGAATTGCAATGCTGCTGCGGGCAGACCTAGGCCCCGCGCCTACCGAACAGCAGATTTTCGCGTTTGCACACCTGATATCCGGCGGCGCCGAACAACTCGCGAAATGGTGGCGACAAAACCCCGACGTGTTGCTTGATGATTTGGTGGAACACCAAATGGCGCTGATCTGGCCAAGTCTGGAGCAGATGCTTCCCGACTAAGACTATTGGCCATCAATCCACAAACAGCATTCCGATTTAGTTCTTCCCCAAATCGAATGGCTGCTATTGGTGCACCGGATTTGCGCTCTGGAAGTTCGACTAAGTTCTGAAGGGAGACTCTGCCGCGAAGGGCGGCTCTCCCGATACCGTAGGTTCGTAAGCTGACCGGCTGAATGACTGCTTCCGAGGTTGCCGCCCAGCGGAGCCGACGTCTGTTGTGCGCCCAGAGCAGCCAGCCATGCCTCTAGGTTGCCCCCGCCCTTCAAGTCCGAATGCAAATAGCCGGTTAAGCCGGATAGCCGGTAATGTCGCGGATATCTTGGTACAAGGGCTGCAAACGCTGGTACATTTTTTTGTACACGCGCTGATAGAGTTGCTGGTAGATTTCTGCCGTTTCTTGATTAGGCTCAAACACATCGCCAACACGGGTCATCGCGGCCACCGCAGTGGCGTAATCGCCATACAAGCCCTGCCCTACCGCACAATTGATCGCGGCACCTAAGGCCGAGGTTTCATACACGTGCGGACGCTCGGCCGTGTGATTAAAAATGTCCGCCGTGAGCTGCATAGCGCCACGACTTTGTGAACCTCCACCGGCAACACGTATCGTTTTAATCTTAGCGCTGCGTTTTTCAACTTTTTCAGAACCTTCCCGTAAGGCATAGGCCAAGCCTTCCAAAATAGCGCGATAGACGTGTGCGCGCGTATGCACATCACCAAAACCAATAATCGCACCCTTTGCTTCGGGGCCAGGATCACGCACACCGGGCGACCAATAGGGCTGTAAAGTTAGGCCCATAGAACCCGGTGGCACTTGATCCAATAGCTCATCAAACAAGGCCTCAGCGTTTATACCCTGTTGTTGGGCTATATGTTCTTCCCTATGCGCGAACTGGCGTTTAAACCAACTCACCATCCAAAAACCGCGATAAATTTGCACTTCGGTGTTGTACGCATTGGGAATCGCTGATGGAAACGGCGGTATAAAACGCTCAACCTCCACATACTTCTTCACCGTGGTATTAATCGTCGCGGTCGTCCCAAAACTCAAGCACGCTTGATCGGCCTGCAAACAACCCGCTCCCAATACTTCACAGGCTTTATCCGCAGCAGCAGCCACAACTGGCAGGCCGTGCGGCAAACCTAAATGCTGGGCAGCCTGCTGCGTCAACGGCGCGAGATCACTCCCTGGCGGCACCAAATGGGGCAAGTGTTTAGGGCGTATGCCGGGCAAGGCCTGCCACTTCCAATCATTTTCAGCCGCCCAAGTCTGCTTTTTGTAGTCGAATGGAATGTAGCCGACTTGGCTGCCAACAGAATCCTGCCATTCGCCAGTCAATTGGAAATTGAGCCAGCCGGACAGCAGCACGTACTTTTCTGTTTTTGCCCAGAGCTCAGGTTGCTGACAACTAATCCAATTGACAGGGGCTTCCGTTTGAAAGGTGCGCACCGTGTCCGACAATCCGAGCATTCGAAAGGCTAAACCCCACAATCCACCCAATGGCTGTATGCCATCAAAATGGCGCTTGTCCATCCACACTATGGCCGGGCGCAAGGGGCGGTTGTCGGCGCCAACGCACACCATAGTCGCGCGTTGGGTGGTCAAACTCAGACCATGGATCTCTTCAGGGCGCACCGTTTTCTCGGCCCATAAAGCCTGACAAACCTGGCCCATGACTTGCCAATACAAATCCGCATCTTGCTCTGCCCAGCCGGGCTGCTGAGAAAAATACGGCTCGATAGCTATTTGCTGCTGGGCTACGATCTGACCTGTCAGATCAAACACAATGGCACGCACACTCTGTGTGCCGACATCGATGGCGAGCAACTTCTCGTTCATGCGCTCACATCGGGCAGGCTGTAGGACTCATGCCAGCGCCGATACCAAGCGCCCTCTTCATTGCCCCAGCGCCGATCATCCCAATCCAGTGCTTGTTGACACACTTCGCGTATGCGCGGCATTTGTGAGCGACACGCATCCGGCAACAACAAACCCAATCGGGTGCGTCGTAACAACAGATCGTCCAAGTGACGCACGGATTCGGCCGCTGCGGCAAAGCGCAATTCCAGCCACAGGCTTGGTGTGTGTGCGACGCAGCTAAAATCACCTTGCTGGGCCAAAGCCAGGACTTGGGGCAATGCGCTTCCAAAACGCCCCTGCAAGCGGACCCAAGCTTCAGGAGAACAGGCATGCGGGCGTTCCGCCCCAGTCTGTTGCGGATCAAAAATATTGGGCCTACGTGGTACTTTTCGATTTAGCGCCAATGCCAAAACTTCACGCGCGGTTTCCCGGAACGTGGTTAATTTCCCCCCGGTGACACTGACCAAACCGGGCTCCTGCCAACTCGCCGACTCACGCGATTCATCGGAAGGTTTATCTGCTCCGCCCGCCACGACTGGCCGCACCCCGGCGTAACTGGCAATCACGTCATCGGTGGTCAAAGCGAGCCCTGGCCATGCATAACGCGCCGCGTCCAGCAGATATTGCACTTCATCCGCGGTGATGCGCGGTTCTTTGCCCAAATCATCCGTATGATCAATATCAGTGGTGCCAAGTAAGGCTGCGCCTTCCCAATCGTAAGCGAATACCGGCCTGCGATCCTGAGGATGCAAGAACGACAAGGCGCTCGGCAATGGCAGCCGCTTAGATTTAATCAATAGATGTGAGCCACGCAAGGGGCGCAACTTCGGCGCTAGTTCGCCGCCCAAAGCCTGAGCCCAAGCACCGGTGGCATTAATCACCACATTGGCTTGAATGCTCAAGGATGAGTTCTGCCCAGCAGCAGCGCACTGCACACCGATAACATGCTCACTCTCATCCCTCAACAGCTCTTTCACCTGGACATAATTGAGCACGCTCGCACCATGACTGCGCGCCTCTTGTAGCAAGCGCAACACTAAGCGAGCGTCGTCAGTCTGGGCATCTTCGAAATAGAGCACCCCATCAAGATCTTTGGTCGACAAGCCTGGCGCATAGTCGTCCAGCTCTTGCCAGCTTAATTTGCGTGCTCGCCATTGCTTGGCCATGGCGTCATACAAACCCAAACCGATACGGGTTACCCCCAGCCCAGGTTTTTGCCCTGTATAGATTGGAAAGCAAAATCCTTGGGTTTGAATCAAACCGGGGGCATCTCGAAGTAAGGCCTGCCGCTCACGCACGGACTCCGCGGTCAATCCAAACTGACCACTGCTGAGATAACGCAAACCGCCGTGTACCAACTTGGAAGAACGGCTGGATGTCCCACTGGCAAAATCAGCTTGCTCTAGCAGCAGCACACTCAAACCCAACTCTACCGCTTCGCGCGCTATGCCCGCGCCGGTAATACCGCCACCCACGACGACAATATCCCAAGTCTTTTCAGCGGCTTGTTGTAACGTCGAATTGCGTTCACTCATCAATCAAACAACTTGCCGGTATTCATAATGCCTTGCGGGTCGAGTTCTCGCGCTACGGCGCGCAACATATCGATGCCAAGTGCCGATTTCTCTGCCGGCAAATAGGCTTTGTGATCCGTACCCACCCCGTGCTGATGACTGATGGTGCCGCCATATTCAACAACGGTTTGGCTTAACCGTGCTTTGAAACGCTGCCAACGCGCGAGCATTTGTTCATGATCTGCGGTTGCCCGAAAGACGAAGGTGGAATAGATGCTGCAACCTTGTGGATAGACATGCGAGAGATGGGTAAAGGCATGCACCTTTTCGCCATCCTCGGCAAAAGCATCACGTGCGGCTTGCTCCATGGCTTGCATGGCCTCAGTCACACGCGGCCAATCCACTGCAGTTTCCACGGTGTCAGCCGCGTATCCAGCCGCCCACAAAGAATTACGTAAATAAGGCCCTCGGAAACGGTTCTTTTCCCAAGCACGGCCGACCCATGGGCCCATATGCACACCGCCAAAGGGTTTACAGATCGCCATAGCATCGCCCCAAATACGGCGCACCGCTTTGCCTGTGCCGGACACGCCGACCATCAACATGCACTGACCTTCTGCGATGCCACGCAAACGCAAGTAGCGCTGCAAAGCTGCAATGGCTGTTTCATGTCCAGCCAATGCCAGCTGTGTTTCAGTTTCCACCGCGTTGGACAATCGCACCATAGACAGGCCGGGTTTGGCTTGCGCCAAACTGCGAACTGCATCAATGGCTGATGTCCAATCCGGGAACATCACCGGCTCGAAGCGCTCGGCTTCGGGTAGCGGACTGACCCGCATTTGTGCGGAACTCAAAATGCCAAAACGGCCTTCTGAACCCATTACAAATTCGCGTAAATCTGGGCCTGCTGAGGATGCGGGCAAGGTAGGTATATGCAATTCCCCTCGTGGGGTGGCCAATCGTCCCCCAGCAAACAGCTGCTCAATACGGCCATAAGCCAAAGATTGCTGGCCGGATGAACGGGTTACCACCCAACCTCCCACTGTGGAGTATTCCCAAGACTGAGGAAAGTGCCCTAAGCGATACCCATGGGCTTTTAGTTGCTGCTCTACTAACGGCCCCGGTGTCCCGGCCTCGAACGTCGCTAAACGCGAAGTTTCGTCAAGATGTGTCAGCCGATTCAGACCGCTTAAGTCCACGCTCACCACAGGTGGTGCTTCGGCTGGCACCGACAAATGTCCCACCACGCTGGTACCGCCAGCAAACGGAATCAATTGCCATCCGGCTTGTTGAGCCTGCGCCAGTAAAGCTGCGACTTCTTCTTCAGATTCAGGCCGCACTACGGCGTCTGGAAAAGGACCGAAGCGGCCATTTTTCTTAGCCAGCCAATCGGGGAAGCTCTCCCCGTGTGCGCGTAGCAAGCGTGCCTGCTCGTCACAATCCAAGCCATCCTGGCCTTGCAAACGGGAGACTGGCACTTGGCCAATACAATCCTCTAAAGGCGTGTCTTGTAAGGCTTGAGACTCGCCAACACGTTCATTCAAAAATGTCCGCGCATTGTCGGTCAGTTCATAGTCGGTGGCGGTATCGCCCCAGCCGTTCCAGCGTCGCATGGCCTAATCCTGCCCAGTAGCAATGAAGCCAAGCATTATAGCCTTGCGAATTCTTATCCCCGCAGTGATTTCACCAATTTTGCCAAATTGGTTCGGCTTTCCACACCCAGCTTTCTATAAGCCCGGTACAGATGGGTAGACACGGTCGACGGTGCCAATTCCAGATTGCGGCCTATAGCTTTGGCAGACAAGCCGTCACACACCTGCAATACCACGTCGCGCTCACGCTGCGTCAAATCATCCAAAGGCCCGCTTTCACGTAAGTGCAACAGGTAAAGATCCCCCATTGCTTCAACCCGCAAGCATAAGCCACCACCAACATCTCCAGAAAAGCCGGCTTCTGGCATGTCAAAAGGCAACTTTTCACCGGGCCAATCAGGAAAGGCTTCATCCAACATGGCAATAAATCGCGGTTCGACATCGTGGAATAAGCCCGCGTGATCGCAGACCGCATTCCATTCACGTCGAATCTGCGCGATAGGTCGAGAAATTGTCAGGAAAAAAGCATGCGACGCGGAATGAATTAAGTGGTGTAGGACCACTTCTTGAGTGCGTTTTTCTTCCGCTGTAAAGCGTTGCTTGCGATCAAAGCGATAGATAGACAGCAAGGATTCCAAGCCACTACGGCTATCCAGATTCACCGAGGACAAAATACGTTCTACGCCAAAGGGTTCAAACGTTTGACGGTATAAATCGGATTTATAAAACTTGCGATCCGGCATGACATCCGACATCGCATAGGGCTTGCCTGGATTTTTCAATACCGCTTCAAACAGGGGGTTGCGATTTCCTGCGCCTACGCTTTCTTCCAAGGCACGCGGAAATTCCAAGCCAAGACCTTCCACTGTGACATTACTGAACCTGCTTTGCAGGCGATTGCCACTACCCCAAATGGCCGCATCGAAAGGAATGATGCGGCGAAGCTGTTGTAACGCCCATCGGCGAAAACGTTCCGGCTCAATTTCAGTGCCTTCACAGTACAAATTACTGATAAACCGCTGCAGATCCTGCATGCTGCCCTCGTGACGATGTGATCATCGTTCGTTATCCCCGTGTCAGGCAGACTAGAACTCGTTGAAAGTTTTGTCTAGCGGCAAGGCGCGAATCCTGCAGAGTATTGATTTTGCCGCACTAACCCCCATTGTTGCCGACAATATTATGAGTGACATCTAGCCAAAGCACCTATGGAATACAAAGACTATTACAAGTTACTCGGCGTAGACCGAAAAGCCGACAGCGCAGCGATCAAGCAGGCGTATCGGCGACTGGCGCGCAAATATCATCCCGATGTAAATCATGAAGCGGGAGCAGAAGATAAATTCAAGGACTTGCAGGAAGCCTACGAAGTCTTACGCGACGATGAAAAGCGCCAAGCCTATGATCAACTCGGCGCCAATTGGAAAGCTGGCCAACAATTCCGCCCACCGCCGGGCTGGGGTGGCAGCAGCGGCGGCGATTTCGGCGGGTTTTCCAGCCAGGGTTTTTCTGCCGGTGGTGGTGATGGTTTTTCCGACTTTTTCCGCAATTTGTTCGGTGGTAGCGAGGGATTCGAACAAGGCGGGGGCTATAGCCAGCCCGCGGCCCCACAAACTGCCGAACTCCGCATAGGCTTACGTGAAGCCTATGAAGGTGCAGAAAAAACCCTCAGCATTGGTCGCCAAGGTAAGCGCATCAAAGTACGCATACCCAAGGGTGTTAACAATGGGCAGCAGATTCGATTGGCCGGCCAAGCCGATGGGGCGGATTTGTTTCTACGTATAGACATTGAACCTCATCCGCTATTTCGATTGGACGCTAAGGACGTGCACTTGGATTTACCCATTTCACCTTGGGAAGCCGCGCTGGGTGAAAAAGTGCAAGTGCCCACCCTCGGTGGCGCCATTACGATGTCTATACAAGCTGGCGCGCGCTGTGGCCAGAAAATGCGCTTGCGCGGACGCGGCCTGAACGGCGGCGATCAAATTTTGCACCTTAAAATTGAAAATCCAGTGTGCGAGTCAGCCGCTGACAAAGCCAAATTTGAAGCGCTTGCCGAACATTTTGATTTCAACCCCAGAGAAAAGCTCGGCACCCTCTCTTAAAAGACGATCTGGTTGCGATCGAAAATTTGAGTATGATGCCGACAGACCCGAATTGCAGGACACAATGCCGGCTTCGACTCGCGACACGAGCAATACCATGGTGGTTCCTTTGGAGCCCAAGCAAGACGCTGAGCCTAGCGTAAGCAAACTCAGCAGTTTGGCCTACTGGCGCTCTTTGTTGGATCACCCCTTCTGTGTTGATATCGGCATTGATCTCGGCACTGCCAATACTTTGGTCTACGTACGTAACCAAGGCATAGTGATGGATGAGCCTTCCGTTGTCGCGGTGACGCGTGGCAGCCATCAAGTGCTGAATGAAGGCGGGGCCGTCGGCCTAGAAGCCAAGAAAATGCTCGGCAAGACGTCCTACTCTGTCGATGTGATTCGGCCCTTGCGTGAGGGCGTTATTTCTAACTTCCCTATCACCGAAGCGATGCTGCGATATTTCATCACTCGGGTGAAATCACGGCGCATGTTTTCTCAGACCCGTGTGGTCATCGCCATCCCCTTTGGCATCACGCACGCTGAAATGAAGGCGGTGTACAACTCGACCCTGCGTTCTGGTGCTGACAAAGTGCATCTCATAGAAGAAACTCTGGCCGCGGGACTGGGTGCCGGACTGCGGGTGGATGACCCGACCGCCAACTTGGTCGTTGATATTGGTGGAGGCACCACCGGCATTTCGGTGATTTCAGTCGCCGATATCGCTTTCGGCACCACAGTACGCTGTGCCGGAGATCATATGTCGGAAGCCATCGCGGCTTTCATACGCGAACGCTACAAACTACAGATCGGTCTGCAAACTGCGGAGCAGCTCAAAATCGAGCTCGGTAGCGCACTGCCACTGCAAGAAGAAACGAGCTGTCAAATCCGTGGACAAGGTGAAAACGGTCGTCCCTCCACCGTTGAAGTCAGCAGCGCTGATGTGCGTGAGGCTTTGGCTGCACCGCTGCACAAAATATTGCGTGGGGTCGAATGGGTGCTGGAGAATACGCCCCCTGAACTCGCTGCCGATTTGGTGGATCGAGGGATCTTACTCACCGGCGGTGGTGCTTTGCTACCACGCTTGGACGATCTCATTTCCGACTACACCAAACTCACCGTCACCGTTGCCGATGATCCCTTGCGCTGCGTAGCGCGCGGCGCGGGAGCTTATTTGGAAACAGTGAATTGGCAAAGCAATACTTAATACCAACAGGCTAGATCAATGACGGCTATGCCCGTTTCGCCTGCCGACTTAACCACCAGCGCCCCAATGCCCCTAGAGGGCGTTCGTAGCCATCCATCGCATACTCCAGCTGATCTGGGTTGTGCAGTAGCCATGCGACCCGTTCACTCATGCCTTGGCGCCCTGTCCACAACATTCGATCGCCAGGCGCGATAAGCGCGTCGTCCTCCGGCAGCAGAATATTTTCTCCATTGTGGATCAGCATCAATGGCCGCAGTGGCAACATGCAGGATCGGTCCATAGGGTTCACTCGGATATCACGCACACGTAGCTGCCTACCAGCCTCATAAAGCTCCATCGCAGCCGGTGTGTGTTCACTGCAAAAGCGTATGGTCCAGGTTTGCGGAGTTTTATCGTTGGTCATTTCACGAATATCCAACAACAATTGCTCCGCCCAAGCTTCATCCTTCCTGCGAGCTTCTGCTAGAAAATCCGACAAGTACTTCACCGTAATCAAAGCCAGCACTTGCCAAGCGACCACTCGGCTGGGCTCCATGACCAACTCCAAATTTGCCGCATCAAAAATCTCACTATCGGCTCGCCGGTTTTGTCGTGCCACGCGGAAAATCGCAGGGTTAATTTGTTTTGCGGTCATCACTATGGACAAATTATCCGCGTCATCATCCGTACCCGCGACCACACCCACGGCCGACTCTATGCCCGCTTCATGCAGCGGCTCTGGATCCGTTCCACTGCCCAAAACTAGGCGCTCCGGCACCGCCGCATCCAGGTTTTCGATACGACTGGCATCGGACTCAATCACCGTAATATCAATTCCTTCGGCACGCAGATATCGCGCCATGGCCTGACCAAAACGGCCATATCCGCAGATCACCCATTTCCCTTTGGGCGGGTTCAGGCTGGAATCCAAAGTACGGCCTGGCTGGCTAACTAACCAACGGTGTAACAAATGAATACTAGGTGTCCGCACCGCCATGCCCATGTGTTCAGCAAAGCTTTCAAATGGGTTGATGATGATGTCAGTATCAAAAGACTCCATGTTGTCAGCCGCTTCCCGCGTTGCGGCGCGACAAATGACTTTGAGCCCAGGACGTAACAACTTGCTGGTGACGGCGATCTTGACGTTGACCTTGTCACTGTCTGTCATAGCGAGCACGCCTACGCAATTGCTGCGTTTCAAGCCCGCTTCTTTTAGATGCCGCGTTTCCGATGCATCACCACAGAAACTAGGAACATCCAATACCAGCTCCTCCAATTGCAAATTGGAAATATTCTCCTGATTACGCTCTATCACCACGCATTGGATTTGCCGACCGACCAAGGAGCGCACCAATAAACTACCGGTTTCACCAAAACCACAGACGATGAAAAACGGCTCGCGAATGGTCCGCACAGCGCGAATAAACCGCGCCTCAGTCATCGCCCGCGAAAATGCGGGATCTTGTACTAAAGCAAATATTTTACCGAGCGCATAAAACCAGCTAATAACCGTGAGATAGAGGGCAAAATTCACCCACATGCGCTGCCCCGGAGTTAGCTCATAGGGGATTTCACCAAAACCTATTGTCGGCCCTACAAAGCTGATGAAATAGAAGGCGTGGAAAAAGTCGTAATGCCAAACATTGCCATCATTGTCTTGCCCGGGAATCAACACCAAGCCACTGATGGATATCGAGTACGACAAGATCAGCATCAGCAGCGGCGCACGCATGCGCCGCAAGAACAAGAATATGACTTTTTCCATAGTGTAAGACCGTATCTAACGCCGTAGCGTCAAGGTCTCAACCACCAGCAAAACCACCGATGCCAAGTTGGCAATAAGCGCACCACCGGCCATAGACACTACACTGGCCACCACATGGGGTGCTTCGCCGGAGGCATACAGTTGGCTAGACACGCCCCAAACCACCGCTGCGGCTATGAGTTGAAAATCCGCCACTAACGAAGATGCCAATAACACGGCACCAAGGTGGGAACGGTCGCCAAACTTCAGCACGGTAGCGATTAAACTCACCACCAATGCAGCAAACAACTCGAAGACATGATGATGGGTGACTTCGTCGATATCCCCCATGACGAAACCAAAGTTTAATGTCAGCGCCAAAAGCACGAAAAACCCAAACAGCACCTTTTCTAGATTCATGAACATTGCCCCATTATTTTTTGTGGATACTGCGTGCTCACGCCCGCAGGTGCAAGTTTTCGGTAGCATGGGGCATCAAACAACGGCGATCATCATGACTACACGCGCATACACTTGGGCCTTGGCCGGCATTTTGTTGAGTTTGAGTAGCACTGCATCAGCCGAAGAGTGGCTAAAAACCCTGCTAGGAAACGCTTACGATTTAGACAGCGGCGAGTTGGTATACCAAGAACATCATCGATTTGAATACAAAGACGATCGTATGATTGCTGCACAAGTGGAGTACAAACGTCCAGATGGGACACTGATCGCCAGTAAATCACTGGATTTTAGTCGCAATCCGAACCTCCCTGCCTTTCGCACAGTGCACACAGGCGAACGTTTCATCGAGGGTTTGGAATATCGTGGCGATGAATTATTCATCTACACCGTGCAAGACGGCAAAG
>JBPOFU010000064.1:0-15919 GCA_051252075.1 Oceanococcus sp. | reverse complement strand
GCTTTGCCGCGCAGTTCGGCGGGTTTGTCGACTGGCTCCAAGGCCTTTGACCCACGCTTGGGTCTAAATAACGACGGTTGCCGGGCCATTCAAGTGCTGATTTTTACTGAGAATCATGAAGGTCCGACCATTGCTCACATCATTGATGAAATCAAAGATTTCATCGAAGAGAACCCAGTGGATGGTGTCACCATGCGCTTGGCCAGCGGTAATGTGGGTGTGATGGCGGCAACCAATGAAGAGGTTAAGCGTGCCGAGGTCAAGATGCTGCTGTCATTGTTTGCAGCCTTGGTGGTGTTCTGCCTGATCTCCTTCCGTTCTTGGACCGCGCTGATCTGTGTGCTGGTGCCCCTCGTTGCTGTGACAGTGATGGGTAACGCGTTGATGGCGATGCTGGATATCGGTCTGAAAGTGGCGACCTTGCCAGTGATAGCGCTTGGTGTGGGGGTCGGTGTTGACTATGGCATCTACCTGTTTGAACGCATACAGCACTATATGCACGATCCGAAAATGAGCTTCCAAAAAGCTTTTGCTTTGTCCATGCGTGATCGTGGCAGTGCCATCGTGTTCACCGCAGCGACCATGTCTGTGGGTGTATTGACCTGGATGATGTCGGATCTGAAGTATCAAGCCGATATGGGCTTGTTGTTGGCCTTCCTGTTTTTGGTCAACATGTTTGGTGCCATTTGTTTGTTGCCGGCCTTGGGTTCTTGGTTCTTCCGCAAGCGCGATGCCGCTTTGGCAGCAGCTTCGCAAAACTAGGTTTCGATAGCAGTACGGATGCTCTGCACATTGCCTGGCAGGGCATCCGGCTATCGTTATACGTTCATGAGGTCGGGCTAGAGTCGCCGTACTCGATCAAACCTAGTGGGCGTGGTTTGCGATCATGACTTGGTTTCTACCGTTTGCTTTTGCTTGATACAAAGCGTCATCAGCGAGTCGGTAGAGTGCGCGTGCCGATACTGATTCCCGACCTGGCGCATTGCTGCTGATGCCAGCAGAGAAAGACAATATTTCAGCCGGTGCAGTCGGGTTGCTAATGCGCTGTTCAATTAGAGCTTGACGAATAAGGTCGAGACGATTATGCGCCTGTTCAGCCGGCATGCCGGGAAGGATCAAGGCAAATTCTTCACCGCCAATTCGGAATGCAGAATCGCGATCACCGCGTACATATTTTTCCAAGGTCCGGGCGACCTGTATCAATGCCGCATCACCCGTTTGGTGACCGAGCTTGTCGTTGAGCATCTTGAAATGATCAATGTCGACTATGGCTAAGCTGATGTCGGTGCGGTCGCGCAAAGCGCGTTCATATTCCGCTTTGTAGCGAATATCAAATTCTCGCCGGTTCAGTAAGCCGGTTAAGGCATCTCGTGCTGCCAGCCCACGCAGATACAACGAGTCTTCAATGAGGCCTGCACACTCTCCCAACATGCGCTGCTCAGGCAAGCTCAGTTTGCGCGGTTCAAAACCGTACAAACAAAACGACCCTATGGTTTCCCCGCAAGGCGCGCGCACGGGAATGCCAGCATAGAAGCGCACACCTGCTTCAGTTGCTACACCTGGGTGTGCTCGAAATTCAGATTCGCGTGCATCACTTAACAACAGTGCTCGCGCATGCTGAGTTGTTTCTGAGCACAGCGCTTGTTCGCGTGGTAGCGACTTCAGTGGCACGCCACGCGATGCCAAATAGACCTGCTGCTGTTTATAGAGGACCGAAAAAGCAACGTTCTCGGAGAGTAGTGCTGTGCTTGCGATCTGGACAACGCGATGAAATGTCGAGTCATCAACCAAATCTTGCAGGCCCAAGTCTTCTATCGCTTCATCGCGTAGGCGATCTGCGGTTGACGGTGAATTGCCGGTCATCGTGCTAAATCTCTAGATATTTTGCTTTTGTGCATCAGGGAATATCCAACAGAGCCTGACAGCGCTCCGGAGGCGGCGGTGTCGGCTTCGGCGTGGCGATTGGCGTGGTGCGAGGTTTAGGCGGCTTACGCATATCGTCTAACCAGGATTCGACCTCTTTTCCACAACCTTCACCGGCGGGCGGTGTCGCTTGATCGCGGCAATCGTTGCCGGGCGGGCAGCGCAGGCGCACGTGAAAATGCGAGTCATGGCCCCACCAAGGGCGTACTTTTTGTAGCCACGCCCGACTCTCCGTCCAGCGCCGTTCACAAAGGTTTTTCTTAATCGCAGGATGAACAAAAATTCGGGCTACACGATCATCCAAGGCGGCTTCGTGGATCACTTCGGCGTGCTTCCAACGAAAGCTTGGTGTGACCTCTAGCTTTTTGCGGTCGACAAACAATTCTGCTGCGACTGCGCCGTAGGCCTGCCGCTGACTTGCGGGAAGTATCGGTGCATCTAGGCGCAACCAAATATCCGTATCCAGCCCCGATTGATGACTTTTATGTCCATTGCGAAAACGCCCGCCGCGCGGCATGGCCATGTCGGCAACCAGCAACATGCCCAGCCCGCGTTTGGAAACACGTTCACCCAGGTTTTGTATGTAGTCCACCATCCAGGGATGCCCGAAATTGCGCCCTCTTGCCAGACGCACGGCTTGATACCCTGCGCCTGCATCAGGTAGTTCTTTGGCGCCGAGCAAACAGCCATTGCTGTATTTTCCGATCGCTTCTGCTGGGGCATCCACGGGAGCGCGAAAGGATTCCCACGCGCTCGCATGGAGCAGCGAAGGCAAAGCCACGCTGAGACATATTAATGTGGTGTGCAAAAGGCGCATGCGCTTAATTGGGCTCACAGTGTTGGGGTGAATTTAAATGGCTTAAGAATGCAATTTTTGCGTGTGGCTGGATGGTCTTGGTGAATTGTAATGCAGCTTGAGAACTCGGGGATTGAGCGCAGTCGTCCCATGTTTTGTGAGTGTCACTGTTTGTTTGAATCTTCAATTGGAGTGTCTCGCGCTGTGGATCTTCTATCTTGTGTCATGTCGTTGACTGCACCTAAAGGAACAAATCGGCTAACGTCAGCGTTTTACGATACATCGCCGCATGCGATCGCGCATCCGTCACTGCCGATACGCTGCGATATTGATATGGGGAATGTGTATGCAAGGACGTAAAGTGATTCATGGCTGGGTGTTGCTAGCATTGCTGCTGTTGAGCGCCTGCCAAGGTGGTCGCGAGCTGAACAATGGGCAGCGCAATGACGATGCGCCGACAGCTGCGCCGCGAACTGACAAGGCCGCACTGGCGGGTGTTGCCGTGGTGGATGCCAGTTGGCATTTCGGCGCCTCAGCGGGGCAGTTCGCGGGCACCGGCGTTGGCATTGCTGATGGACGTGGCTTTGATCCCTACGGCCATGCTGTGCGTAAAGTGGGTTCGGATATTTTGGGCTCGCGCATCACCACACGCGCATTGGTCGTGCAAGGTAGCAATGACAAGGTTTTGGCTATTGTGGCCAATGATTTGTACCTACCCAATGATTTATTGCGCCGACGGGTCGCGCAGCTATTGGTTGCAGAAGGCAGCACGGGCATCGGGATAGACAATTTAGCGATGACGGTCTCGCACAGTCACACCTCACCGTTTTATTCCACCCCGGCTATTGGCCCTTGGGTATTTCAAGACGTGATGGATTTGCGCTTTTTCGAATACATGGCGCAACGCATGAGTGACGCCATCGTGCAGGCGCACAGCAATATGCGTCCAGCAACCATGGGTGGAGCGGCGTTCTATGCCAATGACATACGTGCGCATACCTATGGTCCTAAGATTTCGCCGGATGGCAGCCCTGCTGGCCAGCCCCACGATTACACCACCAGACAAGCCTATGTGCTGCGATTTGATGATGCGGATAGCGGCGAAAACTTTGCCAACTGGGTGGTATTGGGTGTGCACCCTGAGTGGGTGTGGGGTGAGGAAATCATGAACGGTGACGTAACCCATGCGGTGATGCGCATGCTGGATCGTGAAACCGGTGCGGTAACGGTCATGTCCCAATCGGAGACTGGAACCTCCGGGCCGCATAAAGACGAGCGTGCTCACAAAGGCCCAGAACGCCGTGAGTTCCAGGAATCCAATCTGGCAGGTACCGATCGGGCTGCACGTTTGTTTGCCGACAATGTTCACTCAGCACTGACCGGGATAACGGAATCCAAGCCTTGGGATGCCACCCAGTTTGTCGCGATGCAATCCGAATTCGATGTGAATTACGCGCATCAACGCTTTGCTCCACCGGCATCTCGTCCTTATCCCGGCGTATCCAACTGCAATATGGATCAGTTGTATTACAACCTGAATCCCGGCGTCCCAATTGTAGGTTTTCCGGATTGCCAGTTTCCTTTGGAAGAAGTGGTCGAGCCTTTCGCGGCTTTGGGGCCGGTCTCACCACAAGCACTGCTTGGTACTCTGAGCGACCAGTTGTTGGGTTTGGGTGTGCCGTTGCCAACCTCTCTCAGTGGTCCTTCATTATTGCTATTGGAAGAGCAGGATGTTGTGCCGATTCAATCCTTCAAATTGGGTGATGTCGCGTTGACGTTTTGCCCTTGTGAGCAATTCACCGACACCGCACTCAATATCATCAGCCGCTTGAATAAAGTCGCTCAGGATGTTCACACGGGTTGGGATTGGGATAAGGGTTATCCCAATGACTTACGCAATCCCAGCCTGAATAACGACTTGGACAACAGCCAGGATCATGGCTGCTGGCAATCCGGTGAGGATGAATGGTCATGCCCGCACCCACATCAATACAACGATGAAGTGTTAACCATGACTGCTGCCGTCTTCGAACGTATGCAGGCGCAAATTCACAATGATGCAGCCGGTTGGGACGAATTAGAGAACTTGGCATTTATGGAGTCAGAGCCGACTGATCCAGCGGAAATTAAAGGTAATTTTACCCACGAAGAGCACACTGAATATGGCTATGGATTGGTTATCCCTGTTGGCATGGCCAATGACTACTGGGGCTATATGCCAGCATACCGGGAGTACCGCGCGCATGATCACTACCGCAAAGCGCTAGCGGGATTGGGGCCGCACGGTGCGGATTTCTTGGCTACGCGCTTGAGCCGTTTGGCCGCTTCTCTCAATGGTCATCCGGGCCAGCCACTCAATGTCTTGGATACCGCTTTTGCTGTGGAATCTGCTCGCGCGGAAATCATTGCCCAGGCTTTAGGCAGCTTGGCGCAAACGGTGACGCCGGTTTATGAATCCA
The DNA here is from genome assembly GCA_051252075.1 of Oceanococcus sp. Lineage (GTDB taxonomy): Bacteria > Pseudomonadota > Gammaproteobacteria > Nevskiales > Oceanococcaceae > Oceanococcus. Next base: position 10,741 of record JBPOFU010000064.1, on the reverse strand, counting down.
TACTTCCGAATGACGGCGGCAGCCCCGCCATAGTGGAACAACCCACGGCACAAATGGGACGCTTTAATGCGGCCCACGTGAAGTGGGTAGGTGGCTCCAGCTATGAAGGCTTCCCCAAGGTCGTGGTTGAGCGCCAAGTCGGAGACGATTGGCGATTAGCCGGCACTATGGACGGTGAAATCCAACTTCATTTGCAATTTCCTGCAGCGACGCGGATTTCCGATGAAGAAGGCGGATTCTCTATTCCCGATATTGCCGAATTGGTGCAATGGGCCAGCGGTGGCTTTGAATGGGTCTGGACCGCCAATTTTGAAGTGTTTGCATCAGAGTTGCCGTTGCCACTTCCCACAGCTGATCAGCGGCCACAACAGGCCTTCGTGACGCCTTCAGGGGTTTATCGTTTCCGTATTCAAGGTGAACATCGTGGGCAGGGCGGCTACGAACTCACCAGCGACAGCTTTACCGTACAAAACCAAGCTCCCATTACCGTCGAACAATTACAGCTCAACGGCAATGCATTGGCCTTTAATATCGGTCCAGTGAACAGCTATACCGTGTTTACTGATGGCGGACCGCATGATCGTGGCACAGTAGAAGTGGAGGCGCCTTGGGTATTTGGTCCAATCGATTACCCGGATAGCTACACCGCAGCGATGCCGTGGATTCGAGAAGAGCGCAATTTGCACCGCTACCAAGAAGGTGCGCAGGATGATCAGGTGTATTGCCATCACTGCACCTTCAGGCCTTGGCTGAGCGTGGGAGAACCCGCTCAGGTTTGTGCCTCTTGGCAGCGTGACGGCGTGGTGCTGGAGCGGATTTGTTCGCAAGACAGTGCTAGTGCGTATCAACTTGAATTTTCCGCGTCACCCCTGCCGGGAGATGTTGTTGGGGTCCTGCGTGGCGATGCACAGGATCGCTTAGGCCAGGGCAATCAGGCAGATTTCCTGTTGACCGTGGAATAAAAGTAGGGCGTCGCAACAGGGTCTAGAACGACCCTGCAGTTCTTCTCATTTCGTTTGCACGGGCTGTGAAAGCATTCTGATATTAGCTAAACGGGAAGAATGTGTGGATCGCTTAAGCGAAGTTGAGCAGCGTCAATTGCGTAATAGTCGCTGTCTTGTTGTAGATGATTCTGCAGCGATACGAGGCTTATTGGTTTCTTTGCTTAACGACGTGGGTATTACCCAAATCAGCCAGGCGGAAAATGGCTTGGCGGCTTTGGAAAGCTTGCGCAATTCGGCTGCCGATATTGTCTTGTGCGATCTTTACATGCCGGGTATGGATGGTGTGGAACTGCTACGTACAATCGGAGCAGAAAAGCCGGGTCTTGCCGTGTTGCCGATATCATCTTTGGATGCCCGTTTGCGTTTTGCGGTATCTCAAATGGCTGATGACCTTGGTCTCAATGTCTTGGGTGTTTTGGCAAAGCCATTCACGCCGAAAGAGTTGATTGATGCGCTGTCGTCTTACGTCAAAGATTCGAGTATGGATCGCGATTCGAGCAGTGGCTTGTCTGAGCTGGAATTGTCCAATGCTTTAGATGATCGACGCGTCGAACTGCTGTATCAGCCGCAAGTCAGAATTATGGATGGCGAAATTGCGGGTTTGGAGGCCTTAGTGCGTTTGCGCGACATCCAAGGGAAATTCATTACCCCGAACGCCTTTATAGAGCTCTCAGAAAGCACCGGGCAAATTGCTCAGTTGACCCATATGATTGTAGAAGCGGGTTTGAGTCAGTTGGGAATGTGGAATCGGCAAGGGCGAAATTTCACGTTGTCTCTGAATGTGTCTGCGGCGACCTTGGGACGACTTGATCTGCCTGAGCATATTGAATCTATAGCGCGCAGCCAAGGTTTGGTTCCCGCACGGATCAATATTGAACTCACAGAATCGCAAATTAAAACCGGGGCTGAGCTTTACGATGTAATGACGCGATTCCGCATGCGCGGGTTTGGCCTGTCTCTGGATGACTATGGCACCGGGGATTCGAGCCTGAGTCGCCTTCGTAGCATGCCGTTTACCGAACTGAAGCTGGATCAAAGCTTCGTGCGTGGCTGTACATCGTCAGACGAGCAAAAGAAAATCGTAAGAAGCAGTATCGAATTGGCTCATGATTTGGGCATGCAGGTGGTTGCGGAAGGCGTGCAAACCCAAGCCGAATGGGATTTGCTGGAAGAACTCGGCTGTGATCTAGCGCAAGGGTACCTAGTTGGCCGGCCTCTGGAGGCGAAAGATGTTCCTCGTTGGGCGCGTCAATGGCAGCGTTTGTGCGGTCAAAGTGGCAGCGATGCTGCTTAGTTTGAGTTGGAACAGCGGTGCGTTTATGTGTTTTCTCACCGTGACCAAATTTGCAGTCTGCCATTATGAGAATGCAATCAAAAAGAACTTGAGCTTGTCATTTGAAACGTGGCTGCGGCGTGGCCGGATTTGCCGCTAGTGGCTGTTAGACTGTACGTTTTTTGCGGGATGTTTACGTGCAATCTGGATCAAAAATCGCTGTTGTAGGATCCGGCATTGCCGGTTTGGCGGCGAGTTGGTATCTCGGTACAAAATGCCGTGTCAGCCTGTATGAAAAACAAATGCAGCTGGGCATGGCTGCCCATGGTTTGGAGCTGGGCGGAGCGCGTGTCGATATGCCGTTGCGCGTGCTTTATCGCGGCTACTACCCGACCTTGAGTGATTTGTATGCACAGGCGAATATAGACACCATCGCTGCGGATTACTCCGCATCGTTTAGTGATTTGGGTGGTGATGCCTATTTTCGGTATAGCAATTGGCAGCCGACAAAGCGCTTATCGATACCTTTTCTGCAGGGCGGACAGCCCTGGGGGCGCCGCTCGCGCCGCATTGTGGCCGATCTGCTGAAGTTGTATCGGCGGGCTGCGCGGGACAGCCAGGCCCTGCAAGGCAGTGATGAAACCTTACAAAGCTATCTTGATCGCAACGCCTATTCTGCTGAATTTAGCGAAGGCTTCCTGCTGCCAACTTTCGCCGCAATTAACACTTGCACCATAGACAGTGTGCGAACGTACCCAGCGCTGGTCATCGTCGATTATCTACGGCGTGGTGTGTTGCTAGAGGGCGTCAGTCGCACTGTGAAAGGCGCGGATTTTGTCGTCAAGCAGTTGAGTCAACACTGCGTCGAGCAACGTTTAGCCAGCGGAATTGCGTCTCTTGCCGTGCAAGACGATGGAGTCATCGTCACCGACGAGCATGGCCACAGCGATCAATTTTCTGATGTGGTGATAGCCACCCAAGGCAATCAAGCCCTGCGCTTGCTAGGTGCTGATGCGAGCACGCAAGAACAGCAAGCGCTCAGTCGTTTTCGCTACGAACCCAGTGAGGTCGTGGTGCACACCGATGAACGTTTGATGCCGGCTAAACGCAAGCATTGGTCGCCGGTGAATTTTCTTGTCGATGAACAGTCCGATCGCCCCATGGCCAGCATTTGGCTGAATAAAGTTTTGCCCGTGGCGAAGGGGACGCAGGATGCTATACAGACTTGGAATCCATTGCTTGAGCCCAGAGGCGATCGCATACTTGGGCAGGCTAGGTTCGAACGTCCCGTAGTGGATGAGCAAAGCCAGAAAGGCTTGCAGCAATTGAGCGAATTGCACCAGCAGCCAGGGCGTCGCATCTGGTTTTGTGGCTCTTATGCAGAATCCGGCGTTCCATTGTTAGAAAGTGCTGCTCGATCTGCACAATCTGTAGCTCAGCGTATTTTGGCCCGCAACGGCGAATAGACGGATTGAGTTTCTTAACCATCATCGCTTGTTGCTGAATGTCCAAAGAGTTTTTCGATACCGCAGAGCTGAGCCTCAATCAAGAAAGTCCAGAGCCGACCGCTTGGGGTAATTTTGGCTATTGGGAACAGGCGCAGAGCTATCCTCAGTCTTGTGAAGCCTTAGCGCGCTTACTCGCGGATTCTGCAGAGCTGCAATCGACCGATAGGGTCTTAGATTTAGGCTTTGGTTTAGGTGAGCAACTGCGTTTGTGGCGGCAGACCTATGGCGTGTCCCAATTGGTCGGTGTTAATCCTTCGCAAAGTCAGTGTCGGCATGCCCAGCAATTGATCAACCATGATGATTTTGCTTTGCGTTGCAGCACGGCGGAAGCCTATTTGTTCAAGCAGCCAGCGATATTTAGCAAAATTCTCGCGCTGGATTGCGTTTATCATTTTCAACAAGGGCCCGCCTTGTTCTCTTCAATTGCCTCAGCGCTGCAAGAGCAAGGATTGTTCGCCTGGACCGATATGTATTTGCATCAACAGCCTCGTGGTGCTGCAAGCAATCTTGCGCTACAGTTGATGTGCCGCGGCAGCCGCATACCCAGCGGCAACCTAAAGACCAAAGCGCTCTATCAGCAGCAACTACAGCAAGCGGGTCTTCAGTTGCTGAGTCATGTCGATCTCACTGAGCAGGTGTTTTTACCATTTTCGCAATGGTGGGAGCATTACATTCGCCGTTACCCCATGCCACTGCGCCAGCGTTTGAAATATGACGCCACTGCTCGGGTTCTGAAATATGCCTCAGCTAAACCTGTGTTGCGCTATGGCTTATTTTTGGCGAGTAAGCAGCAGAATTAAAATGGGGCCTATTCCGTGGCTTCCATTTTGCATAGAGTAAATCAGAGTCCATTCCCGCTGTGAATGGATAGAGCGTAAGCTCAGAGTTCAGGAGGTGTCCCATGCAAAATTTACAAAGCATTGGTTGTGGGCGGCGAAGGGTAGATCCCACCGCGGAGTTGCGTGAGTTTGATCCTTTAACCGGTTTGGCTACGCGCCCCTTATTCCGTATGCGTCTGGATGAGCAGTGGGAAAAATCTCGCCTTCAGCATAGACCTTTAGGTTTACTGATGATCCAACTATGTGACTACCGGCGCTTTCGCGCGGAGCATTCCAAGCAAGATGTTCGTTTGGCTTTGGCTGCGATTGGTCAAGAAATCAGCCACGCGTGTTTCCGACGAGCCGATTTCGCCGCACGTATTCGTTTGGATGAAATTGCCGCGGTGCTTACGGATGCTGATGAGGAGGGTGCGCGTGAGGTGGCCAATCGTCTGGCTGAAAATATACCCGCACTCAACATCAGATTATCTGAGCGAGTGGGCGATGTGCTTACCGTGAATATTGGTGCGGTTGCTGAAACGCCGGGCCCTAGCCACTTTGCCAGCAGCTTGCTGATGCGTGGTGATGAGGCTTTAGAGCGTGCCCGCGACTTAGGGCCAGGGCAGGTGTGCGGTTCCCATCACTGAGTGTGCGATCCGCGCGTTGTGAAGATAAACGCCTGCCAATCTGAGTGATGTGCCTTAAAGCGTGGTTATTCACAGCGCGAAACAGCGCGCTGGTGGCGCTTTTCTCCCCTGCTAATCCAAATGTGTCAGGAGCCTTTGCCGCGCCCGCACTACATTTTTAACCATACACATACCAAAGTGGCCATGCCTTAGCTTGGCCCGATATAGAAAAGGTGAGTTATGGCTGGAGTACTGGCGGGTTTAAAAGTCCTCGATCTTTCATGGGGCGTGTCTGGACCCATGACCACAATGCAAATGGCAGATCATGGCGCGGACGTCGTCAAGATTGAACCACCCGGTGGCGATCCTTACCGCACTCAGTTGGGTTACAAAGTTTGGCAGCGCGGCAAGCGCAGCGCGGTGCTGGATCTAAAGAACGCGGCCGATAAAGAGGATTTTTTAGCCTTGGTGAAAACCGCTGATGTTTTGGTTGAATCCTTTACCCCTGGCGTGACCACGCGTTTGGGCATTGATTACGACAGCTGCAAAGCGATCAATCCGCGTTTGGTGTATTGCTCCATTACTGGCTACGGCCGCGGAACCTCGGATGAACAGCGTCCTGCTTACGATGCCTTGGTTGCAGCTCGCACCGGCTTGCATTGGGAGCAGCGTGGTCGACCAGAGGGTGCCTTGAATCACATGGCCGGTCGTCCGGACCCGTTTGAAGATTTCGAAGTGCCAAATGAATGGCTGCAAGGGGCTGATCGTGAAGGGCCGTTGTTTGCTGCATCGTATTGGCCCAGCTTGGGTGCGTTTTATTCCGCGTCCGTGGGAATCAATGCTGCCATATTGGCGCGCTTAACCACTGGTCGCGGCCAATGGGTAGAAACATCTTTGTTGCAAGGCGCCATGCAAGGCGGTGGTTGGGCTTGGATGCGTGGTGAAAAAGTCGATTTCCCCGGCTTTGATTCCTGGATATTGGGCAGTAAGTCGCCCAAAGGGCACTACCAAGCGGCAGACGGTAAATGGATACACAATTGGGTACCGAACCCACGCTTCATCATTCAGGCATCCGAAGGCGACGAACTGAACGCCAACCCTGATTTGAAAGCGCAAAACGACCCGGATCGTTTTGGCACGGGGCCAGAAGAACTTTTTGTTCTCACTGAATATCAAGAACAATTAATGGAGCGGGTGAAGAAATTCCCAGCTCAACAATGGGTGGATGCCGCTGCAAAAGGTCAAATGACCATGCAAACCATCCGCTCCACCGAAGAATCCTTGGCTGATCCTCTGTTTCTGAAAGATGGTTGTGTTGCTGAGGTTAACGATCCCGAGCTAGGCACCATTCGCCAGTTGGGCTTGAGCTACAAAATGAGCGCTAATCCCACGCAAGTGGGTGCGCCGCCGGTTGCATTGGGAGCCAATACGGAAGAAGTGAAAGCCGAAGCTCAAGCCGCCAAAGCAGCGCCAGCGCCGCAAGCGGGCACAGGGCAAATGAAGAAACCTTTGGAAGGTATCAAAGTGTTGGATATGGGCTTGGCGATTGCGGGTCCCTTTGGTTGCCAATTGTTGTCGGATCTAGGCGCCGAAGTGATCAAGATCAACGGCCTGTACGACATGTTCTGGCATCAGGTGCATATCGCCTATATGTCCAATCGCGGCAAGAAGAGCCTAACGCTGAATCTGAAAGATCCGCGGTCCATGAAGATCTTCTTGGATTTGGTGAAAGATGTTGATGTGGTGCATCACAATATGCGCTACGACGCCGCCCAGCGTTTGAAAATCGATTACGACAGTCTGAAACAAATCAATCCGGGCTTGGTGTACTGCCACACCCGTGGTTTTGAAACCGGTGAGCGTGAAAAACTTCCTGGTAACGATCAAACAGGGGCGTGCTTGACCGGCGTTCAGTACGAAGACGGCGGCATGTACCGCGGTGGTAAGCCGATGTGGAGCCTAACCTCCATGGGTGATACCGGTAATGGCTATCTTTCGGCTATCGCGGTTATGCAGGCGCTGTACAACCGTGATCGCACAGGTGAAGGCCAGTTTGTAGACACCTCCATTGTTAATGCCGGTTTGCTGAATACCTCGTATGCCGTTGCCCGCCCCGATGGCACAGGCTTTGAGCGGCCGAAACTGGATGGTATGCAATACGGCTACTCAGCCGGACATCGTTTGTATCAAGCAGCGGACGGATGGTTGTGTGTGGTTTGTGCCAATCAAGAGCATTGGGATGAGCTGTTTAGTGTGGCGGGTGTGCCGGAGTTGGTTACCGATCCACGCTTTGCCGATGCGGACGCTCGTCATGCCAACGATGAGGCCTTGTGCGAGTTGTTGGCGGCTAAATTCGCGGAAAAATCGGCAGCGGATTGGTTTGCAGCCTTGGATGCGGCGGGTGTGCCTGTAGAAATTGAGTCGGACGACTTCGGGCTCAAGCTGCACGATGACCCAGAGATGCAAAAACGTGGCTGGACCGTGCGTTATGACCACCCTCATGTCGGTCAGCTGGATCAAATAGGCATGCCTGTGGATTTATCAGAAACGCCTGGAGCGCCGGGTGTGCGCCCATTGTTGGTAGGTGAGCACACCAAGGAAATTTTAAGTGGCATGGGTTATTCCGAGGAAGAGATGAACACCATGGAAGAGCAGTTCGCCATCGGTTACGTCGGTATGCCGCGTATGCCGCCACGGCCTGCAGGCTAATGCTGATCGGCAGTCGTTTTTGAATTGCGGCAAGAGTGGCGATCAACTTGTCAGAACACGCTGGTATCCATCCGTGGATCGCTCTTGGTCGGCCGTCCAGGCCTCCCCAAGGTTCTGACAAGCAGATCACCACTCTTTCGTTCAGCAGTTGTTAGAAGGCCTGATGAATAAACCGCCAGCGGTGTGAATCGATGGCGGCTGGGAAGATACGAAGCTCCTCACTACCTAAGTCGACGTTCGCATTTATAGAAAAGAGTCAGTAAACATGACAGACAAAGAACAACAAGCCCCTAAGCCCACACGTTTGGCGCCAATAGCCATGCCGGATAATCAGTTTTTCTGGGATGCGGCCAAGGAAGATAAGTTCGTCGGGCAGCAGTGCGGCGACTGTGGTCACTACCGTTTTCCACCGCGCCCCATGTGCCCGCAGTGTCACAGCTTAAACACCAACATTGTTGAGTTGTCAGGCAAGGCCAAGGTCGTGAGCTGGATTAGACCTCGCCACCCAATGCCTTTTGGTTTCAAAGAGTTGCCTACCGTAGTTGTTGTGGAGCTTGAAGAGGGGTTTCGCTTCGTGAGTAACCTGGAAGGCATTGCTTTTGAAGATGTAAAAGCTGACATGCCCGTCGAAGTTTTTTTTGCTGACACCATGGGCAAAGCAAAAGTGCCGGTGTTCCGCCCCGCAGGAGAATCCGCATGAGTCGTTCTTTTACTGAAGCGGCGATTGCCGGTATTGGTCAAACCGAATTTTCCAAAGCCTCCGGCCGCAGTGAGTTGCAACTGGCAGCCGAATGCTCGAAATCAGCTTTGGATGATGCAGGCATTGATCCTTCCGAAGTCGACGGCATGATCACCTTTACTTTGGATGGCTCGGATGAAATCCATTTGTCGCGCTGTCTTGGCGTAAAACAACTGAACTACACCACACGGATTCCTGGTGGTGGTGCTGCTGCGGTTGCAACGTTGTATCAAGCGATGGCTATGGTTAATGCCGGTTTGTGTAAAACCGTGCTGATTTGGCGTGCCATGAACGAGCGCTCGCAATATCGCTTTGGTCAGCCGCACACCCAGCAAGCCGCTTTCCAGCCAGGGAACGGCACGGGATCTTTGTTGTACTGCATGCCGTATGGCGCGCAAACACCAGCAACCTGGGAATCACTCAATGCCCAGCGTTACATGCAAAAATACGGCGTCACCAACGAAGATTTTGGCATGGTGTCAGTGCTGCAGCGTAAGCATGCGGCGAACAATCCGAATGCCTGGTTTTATCAAAAACCGATCACATTGGAAGATCATCAAAATTCCAAGTGGGTGGTTGAGCCGACTTTGCGCTTGTTGGATTGCTGTCAAGAATCAGATGGCGGCGTGGCTATTGTTGTAACGAGCTTGGATAGAGCGCGTGATAACGCCAAGCCAGCGGTGCGTCTGCCCAATGCGGTGCAATGCATACCGTATAACGTGGAAGTCATCTCGAATTACTACCACGATCAAGACCTGTCGGTGATGCCGGAATCTGAAGGTACCGCGAAGGCGCTGTATGAACAGGCAGGTCTGACACCTAGCGACTTTCAGGCTGCGCTGTTGTACGACGCCTTTACCCCGCAAGTGTTCAAACAGTTGGAAGCCTTCGGCTTTTGTGGCCGCGGTGAAGCGCGTGATTTCTTCAAAGATGGTCACTGTGAGGTGGATGGCAGCATTCCTATCAACACCAATGGTGGTTTGATCGGTGAGGCCTATATCCACGGCATGAACAATATTGCCGAGGCGGTACGTCAGGTACGTGGTGAATCGGTCAATCAAGTGGCCGATGTCAACAACGTACTGGTGTCCTCAGGCATGTCGGCAGCGGTACTGAGCCGCGACGCTTAATGGCAAAAGTGGTGCGCGTGCCCACCGGCTTGTCGGTGGGCAATTGTGCGGATTTGCATGTGGCGGTGGAGATTCATCCTGCAACCGCGAATGACCGTAATGTAGCGTTGGTGTGCCTGCCCGGCGGCGGCATGCTGCGCCAGTTCTACGATTTACCGGTCGAAGGTGACCGCAGCTTTAGCTTTACGCAAGCGATGTGCGCCCAAGGTTACACCTGTGTATTGGTAGACCACCCAGGTGTTGGTGACAGTGATAGGCCTGATGACGGTTTCTTGCTCAACCCCGCTTTGTTGGCGCAGGCGCATGCGAATGCTTTGAGCGTGCTGTTGCAGCAAGAGTCCTTGTTGAAAGGTTGCCGTACCGTCGGCGTTGGGCATTCCATGGGTGCCATGGTGACCTTGATACAGCAATCAAAACATCGCAGTCACGATGCCATCGTGTTGCTGGGTTTTGGTTTCGAAGGCTTGCCGCAGTATTTACACCCCAAAGTGTTGGACCTGCTAGAGGACCGCCCAGCGCTCAATGCACAATGCGAAGAACTGGCACGTAAATTCTTTCGGGTCGGTTACCCGCTTATTAAAGGCGGCGGCGGGGGCGGCGGTATCTATGGCGGCAGTACCGCCGACAAGGCGGGGATCGTGGGAATCAAAGCCGTATCCACGCATTTGTTAGCGGTGCCGGCCTTCATGTCGATGTTGCCGCATCACTGGGATGAGCTGGCCACAGAGATTGATGTGCCTGTATTAGTCGCTTTGGGTGATAAGGATTTGGTCAAAGCACCGGATAATGTCCATCAGATGTTTCAGAACAGTAAGCAGGTCGAGCTTATGGTCTTGCCGCAAACAGGTCACAGTCAATTCCTGTTTGCTTCTCGCCAGCAACTGTTCGCACGCATTGGCCAGTGGGCCGATGAACCGAATTAAAGGAGAAGGAC
>JBPOFU010000063.1:0-15931 GCA_051252075.1 Oceanococcus sp. | reverse complement strand
AGGCCAGATTTTGGCTGATTTTGCCAACAGTGCCATCGATATTTCTGATGGTTTAGTGGCAGATCTGAACCATGTCTTGCAGGCCAGTGAATGTGGCGCGGAGTTGGAGCTGGATCAGCTGCGCTTGCCCTTGGAATTGCAGGTCATGGAGCAGGAAGAGGCCATGCAATTGGCCTTGTACGGTGGTGATGACTACGCTTTGTTGGCCACCATGAGCGAACAGGCTTGGCAGGACATGCAAAAAGAATTGCCAGAAGACCTACGTTTTTCATTCGCGACCATAGGCCGTATTGTCGGAAAACGCGGCATTTTGGCGCATGACGCTAATGGCCAGCCACAAGTCATACAAGCCAAGGGTTATCAACACTTTTCATGAATCCCTCAGCGCGTCAGGTCTTTAGCGACCCCATTTTGTTTCTTGGTTTTGGCTTTGGCAGTGGCCTTGCGCCCAAAGCGCCGGGAACAGCGGGTACCGCGATGGCCATGCCATTCCTGTGCTTGGCGCTGAGCTATTTGGACGCGACTGGTTTTCTGTTGGTTACGGCCATGATAAGTCTGGTCGGTGTGCCGATTTGCGGGCTGTCCTCAAAAAAATTGGGTGTGCACGATCATGGCGGCATCGTCTGGGACGAGTTTGCGGGTTTATTTGTTACCGCCATACCTCTGCTGCTGTGGCCGATAGCATCCAATTTCGGTTTGGCCTTGCTGCTGGCTTTTCTGTGGTTTCGCTTGTTTGATGTGCTGAAACCGTGGCCAATTAGTTACTTGGACAAACATGTACATGGCGGTCTGGGCATCATGCTGGATGACCTCTTGGCCGGCGTATTTGCCGCTGCTGCACTGTGGGCTAGCTTAAAGCTGCTCAGTTAGTCCTGCATTTTTAGTAAAGTAGCCGCCTTTTCAACGGCCCCTCGCCAATGCTGCGTATCCAAAATAGCCTAACAGGCAAGAAAGAAACCTTTGTTCCTAGCACTCCGGGCCAAGTGGGCTTGTATGTTTGTGGGGTAACGGTTTACGACTATTGCCATCTTGGTCATGCGCGCTTTTTGCTGGTGTTTGATGCGGCCGTGCGGCATATGGAAGCCAACGGCTTGGTCGTGAACTATGTGCGCAACATTACTGATGTCGATGACAAGATCATCACGCGGGCACAAGAAAACAAAGAAGAACCAGAGCAGCTCACGCAACGCTTTATCCAAGAATTTCATAACGATTGTGATGCTTTGGGATTGCGGCCGGCTGATTCAGAACCAAAAGCCACGCTGCACATGCCGCAGATCATTGCCATGGTGCAGCGTCTTATCGATAACGGACACGCCTATGCGGCCAACAATGGCGATGTGTATTTCTCGGTCAGCAGTTTTGCCGAGTACGGTCGCTTGTCGGGCAAGCGTTTGGATGAATTGCGAATAGGCGCGCGTATCGCGCCGGATGAGGCTAAGCGCGACGCTTTGGACTTCGTGCTGTGGAAGGCGGCCAAGGCCGGAGAGCCCGCCTGGGCTTCGCCCTGGGGCGATGGTCGCCCTGGTTGGCATATCGAGTGCTCAGCCATGTCCACACACTGCTTAGGGGATGATTTTGATATTCATGGCGGGGGGATGGATTTGAAGTTCCCTCATCATGAAAACGAAATCGCACAATCCGTGTGCGCGACAGGTGGCGGCTTTGCTGGCACCTGGATGCACAATGGTTTTGTCCAAGTGGGCTCGGAAAAAATGAGCAAATCCTTGGGCAATTTCAGCACCATTCGTGATCTGCTAAAAGAATATTCCGGTGAAGTCATCCGAGGCTTCATTTTGGGTACCCACTATCGCAGCCCCTTGACCTACACCACTGAAGTTTTGGACGCCGCGCGGCAGTCTTTACAGCGTTGGTATGCCGCTTTGGATGGTTTGGAATTGCCGCAGCAGGCATCAGAAACTGCATTTACGCAGCGTTTTGTAGCGGCCATGGATGATGATTTCAACACGCCACAGGCTTATGCCGTGCTGCATGAAATGGCCAAAGCTGTGAATGTCGCGCGCAGTCAGAAGTCGGATGACGCGGCTGTGATAGCGGCTGAATTCAAGGCCTTGGCAGGGCGTTTGGGTCTACTGCAAGATGACCCACAAACGGTACTAAAAGCGGGTGTTGGTTTGGATGTCGCCCGTATTGAAGAATTGATTGCGCAACGGGTGCAGGCCAAAGCCGATAAAAACTGGGCCTTGGCCGATCAGGTTCGAGCTGAACTGACCGCAGCTGGAATTGCAGTGGAAGACGGCCCGGACGGCACCACGTGGCGGCGAGCCTAAGCTGTTCTCTGTTTTGAGTCTGATTTATCTCGCTCAAAGATCGCAAAGGATGAAATAGCTGCGATTGGCGATCTTTGCGTTCTTAGCGCGAGGATAGTTTTTTAGCAGTTCCGAGCTTGGTAAGCCTGTACCGTGTTATGCAGCAACATAGCGATGGTCATGGGCCCAACACCGCCCGGAACGGGAGTTATCCATGACGCACGCTTTGCGGCGGCAGCAAACTCCACATCGCCGACCAGCTTTCCGTTGTCTAGACGATTAATGCCCACATCGATGACCACCGCGCCATCGGCAATCCATTCGCCACGGACAAATTCGGGTATGCCGATACCTGCGACCACAATTTCTGCACGCTGCACTTCGGCGGCGAGATCGCGGGTTTTGCTGTTGCAGATGGTGACTGTGGCATTGGCCAGTAACAGTTCCATCGCCATAGGGCGACCGACGATATTGGAGGCGCCAACAACCACGGCACGTTTGCCTGCGACAGGCATTTGCGTGCGTTCCAGCATTTTCATTACGCCATAAGGCGTGCACGGGCGTAAGCCGGGGCGACGCTGTAGCAGGCGGCCAATGTTGGAGGGATGAAACCCGTCCACATCCTTGGTGGGATCTATGCGATCCAATATGCGGTCAGCATCAACATGCGCGGGCAAGGGTAGCTGGACCAAAATACCATCAACGTCATCTGCTGCGTTGAGGGTATCGACCAATTCTATGAGAGCAGCTTCGGATGTGTCCGGACTTAAACGATGGGGCAGGGAACGGATGCCGACTTGCTCGCAAGCCTTTTCCTTGTTGCGTACATACACCTGCGAGGCAGGGTCTTCACCAACCAAAACTACAGCCAAACACGGTGCGCGAGCGCCGGATTGGGTTAACGATGCAACGGTGGATTGCAGTTCGATACGGAGTTCAGCGGATATGGCTTTGCCATCAAGAATTTGGGCAGTCATCGCAACAACAGAGGGTGTAAACACATATTGTCGCATTGTCCTGCGTGCCCGGCTACGGTGTTGCTTGTTGACCGACGGAAGCAGCTTGTGTACAGGCGAATCGAATCCATGTTTAACATTTGTTTCACGGCTCAGGAGTCACTATGTGATCGTTCGATTCTCTAGCGTTTCCATCCTGTTCACTCAGGGGGGCTTACATCCTCAATAGGGAGGTTTTCAGTATGCCGATCTGGTTGGTGGGCTTATTCGCTCGTGTGGATACGTCGAAACAAGCTTGTCATACAGCCCGTTGTGGTTAGTTTGCCCCGCTTGGCTCGTATGATTCCAATCATTTTAGGCACAGCACTAGCCTATTTCATATCCGGCAGTTTGGCATTGCTGTTGGCGATTCCACCAGGTTACGCTGCGCCCATTTGGCCTGCTGCTGCGATTGCGCTGATTTCGGTATTACGGTTTGGCCGAATCAGCGCCATTGGTACCTACATCGGTTCTGTGGCTGTCAATGTAAACGCAAGTTGGCCTGCGCAGGACGGTTGGGAAAATTTACCGACCGCATTGCAAATGCCATTGCTGATTGGGTTGGGCGCTGCAGGTGGTGCACTTTGGGGAGGCGTGCTCATCCGCCGCTATGTGGGAGTTCCATTTGAGCTGTCCACAGTTCGCAGTATTTCTCAGTTTCTTTTGCTCGCGGGCCCAGTGAGTTGCCTGCTCAGTCCCACAGTGGGCGTCACGAGTCTGGTCGTTCATGGCCTCATTCCAGTATCTAATGCAGCTTTCAGTTGGATGACTTGGTGGATTGGTGATTCCCTGGGCATCTTGCTTTTCAGTATTATTTTTTGGCCTTTGATTGATCAGTCACAGGATATATGGCGGCGCAGACGACGCAGTTTGCCTCTGGTCTTAATCTCTACCTGTGTACTGATGATCTTGCTTTATGTGCGTTTCAGTCAGGCTGAAGTGCGGACCGCAGAAGATCGCTTCAAGGATCAATTGGTAGAAGTGCAAACGCGACTTAATACGCTTATGCAACGACAGATTGAAATACTGAGTGGCGCGGCGGCTTTGTTCGAAAGCTACCCAAAAGTCAGTCGCGATGAGTTCCATTTGTATTTGGAGAATGTTTTTCAACGATTCGATGCCATTCATGCGATCAGCTGGAATCCATTGGTTGAGGCGCCGCGCCGTTTTGCGGTGGAAGCAGAGGCCCAATCGGACAATCTGCAAGGATTTCATTTTTCTCAACGCTCAGAATCCGGGCAGTTGGAAGTAGCAGGTCAGAGGCCGCGCTATCTGCCCATATTGTTTATAGAACCAATGCAAGGTAATCAGGCCGCACTCGGCTTTGATTTATTGTCACAAGCTGAACGCGCTGCCAGTGTTCAGCAAGCGTGGGCATTGGACCAGGCCACGGCGACTGCACCAATAAAATTGGTGCAAGAATCTGAGAATCTGATGGGCGTGATTGTATTTATGCCGGTGTTGGATCGCAGTGTTTCACCTGCACATGTTCTCGGGGCCATTTCTGGTGTTTTTCGAATAACCGATTGGGTAAGTAAGACTCTGGCAGCCATGCCATTAACAGGCATCATATTGACACTGAGGGAAAAAGAGGACGATTCCGCAGTGCTGTATCGATCTTCTAGCGAAAACTCTCTCGGGGCCTATACGGCATCAGTCCCCATAGAAGTCGCCAATACAACGTGGTGGCTTACTGCAACAGCGAACCAAGAGTACATAGCCGACACTCGCTCCTATGTGCCATGGAGTATCTTGGCAACAGGCTTGTTGTTTGCCTCTTTGTTGGGGGCGTTCTTGCTGACGATAACCGGACAGCAACATCGTTCTGAGAAATCCAACGAACAGCTTAGGAGCATGCTGGATGAACTCATGAGCACACAGAGTGAATTGGTGGAATCAAAAAGGCTGGTCTCTTTGGGCGCCATGGTGTCGGGTTTGGCTCATGAAATCAGTACGCCATTGGGCATAGCGGTCACCGCGAATTCTTTCGCGCCAGATGAAATTCGATCTATGCAAAAAGGGCTTCAGGATCAAACATTGACGGAACAGGGCTTGCGGGCGTCTATAGAAAAAATAAGCGAATCAGCGCTTCTGGTTGAGCGAAATCTTGCACGTGCCGGGGAGTTGTTGCGTACGTTCAAGAGCGTTGTTGCCGATAGGGCCACGCATGACATACGGACTGCTGATTTGGGTTTGCTCATTACAGAGTCGATTGAACATTTTCGATTGCAAGAAGCGGTGGAGCATGGCGAAGTAACCGTAGACTTTTCCTCAGTATCACTGGAGATTGAAACCATTCCAGGGAGCATCATCCAATTGATTACGAACCTATTAAATAACAGCAAGCTGCATGCGTTTGATGGCAAATCGGGTGTGGTAAAAATCACGTTGGAACGTAGTGAGAAAGGCGCGTGCATACGCTTTGAGGATGATGGTAAGGGCATTCCTAAAGAAAATTTGCAGCGGATCTTTGACCCGTTTTTTACCACTCGCCGTGGATCTGGGGGCACGGGGCTGGGGCTGCACATAGTCCACAATCTTGTCCGGCATCAGTTGGGTGGGAATATTAGTGTCACCAGCAGCTTGGGCAGCGGCACTTGTTTTGAAATTGTTCTTCCAGAAAAGCTGGATCAAAAGCTTGCATAGGCAAAAAATTTGTAAGCCGCATACAAAAGTGCACACAACTTGTGTTGCGGGCACTTTTCTAAACTCAGCTGGTTTTAAAGCTTAATCTTCCCAATGCCAGTTTTGAGCGGCATTTGAAGTATTGGCTGGATACAGAGTTATTTCATTACTCCCAGACGGGGCAGTTAGTGCCAAATTCAGATCCACACCCGTTCGAATCTGATCGCCCTCTGCATACCAACTGATATTGTCAGGATTGCCTGAATAATTCATGCAATCAACCATTCTGACCCATGCTCCATGCGCTCGGCTATCCGCCTGCAAGCATTTGTACTTGTTAGATTTCACGTGGATGCGTTTGGTTAATGGATCATAGATGAAGCGCTGATTATTTCCGTTATTGCAACCGTAGGTGCCCACTGCATAGCCATAATCGTCTACACATCGGCCATCATCAGTCTTCAGCTCCCGATATTCCCAGCCCTCAGCACGTCCCCAAGTCCATTGCTGGTTGGGTGCATCCGGATTCGAGGCTTGATGCGTCAGCTGACCGCGTTGTCCGTTGGCCGGAGCGGCAACGGCCAAGCCGGAGTTAATTGTGCTCAGGAACTGATCGCCAGAAATATCCCAACGAACGTTATTGGCATATTGCCCCGTTGCTGAATCACAGGTGAACAATTTCAAGCCCCCACCTGCATAGGCGTTGCCGCCGTTGTCCATGCAATAAAGGCGGTTGCCATTGCGTAACATTTTGCTTGCAGCATGATAGCTCCAGACCTGACTAGCACCACCGTTGCAATCCCATGCGATTAATGCCGAGTTGTTACTGACACTTTCATTGTTCAGCTCCAAACACAGCCCATCGGCGGTTCGCAACTCACGGGAAACGATAGGGTAGCTTGGACCCCATTCCCACTTCTGTTTGCTATCGGACAAGTTCGACTGCTGCAAAACGACATTGCCTATTTGAGTTCCATACGGAGTGGCGGTGGCCGAAATAGCCCAGTTATTGTTATTTGCATTTCGCCACTGGCCTGCAACCCAGTTCCATTGTTGATTTTTAATGGAGACATTGTCGGGCGCCAAACAGGACCAAATCTTCAAGGAATGACCTAATGAGGTATTGCCGTTATTGTCAGCGGAATCCAAGCAATAATTCGAATTCGTACGAGCACGCAATTGCTTTGTTGCCGCATCGTACTTCCAAGCCTGATTGCCAAGACCGTGACATGGAAAATGAATCACTTGCTGGCCGTTTTGCATCGTGTGCTCACGCACATCCAGGCAAGTACCATCACCAGCCACCAGTTCACGGAACTTGTCACTTTCCTGGGTAAAGCCAGTCAAGTCACCCAAGGTATCGCTGAGGATGGCCAAAAGTGCGCCGCCACCTTGCAGGTTGTTTTGCCCAGGCAAACAAACACCTGCGACACACAAATCATTGGCGCCGGCAGTCGGAGGTGAATGACCATCTTGCAGATCGGCCACGTCATAAAAGTTGCCCGTTTCAGCGCCGGGAACCGCACCACCATTCACGGCAGTGGCTACACCAGCGGCACAAAGGAATGGCGCATGAGCTGATTTCCAGCCGACCGCAATATTCATCTCATCCAGTGCTGCGGCACTGCCGTGCCAGAACTGAGCTTGGTCGCCATTAACAAAAATTCCGGGCTCACTCGGATGCACCTGCAGTTGATTGAACTGGCAGTCCATGCTCGACATGCCGGCCAGTGTCGGCATGGCATTGGCAGCAGCAAGCACGATATTGAAGTTCCAAGCTGTCACGTTGTTGTAGGCATGCCACCAGGTGGGATTCTCAACACCGATATGTCCGCTATTAGTGCTATACGTCGCTTCCGGATACGGTGCACCGGCACCAGCAGGAACGTAACTGACATAGCTGCTGTATTCGTTATTCCCAGTTAAACCACTCAACTGCGGCGAGGCACTGCCACTTGAACTGTTGTTGGGGGATTGTTGGTTGTATGTGCCCAAGCGCAAATCTTCTTGGGTCACAAAGCCTTGGCCGTCGGGTGGTGTTGAACCGTTGTCGGCTAAATCTTGGAAATACGGACGTTCATCACTGCGTGCAGGGTAAACATTGCACTCGGTACGTGCTTGAGTCGTCATGCCGTAACTGTTTGCCGCATGCAGCACGCGCTCAGGTTTGGTGGCGTAGTTCGCCATACACATGCCCAAGTTCTCCAAATCACCACTGGTCAATGAATCGAAGCAGTTGAACAGGGTTTGCACCAAGCAGCCGAAACCACAATCAAAGGCAATTGGGATATTGGCCGTGAGCGTATCACTCGCGTAAGCCAAGTTTTGTACCAGGCCGAAAACATCAACTTCTGCATTGACTTGTAGCGTCAAGCTCCAAATATCAAAGTCGATTTTGTATTGGAAAACCTGGCCGATAAAGATACGGCCGCAGGTTTCCGCATCAGGAATCGCGGTTGTTGAGGCGTGTGCAGCAGGCATGATGAAGCCCAGTGCGGCAAGCGCATAAGACTTAAAGCCATTTTGCACTGAGGCTGCATTGGCATGGTCACCGAGTAAGCCATCCATGGACTCAACGCACTGTTCAGGCGACATACTCAGTATGTATTCCAGATCACTGCCTACAGGTACCGTCGGCACGTTGGTAGCCGCACCGTTAGCGCCTTTAATTTGTGCTTTGATTTCCTGACCATCAGCAGCCTGCATTACAAAAGCACAGTCTTCGATGTTGGAATTGTTTGGGTCCGTTGTACACAAGCCTGCGGCTTTGACGTAAGGGTGCAGCAAGGTGACAACGACGGACTGCAAGTCCATATCACGCCAGGAGGATGGGTTGGCCAGGGCACGTTGAACCAGTTCCCGTGTTTTCTCACGGTTCAAGAACGGCGTATTGAGTGCTTGTTGCACGGCCGTTTTGACATTGTCTACCGTCGCATTGGCCACGGTGACGCCGGGGGCATAGCGTGCGATCAAACTGCTGGTCGCGTCTGCCACTTGTTGCATGTCAGCCGAGTTTACTGTTTGTCCGGTCGCTGCCAAGACATCATTTACCAAGTCGCCAGCATTGCGTTGACGGCCACTGACACTTGCCGTTTGGCTGGTCGTGTCGCTGCCATTGGCACAGGTCAAAGTGAAGTTATTTGCACCGATGCGACTAATGTTCACAGAACCGCTGCCGGATAGTGCTTTGCCGCCCGCCCAATCACCGCTGGCGGTGCAGGAGTTTGCTCGGCTGCTGCTCCAAGTCAAGGTCGTGCTTCCACCTACCGGACCGTTGTTCGGCGTGGCGGAAATCGAAACGCTGGGGCAGGTGCCCAATACTCCGGAAAGTAAGCCGCAAGCCGCACTTGCAGGAGCACTCGCAAGCAGCCCTGTCATCACGGCAATGGCCGTTACGACGCGTGTTCTTTTAGGCAAAGTAAATAAACTCATGGATAGTCCCCATCCCAAATTAAATATGTAAGGCCAGTTCTAGTTAGCCATTGAGGCCACGATGTCAGGCTCTTTGTGCATTGCCACATAGTAAAAATTGCCATTCCGTAATCATTACGTAGAAATTTCTACGGTATTCCGTAATTCATGCAAAAAACCCAGTAATTTCTACGGACTACAATTTCCCATCGACTACGTAATCGCGCTATACAATGGATTGCAAAATCAGGGGAACGGGTCGGGGATGGCGGAAAGCAAACAGCTACGAACATTTGTCAGCAAGCTTTATCGGGGCGGGGCACAAATACCCGCAGATCGATTTAAGCCTTGGGCCCTGGATCAACTGAGGACGTTGATTCCTTTTGACGCTGCGGTTTTCGGCACGGGGAACAGGAGTCGCGGGACTTTCCACAACATTACGACCCTTGGTTTAGATGACGACTTCGCTGGAGCCTTGGAAGGCATTTCTGGCAATCCGTTTTTCGAAGCCATGAATGCCAAATCGGGTACATCCATGCGGATATGTGATGTTGTTGACGACGATTACTACTATCAAACCAGTGTTTATCGTGATTGCTTTAGTGGATACGGCATAGAGCGAATTTTGCTCAGCATCCACTATGATCGGCATACCGGTTTGTACACTTTGCTCAGTCTTTATCGCTTTGATCGTGACAATGATTTCACCATCGCGGAGCGAGAAATACACGAAGCCGTAAGCTACCACCTGGTTGAAGCCTATTCACATGTCTTCTTTTTACATTTGACCCGACCCAAAGGTCCAAGCAAGCGACGGTTTACCGCGGTAACGGATGTCAAAGGAATCATTCGTGAGGCTCAGTCGGGGTTCGCTGAAACGCTAGAAGATAAGGGCCATTCTTGTTCCAAGGGGCGATTGCCTTTTGTAGTACAGGAAGGCAATAGTTTGTTAGACGGCGGTGAAATTCGGGTGCAAATTTCTCCTCTGGGAGATTTGTTTATGGTTGAAGTGTGGGATGAAGGGCCATTGGAACGATTGACCTTGCGTGAACGGGAAGTCGTCAAGGCGGTTTGCCGGGGCTTGTCTGACAAAGAAGTGGCCAATGAAATTGGTCTGGCAGCGCCTACGGTGTCGTCCCATCTTTATCATGCGTACAAAAAACTCGGGGTGACCAGTCGTCGTTCATTGCGGCAGTTGATGCATATGAATACCGAACTGTGACGCGGTCCAGTCAGACTGATTTGTATTCACTCGCATACCGACTATTGCGATAGTCCGTCGGCGATTGCTCAGTCCAGCGTCGAAACGCACGATTAAAACTGGAGGTATCTGAAAAGCCCAACAAGTAGGTGATTTCCGAAATCGAGTAGCGCGCATCTTGCATGTAAGACAGGGCTAGGTCGTGACGCGTTTTGTTCAATATTTCTTTATATGAGGTGCCTTCGGCGCTGAGCTTGCGCTGCAGATTACGTAGGCTCATGTGCATCGCTTCTGCGGTCTTTTCTTGCGAAGGTTCGCCTTGTGGCAATTGTTTTATCAAATTGCCGTGTACGCGGTTGGCGATGTTTTGCTTGTCAAAGTCTCGCAGATAGCGTGCCAGGATTTCGTCGTTGTGCCGGGCGAGATCGGGATTGCCATTTTCTAAAGGTTCATTGATGACCTCGGCCTTCATGTAAATCGCGGTTTCTGTAGCGCTAAATTCCAAAGGGGCTTGGAATACTTTTTCAAAAATGCGGGTGTCATCGGGGGAGGCACGACGAAAGGTGACACGCGTGGCCTGGAAACGGTTTGCCGAGAGTAGGCGACACAGTCGAATGACAACACTCATCAATGCGTCGAGTGATTCGATAGCAGGTTGAATGGGGCCATCTAAGGGGTTCAGTACAAATTTGAAATTGTCCTTGTCTCGGCAAAACTCCAGTTCGCCTGCGTCCGTCACTATCCGAAAATAGCGTACTAAGCGTTCAAAGGTTTCCTTCAGGGTTGGACTGGCTAAAAGTGAATAACCCAGGGCATGAAACGTCGTCTGATTAACGTTGCGGCCAACGCTGAGCCCCAAGCTTTGGTCGCCGGTGGCTGCTACGGCAAGCTGCCAAAGGCGGGTCGTTCCCTCCAGCAGGTAGCGTCCGTTCGGATCTTTCAATATGGCGAGGTCGAGACCAGCTTGCTCAAACAGCAAATCGCTATCGAGGTCACGCTGATCCAATGTGGCCTTAATGGCTTTCGCCCAACTGCTGAGTGATGTGGCTGTATGCGACATGCCATTGTTCCTGATTGTCACGTTGAGCCAAGTGCTTGGCGTGTTGGGGCCTGCTACGTTTCAGGCGTTTCACTAAAGTAGAGCCATCAAAGTTTACAGGAGTAGGTCATGACGACCCAAACCATGAATGAGTCCGTTGCTCAGCTGAGTGATGCGGAAAAAACTAAGCGAATCAAGCAAGTGGTGATTCAGGCGGGAGTAGATTTGCGTCAGCGCCATAGCTGGTTGAAATACCAAGATTTCATAGGCGCGACCATCATGGTGTTGTCCCTGGCAGGCATGATCGCTAGCGGCTATGCCTACTACTTGGGCGCCATCGCTTGGTATGTTTGTGTGCCTTTGGTGGCGATATTTGCCTCTTTTATTCATGAGTTGGAACATGACCTCATCCATCTCATGTATTTCCGTAAAAAGCCCACCATCAACAAAATGATGTTGCTCATCGGTTGGGTCGCCCGGCCGAGCACGGTGAATCCTTTGGTGCGTCGTAAGTTGCATTTACATCATCATAAACATTCAGGCACTGAGTCCGATTTGGAAGAACGTGGCATTACCAACGGCGAACCGTGGGGCTTGAAAAGATTGCTGATGATCGGCGACAACATGCTGGCGGTGTATTTACGCCCTAAGCTCACGATCTCGATGGTGCGTAATTTTATTAAAGCTCAGAATCCTAAAACCAAGGCCGAATTTAAATCCTTGGCAAGGGAGCAGCGCTTGGGCTACTTCCCATTGGCGACCGTTTACTACTTGGCCTGGCATGCTTGGTTGGCTTATCACGCGGTGGCTATTTCAGCCGAACTCATCGGATCGCCTTTTCAGCTTTCGGCAGGCGCTGCGTCCTTTGTAAGCGGCTTGAATTTTATGGCTGTCGTGCTCATGTTGCCCAGTTTCTTGCGGACCTTCAGTTTGCATTTTGTCAGTTCGAACATGCATTACTTTGGTGATGTGGAAGATCAAAACACCATGCAGCAGACGCAGGTCTTGAACCCGTGGTGGTTAATGCCGTTTCAACTGTTCTGCTTTAATTTCGGCAGCACCCATGCGATTCACCATTTTGTGGTGAAAGAGCCTTTTTACGTGCGTCAGTGGACCGCGCCGATCGCTCACAAAGTAATGCGGGAAATGGGTGTGCGTTTTAATGATTTTGGTAGTTTCCGACGCGCCAATCGCTTTAACAAAACTGATGTGTCAACGGCTGCGCAGCCTGTTTCGGCAGCAGTTTAATTTCCTGCACTGGACAGAAAACACCGGCTTATGTGCCGGTGTTTTTGTTTGGATGACGCGACTCGCAATGGACTGCAACCTTGGCCATGACATGCCGATGAGGCAAATGACCCTGCTCCGACTCTCAGCTGAACTATGATATGGCTTAAGGCGAGATCATCGTCGTAGAAAAAGGCGTGCTCTGTGGGCGCCTTCATTCACGTATTGCCATCAGTAGATGCCGAAATGCACGAACAAATTCACACCCTTTTGAGCTGGTACCAAGAACCTCTGTTTTGGTATTTCCCAATAGCGACTGCGCTGCTGAGCATGGCGGCGTTTTTATTGTTTGCACTGCCGCTGACTTGGATATCGCACGCCGAACCAGCTTGGGCGAGCCGCTATAAAATTCAGTCGCGGCATGACCGGCATGTGAGTTCTCGCGAAGCTTTGACTGTTTGGTTTAAGAACAATGTTCAAGCCTTTATCGGCGTACTGCTGCTCTGGCCGCTGTTGCGTTTGAGCGGCATACATATCGGTGTATGGCCGGCATGGTGGGTAATTGCCCTGCAGCTTGGTTTCATCATTTATCTAGATGATTTCGTGTTCTACTGGTTCCACAGAGCCATGCACACGCGCTGGTTACTCAAGCATATTCATGGGATTCACCACCGTATTTTCGCACCGCGTGCGATTGCCGGGCACTATATGCACCCGCTTGAGTACGCGCTGACCGCGATGATCGCCTTGATTGGCCCGCTGCTACTCGGTGTGCATGTCATCACACTGTATTTGTGGGTAGTTTTTCGTCAATGGGAAGCAGCAGAAGGGCATTGTGGCTACGATTTCCCTTGGTCACCCACGCGTTGGTTGCCGCTTTCGGATGGCGCGGTTCATCACGATTTTCACCATTCCAAAATCAAGGGGAATTTCGCTGGGTTTTTGAGCTGGACGGACCGCGTTTTTGGCACTCTGGTACCCGATTACGATGCGGATAAAGCACGAGCGCAAACGGCTAAAACTGGCATCAGGGTAGAGCGATAGGGCGTGGATATTAGCTGATGAGCTTGTTTGAGTCTTTGCAAATTGTCATCAGCCATGAATGGCTGTGGTATGGCGTGCCGTTGTTTGCTTTCGCCTTGATGAGTGAATTCTTGCTGTTTCTTCGCCATCAGCCAGAACGCTTTGAATTGGCAGATTCGGCTGCATCTCTGGGTGCTGGCGCGGTGGCACTTGCTCTGATCGTTGTAACCAAAACCCTCTGGTTGGGTGTGTTTTACCAAATCTATGATCATCGCGTGTTTGAACTAGGGCATGCCGCATGGGTTTGGGGGCTGTTGTTTTTGGCCGATGACTTCACCTATTACTGGTTTCACCGCCTCGGTCATCAAGTCAATATTTTGTGGGCAGGGCATTCCACCCACCATTCCGCACGGCACTACCACTATGCCACCGCATTGCGTCAAGCTTGGTTGGAATACTTTTACAAATACGCGTATTGGCTGTGGTTGCCGCTGCTTGGCTTCGATCCGTTGATGGTGTTCACCATGTTGTCGCTCAGTCAAATTTATGGATTCATGCTGCACACAGAAGCGGTGGGTAAATTTGGCGTTTTAGAAGAAGTACTGAGCACGCCTTCGCATCATCGTGTGCATCACGGCATGCAGTCGCAGTATCTGGATCGCAACTTCGGTGGTTTCCTAATTATTTGGGATCGTTTGTTCGGCACCTACGCGGTGGAACAGGAACGCCCAGCTTATGGCGTGACCGATGATCCTATTGATGATCGGATAGTTTCCGTCGGTTTGCGAGGATATGGCAAGGTGGCCAAACGCTGGGCTGCTGCGAATACACTGCGTATGCGTGTGGTCGCTATATTTGGACCACCGTAGTCTGCAAGTTCTAAGCAGAAGGGTGGGTTAGGGCTTGGCCATGCGTCAGTCGCTTTTAACTAGGGCGCGAAGCAAGTGGGGATGACACGTTCCTCATAGTCGGGGGCACCCGCGACGCCGATGGCTTGTCCGTCCAAGCCCCAAGCGGGATCTATATCGATGCCGAGATGAAACAGCGCGGTTGCTGCTATATCAACTATTTTTGCACCAGCCGCATCGGATGGCGTCAACCCGGGCGTCGGGGCTTGGGGGCCAATCAGCAGCGGGGCAGGTAAGCTTTCAATTGAATCGACCACTGGCCCTGGTAAGGGCCGCGCTTGTTGTCCAGATATGATGAAAAATGTACGTCTGTCTTGAGCATTGTCGAAGCCATGTTGGTTGGGTAGCGTGCCACCACCACCATGGTCTGGGGACACCAATATCAGCCAGTTTTCCTCGCTGAAATTCGGCCGATCATAGAGGGCTTGCAGCACATCCCCAATATAGCCATCTGTTGTTTCTGTGCTCGTGAGGTAGTTGGGGTTCGTCGTTGTGCAGGCACCATCTCCTAAGGCAGGATCATGCGGGCAAAATCCTCCAGGATCGAAGGTTTCGGGGTCGCCATGGCCCGCATGGTCAATATCATCAAACTGCATGAAAACGATATCGGCGTTTGTGCTGCTCAGCAGATTGACGACTTCATCGCGGACTTCAGCATCAGTAGCTACATTGATGACATGGTCGGCTCCGCCACAGCCGCTAGCCATTTCGTCCGCACAAAGAATTTCATCATTAATGGGATCCCAATGGCTCACCGATACGCTGACGAGGTCTGGTTTCACCGCTTCCGCGCGCTGCATAAAATGTGGGTATTGGTCGAATTGGGAAAGCGACCAAGTGGCGTCATTATCGAGTACCTGGTGTTTATCGCACCAAACGCCGGTGAGCATGCTGGACCAGCCAGGACCCGAAAGTGAAATATCACCCGTAATGGCATCCAAATCGGTGTGGCCATTGGCTCGAATACTGTCCACGGACGGTGTGTTCGCTAATTCGATCACATCACTGCGCGTGCCATCCATCCCAATGATCATCACGCGGCCGGGCACACGTATGTCATCGCTGGGTTGATTGGATGTCACTGTGGCTGAATTGCAAGCAATAAGCACACTTAATGTGCTGAGTGCTGAGATGAGTTGTAGTGATTTCATAGTGATCTGATTTTGAGCGTCCAATGTGGCCGCAGCCGATAGGCTTTCTTGAATGCAAGCGAAAGTAGAGTCCACCATATC
>JBPOFU010000062.1:0-16071 GCA_051252075.1 Oceanococcus sp. | reverse complement strand
GCAGTTGTTGAAGTGGGTTTCGTCGAGGCCCTTGTTGATGGCGTCAAAGAAGCCGATGGCGCTGATTTTCAAGGTGAAATCCTGCCAGTTGGCGCTCACACTGCTTGTCAGTTTTGCCAGACCAGAATACATATCACCCTGGTCGTAGTTCATGTTGCCGTCGTCCATCTTGTTGGCAAAGAACCCTCCCGGCGCATCGACCAAACGCTGATTTGGCTCAGGGTCGCCGCTGAAGGTCATGCAATCATCCCCGGCGCAGAGCAGCGGATTATTGTTTAACTTGCCGATCAGTGCTGGATCTCTATCCTCCACACGCCACCCTGCTCCTAGCGTGACCCGGTTGGTCCAACTTACGGAAACGTCCCCGAAGTCAAATTCCAGCGCGGAGCCGGTGGAGCTGAACCCAATTCCTATGATGAAAAGCGTCAGTGAACGAATGCTCATATTGTGGAAACCTGCGTCAGTTGTTGTTGATAACTGGCCGATATTAGAACCGGCTAGGGTGGCTATTCTGGTCGGAGTCTGCGAGCCAGTCAAAAATCAGCTTATAGCGCCAAATATTACAGTGCCATAATTCAATGGTAAATAGATTGCCAGCTCAGTGCACAGCAAGAGTGCAGAAAGATTACAGTTTTTACCAAGCACAATTTAATTGTTGCAGTGCAAGATTGACGAAAATTTCACTGCTAGCTACTTTCCCCAACCGGCCGCGCATGGAGCATATTGCGGTGGTGGGTTGAATTTTTAATGGTTCCGGAGATTTCGGGAATCAAGATTTCTAATTATGGAGAGCAAAATGACTACCATGGGCGCAAAGACGGCGGGTTTGATTCCCGCGGCCGTACTGGCTTTAGCCAGTCTCCCGGCAATGGCCAAGGCCCCACCAGAAGAGGCTGCCAAGCTGGGTAATGAGTACACACCTGTTGGCGCTATCGCCAAGGGCAATGCCGATGGCAGTATTCCAAAGTGGCGCGGGCAAGAGCTGTTTAACGAAGAGCAAATGACGTTGACGCGCGCTCAATTGGAAGAATGGCGTGTCCAAGACCCGGCCAAGGTTCGCAACATGGTCTATTCCGAACTGGAAGCACGCGAAGCTGATATCGGCAATGTCATTGATGCCAAGTACACCATCACTAAAGCCAACTACAAAGAACATGTCGATGTTTTGACTGTTGCGCATCAGGCGATGTTTGACCGTTATGACGATTACAAGATGGTGGTCTATCCCACCATTCGTACGGCGTTCTACCCGCAAGAAATTTACGACGCGACCATCGCAAATGCGTCAAGCGCTGAGTTGGCGGGTACCGATGATGTGAATGGCGCCAAGTTGGGTTTCCCATTTCCGATTCCAAGTAACGGTGCGGAAGTCATTTGGAACCATAAGCTGAAATATAAAGGTGATGCAGTTCGCCGTTATAACAATCAAGCGATTGTTGATACTGATGGCAGCTACAAAATTTCCAAATTGGTCGAGGACGTAAAGTTCAAGTACGGCAACATTGCGGAGCCAGGTGGCACCGACATCTTGGCGTACTACTTGTCCAATGTAATCGAGCCAGCGCGTGTCGCCGGTCAGCTCACCTTGGTGCATGAAACTGCGGATGAAGGGTCGGGCGGTCGTTTGGCTTGGATCTACAACCCCGGTTTGGGGCGTGTAAATCGTGCGCCGGACGTGGGTTATGACAACCCATACATCGGCACCGATGGACAGCAGTTCAATGACCAAGTCGACGTTTATAACGGATCTTTGGATCGTTACCGTTGGAAGTTGCTTGGCCGTAAAGAAATGCTCATCCCGTATCACAACTACGAGTTGAACAGTCCTGAACACAAATATGCTGACATTATTCAGCCAGGCCATATCAATCAAGATTTGGTGCGTTATGAACGTCACCGTGTTTGGATTGTTGATGCGACCTTGCGTGACGGCACTCGCCATCAATTTGCTCGCCGTACTTACTACATCGACGAAGACTCATGGTCGATCGCTTCGGTTGATGCCTATGACAGCCGTGGTGAGCTATGGAAAATGCAAGAAGCTTATCTGCTAACCCTTCCGTTTGTACCTACCGTTACTGGTGCACCTGAGGCTATTTTTGATCTGAAGAGCGGCCGCTATTTCTTGACCGCGATGACCAATGAAGATCAGATCAGTGATTTCGAAGCGACATATAAAGATGCGTTTTTCAAACCGGCGAATCTGAAGCGCATAGCTCGTCGCCAGTAATAAGCATCCGAACAGGGATAATTATGATTTCTAGACTGATAGGGCCGACAGCATTTGCTGTCGGCCTTCTTTTTGGGGGAAGTGCTCTTGCGGACACTTCGTTGGAGCCACGCGTCGCTCAAATCATGCCCAATGCGGCTGAATCGATATTGAATGACATATTGAAAGTAGGCGATGTCTACTTAGCGGTTGGTGATCGAGGTCATGTACTGCGCTCTACCGATGGCGATAAATGGGTGCAAATACAAACGCCCGTTCAGGCAATGCTGACCAAACTACGGTTTTTGGATGATCAGCGCGGCTGGGCAGTCGGTCACGATGGCACGATTTTGCAGACCGAGGATGCCGGTAAAAGCTGGCGTTTAACCTACTCTGATACCAGCTTGGGCAAGCCGCTTTACGACATCTTGTTTCTAAATGAAAACGATGGCTATGTCGTCGGCGCGAACGGCATGCTTATGCGCACCTCAGACGGCGGAGAAAACTGGGAAGTGCAAGAGCCTGATTTCACCATCCACGGCCTGCATCTCAATACCATATTAAAGCTGGACGATGGCACCTTGGTCGTTGGCGGTGAAAAAGGGATGATGATTCGTTCCTTGGATGACGGTGAGACTTGGCAGCACGTTAAGACGCCTTATGCAGGCTCTTTCTTCGGCATGCTGCCGTATGGGAAAAGCGGTGTTTTCGTCTATGGCTTACGAGGCAATGTGTATGCTGCCAAGGAAGTAAAAACCTTGGAAGAGCAGGAAACCATGGACTGGGATGAGTTCTCTTTGGAGACGGTCACGGATAACGCCGAGTTGAATGCGATTAATTGGCATTATTACGAAAACGATCTGAAAGAAAGCTTGTTTGGTGGCGCCATTTTGGGTAGCGAAGATGTGCTGCTGGTGGGAGTTAACGGGGCTGTTGTACGTACTAGAAACGGACGTATGGAAGCGCTTGATACAGGCTTGGAACACACGCTGGGTAGTGCATTGGTCACCAATGGTGGGCTGATCACAGTGGGTTTAAGCGGTATTCGCAGCATTGCGTTTGGTCAGTAGAACCAGCGTTCTCAAACAAGATTCAGGGAGAATATTGTGAGTGATAACACCCCTTCGGGTAATACCTGGACAGACCGCATATTGCGTGTTGTCGAACCCCCGATTTTCAAATACCGCATGGTTACGCTGTCTATATTGATGGCTATTACTGCCGTGTTGGCTGTCCAAGCGGCGCGTATTCAGCCCGATGCAGGTTGGTTGAAATCGATACCGCTTGATCATGAATACATGCAGACTTTCAAAAAGTATTACAGCGATTTTGGCGGTGCCAATACCGTGCTGTTTGCTTTGATTCAAGATGAGGGTGAAATATATAACCCTCAATTCATGAAGAAATTGGAAGAAGCGACCAATGACATCTTCTTCATGCCCGGCGTTGACCGTGCGCGTGTGATGTCCTTGTTTACCCCTAACGTGACCTATGTAGAAAATGTAGAGGGTGGATTAGCGGGTTCCAATGTCATACCTGCGGACTATGCGCCTACGCCGGACATGCTGGCTAAGGTGAAATCCAATGTTGGTAAGGCGCAAGTTATTGGCCGTCTAGTCACCGAGAATCAGCGCGGTGCTTTGGTCATGTCCGAGTTGCTGGAATATGACCCAACGTCTGGTGAGAAGCTGGATTACCGTGCGGTAGGGGAATATCTAGAAAGCTTGCGAGCCAAGTACGAAAAAGATGGTGTCAAAGTACACATCATCGGCTTTGCCAAGATTGTTCACGACATGACCAATGCAGCATTGGAAGTTGTGGGCTTTTTCATTTTGGCCTTGCTCATGACCGGTTTGTTGCTGTGGCTATATTGCGGCTCATTCAAATTGGCGATGTTGCCATTGGTCTGTTCCATCGTCGCGGTGATTTGGGAATTTGGATTGCTCACTACAGTGGGCTTCGGTCTCGATCCGTTTGCGATTTTGGTGCCGTTCCTGGTTTTGGCGGTCTCGGTATCGCACGGCGTGCAGTACGTGAGCGCCTGGGTGGCCGAGGTCGACCATGGACGAAGCAAGTTTGACGCGTCTTTGGAAACATTCCGTCGTTTAGCAATTCCGGGCACTGCAGCATTGATCACTGACGTTGCTGGTTTTGCAACGATCTACATGATCAACATCCAGATTATTCGTGAAATGTCTTTGAATGCGGCCTTCGGTGTGGCAGCGATCATCATCACCAATAAAATGCTCATGCCCATCTGGTTGACCTTTATTGAAATCAAGGACATGGAAGGCTTCAAGAAGAAACAATTGAAGCGTGAGGCTATGGGCGAAGGCTTGTGGACCTTGATGGCTAAAATCACCCATAAAGGGCCGGCTTTAGTCGCGATTTTGATCTCCGCTGTCTTGCTTGGGTTGTCCTTCTGGAAATACCCTGCATTGAAGATTGGTGATGCCATTGAAGGCGTGCCGGAATTGCGTCCTGATTCACGGTTTAATCAAGACTTCCGCCAAATCATCAACAACTTTGAAATTGGCGTTGATCAGCTCAAAGTGATCGCGGAAACCAAGCCAAACGGCTGCGTTGATTTTGAATTGATGGAGCAAATTGATCGTTTCTCGTGGCGTTTAGAAAACCAACCGGGCGTGCATTCAACGATGTCTTTGTTGACCTACGCCAAGTTGGTTTACCAGGGCCTATCTGAGGGGCGCCTCAATGCCTTGGTGTTGCCTCGCAATCAATTCGCGTTAGCGCAAGCGACGGCTTTGGTGCCGACCACGACGGGTATGCTCAACGATGATTGCGATGCCATGGCGGTGTTTATCTTTACTACTGACCATAAGGCGGGAACCATCGAGCACTTGGTGAAAGAGATAAAACTCTTTAATCAGGAAAACGATGATCAGTTTTATTCCCGGGCAACGGACACCACACCGGAATACTGTGCTGAGAAGCGTGGCAAGTTAGTCGACGTGCGAGCTGCGGAAGCTAAGTCTTTGGATTTGGCCAATGCGAAAGCTTCTATGGATGATATGAAGGTCGCGCGCGGAGAGGTGCAGGATCGTCTCGATGAATACGCCAAGTACGATAAGAATTGTCCGGTGAATTTTGCACTGGCTAGCGGTAATGTCGGGGTTATGGCTGCCACCAATGAAGTGGTGGAAGAGCAAGAGCTTAAAGTCGTGATGTATGTTTATGCCGTGATCGTATTGTTCATGTGGCTGTCTTTCCGTTCCTTGTCGGGCATCTTGTGTGTGGTTTTGCCGTTGTCTTTGGTTTCAACCATGGCCTATGCCGTCATGGCTATGCTGGATATTGGACTCAAGGTTGCAACCTTGCCGGTAGTTGCATTGGCTGTTGGTATCGGTGTGGATTACGGGATTTACGTCTATTCAGAGATGGCCGGCGCCCTGAAGCAAGGTATGAAGCTTGAGGAAGCCTATAAGTTCACCTTGCAACGCACAGGTAAGGCGGTGATCTTCATTGGCATATCCTTGGGTTTGTCAGTGGCGACTTGGGTGATGTCGGAACTGCAATTCCAGATTGATATGGGCATCATGCTGATGTTCATGTTCACGGCGAATATGTTCGGCGCCATCTTGCTGTTGCCGGCACTGGCTCGCTTCCTGCTGAAGATTCCGAAAGAGCAGTTGGAGTAAGTTTTGAAAACTAAAAAGGGCGCTACGGCGCCCTTTTTTGCTATTTGTATTTTTGGTTTGAAACTTAAGGGGCGGCATGGAGGGACGGTTGGTTAGCGCGATTTCGCCCCAGCTCGGACTTTCTCTTGTTTGGCGGCCGGCATGCAATGCTTCCACCCAAGCCAACAACGCTCGTGCAATGCGGGAGGCAGCTTCCTACGTGGCCAACTATCGATAGGTTTGAATCACGCGAATGCCACTTTCTAAATCACCGCTGCCTGTAGTGGGCAGGCTTGGCCCGCTGGGGTAGTAAATTCGTACTATCGGCTTACACGCTCGCGCCATCGAATCCATCTCAAGACGAAGCATCCGCTGGCGTGGCCCGCGACCACATGAGGTGGATGTGTACCGGAAATTGCATTTTGTAGGGCAATCACTACATGCATGCGATGTATGCACTACAGACTTTATCGCATCAATCCTACAAAATGCCGCCACATCAAAATCGTATTGGGCGACAGCGGGATTTCCCGTGTAAACCTACACTTTCAAGATATAGGCTGGAATTTCTCATGACTCAGTTTTTACTCAAGAATATCAAAACGAGTGCGATGCTATCTCTCGCTCTCGCAGCTTCTGCGGCAAGTGCCGCTACCAACGCTGATCTTCGCTCACAACAGTGGGCCTTGGATGAGATGAACGTGGATCAAGCCCACCAAATCGCGACAGGTGTCGGGGTCGTTGTCGCTGTCATCGATACCGGTCTGGACCTAACTCATCCTGATTTCGCAGGCAAAATTGTCGATCCGGTTAGCTATGTTTGTCCCGCTAGCGGCCCTAAACCCTGCTTTGGCAACCATGTCGATGATGGCAACGGCCATGGCACCCATGTTTCTGGCACGATCGTATCTCCAGATGATGGTGTAGGCACCACTGGCGTGGCACCCGATGCCAAAATCATGCCGATCCGCGTACTCGATGCCGAAGGTTCTGGTGCGACCTCAGACATCGTTGCAGGCATTGACTGGGCTGTTGCTCATGGTGCGGATGTCATTAACTTATCCCTAGGCGCCGCTTACGGCCTAGGCATTGTTATTTCCAATCCGGTTTTGTCACTCGATGCTGGCTTTGCTGATGCGATTACCCGTGCTGCTGATGCAGGTGTACTTGTTGCGGTAGCCGCAGGCAATGATTCCCTGCCATTTTGTGGTGGTGGAGAGCTGTATAACGATGGCGGCTTGTGCGTTGCCGCGCATGGCCCAGGATCAACCCCCGCCTACTACAGTGACTGGGGTGCGGGCATAGATGTTGTTGCACCAGGTGGCGCATCATTGATGGGCTGCGCAAGTGACATTCTGGCGGCTTGGCCGGAAGATATTGAAGGCTACTGTGGTTATAACGGCTACAACGCCATCGCTGGCACCTCAATGGCTAGCCCGCAAGTCGCTGGCATTGCCGCCTTGTTGGCTGAACTGGGTGTTAAAGGCCAAGATGCTCGTGCACGCATACTCGCCACATCCAGCAGCTTCCCGCTGACATTGTTCGGCGGTCTCACCGGCCCGTTTGTCAACGCCTATGATGCGGTCAACGGTTTGTAAGAATTTCTAGAGTATCCAAGGCCGCCCATAGAGGCGGCCTTTTTTTTGGCCGCACAATGGCGCTGCCAAAGAGAATTGGGCCAGCCAAGGGTGCCGCCATGAATGCACATTACTTCGGCTCTTCAAAAGCCATCATGTCGAAACCTCACTTCGATTAGACCAACTGCATGGCTGGTTCCAGGCACCAGTAAACAGCTAGAGTCCCTATGTGGTGGACCATCGCCCAGCGTACAAATCTGCGTTTAGCCCTTTGTATATTGCTGAAGTGATCAGCAGTTTATTTGTCTTGGTTAATGACGCTTTGCAGTGCCTGCATTAAAGTGGCACGCATATCCAATTTGCAATCCAAATATCCTAGCAACATATAAACACCCGCTAGGCGGCGATGTAAGAAGATGATTTCACGTGGCGGCATTTTGAAATGCACGTTAGTGGCGGCACGCGACAATAGCTTCCCAGCTTCGACAAATACATCGCCTTTGGCCCACAGGTATTCACCATTTTTAGTGAACATCTCTTTGCGTACATCTTCTTGGCCGCAGCAAAATGGCTCCATGATTTGACAAATCATGTTGTAGAAATCCATTTTCACGTTCTCTGGAAAGCGCTCTTCCATGAGCCCGATACCACAGGCACCTGCGATCACGCTTTCTGGGTCACGCTGTATGCCGCCCAATAAAATACGTGAATAGGCTCGCACGAAATCTGCAGGGAATTCTCTGGTGGCGCCAAAATCCAAGAGCACGATACGTGGCGCTTGCTCATCTAAACGTATGCGGTAGTTGCCGTAGTGCGGATCGGTTTGCACCAAATGCCAATCGAAAAACTCGGTGCAGAACAGTTCGAAAAACGCCTGACCTAGAGCATCGCGTTGTGCTTGGGGTAGGGCGCGTACCTCATCGCTACGCAGTGAAACGCCATCTTCAAAACTCATCAATATGAGCTCGCCGGTGCAATAGTCACTTTCCAGTGTTGGCACGATGAAACGTTTGTCGTCGCTTAAGCGCTGACGAAAGGTTTTTGTCATGCGGGCTTCATGCGCGTAGTCCACTTCGCGGTGAAGCATCTCGCGGATCTCCTCCAGCAGCGATTGAGGGGATAAATGTTCAGGAAAGAAGTGGCTGAGAGCGAGCAGGCGGCCTATGGTTTTCATGTCCGAATCGATAGCGCCATCGACTCCGGGATAGCGTATTTTCATACACAGCTTGCGCTCTTCGTCAGCCAACGTGACTCTGTGTACTTGGCCTAATGATGCGGCAGCGAGTGGGTCTTTATCGATGGTGAGCCGGTTCATTTTTTCCTGGCCCAAAGCGCGCTCTACGACCGGTTCTACGACTGACCAATCGACATGAACAGTGTCATCTTGAAGACTTTGCAGGATTTCTACCGCTTCCTCAGGCATGAAGTATTGGCCATATAAAGACAGCATTTGCCCGGCTTTCATCACGCTGCCTTTTAACTGTCCCAACTGGTCGACAAAGTGCTGTACTTCACTAACCATGTATTCGCGATTGGCCTGCGCGCGTTTATCGGAGGAACGAAATAGGTTGCTGAAACCGTGGCCAGCAGCACGCACTCCGGTACCTGCACCCATGAGTGTCATGCTCATGTTGCGCTGCCAAGGCTTAGTCTTGAGGCTTTGTAGGCTGGGCTTGCCGCTGCTGTCGGAGTCGCTCATGAAATTCCAAAGAGAATTTAGGGGTTGTGACAGAATGTGTCTTATTGCGCTTATTGTAATCTGGGATATCCACAAGCGAGCCAATGGCAGCCATCAATTACACTGATATTTTGCACGCTCGAGCGCTGGAAGTTGATGGCCGTGACCTGTCAGCACTGTTGGCCCGGCAGTTCTTGAGTGAATTGGGAGCAAAGTTGAAGTCCCCAGCATGTGCTGTGAGCGTGGAGCAGGAGATCGAGGCTTGGCGTGATAGTGGTCTTGCATCCGTTAGTCCAGTTCACCCGCATGTTCCTCTGGCCAGCGCTGCAGATGCCTTGTTATTCGCTTTGAATAGCTTGCTGAATGAGCCGCGCGTGAATTTGTGTGGGCGGCGCTTATTGGGCATGCGAGCGCTCAGCCATAAACTGCAGCTGGCGGCACAAAGCTCGGCCAATGGCAGTTGCCGCCTGCTGGCCTGCCGTCATGGCATATTGGCGGTTAACTTGGCGCGCTCAGAGGATTGGGAGCTGTTGCCAGCGTGGCTAGAAGATGAAGCGGTACAGGATTGGAAGAGCCTAGCCTCAGCGATGGCACAAAGGTCGGCTGTGGAACTCTTGGACAGAGCGCGTCTGCTCGGTTTGCCCGTGGCGCATAGCGAGCAAGCACAGGATCGGGCTTGGTATCAGGCTCGGCGAGTTGGCCAACAGCGTGCTCTGACTGATCCTCAAAAAGCGTTGCGTGTGTTGGATTTGAGTGCTTTATGGGCCGGCCCTTTATGTAGCGCCGTGCTGCAGTTCGCCGGAGTCGATGTGCTGCGTATAGAAAATCCACAACGCCCAGATGGAGCGCGCATGGGGCCACCTGCGTTTTATGCTGCGCTGAACGCGAGCAAGCAATCTATCGCATTGGATCTCAGCGCCGCGGACGGCCAGCTTCAATTTCATCGTTTGCTTGGTGACGCCGATTTGGTCATTGAAAGTTCTCGTCCACGCGCTTTGCAACAGTTAGGGCTAGATGCAGAAGCGCTGCTACAGCAGTATCCAGGCTTGAATTGGTTAAGTATTACCGGGTACGGACGCGATGAACCCGAAGCCCAGTGGGTGGCGTTTGGTGATGATGCGGCAGTTGCCGGAGGCCTTGCTGAGGAGATGGCGCGCTACAGCGGACAACCGCAATTCTTTGGGGATGCGATCGCAGACCCTATAACCGGCTTACATGCTGCATTGCTGGCCATAGCGACGATGCAATCGGGCGGAGGGTATCTGCTCAGCGTGCCGATGCGTGATGTGATGTCGAATCTCATCGTTCGCGGACATCGCTTGTTTGCCGACTAGATTTTGGTTTCCAACCAGCGCCTAGTGGCCACTTGCGATTTGACGGCTTCCAACACATCACTGATGGCCAGCATCAATTCACGATTGCCACTTTCCTGATCTGGATTGTCATGCGTGAGCGAATCAAAGATGGATGTGCAAATATCATTGAATACCGACTCAAATTCATCGCTGGATAGCCGCCCAGCCAGTTCATCCAAAGCGTGGCAAATGATATCGGTGATGGCGTGATCGAGCAGTGAGCCGGCCATGCCGCCAACCACTGGAATTTTATCGATGATTTTGATTTCACGGTTTTTATGCACCGCCTTAGAAACCGCATCGGTAACAAATCGGTGCAGATCTGTGCGTGCAGCGGCATAGCCGCTTTGTCCAACGCCCACCAATCGCGTACGCAGTACCTCGATGACAAGATCACGGCGTGGCGCAATCACGTCCTGCAAAATCTTGCGCTCCAAGTCGCCAGAAGCAATCAACTCATCTTGCACGCCACCCAATACGCGGATCACCACGCGATCAGAAATTTCTTCCATGATGACGTCGTAGATGCGTTTGAACCATCCGTAAATTGTCCAGTGCGTGTAGTCGATCAAACCCAATCGCTGTAGGCGGAATAGGATTGCGAAAATCCGCAAGATGCGCAGCCAGCGTAAGCCCGCCACCGGAATACAACCAATGATGTCGTACCAATGCAGTATGGGATACGCCATGGGGTGTTGGTAGCGTCGGTTGAAAACTGCATCTCCCCAGCGGAAAACAAATTCGCTGACGAAAAGGCTGACGAAAATCAGGTCGATGCGAAAGAAATGTTCGTGTACCACCGCATAGCTGTTTAGCCAGTCTTGAGGCACAACCCACGCCATGATTTTCTGCAGTTCTGGCACACTCCAAGCTGAATCGAAAATGATCCACGACAAGTTGACCACCGCCAACCCCACCATGATGAAGTCAAGACTTAAGCTTGCCCAGCTTAGTCGTGTACGTTGGTTTTTCGGTGGTGCGTCATTCATCAGTCGATTATGGCATGGCCTTTGGAGTGTTTTTCAGTATGACTAAGCTGACCGCTACCCTTCGGAATGCCGAGCTTATTGATGGGCGCGTTTGCGATGTGAAAATTTGTGATGGCGTTATCACCGAGATCGCGGAAAATTTGTCTGGCGCTCTTGATGAGCAAATTGATGCGTGCGGGCGGGCGGTGTGTGTTGCTCTGAAGGATCACCATCTTCATTTGTATGCCGCAGCAGCCATTCAGAATTCAATTGCCTGCGGGCCGCCACAGGTGCATACGCGAGCAGACTTGGCTGCCGTTTTGGCGCAGGCGCCTACGGATGCCAATGGCTGGATACGCGCGGTGGGGTTTCACGAGGCGCACTGTGGGCCAATAAGCCGGCAAGACCTGGATGCTTGGCGTGCCGATGTGCCACTTCGGCTGCAACATGCCAGTGGGCGATTGTGGATACTGAATTCCATGGCAATTGCTCAGTTAGCGCCGGCGCCATGGTCGAGTGCAGCAGCACAACAACGGGGGCATTTGCTGGAGCAAGACGCTTGGCTCAGTGAGCAGTTGGGCAAACGTTTTCCCGGCCGCATCCTGAGTTTGGCCGATGTTTCTGAAGAGTTGGCCAGTTATGGCGTGGTTGCGGTAACCGACACCAGTCCCGCCAACGGGCTGCAACACAGGGAGCAATTTTCTGCTGCTCAGCAAAGTGGTGAGTTGCGGCAGAGGCTGCGCTTGATGGGCAATGAGCAACTCACCGAACAATATGCAGAGAATAAGATCGACGGCGAACTGAATATAGGGTCACTCAAAATCCATTTGCTGGAATCTGCATTGCCTGAGTTCGATGTGCTGTGCCAGCAGATTCAGCGCGCTCATTCCCATCGTCGTCCGGTGGCTTTTCATTGTGTGAGCCGGGTTGAGCTGGTATTCGCGTTGGCTGCCTTGCAGCAAATGGGGAGTATTGAGGGTGATCGCATAGAGCATGTGGGTATCTGTCCGGACGACTGCTTGCAGCAAATGAATGAACTTCAGCTGTGCGTGGTGACTCAGCCGGTGTTTATTCACGACCGTGGTGATCGCTACCTAAGGGATGTTCCTTTGGATGAACAGCCTTATCTGTATCGATTGCGGGCCTTTCGTGAACACGCCATAGCACTGGCGGCGAGCTCAGATGCTCCATACGGAGATCTCAATCCGTGGCGTGGTATTGCAGCGGCCATGCAGCGTCGGAGTCGCGACGGGGCCTGTATCGGGCCGCAGGAGGCTTTGAATTTCGATCAAGCCTTGGCCTTGTATCAAGGAGAATTGCACAGCCCAGGAACACCCATGCACTTTGCGGTGGGAGAAATGGCGGATCTGTGCCTGCTCAATGACAGCTGGAAGGCGATTCGCCAGTCGCCACAAGACACCCGCGCCTTACTTTGCCTGCAGCGAGGAAAAGTCATTTGGCATGAACCGTTGTAACCCAAGTGGACGAATCAACGCGGCGCTAAATTTGGGAACGTAGTGGGCTAGTAATTGTCCCCACATAAAGAGGTTCAAAGCTCGTGAAAAAATGGGTTTGTGATATTTGTGGCTTCATCTATGACGAAGCTGAAGGCTTGCCAGATGACGATATTCCACCGGGTACGCGGTTCGAAGATTTGCCAGATGACTGGGAATGCCCTGAATGCGGATCACCCAAAGATTCGTTTGAGTTGTTAGAAGAGTAAAGCGCAACGCAAGCAAGTATGAGATTGTTTATGATGGATTTTAATAATTACTAAATTAGCAGTTGCCGGTCGGGTTTGTGGCGTCGGTTGATTGACTTTGAAGATATGTGTAGACGCAAGGAGACAGTATGAGTTTTAAGAAAGCGTGCGGTTTGGGCGCTTTAGCCTTAGTGCTAGTTGTACCGGCACAGGCTAAAAGTACCCCAGAGGAAATCGCCAGTTTGGGTGGAGATGAGTTCACCTGTATGGGCTCCGAGCGCGCAGGCTCAGCGTCCGGCATTCCTGAATACAGTGGCAAGTGGTTTAAAAAGTGGCCGGGAGTTACCAGTGAGAAAGGTTGGGAGCCCGGTCCCTATAAAGATGAGAAACCGCTTTATACGATTACTACCGCCAATATGGCGGAGTACGCGGACACGATGACACCGGGGCAGCAAGCCCTGATGAAAAAGTATCCCGATAAATTCAAAATGAAAGTCTTCCCCAGTCATCGCGATTTTCGCTTTGATTCCTGGGTTTGCGATGTGGTTAAAGACAATGCCGCAAATTCCGAAATTATCGATGATGGTTTGGGTGTAACGGGTATTGCCGGTGCGCATCCGTTCCCATTTCCGAAAAATGGTACGGAAGCAATTTATAACGCCATCGTGCCGCATCGTGCGTACACAGAGAAAACCGTTTTCGATATCGCAGACGTTTACTCAAACGGCACGATTGCATGGGGACGTGCTCGGTTCATGACTATGAACCCCGGCAACAATCCGGATCGCAGTAAAGTACCGAAATTTACTGATCACATCAATGCGTTCTTCTATCAGGGGTTTTTGCTACCCGATCGCGAGAAGGGTTTTGTAGCAGTGGGTTATCAGCCGAATAACTTCAAGA
This sequence comes from Oceanococcus sp., assembly GCA_051252075.1. Classification (GTDB taxonomy): domain Bacteria; phylum Pseudomonadota; class Gammaproteobacteria; order Nevskiales; family Oceanococcaceae; genus Oceanococcus. The sequence goes on along the minus strand of JBPOFU010000062.1, from coordinate 2,041 downwards.
GCGATGCAACCCAATCTTGGCAGTATCTGCCAGGCATTCGTCGCGTACGTAAAGCGCCAGAAGTTGGTTTTGACTATCCCGTACCACCATCAGGTTTGCGGACTGTAGATGATGATTACCTATTTAACGGATCGCCAGAGCGTTATACATGGAAGTTGATTGGCAAGAAGGAAATGCTGGTTCCGTACCACAACTTCGAGTTCAACAATCCAAACCTCAAGTATGACGAGCTGATTCAGCCGGGCACCGTGAACGCCGATTACCTGCGTTACGAATTGCACCGTGTATGGATTATTGAAGGCAACTTGAAGGACGGTGTGCGTCATATCTACAACAAACGTCGTTTGTATGCCGATGAAGATACTTGGTTGACCTTCTGGGCGGACAACTATGATGGCCGTGGTGATTTGTGGCGTGCCAACTTAGCGGCATTCTTTTATTCGCAGCAGTCCGGTACGTATCACCGTGGCGCCTCGATTTATCACGATTTGACCTCGGGTAACTACGAAGCCACGTATATGACCAATGAAAGTGATCACTGGTGGGATTTGAACACACCATTGAAACCGGCCATGTTTAGCCCGGAAGCGGCAGCGCGAGGCGGCCACTAAGTTGGTTTAGCAGATACAAAAAAGGGCGCTGATTTCAGCGCCCTTTTTTTGTTGGTGATTTTGCTACGAGTCTTCGTTTTCCCAAAGGTGGCTGGCATCGGGATCAATGGCTTCTAGCAGACGAACCAGCAAAGACCGCAGTACTGTGGAGTCTTCATAACCCAAACGTTCGTTGACTTGAGATTCAACGACTTTGCCTGCAGAAATCAGCTTTAAAGCCAGCTTTCGGCCTTCCGCGGTGAGTTCATAGGCCAACAGAGGCGGTCGTTCTTCGCTTTGATCAATATGCTCAGGATGGGCCAAGCCTCGACTGATCAGGGATTGAATCGCGGTGGCGCTGCTGCTATTGAGTATGCCCGACATGGCGGTGTCTAATTCCAATGCGGTCATGGTTTTTTTCAGCGTCAGTGTCGAGAGTAGGTAAAACTCTTCATCACTGAGGTGGGCGTCTTCTAGATGCGGCTTGATTTGGCTGTAGAAGCGGTAATGGCTACGCCCCAACAGATAGCCAAGGAAATTTTCATCGAAGCTGCCTGACAGGAAGGCATGGCGTGGATCATTGGCATCTCGCGGCGTGGCATGAGCATAGCGCCCGCTATGGAAGACCAGTGGTGCGGAGTCGCATTGATCAAAGGACTCTACTTCACCAACGAAAATGAGATGGTCGCCACCTTCATATTGAAACGCTGTTTTGCATTCAAAGCGCGCGGCACAGCCTTTTAGAAGAGGGTTGCCGTTGATGCCATCATCAAACTCTAGGCCAGAAAATTTGTCGTCAGCTTTGCCAGCAAAGCGATTGGACAAGTCTTCCTGATCGGTAGCCAGGACATGGACTGCCCAGTGGCTGGCCTTTTTAAAAGCCTCGTAACCTTTGTAGGTTTCCGCCAAGCTCCACAGCACCATGGGAGGGTTCAGCGACACCGAGTTAAAGCTGTTTACGGTCAGCCCTAAAGGCTCACCATCTTCGGTGCGGGTGGTAATAATCGTAACGCCTGTGGCAAAACTGCCCAAGGCCTGACGAAACGCGGAAGGGTCGAAATCTTGTTTGCTCATGAGGGCAAATTTACCCGTAATCTGCTTCTCGCCCTTCGTCCATCCGGATCAGACCTGCCGAAAAGGCAGGTCTGAATGGGAATTTCAGCTGACTAGAACGCGTATTTTGCGGTTACGGCTAAGTTGTCGCGGTCTTGGTAAGGGCGCTCGCTAAAGTCGGGCTCACCGCCAAAGTAGGCGCTATACACCATGCCCAGGGTCAATTTATTCAAGCGGGTGAATTCGACGCCAAGACTGCCGCGGTAATCACTTTCGCCCATCAAGGCGCCAAAACCGCCAGCCATCGCAGAATGTCCGCGAATAATGCCTGCCATACCGATGGTGGTTTTCAAATCCCAGCCGGAGAATATATTTCGCTTATCGATCAAAATTAAAGC
>JBPOFU010000061.1:0-16377 GCA_051252075.1 Oceanococcus sp. | reverse complement strand
GCTGGTGCTGCCGGATGGCTACTACAAATCCTGGAATGCCGGCGAATGCTGCAAGCCTGCAGCCAAATTGGGCGTGCGCGATGTCCGTTTCATTGAAAATCTAGTCGACAAAATTGCCGCGGAATATTGCATCGATCGAGATGCGGTGTTCGCCACTGGGTTTTCCAATGGCGCCATGTTGGCTCATCGCATCGCCTGCGAAAAACCGGGTTTGCTGAAAGCAATTGCTCCGGTTGCTGGCGGCATCATGAGCGAGTGCGAAAATGGTGGTTCGGTGGCTGCGCTGTTGATTGGCGGTAAGAAAGACCCACGCATATTTTGGGAGGGTGGCGACTTTGACGGTAGCTACCGCCCTTCGATGAAGGAACTGGTCAAGAATTTGTCAGGACGAAATCAATGCGGCAGTGCCGAAAAGCTGTTGAAGAAATCATCAACGGTTGTGGAATGCCATGAATTGTCTTCTTGCAGCAAACAGCCACTACGCTATTGCGGAGTGGAAGGCGTAGGCCATCAATGGCCGGGTGGCAAAACATTTTGGCCGAAGAAATTGGGGCCAAACACCCAAGCTTTTGATGCCACCGAAGAAATCTTCAACTTCTTTAGCCAGCTGTAGCCTTTCATTATCTGGCTTAAGGCGCCATTCGCTAGCTCGCAGACGAGGTCCGTGAAGGCGGTTCTGGCGAGATATTTTTGCTCCAGATCATTAGACTCTGAACAATGAAAAAGCCTACCCAATCTTTATTCCAGCCATGCGTAGTGGCGCTGTTCAGCTTGCTGATCGGGCAAAACGCACAAGCGGCCTTGTTGGCGGATTTGTACGCGGAAGCCCTGCGCAGCGAACCGTTGTGGCTTGCGGCCGTGGCCGAACATGAAGCGGCGCAGCAAGATGCCCCGCTGCTGCGCGCCAGTATGCTGCCCAAGCTGAGCTTGGATGGTCACTATGCACGCATGATGGATGACACCGAAAGTAGCCAATTTCCAGGCTACGAGCCGCAAAAGATTTACGCCAACGTGTGGGAATACGGCGTGCGTTTGCAGCAGCCTTTGCTGGATTGGAGCGCGTTCGCACGACTACGCCAAATTGACTCATCTTTAGCTTTGGCCGAGCTTGGCTTGGTGGAGGCACGCGCCGATTTGTTGCAGCGGGTGGTGATGCGTTATTTCGCCTGGATGGGCGCGCTGGATGATTTGGTGCTGGCGCGGGAGCAACGCGGGGCCATCGATGAACAATTGCGAGAGACCCGCGCACGGGAAGAAACCGGCTACGCCACGGCGGCCGAGTTGGAGCAGCTGATTGCGGCCAGTGATATCGCCAGCGCCGATGAGCTTTTGGCTGCCGCCCGATTGCGTGCTGCACGCGAAGGCTTGCTGGAGCTCACCGGCACTGCGCCGCGTTTTCCGGAGATGTTAAAAGCGGGTTTAAACACCGTCGCGCCGGAGCCCGGAGCACCGCAGCATTGGGTGGATCGTGCCCTGCAAGACAATCTGGCTTTGCGTCAGGCCCACTTTCAATTGGATCTGGCGCAAGAAGAGCTTTCCGTCGACAAATCGCAGCGTTACCCCAGTCTCGGTTTGGAATTGGAATACAACTGGTTGGACAACAAAGAGCTGCAGCTGGGTCGCGAAGCGGAAACAGGCACGGCCTTATTGCGCTTGAAAGTGCCGCTGTTTTCCGGGGGCGCAACGACCGCGCGGATCAAAGCCAGTAGCAAACGTTTGCAGGCGCAGCATTCTCGCTTTGACGCACAGCAACGCACGGTCATTCGGGAAACCCGCAATGCTTACGATGGGGTGGTGACTGGCATACAGCGCCTGCGCGCCGCGCGTCAGTCGGTGAGTTCCAGTCAATCTGCTTTAGAGGCAGTAAAGGGTGGCTGGGAAAGTGGCATCCACACCGGTGCCGAGTTGGTGGTTGCACGTAAAAACCTGACCCAGACGAAGCGGGATGCTGCCGCCGCGCGTTATGCCTACTTGCTCAGTACTGTGGCCTTACAGCAGGTTGTGGGTGGGTTGAGTGATCAAGACTTGATCGACCTGGATGCTCGATTGGCGCCGTAGGCGTTTTAGGCCAAGTCGCCCCACAGCCATTGGATCACTGACAAGGCGGCCAGCCCTGCAGTTTCTGTGCGGAAAACACGCGGCCCCAAACCGGTGGCTTTCAGGCCTGCGCGCTGGGCCAGATTGATTTCGTGTTCGCTCAGGCCGCCCTCTGGGCCTACGAGTATGTGCAAAGCCTTGGCGTTTTCCGGGGCTGCAGCATCCAAGCGCTCACTGTCTGGGGCCAATAAAAAACCTTGTAGCGGTGCCTGTTCGCTGAGGTAAGTCTCCAGCTTTTCACAGGGCAAAACCTGTGGGATGACGGTGCGGCCCGATTGCTCGGCAGCCGATAGGGCAACGGCTTGCCAATGCGCTTGCTTCTTTTCTAAGCGTTTTGCGTCCAGTTGCACGCCGCCGCGTTGTGAAATCACAGGTTGTATAGCGCTGACGCCGAGTTCCACCGCTTTTTGCACGGTGAAATCCATCTTGTCGCCACGTGACAGGCTTTGTATCAGCACCGTGTGCAGTGGTGATTCCCGTTGAACGGCACGTTGCGTCAGCACGTCGATGCTTAGTTGGCTTTTTTCCGCGCTGCTGATGCAGCAATCGAATTCGCAATCGCTTTGAAACAGCGTGAGCGGATCGCCGGTTTTGCGTTTGAGCACGCGCAACAAATGATGCGCACGCTCACCGCTCAGTGACAGCTGCTGTCCGGCCAGCAAAGACTCTGGCCAATGGATACGTGGAATATGTGCCATGGGTTTTATCCAGCGCGTCGCGGCAGCTTCGCCTTATTGATCCAAATCTTTGATGAGCACGCGAGAATTTCTTTGATAATTGTAGAAATCCTGCTTCTGCTTGGGTAACTCATCCAAACTGCCCTGACGAAATCCATGTTCGATAAACCAGTGCTCGGTCTGGGTCGTGAGTACAAACACACGTTGCAAACCATGGCTACGCGCGGTGGCCTCGGCATGTTTCAACAAGGCACTGGCACGGCCACCGTGTTGGTAGTCCGGCGACACGATGATGCAGGCCAATTCGGCACACTTTTCATCCGGGTAGGGAAATAAGGCACGGCAGCCAATGATGGTGTCATCGCGGGCCATGACGGTGAAGCGGGCAATCTCTAATTCCAATTGCTCACGCGAACGCGGCACGATCACGCCTTGCTGTTCTAAGGGCTCGATGAGACTCATCAGTCCACCGATATCATCCATGCTGGCCTGATGCAGGCTATCGAATTCTTCTGCGGTAACCATCAATCCGCGGCCATCACGGGTGTACAGCTCGTGCAATAAGGCGCCGTCGTCTGTGGCATTTAAGATGTGGACCCGTGGCACACCTTTACGCACCGCCTCCAAGGCCAGGGATTCGGATTCTGTCTTCGCTTGGTCTTGCATCGACAAACTCAATTCGCCCGCTGCAACCGCTTCATCGGTAAACAACACCAGCTTGTCGGCCTGCATGGCTTTAGCGGTTGCCACGGCCAATTCGTCACTGCGTAAATTGAAGGTTTCGCCGGTAGCGGAATAACCCAAAGGCCCGAGCAGCACGATACGTCCATTGCCCAGATGGTCAGCAATGGTTTCGCTGTCCAAGCGCCGTAAATTGCCGGTGAATTGCAAATCCACACCCTCGACTATGCCCACTGGGCGGGCAGTCACTAAATTGCCACCGGCTACGCGTATGCGCGCTCCACCCATGGGTGTGCTGGCCAATCCTGTGCTTAATAGCGCTTCAAATTCACTGCGCAACTGGCCGACCGCTTCGCGCACACAATCCAGTGCTATGGCGTCGGTGACTCTATGGCCTGCCACCATAGGCGTGTGGTGATTCCGCTGCTGCAGGCGTTGCTCAATCTGCACGCGCGCGCCCAGCACCAAGATCAATTTCAAACCCAAGCTATGCGCCAAGGCTAGGTCGTACACCAAAGGTTTCAGTGAATCCGATGCGGCCACGTCGCCGGGTATATGAACCACCGTGATGCGACCACTGTGAGCATTGATATAGGGCGCAGCACTGCGCAGGGCATCAGCAAAGCTGGGGCTGTTACTCATAACAGAAATCCTTAACCAGTCCGCGCAGTATGCCCATCATGGGTGTGATCTGATCCATGGCTAGATATTCGTTGGGTTGGTGAGCCTGATCAATGCTGCCCGGGCCTAAGACCAGTGACTGCATGCCCATTTGATTCAAATAACCACCTTCGGTGGCGAAATTCACCGCTTGTGCTTCGCAGTCAGTCAGCCGTTCAGCTGCTTTTACGATGGCCGCGTCGGCGGCGGTTTCAAACGGTTCGGCGCCTTCAAACAATTCTTCGTGCTGCCACTTCCATTGACCTTCTTGCAGAGCGGCATCCATGCGTGCACGGGCTTCTGCACGCAGCGCGCGTAAGTCCATGCCCGGAAGTGGGCGCAGGTCAAATTGCAATTCACAAGCAGCCGGTATGCGATTGGGGCTGTCACCGCCGTGTATGCAGCCGGGGTTCAGGGTCGCGTGCGGCACACTAAAGCCCAGATTGTTTTCCCGTGTCATCAACTCATCACGAAAGCTCAGCAAGGCGGCCAAAGCTTTGTGTATGCCTTCCACAGCGTTTACCCCGCCTCTGGGATCAGAGGAATGGCCAGCGTGTCCCTGAATCATTACCGCATCCATAAAGATGCCTTTGTGCATGCGGATAGGGATCAAGCCGGTAGGCTCGCCGATCAGGGCGTGGCGGCCCAATGGCTTGCCGTAATTGAGCAGGGCTTTGGCGCCATCCATGCCGGATTCTTCATCGGCGGTGGCGAGAATAATCAAAGGCTGTTTTAAGTCCTGATCGCGCAGCTCTTCGGCCAACTGCACGCACAGCGCCAAAAAACCCTTCATGTCGCAGCTACCCAGACCGTGCCAGCGGTCGCCGTTTTCTTTCAGTGCAAAAGGATCACTGTCCCAACCGTTTTCATCAAACGGCACGGTATCGGTGTGACCGCTGAGCACCAAGCCGCCATCGCCGCGTCCGCGGGTGGCAATCAAATTCGCTTTGTTTTCGCCCACAGGCAGCAGTTCGCAGCTGAAACCCAAGGGTTCCAACCAGTTGGCCAAAGTCTCGCAAACCGCGCGATTGCTCATGTCCAGTCGCGGCATGGTGCTGCTGACCGATGGCGTGGCAATCAGCTTGCGCAGGGTTTCTTCAAATTTAGGTGCGGCGTTCATAGCCCTATTATCGACCATCTCGCCGTGGGATAATCAGTCTATGGACTTAAATATTTACAGTGACTTGGCCGAATGGCTGATGGAAGTCGAGGCCACCACCGGCCCAGCGGGCTTTGATGGCCAGTTGGCTGGCATGTGGTGTCGCCACAGCGAACTGCCAAATGACTTGGCTTTGGACGAGGTGGACCAACAAAATCCGGCCTGGGATGCACTGCTGAACTATGCTCAAAATGTGAAACAACGCTTAGAGGATAGTGACTGTAGCTATGCACCGGTTTTGCCGCCCGATACTGCGCCCTTACGCGATCGTCTCACTGCCTTGGCGGATTGGAGCGGCGGGGTTTTATTTGGCATCGGCTCGGCCGGCCAGTTGGATTTGAAAGCCGTGTCCGATGAAGTGCAGGAACTGCTGAAAGATTTGGCAGAAATCTGCAAATTGAATGTCAACGATGAGGGCTCCGATATTGAGGATTCCTACATCGAAATTGTTGAATACTTAAAGGTTGCTGCGCAAACACTGTATGTCGAATTACACCCCCAGGCCGGCTGAGGCCCAAATCACCCGCGAAGAATTCGCGGCTCGCCGTCGCCAGCTACTGGACGCCATCGGCCCCAATGCGGTGGCGATTATTCCGGGTGCGGTGGAAAAGCAGCGCAACAGCGATGTGCATTATCCATTTCGCCAGGACTCCGATTTTCAATATCTCACCGGATTCCCCGAAGCGGATGCTTGGGCAGTACTCGCCCCTGGGCATGAGGACGGCGAGTTTGTGCTGTTCTGTCGCCCTAAAGATAAAGAAAAGGAAATTTGGGATGGCTATCGCGCCGGGCCGGAAGGTTGTGTGGCGAACTACGGTGCCGATCGCGCCGAAGTCATAGGCGATCTCAATGCACACATTCCACAGCTGTTGAAAGACAGAGAGGTAGTGCATTTTTCATCCGGTTCATCGGTTAGCAATGACCGTGCCCTGCAGCGTTGGTTGGCCAGCGTGCGCGGCATGGCGCGTAGCGGTGTCAGTGCGCCGACCCAAGTGCATCAACTCGGCGCCGTTTTGCACGAACAGCGCTTGCGCAAGTCATCCGCTGAACAAGCGATGATGCGCTACGCCGCACAAGTCTCGGCTGCGGCCCATGTGCGGGCGATGCAAAAAGTGCACAACGGACTGTATGAATTTCAGCTCGGTGCAGAAATCCATCATGACTTCGAACGTCACGGCATGAGCTGCGCCTACGGCAGCATCGTCGGTGGTGGAGCCAATGCCTGCGTGTTGCATTACGTGGAGAACAAAGCACCGCTGCATGACGGTGATTTGGTCTTGATTGATGCTGGCGGTGAGTTTGAAGGCTATTGCGCCGACATTACCCGCACCTTCCCAGTCAGTGGAAAATTCTCCCCGGCACAAAAAGCGGTTTACGACATCGTCTTGGCCTCGCAAGTCGCGGCGATTGATGTGGTCAAAACCGGTGCCCGTTGGATGGCCGCGCATGAAGTCGTGGTGCCGATCTTGACCCAAGGTTTGCTCGATCTTGGTCTGCTCAAAGGCTCCTTAGACGAAGCCATCGAAAAGCAGAGCTATATGGAATTTTTCATGCACAAAACCGGCCATTGGCTGGGCATGGATGTGCATGATGTAGGGCCTTATCGTGTCGAAGGCGACTGGCGTAAGCTGGAGCCCGGCATGGTGCTGACCATAGAACCCGGCCTGTACATCTCCGCCAACAGTCCTGGCGTGAGCGACGAGTTCGCCAATATCGGCATACGCATCGAAGACGATGTTTTGGTCACCGAGGGCGAAGCCGATGTGCTGACCCGCGACGTGCCCAAAACCACAGATGCGATTGAAGCCGTCATGGCGCAAGCTTGAGTTCAGCTGCCGTGAATCCGGTGTTTGACCTAGCCATCGTTGGCGCGGGTCCAGTCGGTTGTTTAACGGCTTTGCTGGCGGAGCAGCGCGGTCTAAATGTGTTGTTGCTTGACGCGGGTGAAGCCGCCGCCGAACAAGCGCCAACAGGCGATGTGGATTTGCGTGTGGTCGCGGTGGCGCCGGGTTCACGCCGCTTGTTCGCAAGCGTCAAGGCCTGGCCCGATAGTTTGCAATCACGCATGCAGCCCTACACCCGCATGCAAGTCTGGGATGCCAGCGGTAACGGTCAAATCGCATTTGATGCCGCAGAACTAGGGCATGAGGTATTGGGTAATATTGTTGAAGTGCCGGTGCTGCAATGGGGCTTGGATCAAGCCCTGCAAAGCAGCAGCGTGACCCGTTGGCATCAAGCCCAGGTGCAGCGCTTCGAGCAAGCCGCCGAGCACACCGAACTGCATTGCAGCGACGGTCGCATCGCACAAGCCCGAGTCTTGATCGGTGCCGATGGCCGCGACTCGCAACTGCGTAAGCGTGCTGGTATTGGCATAGAACGGCGCGACTACGGCCAACAAGGCGTGGTTGCCGTTTTGCAATTGGAGCGGCCACACCAAGGCGTTGCCCGACAAGCCTTCACCGACATCGGCCCACTGGGTTTGCTGCCGCTACCGCAGCAGCAAGTTTCCATCGTCTGGTCGGTCGCCGATGCCGAAGCGCAAGGCTTGCTGGACATGCCCGAAGCTGCATTTCTACAAGCTCTCCAACAAGCCAGTGGCATCAGCTACAGCAAGTTATGCAGCCGCCGCGTCACTTTTCCGCTGTGCCTGCAACAAGCCGAAAGCTACGCCCAAGACAACATAGCCCTGGTCGGTGACGCCGCTCATGTGGTTCACCCACTGGCAGGCCTGGGCATGAACCTCGGCTTCGAAGACGCCGCCAAATGTGTAGAACAACTGCACTGCGCCGAACGCTGCCGCTCACCCCGAGCCATAGAATCAGCGCTGCACGCCTACGCCAAGCAACGCCGCCGCGAAGTGCTCCCGGCTCTAGGCGTCATCGACGGTCTCGACCGTTTATTCGGCAGTCGCAGTGGAGAAGTCATACGCTTGCGTGACACCGGCTTGAATGTAGTCAATCAGCAAGCCTTACTTAAGCGGCAATTCATGCGTTATGCGCTAGGGTAAGCCCCCAGTTAATTCAGCTTTCTCTAGCAACCGCCCAACTATTCCAAGCCTGACACACCGGCATTAACTCTATGTTGTTGATATTCACATGTGCCGGCATGCGGGTGCACCAGTGGATTGCTTCGGCGATGTCTTCAGCGCTCATGGATTGCGTGCCGGCGTAGACTTTGTCAGCGCTGGCTTGGTCGCCTTTGAAGCGGGTTTTTGAGAAGTTGGTGTCGGCCATGCCGGGTTCGATGTTGCTGACGCGGATGGCGGTGCTGATGAGGTCGGCTTTTAGGTTGCGGCTGAATTGCTGCACGAAGGCTTTGGTTGCGCCGTAGGCATTGCCGCCGGGATAGGGCCAGCTGGCGGCGGATGACCCCATGTTAATCACGTGTCCGCGATTGCGTTCGACCATGCCGGGCAGGATGGCGCGACTTAGGCGCATCAGGCCTTTGATGTTGGTGTCGACCATGGTTTCCCAGTCGTCCAAATCGGCTTTATGGGCGGGTTCTACGCCGAGGGCTAGGCCGGCATTGTTAATGAGTATGTCGATGTCTTGAAATGCGGACGGCAGAGCGGCGGGCAAGCTCATCACCGCTTGTTTGTCTTGCATGTCCATGCTCAGCGTGTGGATTTCACAGTGATCGCTCAGTTCGGCGGCCAAGGCCTGTAGCTTGTCCCGGCTGCGTGCGATGAGAATCAAGCGCGCGCCATCCTGGGCAAAGCGGCGTGCACAGGCAGCGCCAAAACCGGAGGATGCGCCAGTGATGAGTACGGTGGGTGTGTGAGCTGTCATGGCGGATTTAGTGTGCGGCAGTTAGGAATCTGGAAAATTCACGGGTGAATTTCAGCGGTTGCTGGAAGGGCGGTAAATGCCCGGCACGTTCAAATGGCACGACGGTGCAGTCGTGCAGCCAATCGGCCATGGCCAGTTGTCCACGTGGGTCGTAGATTGGCGACTGCATGCCTACGATTAGAGTGGTGGGCGTGCGGCAACCTTGCAAGCTGTCGCGGTAGTCGTGGGCGTTGAGGTAGGAATGCAGCAGCGTGTCCAAATCGGCCAAGCGTTTCACCGGGAAGCGCCGTTGCAAAAGCTTGGGGTGTTGCGCCAATAGCGGCAGCAGTTTGGCCACCATGCCTTGCCCGGTAATGCGGGCAAAGGCTTGCCCTATCGCGTCTAGCAACTCCCGTCGTGCGGAGTAGGGCAGATCGGCAAGGGTGTCAGCATTGGGGTGTTGTGCGAGTACCAAGCGCAGGGCTGCGAGGCCGCCAAAGACTTGCTCTTGTTCATCGCCAAAAACGCCGTAATTCCAGTCTGCCTGATTGCGTACACAGGCGGATTGATCGATGTGCAAATAACGCTGGACTTGATCGAATCCGCCGCTGCGCTGCCAGTGCAAAGAGATCGTGTTGCCTAGGGAGTGTCCACCCAGTAAGACCTGATCCAGCTTGTAGTGAGCGAGTAAATCTTCCAAGTCTTCAACATGATTTTGAAAAATGTCGGGCTGGTTGTAACTGACGCCCGCAGAGCGGCCCATGGCGCGTAGGTCCGGAATGTAAAAGCGAAAACGGTGCAGATGCGGCCATATGAAGGGCAGCCATTGCCGCCCGCTGGCACCTAGGCCATGCAGTAAAACTACGGGTTTGCCGCGCCCTAAAACATGGATGTGCAGTGGCTGTCCGTCGCGGCTGGGGTAATGGCTCATGAGCATATATTTGGAAATCAGATGGGGATGATAAAACGCTTGGCACCTTTACGGCGTTCGAACCGTGTTAAAAACCCACATTCGAAAATCACAGTTGAATCGGCCGCCCTCGCGGGTAAGCGTCGATCACGGAGACACCATGCGCAAGATTCAGTATTTCGCGTTGCTCGCGAGTTTGTTTTTAGCCGCCTGTGGCGGCGGCCGAACAGAGATCGGCAGCCGTGCAGAAACAGCCGGTGAGGTGACGATTTATCGCACCGAGCATTCCATACCCAACATTGTTGCGGATGATGTTTATAACTTGGGCCGCGGGGTTGGTTTTGCCCAGGCCGAGGACAATTTCTGTTTGTTGGCGGCGATGTGGACCAATTTGGCGGGCGAGGGTGCGAAATACCCAGGGCGCTATCTGGGGGCGAGCAAAGCCAATGTGAATTTGTTCAATCGCTATATCAATGAAACCGCAGACATCGAAGGCATTATGGAGACGCCTCCTCCACAAGGCCCTACCGCTGAAGTGCTGGATTTGCTGGATGGCTTTATTGTTGGCTACAACGCGTACTTGGCCCATCATGGCGTCGATGCCTTGCCGGATGCCGAGTGTCGTGGTGCTGCCCATGTGCGCCCTATCGCGCGTATCGACGTGGCCCGCCGCCTGTACGAGCTGGTGGGTAAAGGCGGTCGTGATTTGGTCTGGGATGGCATGCTCAAAGCGATGCCACCCAGTCTGACTACGGTGCCGAGTTTGCCGACCCAAGTGCCCTTGTTTGGCCGCGTGCCGGTGTATTCCGATCTGGCCGACGTAATCAATGACGTATTGGAAGAGTTATTGGGCGCTGCGACCCCGGTCTCCGGCGAACATATGTTGGCTCTAGGCCAAGCGTTCTCTGAGCACATCGAAAATGGCGGATCCAATGCCGTGGGCTTGGGTTCTGAGGCGACTGACAATGGCTCGGGTCTGTTGTTGGGCAATCCGCATTGGGGTTGGGATGGTTTTGATCGCTTCTGGCAAATGCATGTGCAAATTCCGGGTGAGATGCATGTGTCCGGTATGGGTTTTGTGGGTCAGCCTTTGGTGATGATTGGCCACAATGAGCACGTTGCTTGGTCACACACGGTCTCAGCCGCGCGGCGTTTGGCTTTGGCGCAATTGGTGCTGGTGCCCGGCAATCCGACGCAGTACATCGTTGATGGTCAGGTGCTGGATATGCAGGCCACCGACATCAGCGTGAATGTGCTGCAAGAAGACGGCAGCATGGCGCAGAAAAGTCATACCTTTTATTCGACGATTTACGGCCCGGTAACGACCTCGATACTGGGCATTGAGCTGCTGCCTTGGGTGCAAGGCACGGCCTTCGCCATGATCGATATGAACACCGGCAGCGCGCGTATTGGCAACCAGTTCTGGGAATCCAATAAGGCCGGTAGCGTGGATGAGCTGTATGAGACCCATGCCAAGTGGGTTGGCAATCCTTGGGCCACCACCACAGCCGCGGATTCGCAAGGCAATGCCTTGTGGACGGATGTCGGCACGGTTCCGAACATTTCCAACCAGCATGCCGCGCTGTGCAATACCCCGGTCGGTCATGCGCTGTGGAATACCTTTGCTGTGGCGGTGCTTAACGGTGCGATTTCCGCCTGTGATGTGCCCACCGATGCAGAGTCCGCAGCACCCAAAACCATGCCTGCCAGTTTGCAGCCGGTGATTAAGCGACAGGACTATGTGGCCAATTCCAATGAAAGCCATTGGCTAACCAATGCCCGCGAACCCTTGACCGGCTATTCCCGCGTGTTTGGCCCTGAGAATTCACAACGTGCCATGCGTACCCGTATTGGTCACCGCATGGTGTTGGAGCGCTTGGACGGCCAGGATGATTCCGGAAAAACCACCTTTAATCGTCAGGAATTGCAGGATTTGTTGTTCAGCGATCGCAATATGTTGGGCGAGCTGTGGGCCGATGATTTGGCGCAGTACTGCAGCTTTGCTGGGCAGTTACCGGCGACGCCGACTGGCGATGGCCCACCTGAATTTGTCGATGTGTCTGAAGCTTGCGATGTAATTGAGAATTGGGGCCGCACCAACACCTTGGATGATCCGGGTGCCGTGTTGTTCTATCGTTTTGCCAAGTTGTCGCTTGCCGATTTGGACTTCACAACGTCCTATGCGGGGCTGCCGGGGCAACCGATGTGGACCATACCTTTCGATCCCACCGATCCGGTCAATACACCATCGGGTTTAAGTCCAGCCTATCTGCTGGCCTACAACGCCTTAGCGGATGCGGTGCTGGAATTGCGTGCGGCTAATATCCCCTTGGATGCCAGCTTGCGTGATTATCAACTGAGTGAATACGGCAATTCCCGCACTCCGCTGCATGGCGGTGAAGGCACTTTGGGCTTGTTCAACGCGATGCGCCAAGCCTGGCGCGGCGATCATATCGGCGCGGGGCGCAGTGGTCCCAGCTTTGTGCAAGTTACTCAATTCTTCAAAGACGGCTCCTGTCCGGATGACCGTACTTTGCTGCTGGGCAGTCAGCGCAGCGAATATGCCTGGGATCGCGCGGATGAACAACAGATCAAATATTCCCAAGGTATTTGGGTTGATCCGCCGTTTTGTGATGATGAATTGGCCGCGGCAGAGAAAGAATCTGTCACCGTTTTGGGCCAAGGCACGATCGAAATTCGCTAAGTATTGAGCTTGCTGTCGCCGCGCTCTGAACGTGGCGGCAGCAGCGCGAAGCAGGTATAGTGCGCGCCTCAGCATGGCCGCTCGCGGCTAGTATCATCGCAGGAGAGAGCAACCTCATAGGTTGCCGCCGAAGGCGCAAATCCGCCCGGAATCGCTCAGGCAAAAGGACTGTGATGATGAAGCTGACTCTGGAGAGCGGCAGGTAACTGTCCACCGAAGGGGCTTCACTCTCAGGTACGAGGACAGAGGGGCGGCGATATTTACCCAGCTCACGTCGAAAGACTTGTTGCGCAACTCGATGACGGTGTTGCGCGGTGCTCGGAATCCTCATGTACTCGTCGTACACTGCGGTTCCTGCGCTCCGTGCGCCTTGTCCTCAAGTCGCTCTCGACAGTCTTCGACGCGACCCAAAGAAGGTTGGATTCGCCGTGGCTCAACAAACGCCTCTTTTTGAAAAGCACCAGCAGGCTGGCGCCAAGATCGTCGATTTTGCCGGTTGGGATATGCCCTTGCATTACGGCTCGCAGATGGACGAGCACCACATCGTGCGGCAGTCCGCTGGGATGTTCGATGTCTCGCATATGTGCGCCGTGGATATTGCCGGTGCTGATGCGCAAAAATTCCTGCGCCAGCTTTTGGCCAACGATGTCGCAAAAGTTTCCGCGGGAAAAGCCATTTATTCCTGCATGCTCAATGAAGCCGCTGGCGTGGTTGATGACTTAATTGTCTACGTACTGGATGCGTTCTATCGTGTTGTGGTCAATGCGGGTACAGCCGACAAAGACATCGCCTGGATGCAATCCAAAGCTGCTGGTTTCCAAGTCGAGATCAGCGCGCGGCGCGATTTGGGCATACTGGCTGTTCAAGGCCCGCAAGCACGCGATAAAGCTTTGCCTTTGTTGCCCGAGGCATATCGCAGTGCCGCCGCTGAACTAAGCGCCTTCCAATGTGTGGGCGATCAAAACGGTTTAATTGGCCGTACCGGCTACACCGGTGAAGATGGCTACGAATGCATATTGCCGATCGCTGATTTACCTGCGCTGTGGGATGGCTTGATCGCTGCTGGGGTGAAACCTTGCGGTCTGGGTGCGCGCGATACTTTGCGTATGGAAGCGGGCATGAATCTCTACGGCCAGGACATGGACGAAGAGATCACCCCCTTGCAAGCCGGCTTGGGCTGGACCATTGCCTGGGAGCATAGCGAGCGTGATTTCATAGGGCGCAGTGCCTTAGAGGCGCAAAAAGCGGCTGGTGATTTACCTCGCTTTGTCGGTTTGGTCTTGGAAGGGCGCGGCATCATGCGCGCTCACCAAACGGTGCTGACATCGGCCGGCGCAGGCGAAGTCACCAGCGGTGGCTTTTCTCCAACGGCCGGTGTGTCTATAGGCCTGGCCCGCATTCCCAAAGGCGACTTCGATCGCGTCAACATACAAATTCGTAACAAAGAAGTGCCAGCACGCGTGGTGAAAGCCCCGTTTGTGCGCAATGGCAAAGTCCTTATTGAACTTCCGGAGTCTCAGTCATGAGCAATATCCCCGCAGAATTGAAGTACACCAACGCCCACGAGTGGGTTCGCAGCGAAGCCGACGGCAGCGTAACCGTCGGCATTACCGATCACGCCCAAGAAGCCTTGGGTGATTTGGTTTACGTGGAAGCACCAGAAGCCGGAGTCAGTTTTGCCGCCGGTGATGCCGCTGCCGTAGTCGAATCGGTCAAAGCCGCCTCTGACGTATATGCCCCGATTGCCGGCGAAGTGTTGGCAGGCAATGCCACTTTGGCCGACGCACCAGAAGTGTTAAACGACGATGCCTACGGCGAAGGCTGGATCTTCAAACTCAAGCCCGACAATGCCGATGATCTCGCTGGCCTGCTGACCGCCGAAGGCTACGCCGCGTTTTTGCAAGCCGAAGGCTGATTGAGATGGGTGGGGTGTCCGGTTGTTATGAACCTTGCCGGACTCGCCGTAAACCCATCCGTGGGGGCTCGACGGCCGCGTCCATGCGGCCGACGGCCCGTCAAGGTTCATAACAACCGAACTCGAACCTAGCGTTCAGCTCGACCATCCAGTCTCCCCACACATGGAGAGTGCCGGATTCAACGGCTGCTCGTAGGGGTGTTTCATCAGTGCTGTATCAGACCCTCGGCGACACGGATGTCGCCGTGGAGCCCCCACGGACGGGTTCACGGCGAGTCTGATACAGCACTGATGAAATGCCCGAACCACCAAGAGGCGCAAACCATGCCCTTCATTCCTCACACAGAAAAAGAAGTCAGCGATATGCTGGCAACCATCGGTGCCAACAGCATCGAAGACTTGTTCGACGAGATTCCTGCGAATCTCAAAGTCGAGTCTTTTGACAACATTCCTGCGCGGCGCAGCGAAATGGAAGTTTCGCGTTTGATGCATGAGCGTGCGGAGTTGGATGGCCAGCCGCTGTGCTTTATCGGCGCGGGTGCTTATGAGCACCATATTCCAGCTGCGGTTTGGGAGATTGCCACCCGTGGTGAGTTCTACTCGGCGTACACCCCGTACCAGGCGGAAGCCAGTCAGGGCACGCTGCAGTTGATCTACGAATATCAGACCATGATGTGCAATCTCACCGGCATGGATGTGTCGAATGCGTCTTTGTATGACGGTGCATCGGGATTGGCAGAAGCGGTATTGATGGCGGCGCGGGCGAACCGCAAGGTCAAGCAGCATCGAATTTTGATGCCGTCCAGCGTGCATCCCTATTACCGCGCGGTGGCCAAAGCGATTTGTGATGCCCAGGGCTTTGAGTTTATTTCTCTGCCGTATTGTGCTGAATCGGGCACTACGCTCGCTGCTTCTTTGGCTGCGTACGAAGGCCAGGAAATTGCCGCCGTGGTGATCCCGCAGCCGAATTTCTTCGGTCAGCTGGAAGCGGTGGATGAATTGACCGATTGGGGCCATGCCAACGGTGCTTTGGTCATCGGTGTGGTGAATCCCGTGGCTTTGGCCTTACTCAAAGCGCCAGGGCACTGGGGCGAACAGGGTGTGGACATCGTATGTGGTGAAGGCCAGCCTTTGGGTGCACCCATGTCCTCTGGCGGCCCTTACTACGGCTTCATGTGTTGTAAACAGCAGCATGTACGGCAGATGCCGGGCCGCATAGTCGGTCGCACGGTGGATTTGGACGGCAAGCCGGGTTACGCCCTGACTTTGCAAGCACGCGAGCAGCACATACGCCGCGCCAAAGCGACCTCCAATATTTGTACCAACCAAGGATTGGTGGTGACAGCCTCGACTATCCACATGTCCTTGTTGGGTGCTGAGGGTTTGCGTCGTGTGGCCAGCGCTTGCTGGCACAACACCAAAAAATTGGTGGATGGCCTATGTGCTATCGACGGCGTGGAGCGAGTGTTCAGTGGCCCTGGGTTTCACGAATGCGTGATCCGCTTGCCTAAGCCTGCGGCGGATGTGATTGATGCTTTGTCGAAGCGTGACATTCTGGCCGGTATGGATCTGAAACCGCATTACAGCGAGTTGGGCGATACCTTGTTGGTCTGTGTGACCGAAACCAAGTCGGCGGCAGATATCCAGTGTTATGTGGATGCGATGACGGAGGTCTTGGCCTAAGGCCAGAGGAAAACATCATGACTGAATCTTTGATTTTTGAACTGTCGTCCGCCGGTCGTCGCGCTGCTGCACAAGCACCGGTTGAAAGTGCCGTGGACACTGGGATACCAGCTGAGTTCTTGCG
>JBPOFU010000060.1:0-16853 GCA_051252075.1 Oceanococcus sp. | reverse complement strand
CTCTATCTGAGTATTTCGATACCAAGGCCGCCCGCGAAGCCGGTTTCTTCGACGAGCTTGTGTCGCCAACTGAACTGCTAGCGCTGGCTCAGTCCAAAGCCAAGAGTTTCCAAGATTTGGATATGCGTGCTCATACCGCATCAAAACGACGTATTCGCGGAAGTTTGATTCGCTATGTGCGCCGAAACGTACCAGTGGATGTCGCGGATGCCGCTTTGTTCGGTCTGCGCACCGCAATGGCGAAAAAGAAAGCTTAAATATCGGGCTGCGATTGTCAGCTTTAGCTTTGCTTGAAAAGCACGCGGGCTATGTACTGTTCGTCGTGCACCGTGTGTTCTAGGCGCCAACCTTGATAGCCGCAAATCAATTCCACAATACCCAGGCCCAAGCGATCGGCTGTCATGTCGGTATTCGGCGATGTCACTTCGAATTGATTACTCACGGTTAGCGCATCCGTTTCCAGTTGTACGCGAACGATTTGCCCGCTGCCGTGTTGCAGCGCATTACGCACGAGATTGCCGGCTACGATGGCGAACAAGGGCGGGCTGATCGCGAGTATCACACTGTCGTCTAAATCGCATAGCGCAGTGGCGACCACAGCGGATTGCTCATTGAGTTCCGCTATGTGCTCACGTATGACTTCGGCAGCACAACATTCTGCAGGTTCGTGATTTGCGCTGGCTTCTTGGCGTGAAAATGACAGCAATGCCGCAACCATGTCACTCATTCTTTGCGTGGCGCGTTGTGCGCGTTGCAAGGGCGCAGCGGTGGTGGGCGCTTTGTTTTGGCTCTGAATTAAATCTAAAGCGGCGCTCAACGAGGCCAGGGGATTCCTTAGTTCATGGCTGGCAATGCGGGTGAAGCGACTTTCTCGTTCCACCAAGGCTGCATTACGGCGCAGGAGTTCGTCGATGGCCGAAACCATGGGGACCAGGTCTTGGTCGTTTTCTTGTGGAGCATCAAATCGACGTGCACCGGGTGGCAATTGCTGCAGGCGATGGGCGAGGTCTTCTAATGGTCGCACGACCCAGGCTGTGCCAAATGAACCGGTGATAAACCCCATAATTGCGAGCAAGAAAACACAGCCGACTAGGAAGGTGACGAGGTGGTCTTCATAGCGCTCTATCTCGGATAAATCGTAAAGTAGGAAAAGGCGATCATGGGGTAACTTGTCGACCCAAACGTGAAATTCTCTGCCCTCGATCATCACGTCATGGTGCGAGCCTACGGTCAATTGCTGGACATTTTTCGGTAGGTCGAGCTTTGATTCTGGTCCGCCCCAATACCATTCTTCGGCGGGGTAATGTGGGACCTCGTTCTGTTCAACGGCTTGTTTAACGCGTGTCGCTGTTGCCGCAAGGTTTTGCTCTAAAACCAACAATTCCATGTTATCAGCTGCCAAATAACTGGCGACGGCGAAGGCCAGTGCGCTAAAACCGCTCCAGATCAATAAAGCCAGTGCGACCCGGCGGCGTATAGACTTAGTTTTCAAGGCGGTATCCATGTCCACGAATGTTTTTAATCAGCGGATAGCGGAACGGTTTGTCGACCACACTGCGCAAAGCGTGCATGTGCACCTTGAGTGCATCACTGTCAGGCGGTGCATCTCCCCATAAAGCGCGCTCCAATTCTCGTCGTGAAACGATGCGAGGAGCGTGTTGTAACAAGCAGGTGAGTAGTTGCAATCCCGGTGTGCTGAGTTTCAGGGCTACGTCATTTCGTAGAGCGGTACTGGTGCTTAGATTCAGGCTGAGTTCGTCAAAGCTTAGCAGTTGACCGCGATTCAAGCGTGCGCGCCGGCCCAGCGCACGTATGCGTGATTCCAGTTCTTCCAAGGCAAAGGGCTTGATCAAATAGTCGTCCGCGCCTGCATCCAGACCTAGCACTTTGTCTTTTAGAGTATCGCGCGCGGTCAGCAATAAGATGCCGGCTTCCGCTTGTGGGCTGCGGCGTATCTCGGCGCACAATGACAGGCCATCGCGGTAGGGCAAGCCTATGTCCAATACGATGACGTCGTAAACATTGCTGGTCGCTAGATTGAGGCCACTACGCCCATCACTCGCGGTATCCGCAATGTGTCCATGCAGTTCAAGGTAGTCAGCCACGCTGGCGAGCAAATCCAATTCGTCTTCAATAATGAGGACATGCTGTTTGTCTTGTTTGAGTTCTTGCATAGGTTTTTAACCATCATTTAACCGTAGTTTGCTCAATCTGGTCTCTACGTTTAATTGAGGGATCAGGATGCCGAGCTTGTCGGAATTTCGTACGCAGTATGGCCATATGTTGCGCTTCTTACTGCTTTGCGTCGCCAGTCTAAGCGTTATTCGCGTGGGCCTGGTAACAGCTAATTTTGCACGCTTGGAGCCACAGTTATTACCCACGCTGATGCTGCAGGGTTTGCGGTTTGATCTGATACTGATCGGATATTTGTGCGTGATCCCCTGTTTGATAAGTTTGCTCTGCCCAGTCGCTCGCTGGCCACAGGCTCAAACGTTTATGCGCGTGTGGTATCGACTGGCGTTGTTTTTCGTCATCACTATGGAATTTTTGGGCTTCGGCTTTCTAGTTGAATACGATCATCGTCCGGATGGCCTGTTCTGGGAATATTTGAGCTACCCGCAGGAAGTGATCAGCATGCTGTGGGGCGGTTTTAAGCTTGAAGGCTTGGTGGTCGTTTTTGGCATGTTGCTGGCGTGGTTTTTAGGGCGGCAATTTCTGGTGAGCGAAAGTCGAGCGCAAGGTGCATCGCCGAGTGCTAGGGCCATCTTTGGGTTGTTCAGCTGTGTACTGTTGTTTTTAATGATTCGCTCTACGCTCGGTCATCGTCCAGCCAATATTAGCTCTGCCATTTTTAGCACCAATCGCTTAGCGAATGAGCTCGCTTTGAATAGCCTGTACACCACGGGGTATGCGCTGTATGCGCGTAAGAATGAGGGCGATCAGAAGCTCGTTCCAGCCATGCCCATAATGCAGGCGCTGCAACACATCGAACAGGCAACATTGTCTCAGCCTCTGCCCAAAACGAACCCGCAGCTGCCTAGTTTGCACACTGTATCGCCAAGTGAACAAAGGCAGCGCCCTATGAACGTGGTCGTGGTGTTAGAGGAAAGTCTGGGCGCCCGCTTTGTTGGTGCATTGGGTGGGGCGAAATTGACGCCGCGTTTGGATGATTTGTCTGAACGTGGCCTGTGGTTCACCAATCTGTTCGCCACCGGGTCGCGAACAGTGCGTGGCATAGAGGCCGTGCTCTGTGGCTTTCCGCCATCGACCGCACGCAGCGTGGTCAAACGTAATCGCTCTCGACGCGGCTTCTACGCACTCGCCCAGGCGCTTAAGCCGCACGGTTATCAAAGTATTTTTTTGTATGGCGGGGAAGCAAATTTTGATGATATGGGCAGCTTCATGTTGGGCAACGGATTTGATCACATCGTTGCCGGAGAAAAGAGCTACCCAGACGCGCATTTTCGTGGCTCTTGGGGTGTTTCGGACGAGGATTGGGCTTTACGCGCTCATCAAACCTTTGAAAAAGCACAAGAGCAAGGTCCGTTTTTTGGATTTATGCTGAGCACCTCAAACCATACTCCATGGGAGTTCCCTGATGGGCGAATAAGCCCCGAATCAGAACCCTTGGCGAGTCGCGCGAACGCTGTGCGCTATGCCGACTACGCCCTGGGCTACTTCTTTGATATGGCCTTGAATTCCAATTATGCGAAAGACACCGTGTTTCTCGTGGTTGCCGATCATGAAGCTAGGGTCGCGGGCAACGATATGGTTCCGGTGGACCGCTTCCGTATTCCAGGCTTGATTATTGCTCCGGGGCTGGCACCACAACACTATCAAGAGATAGCCAGCCAAATAGATTTGCTCCCGACGATCATGCCCATGCTCGGCGTGCCGCTGCAAAGCCCGATGATTGGCCGTGATTTGCTGGCAGCGAATTTACCAAAGCCGGGCAGGGCGATCATGCAGTACGGCAGCAATGTTGGTTTGTTGTGGGGAGACAGAATGGTGGTAAATACGCCCGGACAAAGTCCGGTGTTCTTCAAGTTGACTGCGGCGGGTTTGCAGCCGGCCACGGGGGGGAACGATTTGGAGCAATTGGCTGCGGCCTACTTGAATGCGGCGGACTACTTTTACACTCAGCGAGCCTACCGGATGCCGGACAATCCATAAGCTAAGGCGTTAGGCTATGGGCTTTGGAAATGATTGGATAGTTTTATGAGCATACAAATTGGCGCTAGAATTCCCACAGTCAGCTTGAAAACTATGGGTGAAAAAGGGCCTGTGGAAATCAGCAGTGACGACATTTTTTCCGGCAAAAAAGTGGTTTTATTTGGCGTGCCCGGGGCGTTCACTCCTGGCTGTTCTATGACTCATCTTCCCGGCTATGTGGTGAAGGCCGATGAAATCAAAGCCAAAGGTGTCGATACCATCGCCTGCATCTCAGTGAACGATGCTTTTGTCATGGACGCGTGGGGAAAAGCACAAAACGCACAGGAATTGCTGATGCTGGCGGATGGCAATGCTGACTTCGCGAAAGCCACCGGCTTGGATATGGATGCCAGCGGTTTCGGTATGGGCGTGCGCTGCAAACGCTTCGCAATGATTGTCGATGACGGTAGCGTGAGCTTTATGGCGATTGAGCCGCCGGGCGGCATTGTTGAGACAGCGGCTGAGGCCATTTTGCAGCGTTTGTAGCATTTTACGAATGTGAATAGGGCGGCTCTGCACAAGTGTGGGCTGCCCTTTTTTATGCTCGCATTGGGTCATCACACGAAATTCATTTCTAGCGTGCTACACAATGAAGCACAGTATCTCCGATATGCGTGACATATTGCGCTAAATGTCGGGTCAAGCTTGTGCACTGTGTGAGCTGCATTCAACGGAATTGTGGCTTTTTTGTGCTGAATTGCAGCGAGACATGACTCTGTCATATTTTTGCGATATGTTCGATCTTGGGTCCGCTCGCGGTGCCCAATGGACGGGCTTTAAATCTGTCTGACCATTGCCGCCGGGCGAACCTCTGGAAGGAGACATTCGTTCAAGCTGAATAAGGTGCGAGTCAATGGATAATGAGATGGTTTTGATGCTGACGTTAGGCATCATTGGTGTAATCGCGGTAATGACGGTCTACGCGTTGCTGAGTCAGCGTCAAGGGGTTGCACACAACGCCCCGTCAATACTGACCAGCTTGGGTATCTTCGGTACCTTTCTGGGAATTACCATAGGCTTAGCGGGATTCGACCCCGACAACGTGCAAAGTAGCGTCAGCGCTTTGTTTGGCGGTATCAAGCTGGCTTTCTGGACATCCGTTGCTGGCATACTCGGCGGCATCTTAGTCAAGTTCCGTCACTTGTTTTTGTTCGAAAACGCTCCGGAATCGGTCAGTTTGGATGATTTAATTGCCGCCATGCGTGGCGTCGAAAAGAGCCTAACGGATGAAAACAAACAGCCACTTTTGGCGAGCCTTCGCGACATTCAAGATGAAACGCGAGATCAGGTACTGAAACAAAGTGAGAGCTTAGAGCATCTCGCTGGTGCCGCCGATTCTGCCCAAGAACGAGATCAAGCCGTACTTGAACAGCTTAAGAGTATGGATCAGGCCTTTGCTGACGGCTGGGGCTCTGTGAAATCCGCCAATGATCAACAGCTTAGCGAATTGCAGCAGGCTTTGAATGGGCTCGCTCAGGCTATGGGTGGCGACAGTGGTAAGTTGTTGCAGCAGTTAAAAGACATGGACGCATCAGCGGCCAATAATCTTAAGACCCTCTTGCAAAGTAGCGAAGCCGCCAGCGCAAGCATGACGGAAGAGCTGAAGCAGCTGTCTGAGCAATTGTCTAGCCAACTCGGTGATGAATTGAGTGAACGCTTGACCGGCAGTGCAGAACAAAGTGCGGAAGCGACCGCGCAACAACTCAAATCTGTTGCTGCTGCAGTACAGGGTTTGCGTGCTGCGATGGGCGACGACAGTGTCGCGTTGCTTAAACAGTTGGAGCAGGTCAAAGCGGGTTCCGACGGGCTTGGCCAACGTCTCACAGATGTACTAGGCGAAGGTAATGGCAACGTGGTTGAGGCCATTTCTCGGCTACAGGATGCCATGTCTGGAGATACCGCCGGTCTGTTGCAGCGCATGGAGAGCTTACGCAGCGGTTCAGATGCCTTGGGCGAACGTTTAAGCGATGTATTGGGGGCCAATAACGCGGCTTTGACTCAAGCTTTGCAAGACAATAAAGACAAGTTGGGCGCGCAAATCGCTACCGCAGTGAGCGAAATTCGTGATGCATTGATCGGCCCCGATGGTGCTGCCAGCGCCTTGGGTGGAGCGCTGTCACAAACCATGCAGGAAGGACAAATGGAATTGGCCAAAGCTTTGGCGCGCTTGTCCGAAGGCATGCGCGGTGCTTTGGATCAGGATTTGTCGCAGTTGAATGAGCAATTACTCAGTGGCAGCGAACGCAGTGCCGAAGAAATGCAAAAAGTGGCAGCGGCTATCGGTCAATTACAGACTGCCATGGGTGGCGACACGGAAAGCATGCTGGAGCGTATGAACCAATTGCGCCAGGGTTCGGAAGCTTTGGGTGAGCGTTTAAGCGAGGTTTTGGGTGCTAACAACGCTGCTTTGGCCAATGCCTTGGAGGGTAACCGAGACGCAATGGCCGCCCAAGTGACGACTGCAGTGACGGATTTGCGTGATGCTCTGGTTGGACCGGATGGGGCTGCAAAAATACTGTCTGCAGACCTTGGCGCACGTATGCAAGAAGGGCAAATGGCTTTGGCCAAGGCGCTGGCGCGTACCACAGACGCGTTGCGTACTGCACTAGGCGAAGATGCTCAAGCCATGCAATCACGCTTGGAAAGTGTCGATGGCAGCTTGAGTGAACTGGCTGATCAATTTACTGGCAGTATCAACGACCTGTCTGAGAACCTACGCGGCGCCTTTGGCGATATGGGCGGTGGTTTGTCCGGTGACATTAATCAGGTGGCGGCTTCGGTGGCTGACGCGATTGATGATTTGCGCATGGCCATCGTCGGACCAGAAGGTGCACGCGACGGAATCGTCGAGGAAATGCGCACCGCGCACCAAGGAACCGACAAGCGCTTGCAGGCTATTCATCAGGCGCTGCAAGAGAACACGCAGCGTCAGGTTGACTACAGTCCTAAGGGCCTCATGACAGTGCTGGAAGAATTGATCAAACAGTTCAATACCCAGTTCGCTGGGCAGTTCTGGGAAAAAGTCGGCGGCTTCAATCAAGGCATCGCCGAGCTGTTGGAGTGGATGGAAACCTATCGCACGCAGCTGAACGACATGGTTGAACAGCAAGGCCTGAGTGCGCAGCATATGAGCACCGCAACAAGGCGCTTCGATGAGATAGCTAGCAAATCGGAAATCTTTGTTGACGTCTCTCGCAATATTTCCAATCTATTGGGTGGCATCGATGGCCAACGTGTGCAGATCGAAAGCCATCTCAAACGTTTCGCTCATATCGTGGATGAAACGGGTGCAACTTTAGAAAATATCGAACAGCGAATCGTGGCCGG
The DNA here is from genome assembly GCA_051252075.1 of Oceanococcus sp. Lineage (GTDB taxonomy): Bacteria > Pseudomonadota > Gammaproteobacteria > Nevskiales > Oceanococcaceae > Oceanococcus. The sequence continues at coordinate 9,314 of JBPOFU010000060.1, read as the reverse complement.
TAACGGTGATATGAATAAGCATTTGTCTGATATCGCTGAGCGCATCGAAGCGCAAGTTATTCGAGTCGATAGGGCCATGGATGACGAGTTGCGCAAAGCTTTGATCACCTTCGGTCAACAGTTGTCCGCGTTGTCGGAGAAATTTGTCGAGGACTACACTCCATTGACCAATCGCCTACGCGAAGTCGTCAATATCGCCAGAGAGGTCTAAGTCATGTTCAACAACAATCTCTCGGCCTTAACTCAACGCGATGATCATTGGATCTCAGCCGCCGATTTGCTGGGCGGTGCGTTGATACTGTTTTTTTTGCTGATGCTGTATTTCATGCTGACTCAACAAGAAGAAAGTGCGGCCCACGAGCAAGCTTGGAAAGAAACCGTGCAAAGCCTGCAGACCAAACTGCGTGGGGCGCAGATGAATGTCGACAGTGTGAAAGAAGTCGCGGTTTATTACGACAAAAAACGCGATGAACTGTTTCACGAATTGGTGTTGGAGTTTGGCGAGGACCTGCCTAAGTGGAATGCGGAAATCGATGATGATCTAACAGTGCGATTCAATGAGCCGGATGTTTTGTTCGCCACGGGCTCGGCAACAATTAGGGAGGACTTTCGCGACATACTGAACGACTTTTTCCCGCGTTACATGAAGGTGATGACCCAAGAAGGCTTTGTTGACAGCATTGCCGAGTTGCGGATCGAAGGGCACACCTCTAGTTTTTGGAACCGGCGTAACCCCGCCTCTACTTTGACCGCGTACTTGAAGAACATGGACTTGTCGTATGCACGTTCGCGTAGCGTGTTGCGCTATGTAATGCTGGATTTGAATAAATTGGATGAGCACAGGACCTGGCTACGGGAACATCTGACCGCGAATGGAATGTCTTCTTCAAAGTTGGTGTACAACGCCGATGGCAGTGAAAATTCAGCTCGTTCACAGCGCGTGGAATTTCGTGTGCGTACCGACATTGATTCACGTATGGCGAAAATTTTGGAGTTAAGCAACTGATGTCTCTACCCAATTTCATAAATTTTGAACCGTTTAATGCCTTGCGGCGAAAGATGCATACCGAACGCATGGGCAGCTTTGATTTTAAACCTGAGGTGCCCGAGAGAGGGCCTGAAAAGCCGATTAAGAAAACCGTGCGCAAGGTGAAAGCCAAGGTCAAAACAAAAGTGAAAGCGGTGGCGAGTAAAGTGGTGAATGCCAAACGCTCGGTCTCAGATAACAAAGTGAAAGGTGGGCGTCGTGGGGATAAAAGCAAACCCTGAACCAATTTTAGTCGCAGATAGCTTGCCGGCATGGCAGTGCTTGGCGATGAGTCTTGATGTGGACCCAGCGAGTTTGGGCATGGAGCATTTTTTGGTGTTGAATGCGGCGCAGCAGTCCTTGGGTATGCTCAGAGATGATGATCCGAAGTGGTTGCAGAGTATGGCAAAGCGTTGGCGCATTTTGGCCAAAGGTCTAGAAACTGGAAAGGAATTGCGTGCGGACAAGCGGCGTAATGATGTCGAGCTAGAAACGCTGCTGAAATTTGATGCTTTTTTGGAATTTGCGATAAGCAAACGTTGGGCTTTGCCGAAATCCTTAAAGAATTAATTGATGCCGATTTAGCTCTGTAAAGGTCATCAACTATTGCTGCATCGGCAAGGACAGACGCTCAGGGTGTCGAGCAACGCTGTTTGCACGAAAGATGCGTATGAGTTTTTCCAGATCGGCGTCAAAATCATCTTGCATTTTGATTGGCTCACCCAAGATCGCTGCCTTTTTCTCATAGTTGATCGATATGGGCACCACCGGCACATCTGCCGCCAGCGCCATGCGATGAAATCCGGATTTGAATTCTTTGGCGTTCTTACGCGTGCCTTCTGGAGCCATGAGCAATACCATGGCATCACGCTGTTGAAAAGCACGGGCAGTTTGTTCTACCACACCTAATGGACTGTTGCGATCGACCGGTATCGCACCGATGGCTTTCAAGAACCAGCCCAACGGGCCGACAAACGCATCGCTTTTCACCATCGCATTGGCGCGAAACCCCATGGCCAGCAAGCCGGTAATGCCCATGATGCCATCCATGTTTGAGGTATGTGGCGCAGCGACAAGGATAAATTTTTTGAGATTGGGCAAATTCCCTTCGACACGCCATCCCGCTAGGGAAAACACAAATAAGCCGACTCCGCGGGTGAAGGCATTGCCGCTGCGTGGAACGTGTTCACCAAGTACTGGAATGCGTTCATTCATATAAGAATCCGTGCTCAGGACTTGTTGCAAAAAAGGGTTATGGCCTATTTTGCCTCTATTTTCACGGACTTGTCACGGTGCGATAGACAAAACGAATCGGCTTTGGAAAAATCGCTGCCATGTTCAGGCAGAATGCGTCATTCAGTATCGTTTTGCTGAGCCTCAACTGAGTAACATGATGGCGTCATCCGGGTTGCTAGCGGCCGTGGCTGCATTTTTGGCATGGGGTGTTTTCCCCTTGTATTGGCGTCAGCTTGAGGCTGTTCCTGCCTTGGATATCATGATGCATCGCCTAGTATGGTGTTTTGTATTTGTCTGGGCCTATTTGGCGATCCGAAAAGGCTGGGGCTGGTGGTCGCCCTTGTTGCAGCAGCGTCGCTTGTTGGCCTTATTGAGCCTCAGCGGACTCATTATTGGTGGCAATTGGTATCTGTATATCTGGGCCGTCAATAGTGGGCATATTGTTGAAACCAGTTTGGGATATTTCATCAACCCTTTAGTCAATGTGCTGTTGGGCGTTATTTTTCTTGGCGAGCGTCTCGGTAAAGTTCGTTGGTTCGCCGTCGCCTTAGCAGCCTGCGGTGTGGCTTGGATGACTTGGCAGTTGGGGCAACCCCCTTGGATCGCGCTAGGACTAGCCTTTAGTTTTGCCAGTTACGGTTTGATACGCAAAATCGCCGATGTTGACGCCATACCCGGTCTGGCTTTGGAAAGCGCTTTGTTGCTGCCTTTCGCGCTGGTATATCTTGGCTACTTCTCGACGTGGGGCAAGTTTGGCTTTTTGCAGGCGGGCGCTAGTCTGCAATTTTTGTTGATCTTAGGTGGGGTTGTAACCGCACTGCCACTGATTTGGTTTGCTTATGGCGCACGTCGCTTACCGTATGCCACGGTTGGCATTCTGCAATACCTCGCTCCGAGCATACAGTTGGTCATTGGCGTTATGGTGTTCCACGAGCCATTTGGGCGTGATCGTCTGTTGGGCTTTTTCTGCATTTGGTTGGGATTATTGATTTATGCAGTTGACGGTCTCGTGCGCTATCAGCGGCAACGTCGAAACACCAAGCTTGCTGCGAACGATACAGTTTTTGAGCGCGTGTGAACAGATGAAAAAGCATGTGTACTGATCATTTTTCCATGGCGCTATGGGCGCCTTGTGGGCACAATTAGTTTATGAACCATTCCAGCCTACAGGGATTTTTTCGCTTCATCGCGGCAGTGCTACTTTGTGGCTTACTGACCGGCAATGTGGCGTCTGCAGCTCCGATAAGCGGTTTGGCGCAAATGCACGATGGTTTGGGGCGCTCATTTGAGTTTCTTGCCGACCCGGGCGGCAAGCTTGAACTGCGTGATGTTATCGCGATGGATTCGTTCCAGCCGATACAAGACAGCGTTATTAATTTAGGTTTTGACAGCAACGTCCATTGGTTTCGTTTGGTTTTTTCTGTGGAAGAGCAGGATTTGCTACAGAAATGGTTTGCTGATATCGACTATCCGGTGCTGGATTTCATCGATATGTATCTTTGGAAAAATGGCGAGCTAATGCAGAGCTTGCACAGCGGCGACCAAGTCAAAGCGTCACAGCGGCCTGCAGTGTCACGCACTTTGCTGTTCCCCTTGGCCTTGGAAGCGCCAGGTGCTTACAGTTTATATATCCGCTTGGATAGCCAGAGCGCACATACCCTGCCGTTGATGTTGATAACCAGCTCTCAATTTGCCGAGCGCAGCGCCCGTTTTAGTTTTTGGATGGGCCTGTACTTCGGAGTGATATTAATCACCGTTTTATTTAGTGCCTTGGTGGCCTTGATCACTCGCGGCCAATTGTTTGTTGATTACTCGGCCTTCGTGTTTTTCGCTGGCCTTGGTTTGCCGCTCAGCCTAACCGGTTATGGCTCGCAGTTCCTGTGGGGTGAATGGCCATGGTTGAGTAACGCGATGACCCCATTGTCCATGGGAATCGCTTTGTTTTTCGCTTTGAGCCTGACCCGTCAGACACTGGCCATTGCCGATATCGGCCATCGCCTGAGTCGTATATTGCGAATTGAACAATGGATATGTGTTGCTGTTGCAGTGAGCCCACTGATCGCTGATTACGCCTTAGGCATACGCTTGGGGACGATTACTGGTGGCGCGGTGGCTGTGAGTGTCATTTTGGCGTCCATTAAAGCCTCATCACATAATCAACGTACGGCTCAATTGTTTTTAGTGGCCTGGAGTTGGTACCTCATTGCGGTATTGGTGAAAGTGTTGACCGTCTTCGGTTTTGCGCCGTTTAATATTTTTACCAATTACGCGATGCAACTGGGCCTGAGCGTACTCATCGTGTTTTTGGCAGCCGCGCTGGGTGATTTATTGAATGCCGATCGCAAGCGCATGTTGAAAGCGCAGTTGCAGTCCATGCGTGATGCCAATGACCGTCGTCAAGCCGAAATGGCAGCACGAACACGGACTGATTTTTTGGCCAAGATGAGCCATGAATTGCGCACGCCTATGAATGCGGTGATTGGTTTTTCTGAACTGGGCATGCGCCGTGATAGTGCGGACAAACGGGTACGTTACTTGTCGCAAATACATAGCGCGGCGAACAGTTTGCTGGCTTTGATCAATGACATTCTGGATTTTTCGAAAGTTGAGTCTGGGCACCTGGAGTTGGAAAGCGCACCGGTTTGCGTGCAGCCTCTGTTCGAAAAATTGCGTGCCATGTTTGAGCTTCAAGCTGAGCGAAAAGATATAGATTTTGTGCTGGAATATGAAGATGCGCTGCCACAGTGGATCGAGGCGGATGCACTGCGACTCGAACAGATACTCATTAATCTCATGTCCAATGCCATTAAGTTCACCGAATTCGGTGGAGTTGAGGTGTTCGTTACAGTGTTGCGAGATGAAGACGGCGAGCAACTGCAAGTGCGTGTGCGTGACACTGGCGTGGGGATAGATAAGCACGACCAAAATCGCTTATTTCAGGCTTTTACCCAGGCTGATGAAACAATTACACGCCGTTTTGGCGGTACCGGATTGGGCTTGGTTATCAGCAAACAATTGGTCAGCTTAATGGGCGGCGACATTGGTGTAATTAGTCGGCCCGGCCAAGGCAGCGAATTTTGGTTTCGTGTGCCTTTGCAAGCAATCGATCCGCCAACAGACTGGGTGGCCAATAGCGATACTGTCCACGAAATGCCTGCATTAGCCGATTTGCAGGGTGAACGCTTGAGCGGCCTAAAAATATTGCTGGTCGAAGATAACGCCTTGAACCAAATCCTCGTTCAGGAACTGTTGGGTAGCTTGGACGTTGAAATAACCATGGTGGAGAATGGGCGCCTAGCGGTAGAGGAAGTTCAAAACACAAACTTCGATCTCGTGCTCATGGACGTGTTCATGCCAGAAATGGATGGCTATACCGCTACGCGAAAAATACGCGAGATGGAAGGCTATGCATCCTTGCCCATTATCGCGGTGTCGGCTAGCGTCGCCGATCAGGATCGGCAATCCTGCTTTGATGCGGGTATGGACGATTTCGTTGCCAAGCCTATACGCGCGCAAGAGTTGATCCAATGCATCCTGCAGCACTCAAAAGGCGAACGAGCTGCGGCTAAAGCGCGCTCACCAACAGCGCTTGAAGCACTGCCTGTGATTCCAGATGTCGTGTTTGACGCGGCTGAAGGGCGCAGCTATTGCAATGAGGATGAAACGCTGTATGGCCGCTTATTACAAGATTTTCTGCAGCGCTATGCAGGTTCCGACAAAGACATTGCGGACCTGCTGGCAAAAGAGCAGCGCACTGAAGCCCGCCGTTTGGCTCACACGGTAAAAGGGCTTGCTGCCAGTCTTGGAATGAAACCGTTACAGCAACAAGCTCTGCGCTTGGAAAATGCGGTGGCGCAGAGCGAGGAGGAAGATCAAGCTTTGCAAGAGTATGCCGTGGGTTTGCAGCAGGGCGTGTGTGCGGCGCAAGATTACTTGGCCGCACGCGGGACCTAACAGCGGGGCGATTTAACGACCATTCAATTGCCCATGTTTCGCTTCGCCAACATAGAACGCAGGTGTTGTGCCTGGGAACAGTGCAAATGGGGTCATTTCCGATGAAGGGAAAATGTTGGGGAAGCGTGGATCACGCTTGGAAGGCCCGGCGATGGTTTTTTCCTGCACCATGGAAATATATTGATCGACCGAGTTTTCCAGCGTATTGCCATTGATAATGACTTCGGTCCCAATCATTTTGGCGTACTCAGCAACACCTGCGGCGGTTGATAGTTCCGGTGCGTAGGCATCCACGCTGATGCCATTTTCGCTGGTTACCCACAGTCCTTCATCAGTATGTGCAACGATAGAATGATTGCCTTCAGTGTGACCGGGGGTATGCACTAAAGCGATGCCATCGCCCAGTTTGATAGAGCCATCAAAGCAGTGAACCTTACTTTCAGGTATGCCAGCGATACCGTTGGGGCAATACCAATCGGCTTGGTAGGGGTTGAGATCCAAGCTGGATTCCCATTCGCGGCCATGTATCAGCAACTTGGCATTGGGCAGTAAGGCGTCGTTGTCATCGCTACCCAACCAGCGCCGCACATCCTGCGTGTGCAAGTGGTCGTACGTGATGTAATCCACATCTTCTGGCTTCAGGCCAGCTTGGGCGAGTAGTTCGGGCACGCTGGATTGGCGTTTCACGATCACTTTTTGCAGCAGTGCAGGGCTGGCATCGGCCAAGCGGCGAAAAAACGGCGTTTCCACATTGCGTTCGTGATCGGAGGGGGAGACCAGCAAAGTCTTGAGCCCGTCTTTGCTGTCGAATTGCACAATGAACATGCGATTCTGCAGATGTAGGAATTCCACCCAGCGTTCGCGGGAAAAGGCATTGCGTAGACCGTAGCGCGTAGGATAGGGCACACGCACCAGATCAAAGGATTGGTAGTAGCGAACCTTTGAACCTGCCAGCATCTCCTTGCGAAAATCCAATGCCGCCGTCCGTGTGTCTTCCACCCGGCTCTGTTGCCCCGCAGCGTTGCGGCTGCCATCAAAATGTTTGATTTGTTCGAAAGTGCTCATGCTGTGCTCCGCAACGCCGCTATGGCTTTGATTCATTGTTTTCGTGTGTGTTTAACAAGCCGCGCGAGCGTTGTAAGTAGTACTCGACGGGCCACAGGTGTCCGTTGCTCCAGCCAGATGGTTTGAGCGCTGTAATATCATGACTCTGTGCGTGCTGAAGTGCTTGTTCGCTGCCGGGCGCACCATCGCCTACATTGTAATAGGCTTCGCTTTCATCAGAGCAATTGCCGAAGTGACGCGTACCGTAGGTCCAATCAATTCCACGGTAAATGCTGGAGGGGTCTAGATAGGTCGTTTTGACGTGAATTTCAGGGCTGGCTTTCTTTATGGTCTGACAAAATGAGTAGGCCATAAAACTACCCGCGCTGTGTGCGATGAAGTGCACGCGGCGTAGCTCCGGATTGTTTGCCAGCACATCTTTGGCCAAACGTTCACCGATGCGCGCGCCATTCACCGAGCAACGAAACAGGTTGTAGGATGCGTCGTGCCAGTCCACGCCCACGACAAAGCTAGACGGAGGTGCCGGCCTGCTCAGGTTGGCTACGAGTTCGCTGACCCAGCCGTCGGCATTGCCGCCTTTGCCGTGGGTAACTAGCGTTAGGTTCTGTGCGCCCAGTGGGAGCGGCGTGACTGTCCATTGCAAATTTGGTGAAGGCCAATTTGCGAACAGCACGATGCCTAAGGAGCCCAAAATGAAGGGAATGCCCGGTAGTACTACTATGCAAAGCAGCAGCCAACGCAATAGCTTGCGTCGACCTGTTGTTTTGAGCTTATTCAACAATCGCAGGGTTCACAGTTGGCGGCGCGCCCAGCATGGGGCGGTGCGACGGCGGCTGTTGGCCGTCATCCAACAATCCGTAAGCTTGCGCCAGTTCCGCGCCTATGTGCACCAGTCCAGATTTCTCCTGTCGCTGCTCATCTTGATACAAAGCCGACAAGATATGGCCAGTAAACTCCGGGCTTTCTGCAATGTCCCAGAACCCTTGATATTTTTCAGGTTCAGCGTCCATCACTCGTCGAGTGCGCTCGGTTTTGAGCATGCCCATCCAAATTGAGGCAGTGGCGACATTGTGCGGCTTTAAGTCGATGGCCATATCGTAGGCAAATCGATCAACACCCGCCTTTTGTGCACCGTAGGCCGCACCATGCATATAGCAATTTCCGCCAAAAGATGAGGTGAAAGCGATTAAACCGTTGCGCTGAGCGACCATCAGTTTGGCTGCGTGCCAACTGGCGATATAAGCGGAGCGTAGACCCACGTCCAAGATATCCACCAAGCCCGTCGATTTTTCCCAAAAGCCACCTTTATTGGGCAGCTCATCGTGCAAAAATGTTGCGTTGTTAACCAATATGTCCAGACGCTTTTGCTCATCCTGAATACGTTCGAAAAGTGCCGCAACTTGAGTGTCATCACTGTGATCGCACGCTACAGGTATGCCTATGCCGCCAGCTTTATTGACTTGTTCTGCGGCAGCGCCAATGGTTCCGGGCAGGGGAGCTTGTCCTTCTTGCAAGGTTCGCCCTGTGATATAAACCGTGGCGCCGAGATGACCGAAAGCGCGGGCAATTCCTAATCCCGCACCACGTGATGCGCCGGTCACCAATGTGACGACATTTTCTAGCGGTGTTTCGCTGCTCAAAGCCAGTATCCGTTGGTTCTAATCAATCTTTATCATGCGCCTGAAGATTGAGGAAAAATTGCCACGTTTGTGTGAGATATTCCGCGCTTGTTTAAGCCACTTGGTTCGTGCCTGCCGATTCTGATACGTGCATATCCGATGCGCGTATCAAATCGAACTCGGCAAAGTCCATATTCTGCATTTCCCGACGATAGCGACTGGGCCGCCAAGGGTAGATATTTGGAATGCCATCTTTATCCAAGTACCAGCTGTCGCAACCACCTGTAACCCAAATCGTGCGTTGTATGGAATGCACCATCGATTGGTTGTAACGTTCAAAGGCGGATTGCTTAGGCACCATGGCAGCTAAGCCATCGTTTTTCATCTTATCCAAGCCCTGAATCAGATAATCC
>JBPOFU010000006.1:0-67667 GCA_051252075.1 Oceanococcus sp. | reverse complement strand
ACTGTAACCAGATTGTTTAAAGGTGATGCGCGCATCAATAATAGTTACGGGTGGAACCTGCACCGGCACATCTATGTCTTCGAAACGAACATTAACGTCGGTATCGCCCCCAGCCGCCAAATCTAAATCATCGTCACTATTGCCGTTATATTCATTACCTCCGCCTGGCCTGTATTCCGCATCTCCTTTTTTGTTGCCGTCTATCGTAGGAAGTGTCGTCGATGCCCCTGAACCACCGCCAACTCCAACTTTAAAACGACCAGCCAGTGCAAAATTCTCACCTGGCGATACGTCACCGGATGTCAAAAATTCATGTGCCCAATCGGTGATTTCTTCCGAAACACCAAAAATCGGCAGCGCCGCACCACCTCCACTGTCACCGACAGCACAAGCACCTTGCGCTAATACATCCTCAGCTGCTGCCTCAATGTGAGAAACAGGAAATAGCACTGGGCCGCCTTCGTCATCAGATAGACGCATCAAGCCGACATTGACGTTCTGATTCATTTTGCCCAACAACTCGACCATGGCATCTTGAACTTTTTCAAGCCGAGTTGGTGTCCCCCTACCTCCATCCCGTGTTCCCATAGAACCAGATGTATCCATGATGAACATAATATTGGGTCGCACGGTTTCATCATTCACAACATCAACCGGAGGAAAAAAGACTTCGGTGTCGTCCGCTAAGGTCTGCCCAGACCATCCCGCGGCACTAGCCAGCAAGACTGCGGAAAAAAAGTAACCGAGATTACTGCGATATGTAGTTTGACTCATCATGTCGACATCCTTTGGAAGTACAGCAGGCACTTCACGCTGATCTTATGGAGCTGGCGCTACGCGCATCAGCCCTTGTAAGTTGTTAGCCCTAGCATTTGCCGCAGGCATACGAGCCACGGCGTTGACCAAATAGTTATGCCCAACAAAAACACCGGCTGTACCGACGCCCATGCTGTAACCCGGCGCATTACTCTGCCCGACATAGCTGAACTGGGCATCGCCATTCATCAAGCCATTCGGCGTATCGAGTAGCAGCGGAATCGGTGGCAAAGGCGGCTCAGCCAAGGCGAAATTTATTGCTGCAACCAGTATTTGCTGGTCATCCACCCCATCGCCGTCAGTATCAATTTGATCTTCTATCGTATTCGCCAAATTAACCAACTGCCGCACCATGCTTTCAGCCCCTTGAAACACCGTAATACGCTCCTGCATATTGGTCGCCATGGACTGCTGAATATTGGTAGATTTAATTCCGGATATGGCAACAACCGTTACTGCCACGAGCACGATCAAGCCAACAATCAGCGCAGCTCCGGACTGCTTTTTCAATGGGCGTCTGGGCATCATGGCGTCCTATTCCTAATTTCAAGAGACGAACGAAATACTTTACGCAACAACCGATCATTGACCGCCGGATGCACAACATCATCCAGCAAGCGATGTTGTTGATTGATTCCGCTTTCAAGCCCGTTATCAATTGACGTCGCCAGTACCGAGTAACGCACGCTGACGACGCTACCCCACAGGTTCCTAGCGGTCACCGCGGTAGCATTCAGATAAACGTCCGAGCGAAAATCCCCATTGCCTCCAGCAGAAGGCTGTGCGGTTGCGTCGTTAAAAGTATCCAGACCGTAAACAATTTGCAGATTGTCGATGCCATCGACTAGGGCCAACGAACTACCCCCGACTTGCAAATTGTCGCTGCCAAGGGAGCGGCACCTCAGACTCAGTGGATTGTCTGCCGAGACAGCACCCGCCCGACTTGGACCAATGAAGTATTGATCCCGAGCAAAGAAATTTCCAGAACCTGCCGGTATTTCCATGCGCTGAGCGACGGGATACCCATTCGTTTGTTGCCCCAGACAGTTCGTGGCCGATTGATACATGATGGTCACAAAATCTGGATCCGTGGGATTATCTCCATCACGTGTTGCAGGGTTCGTAGAAGCATCCGGCAAGCTCACAAAAACCATAGGACTTTTTAATTGCCATAAACCCGCACCGGTAAAACCACTCTGCCGTGGTATACCCGCCTGACGTAGCCCTCGTTGAAGAAAAAACACCGCCAAACGCCCATTATCTTGAACCATGCCAAGACCACGTTGCAGGCGATAGGATTGTTGGCCACTCAAAAAAATCTGAACAACGCCAGCTATCACCACGGTACTCAAAACCAGCGCGACCATGAGCTCCACCAAGCTCAGACCGCTTTGCTTGCGTAAATTTTGATTCATGGCGTCACCGAAACCCGTATACGCTGGCGCATCAGTTGTTTATTCCCATCCATCTCGTCAGGATCAATCACTTGGTCCTTAGAATCGTCGCGGTCAGTTTCCGATACCCACCAAGTGCCAGTGACCGTAAATATGCCATTGGGCAATGCTTGCACGTCAATACTGGCCAACTCTGATATACCGACGACTCCGGTGCTCCAAGCGCCGTCGGCACCTTGGTATCCACAAAACACTCGAGCCATGTCATAGGCGGCTGTTTCTGCTGGCGTGCAAGTATCGTCACCCAACACCCAATCGTCACGCTCACAATTTTCTTCGTCAATGACGTTCTTACCCAGTTCGTCGCAGTCGTCAGCACCCTGGGTATGAGTCATCCCCGCATAGGTCAAAACGCCTTGCCGATTGGCACGCATGCGTTCTGTCAATTCCTCTACCAGAACGGTCATTTGGCTGCGTTGATAAGAGTCTTCGACGGATCGAATCCCAACTATTTGCAATGCTGCATAGCCAGTGAAACCTATCCCCAATACCAGCAACGCTATCAGCAACTCGATCAGGCTGAAACCGCCCTGGCCATATGTTTTTTTGCTCAACAATTCAGATCTCCCGACACTTCAGGAATTGCTGTACGCGCACGACCTGAAGCGCTAATCACCAGGTTGCGCATATCGGATACATGTTTAGGGTTTGAACTCCGACCGTCACAAATGCCAAATGAGGTGTTGTTAAAACCTTCAGAAAGCCCTGTACCATTGAACGTAATGGTATTGAGCCCGGCCAGTATAGAAAGCTGCTTATCGTCTATACGTGTTGCCGCTATTTTCGTTGAGAAACTGTTGTCCCCCACAGTATCAGCCAAAACCGCCCAACCACTGGACCAATTATTGTCACTGCATACCGGAATGGCGGCATCTGGATTCTTGCTTGAGCAAATTCGCACCCGAATGTTTTGCCGTATCGCTTCAGCACGTGCCTGCGAAATACTAACCAACAACTCGTTGGTAGTCGTTGAAATGCGGTTGTTTTGAATGATGTTTCGAAAGCTGGGCACACCCAAGCTCGCGGTAATGGCCACGATGGCCATAACCGTAATCAATTCGAACAGTGAGTAACCTTGTTGTTGCATACGTACATCCTCCGCATACTTTATAGCGCAGAGGGTGGATCAGCTGTCGGCATGAGCAGACAGGACGACCGTATCAACCGATTAACGGACTTATCCGAGCATTTTATTCAGCAGAAGATGCCAAAGCTCGCGGCAAAGAAAACGTTATGGTTTCCTCTCGCCCAGCCAGTTCTTGGGCCTGAGTGCCACCCAATTCTTTTAAGCGTGCGACCACATCCAGAACCAAGGTTTCTGGCGCAGAGGCCCCCGCAGTAACACCTACATTCTGGCAACTCAGCAGCCAATTCGGATCGATATCGGCAGCCCCATCTATTAAGTAAGCATTCGCGCCTTGTAATTCAGCAAGTTCGCGTAAACGGTTGGAATTGGAGCTGTTGGTTGAACCCACAACAAGCACCACATCACACTGTTGAGCCAATCCGCGCACAGCGTCTTGGCGGTTCTGCGTGGCATAGCAAATGTCATCTTTGCGAGGACCGATAATATTCGGGAAACGCTGACGCAGCGTTTGGATAACGACCGCAGTGTCATCCACCGACAAAGTGGTCTGGGTCACATAGGCCAAGCGATCTGGGTCGCTAACATCCAAGCTGGCCACGTCATCTGGCTTTTCGACCAAATGCACTTTGGCACCGTGACTCAAATCGAATTGCCCCATAGTGCCCTCCACTTCAGGGTGCCCTGCATGGCCTATTAAAACCACATCGCGCCCCTCGCGGGAATAGCGCAACACTTCTACGTGCACTTTAGTGACCAGCGGGCAGGTCGCGTCAAAAACCGCCAGACCTCTGGCCTTTGCATCGATTCTCACTTGCTTTGATACGCCGTGGGCTGAGAATATGCAGGTCGCGCCTGCAGGGATATCGGAGACCTCTTCAACGAAGATCGCACCCTTTGCCTTTAAGTTATCGACTACAAACCGATTGTGAACGACCTCATGTCGCACATATATCGGGGGATCCAATCGATCCAATGCCCGCTCAACAATTTCAATGGCACGATCGACACCGGCACAAAAACCACGTGGGTTCGCCAACTTAATTTGCATTTTTTCCTCCTGCGGCAACGGAGCGCGAACGCTTCCAGTCCAACAGCATGTCTAATATCAGCAATGCTGCGCCCGCTGAAATAGCCATATCAGCGACATTAAAGGCCGCGTAATGCCACTGACCAATATGTACATCTACAAAATCGACGACGAATCCATGACGTATGCGGTCAATGACATTGCCCAAGGCCCCACCCAAGATGAGGCACATGGCAACAGCGACCAGTTGCTGGCCAAAAAGGTGACGGCGTAGCCAAACCAGTATGCCGATACTGACTCCAGCCCCCAGCACCACAAAGGACCACGGTGGTAGCTGACTAAAACTGGAAAACGCTGCGCCAGTATTACGCAGATAGGTAATATTCAGATTGTTACTTACAGGTACTACGTCGTACCACTGCAGATTATTAATAATCAGTTGTTTAGTCACCTGATCGAGCACTATGGTCACCAGTGATAACCAAAGCCAGTAGGGGTTGCTAAAGCGAATTTTCACACCGGTTCCTGTTCAAAATATTGTTTAGCCACAGCGACATCTTGAGCAATGGCTGCCTTTAACTCGGTCAAGTCTGCGAAAGCTTGCTCAGGCCTGATAAAGCGTTCGAATTCAACGACCACCATTTTCCCGTAAAGCTCGTGATTACCTTGCAGTAGATGCACTTCTAAATGTTCGCCTATGGATTCATTCAATGTGGGGCGAACCCCGATATTTGCAACCGCCGGCTGGCCGTTAAGACGCACACAATACACCCCATGCCGCAGTGGGCTGGCAAAGGCCAAGCCGATATTAGCTGTGGGTGCGCCCAATTTTCTGCCTAATTTCTGCCCGTGTACCACACGCCCTCTGATGCGAAATCTGCGCCCTAAGCAGTGGCTTACCAAACTGAGGTCACCTTCATCTAAAGCTCCTCGCACACGTGTGCTGCTCACGCGGCCCTCTTGCACCATCAAGGTATCAAGCTGATGCACTGCAAAACCCGAGTGCTGACCCATGCGGCGCAGCAGCGCCACATCGCCACGGCGCTGATAACCAAACCGCCAATCATCGCCCACGACCACGGCTGTAGCCTGCATGCCGCCGATCAAAACCTTGGAAACGAATTGCTCTGCCGGCATCTGCGCCAAGGCGCGATTGAAAGGCAAAACCAAAACCTGGTCCAATTCACACTTCGCCAAAAAACGCAGCTTTTCTGACAATCGCTGCAAGCGCACAGGCGCTTCATTGGGACGAAGGAACTCCATGGGTTGCGGCTCAAAACAAACCACAGTACTGCGTTGTTGTGGCGCAATGCCTTTCAGGGTTTTAATCAGCGCCTGATGCCCACAATGCACACCATCGAAGTTGCCAAAAGTTAGCACCCCTCCTTGATCTTGCGAACGAATATTGTGCAATCCTCGAATGACACGCATTGTCACTACTGCACTCCACTCAAATGTTTGGGCCGCAAGCCAAGTGCAAGCAAGGCGAAAAAATAGGTCCCCACGCCAGCTAAAATAATGCCAAGTAAGCGCACACCACGCTCCAGCGCTCCGGCCTCAAACCACCAGCCTTGCGTTGGATTCAGCCCCCATAAAACAGCAGCCATCAGCATGGAGGCAATGAGGTATTGCCCACAAACTCGTCCCCATGAACATTCACTACGATAAACACCCGACCGCTTCAGACCACGTAACAATAAACCGGCATTCACAAACGCTCCCAGCGAAGTACCAATCGCTAACACTAGGTGCGGGGCTTTCCACTGCAAATGCAGTGCCACCAGCACCCCGATGAGATTAAAACTCATCCCTATCAACAATGCCTTGATCCCAATGACGACCGGCGTCCTGGTATCTTGACGCGCGAAATATGCTGGCGCTGCGATTTTGACGAGACTGAAGCCCAATAGGCCAAAGGCATACGCCATCAAACTGTAGCCACTCATGACCACATCATGCGGCGTAAATGCAGCATATTGGAACAATGTGGTTAGCACCGGGCCAGCCAGCAAAAACAGCCCTACCGCACTGGGCAAACATACCAGCAAAATCAGCTGCAAAGCCCAATCCAAAGTTCGACTAAACGCCTGCGCATCATTTGCTGCGTGATTTCGCGACAAAGCCGGCAATATGACGGTTGCAATCGCAATGCTGAATATTCCCAAAGGGAACTCCATCAAGCGATCAGCGTAGTAAAGCCAACTCACGCTACCTGAGATCAGCAAAGACGCCAATATCGTATCCAGCAACAAAGCGATTTGCGCCACACTGGAGCCAAAAATTATCGGCAACATCAATCGCATAATGCGCCTAACGCGTTCGCTGGCCCAAGCCCAGCGCGGGCGCGGCAGCAAGCCCAAGCGCGCCACTGCTGGCAATAGCACCAGCAATTGGGCCACGCCAGCAATAAACACCCCTATGGCCAGCGCCATGATCGGACGCTCTAGATGGGGCGCCAACCACACGGCACATGCTATCAACGATACGTTTAATAGTGCCGGAGCAACCGCGGGCAACGCGAACTGCCCATAAGTATTGAGCACGGACGCAGCCAAGGCCGTGAGCGCGATAAAAAACAAATACGGAAATGTAATGCGCAACATGCTGCCGGCGAGCTCGAACTTACTAGCCTCATCGACAAAGCCAGGAGCAAACAAAAAAATCAAAGCGGGCGCAGCAACAACCCCAATGATCGTTAGCACGCTCAGCACACCCGCCAAGGTACCGGAAACTTCGGCCACCAATTGACGCACTTCCTCGTGACTCGCCTCTTGCTTGGTTGCTGCCAACACAGGAACAAATGACTGTGCAAAAGCTCCTTCGGCAAAGAGACGGCGCATAAAATTGGGGATTTTGAAGGCCACCAAAAAGGCGTCCATGCTGGCAGAGGCCCCAAAAAGTATGGCCAACAGCATGTCGCGGGCAAACCCCAAGAATCGCGATATCAGCGTCATGCCGCCAACAACGGAGCTCGACTTAACCAGGGCGACAGACATCAAAAATCAACGTAAGGGCGGGCGGAAAGCAAGAAATGATATCAGTAGATTGACAGCCCCGTGCATTTCTCTATAATTTGCCGGCTCCACTCACTAAATAGCAGCAGATATCCGTGGCAAATTCCCCTCAAGCAGCCAAGCGCGCTCGTCAATCAGAAGTACGCCGCCAACGAAACGTGGGCCAGCGCTCAGCCTTTCGCACCTCCGTTAAAGCGGTTTTGAAAGCTGTTCAAGATGGCAATAAAGAAGCCGCCGGTTTGGCTATGCAAACATGCGAGTCCTTACTTGATCGCTATGCAGGTCGTGGTTTGTTGCACAAAAACAAAGCCGCACGGCATAAAAGCCGCTTACGCGCAAAAATTAAAGCCTTGGCCTGAGTGCCAAAGCCATAAAAAAACCGCCTTCATGGCGGTTTTTTTATGCTCGCTATTCCTGCGCTAGAAAGATATTTAAGTCAGCACCAAGTTATCACGGTGGATCAATTCCTTCTCACCAGCCCAGCCTAAGACCTCATTGATACGCGCCGAAGGCACGCCACATAAAGCGGCAGCGGACGCCGCATCGTAATTACTCAAGCCGCGCGCAATCTCAACACCCTGCTCGTTTAAGCACTGAACAAGATCGCCAGCCAAAAAGTCACCCTGCACGCAGGTCACACCAACCGGCAATAAACTGCGGCCAGATAATGTCACTGCCTGGCTAGCCCCTGCATCCAAGCACAACTGACCGACAACACGCTGTTGACTCGCAATCCAGCGCTTGCGTGCAGACAATGCGTCTTTATCTGCGGGGTACAGCAAGCTGCCGACCTCTTGGCCGGCCAAAATATCATTCAATACGTCAGGATGCGCACCACCTGCGATGACTGTCGGCACACCATACCGAGACGCCATACGTGCTGCCATCAACTTGGTCTGCATGCCTCCTCGCCCCAGCGCACCACCACTGGAACCAGCCATTTGGCTCAGTTGCTTATCATCCGCGCTACAGGAGGAAATCAATTGCGCCGATGAATCTTCACGTGGGTCGGCGGAATATAGGCCAGCTTGGTCGGTCAGAATCACCAAAAGGTCCGCAGAACTTAAATCGGCGACGACAGCCGCTAAACGGTCATTGTCGCCAAAACGAATTTCGTCATGCGCGACGGTATCGTTCTCGTTCACAACGGGGACCACACCCCAGCCTAGAAGCGCGCGTATGGTATTCCTAGCGTTAAGATAGCGCTGACGTTCAGCCGCATCCTCGTGCGTTAACAGCACTTGAGCCGCCTGCAGGCCATGTTTTTGTAGAGCGCTATCCCACAAACTGGCGACATCCAGCTGCCCTACCGCCGCCGCTGCTTGTAGCTGCGACAAACGTGTCGGGCGCTGAGCAAGATTCAAACGCAGCATCCCCGCAGCAACCGCGCCGGATGACACAACGACGACATCAATACCACGCGCGCGTAAGCCCGCAATCTGTTCAACCCAGGCCGCAACCGCCGCATGCGCGACGGCCTGTCCATTGTCAGTTAGCAGCGAACTCCCAACTTTAATAACCCAACGCTTGCAGGCACCGAGCTCAGAGCGATTCATCTCCGCCCTCATTTAATTCGCGCGCATTTTCTTCGTCACGCTCTTCAATCCACCGCATGCAAGCAGATGCAATGTCCTTAGTACCCAAAGTCGTCGCCGCCGAACAGCGATAAACCGGCAGCGAATACTCGGCTTTCAAATGCTGCTCAATGTCCTGCAATTCGTCTTCAGACAACAAATCACACTTATTCATGATCAGCCAGCGCTCACGGCCTAACAATTCATCGCTAAACTCGCCGAGCTCGTGCACAACCTGAACCAATTGATCGGCCACAGACATTTGATCAAGCGGCGCCACATCAACCAAATGCAACAGCAGGCGCGTCCGACTTAAGTGACGTAAAAACTGCATGCCCAAACCGGCGCCTTGCGCTGCTCCGGCAATCAATCCCGGCACGTCAACCAAAGAAAAACTTTGGCCAGGCCCCACCGGCACAATACCCAACTGCGGAACCAAAGTAGTAAAAGGGTAATCGGCAATTTTAGGGCGCGCGGCAGAAACTGCTGACAAAAAAGTTGATTTCCCCGCATTGGGCAAGCCCAACAAACCCACGTCTGCTAGGAGCTGTAGCTCCATGCGCAAAACCCGCTGCTCACCTTCAGAACCCGGCGTGCACTGCCGCGGCGCGCGATTGGTGCTGCTTTTGTAGCGCGCGTTGCCGATGCCATGGAAGCCGCCTCGCGCCACCAACATGGGCACTTCGGCATCTACGACATCACCAATGAGCTCATCGGTTTCATCGTCGTAGACCAAGGTTCCTAAGGGGACGGGAATGATGTAATCGTTGCCCGATTTTCCACGGCAATTCGCGCCACGGCCAGCCTGACCGTTCTCAGCGCGAAATTTTCGCTTTACGCGGAAATCACTGAGCGTGGTGAGGCCGCTTTCGCCTTGCAGATAAACACTGCCGCCATCGCCGCCGTCACCCCCATCAGGCCCACCAAAAGGAATGTATTTTTCACGCCGGAAGCCAATGACACCAGTGCCACCATCCCCTGCTTCTACACGTATGCTTGCTTCGTCGACGAATTTCATAAACAAAAAAGCCCCGTCAAAAAGACGAGGCTTTCCTCAAAGTGAAGTGGCGAATGTTACTCCGCAATAATACTGACGTATTTACGCTGTTCAGGGCCTTTGGTATCAAACTGAACGCGGCCATCGACTTTGGCAAAGATTGTGTAATCTTTACCCATACCTACGTTTTTACCAGCACGAAAACCACTGCCACGCTGACGCACAATAATGCTACCGCCAGTGACGACTTCGCCACCATAGCGTTTGACGCCGAGTCGTTTGGATTCTGAATCGCGCCCGTTGCGCGTACTACCGCCTGCTTTTTTATGAGCCATGGGTTTTTATTCCTTAGATCAATGAGCCTTAGCCCACGATTTCCTTGATACGAAGCTGGGTATACGCCTGACGGTGCCCCTGCTTACGACGATATTTCTGACGGCGACGGAATTTAATGATGGTGACTTTATCGCCACGACCATGAGATTCAACATCGGCCACTACCTTACTGCCTTCGACTGTCGGCGCTCCTACTTTGGTATCAGCGCCTTCGCCGACCATTAACACACGGTCAAACGTGACAGATTCGCCTTCGGCGACAGAGAGTTTTTCGACGCGTATTACGTCGTCTTGGGCAACACGGTATTGCTTGCCACCCGTTTCAATTACAGCGTACATGGTGATGCTTACTCAAATCAGCGCACAAAGAAGCGGAAATATAGCTTGATTATGTGGTTTGGTCAATGCAGATTTTGTAACTCAGTTCTGTAAGAATGGGTGGCTGACTTCTATTTTCTCTCACCCATGCCCATGTTAACCGCTGCTGACATTCTAAGCCCCATTGCCGACGACATGGAGGGCGTTGACCGCTTAATACGCAAACGATTGGCATCCAACGTTGTGATGATCAACCATCTGGCTGAACATATCATCGGCAGCGGCGGGAAACGGCTACGCCCCGCACTCGCTGTTTTAGCTGCGAATGCCTCAGGCCATAACGGAAAACAGCACTATTTATTAGCGGCCGTGATCGAGTTTATCCACACTGCAACCTTATTGCATGATGATGTGGTGGATCACTCCGCTATGCGCCGAGGGCAAAGCACGGCGAATGCGCTTTGGGGCAATGAAGCCAGCGTATTGACCGGAGACTTTCTCTACTCCCGCGCTTTTCAATTGATGATGGAACTGCAAGACCAACGCATACTGAAAGTGTTGGCGGACACCACCAATCGCATCGCCGAAGGCGAAGTACTGCAATTGATGAATGTGCACAATCCAGACATTACAGAAGAAATTTACAACGACGTCATCGAACGAAAGACCGCGATTTTATTTGAAGCGGCTGCACGCTGCGGCGCGCTAATTGCAGGTGCAGATGACACAAAGGTCGAGGCGCTGGCTCAATACGGCCATCACTTGGGCATGGCCTTTCAACTCATAGATGATTGCCTGGATTACCAAGCGGATGCTGCAGATTTAGGAAAAAATATTGGCGATGATTTGGCCGAAGGAAAGGCGACTTTGCCACTTATTGTCGCCTTAAAATCAGCCGCCCCTGAGGTCAAGGAAAAACTAAAACAAGCCATACGTGACGGTGGTTTAGAGCATTTAGAATTAGTGAAGAGCAGTATCGCAGAGAGTCAATCAATCGCCTATACTAGGCAGCGCGCTAAAGACGCTGCTTTCACGGCCATACAGTCGCTTGCAGCCCTCCCTACTAGCGACTACAAGACTGCATTGCATCAATTAGCGGAATTTTCCATTCGTCGCACGCACTGAGCCTGGATGTAGCTCAAGCTGAACGAGCGCACACTTCAGGAGACGAGCGCCGGCGGTTCAAAGCCTGCTCCCGAGCAACATTTTCCAGACTCATATGCTGATTGCGCATCAATTTCCACGCTAAATCCACAAGCGCTTCCATGCCTGCGCTTTTTCAAGCATGATGGTTCTATCACGTTTTGCGAACAACGCCGATTCATGCTTCAACGCTTGGTCTATATCGAACGCGGCGCCATTCTAGGCGGCTGCATTTTGGCCCCTGTGCTGGCCTGTCTGTGGACATACCAAAACAAAGTCGACGTCAATTCTGCCGCGCTGATTCTTGCAACAAGCTTGGCCGCCTTCACCGCAGCAGGAGCAATTCTGGGCCTAATCACTCACCGCATACTGGCACTGGGCACTGTGCAATGGGGTGGCAATGAAGAAACCAGCGCCCTCATTAAGACGGCCATCGGTGAACTGATCGGCGGCAGACCCGACAAGAAAACTAATGATGCCGCGATAGCGCAAGCCAACGCACAAGAAGGCCGTGCAACGGCCATTTACCTTTCGCTACGCCTGTTGCAATTACGCCAACAGGGCGTAATGAAAATTGGGACAAGCAACCCGATCTCCGCACCACGACGTATCGCCTGGAGCTGCTTGGCCCTGTTTATCGGCTGCGCAGCAGCATTAACCCCGGCCCTGCTTCCTACCAGCGCATTCTTAAGCAATCCTCATTTGCTGGCCATCGCGCTACTGAGTCCAATTTGGCTCACAGGGGCGGCTATAGCGGCCCTAGGCCTGAATCGAGCTGACGCATGGATCTATAGCCTAAAACCCGGAACCAGGGCCAGGCAACCCAAATTACGTGCTCGCGGGAACACCTCAACAGCGGGGCAATGGCACAAAAAAGACAGCCGCACGGACATCCCAGTGTTGCGCATCGTGCTGCTTGCCCCAGTGGCAATTGCGGCCGCGTTATACCTATTACGGGAATATGGCCCCGACTTATCAAAGTCGACTACAGCCATAGCCGACTTTGACGATACAGCGCAGATTGCTAAATCAGTCGTTCCAGCCAGTCCTAAACGCCGCCAATCTAGCCCGCCTCCACAGCCCTCCGTGCCTAGCGCCGCC
Organism: Oceanococcus sp.; assembly: GCA_051252075.1. Classification (GTDB taxonomy): domain Bacteria; phylum Pseudomonadota; class Gammaproteobacteria; order Nevskiales; family Oceanococcaceae; genus Oceanococcus. The sequence goes on along the minus strand of JBPOFU010000006.1, from coordinate 54,800 downwards.
AGCGTCAACTCACCAACACGAGCCTCACAGCACGCAGCACAAGCGCAGCGCAACTGGCCACGGATACCCGCCAATGGCAGCCTGCTACAAGCAGATGAAGCATCGCTGAGCTATGCCGGCTGGGATATCTCAGTGGTCAGCAGATCTTTGGATGAGGCCAAGCAACGAATAAATCAAGGTTATCGCAGCCATTTGCGCGACAACCCACAAACCATCGGGAAAATTGCACTGCAACTCACCCTGCAACCATCCGGCAGAATCTCCGATGTCACTGTACTGGCCGCTGAATTCAATGATCCAGCTTTCGTGAACAGTTTGCGCGATCGGCTTGAAGCCGTCGCGATGCCGGCGGGCGCAATTGACCCGGTGTCGGTCTTGCTGTCCATGGATTTTCGCCCCTAACTCCCTTAAGAAGCCTCAAGCATGCTGTTTAGTAACCCCCGCGTACTCCCTGCCCTTTTACTGTGCATAGGTTTGACCATTTTTTTAATGCGCGGACAAGAGCTCAAAAATATGGAGGCTTGGAATCCTAGCGATATTGAAACAGCAGTGGAACTAAACTACGCCTTGGACTTAGTGCGCCGAGGAGAAGCTCCAGCACCGAGTGAACTTGAAAAGCAGACACGCCAGGCCGAAATCCGCAGCGAAATTGTAGAAACCTTCATTGCACCGCAAGAGAAGACCAAGCGTGAACATGAGCAAGCCAAGTGGATGGCCATAGCTGGTGCCATACTCATGGTGCTGGTTTTGCTACTGCAACAGCGCGGCATTTTAAAAAAATAGAGCTTCGTTCCATGACAGTCGAGCATCCCGAACGCCTCCGCCCACCTTGGCTAAACCTTCCTCGGGAACTGCGTAGCATTGCAGAATGGCTTCGCATGCCAAGCCAAGCAGAGAAGCATTGGCCTCGCGGCGACGGACTCGCGGTTTTGATCATCCCTGGCTTTGGTCAATCAGAAAAGAGCACTCACGGTTTACGCAACATACTCCAACAGCAAGGATTTCAAACGCTGGATTGGGGGATGGGCCGAAATATGGGTCTTAAGCCAGGCATGACCACAAAACTGCTGAATAAATTGCGCAAGCTGCATCAGAACAATGGGCAAGCTGCCGCCGTCGTTGGCTGGAGTTTAGGCGGCGTCATTGCACGCGAGTTGGCGCGTAAAGATCCTACACTCGTCAGCCACGTGATCAGCCTCGGTAGCCCAATTGCAGGCGGCCACAGCACAACACTGCAACCGCTACTCGGGCTCATCAACGGAAAAGCAAAGGGCCGCAAAGCAGGACATGACCCTCAACGATACGCCCCGCCTCCGGTGCCGTGCACTGCACTCTACACACGCAGCGATGGCATCGTAAATTGGCAAGCGGCACTAGAACCGGACACTGCGCGCACCGAAAACATTGAAGTGCACGGCAGTCATTTGGGCTTGGGCTTCAACCCCGCAGTCTGGCTCGCCATTTGTCATCGTTTGAGTCCGCAAACTCGCAATCAACGATATACCGCAGTAGGTTGTGGAGAAAACTAATATGGTGGGACTAGCAGGAGTCGAACCTGCGACCTGCCGCTTAGGAGGCGGCTGCTCTATCCAGCTGAGCTATAGCCCCGAGCCGCAGGCATGATACCGGCCCATTCAAACGAACAAAAGCTTCCACAGCAGCCGACGCTCATCATTATGACCAAAGCGCCTATTCCAGGGCGCTGTAAAACGCGACTCGCACCGAGGCTAGGCCTGCGTGGCGCCGCACGCTTGCAGCGTCAGCTCATTCAACAACGCCTGCAACTAGCACTGTCGATCGACTGCCCAGTAGAAATTCATGCCAGCCCCGATCTTCGCCACCCCGTGTTTCTTAGCGCAAAGCGCCTCGGCATAAAATTGCGTAAGCAAGTCGCCGGTGATTTGGGTAGACGCATGAGCCGTGCGCAAGGCGATAGGCCCGCTATCATCATTGGCACGGATTGCCCCAGCTTAACCAAGCGCCATCTTGACGATGCTTGCCAGGCGCTGCTGCAAAATCAACAGTTGTGCATCCCCGCCACTGATGGTGGCTACGTATTGATCGCTCAAACACATGTGCACCCCCAATTGTTTCAAACCATACATTGGGGTAGCGCACAGGTATTTCGGCAAACGCGTCGTCAGCAGCGAAGAAGCGGGGCTAGGTGGCTCAACACAGCTGCGCTTGACGATTTGGATTCGCCACGAGATTTTTTAAAGCAACGTAAATCCGGGTTTTTACCTGCGTTTTAAACGCATTTAACTGGCCAAGCCAAAGCGCCATTCAGAATCCGATTAACGGCTATTCCAATTCATGCAAACTTGGTGATACTTCGAATTATTGCGCCAGTCGCAGCACTTTTACACGGGAGTGATGTGCATGAATGAAGATGATTTCGAAGATTTTGAAGATGAGGACAATGTTTCCGTTATGGATGCCGCTCCAGACACCATCACCGTTCGCGGTGATCGCACACGGAGGTCGTGGCGTGATATTGAGCGCTTCAAAGAGCAGCGTGAAATCGAGCGTTTAAATACTCAAGATAATTGGTATGACGAGCTCGACCGCCCACACTAAACTTAAAGTACCGCCAATCCGCTAATTGATCTCAGCACTAAATTTACACTGTATAAGCTCGGCCATCCTTGAAGGACAGCCGAGCCACCCCCATTTGCATCGGTAGCACGTAGTTCGTTACCAGAGGAGAGCCCTACCGATGCGTATGGACAAATTAACCAGTCAATTTCAATCCTCACTGGCCGATGCACAAAGCATTGCGGTCGGTCTGGATCACGCGCAAATTGAACCTGCACATATACTGAGTGCCCTCCTTCAGCAGGAGCACGGCACCACGCGCCCGCTGCTGCAGCGAATTGGCATACCATACAGCGGACTTGCCAAACAGTTGGAGCAGCAACTCAAGCAATTGCCCACCTTAGGTCAAGCCACCGGGGAGGTTGGCCTTAGCGCGGACAGCACGAAACTACTGAACTTAGCGGACAAGCAAGCACAAAAGCGCGGTGATCAATACCTATCCAGCGAACTGTTCCTACTCGCAGCTTGCCAAGCAGATCAATCGATTAGCAAAACACTGCGTCAAGCAGGCATAAGTCCTGAGGTGCTAGAAACCGCCATTGAGCAAATGCGAGGCGGGCAGAACGTAAGCGATCCAGAATCAGAAAGTCAGCGCCAAGCCCTGGACAAATACACTTTGGACCTCACGGCCATGGCCGACGCAGGGAAACTTGACCCCGTCATAGGCCGAGATGAAGAAATTCGGCGCGTTATTCAGGTGCTCTCACGCCGCACCAAAAACAACCCTGCCCTGATCGGCGAACCAGGCGTTGGAAAAACCGCCATAGCGGAAGGCTTAGCGCAACGCATCGTGAATGGCGAGGTCCCCGAAAGCATGCGCGGAAAACGCTTACTTTCACTGGATATGAGCGCGCTGATCGCCGGCGCAAAATACCGTGGAGAATTTGAAGAGCGGCTCAAAGCCGTACTCAACGATTTAGCCAAGCAAGATGGTCAGGTCATCTTGTTCATAGATGAAATCCACACCATGGTTGGAGCCGGTAAAGCCGAAGGTGCCATGGATGCTGGCAACATGTTGAAGCCGGCGCTGGCTAGAGGTGAACTGCACTGCGTAGGCGCAACGACCCTCAACGAATATCGACAATACATAGAAAAAGACGCGGCATTGGAGCGACGATTTCAAAAGGTTGTGGTGGATGAACCCAGCGTTGAAGATACCGTTGCAATACTGCGCGGATTAAAAGAGCGTTATGAAGTCCACCACGGAGTAGACATCAGCGACGACGCGATCATTGCCGCCGCAAGACTCTCACATCGCTACATATCCGACCGCCAATTGCCCGACAAGGCCATCGACCTGATCGATGAAGCCGCTTCGCGTATTCGAGTGGAAATTGATTCCAAACCAGAGGCATTGGACCGATTAGATCGTCGCATCATTCAACTGAAAATTGAGGCTGAAGCACTCAAGAAAGAAACCGACGAAGGCACACGCTCACGACTGCAATTACTAAAAGATGAGATAGCTACCTTAGAGCGTGACTACAGCGATCTCGATGAGGTTTGGAAAGCAGAAAAGGCCAGCGTTCAAGATTCTCAAGGCGTCAAAGAAGAGCTGGAACGAGCTCGACTTGAATTAGAACAAGCACAGCGGGCGGGGGATTTGTCCCGCATGTCAGAGCTGCAGTACGGAAAGATTCCTGAGCTAGAAAAGCGTCTTTCCAATGCTCAAAACAGCGCCGAACAGCCGGCACATCAGCTGCTACGCAATCGCGTCACGGATGATGAGGTTGCTGAAATTGTTGCCGCATGGACCGGCATACCCGCCTCCAAATTAATGGAAGGGGAACGCGACAAATTACTGCGCATGGAGGATGAATTACATAAACGCGTTGTAGGCCAAGAGCAGGCCCTTAAAGCCGTATCCAACGCCATTCGCCGTTCGCGCGCAGGATTGTCCGATCCCAATAAACCTATCGGCTCCTTCTTATTCTTAGGACCTACCGGTGTGGGAAAAACGGAATTATGCAAAACCTTGGCACAATTCCTATTCGATAGCGAAGACGCCATGGTGCGCGTCGATATGTCGGAGTTTATGGAAAAGCACTCGGTAGCGCGCCTCATTGGCGCTCCTCCGGGATACGTGGGTTATGAGCAAGGGGGCTATCTCACGGAAGCTATTCGGCGTAAACCCTACTCCGTCATACTGCTGGATGAAATCGAAAAAGCGCATGGCGATGTGTTCAATATATTGCTACAGGTGCTCGATGATGGCCGCCTCACAGACGGCCAAGGTCGCACGGTCGACTTCAAAAATACAGTCATCGTGATGACCTCAAACCTTGGCTCTCAACTCATCCAAGAGATGAGCCGCGACAGCGATTACCAGCATATGCGCGATGCGGTGATGCAGGTGGTTAGCCAACACTTCAGGCCCGAATTCGTCAATCGTATAGATGAAGCTGTGGTGTTCCACCAACTCGCCGAAAGCGACATTGCGGCCATTGCCCGCCATCAATTGGATATTTTGATTGCGCGCGTTGCCGACAAAGACATCAATTTGGAAATTGATGACGCCGTGATCGATAAATTGGGACGCGAAGGCTTTGACCCCACATTCGGAGCGCGGCCGCTTAAACGCTTGATCCAAAATAAGCTAGAAACGCCGTTAGCGGAATTCCTGCTTTCGAATACCAGCGTTACGGACATAAACGTTTCGCTCATAGAGGATCAATTTCGCTTCAAAAGCATATAGAGCCCCACAAAAAAGCCCGCTTGTAAGCGGGCTTTTAATGTGCCTTAAGCACTAATCACTGTCGTTGCAGTTAGGCGAGGTGCCGAATGGGCTGATCGCTCCGGGAGGAGCTACATCCTCTTGATTGAAATCATCCGCTATACCAGGCAACAAGAACACCTGAGTCTCAACGGTTTCCGTCCCATCTACCGACGCAATTGCGGTTAGTCGCACCCTCACCCAATATGCGTACTGCTGAGCGTATGCAATATCAAAAAATGCAAAGCCTTCTGAGGTAAGTGGCACCAAATCGTTGCCGTCCCCTGTGCCCTGAGGCACTGAGGCAACATTCGATGGCGTTAAGGAGCCATCCTGACTAATATCTTCCGAAGGATCCAGCACCCCGTTTTCATTCAAATCCTCAGATACGCAACCCTCTCCAAACCCACCGGCGCCCACGCTATAAACTCGCTCCCAGGTTGGATCAAAAAATACTGAAACTCCTTTTTGATAAGCCAGCGGCGTGACTTTCAAACGCAAGCTGGTTTCAGGAGGTGCAGGATTACCCCGGCTATCAGTCACCAAAGCGGACCACGGCATGCGATATGTCGTTGTCGTAGGCTCCTCTAACTCATTGCCAGTTCCCAAGGCCACACGTAGTGCAAACCCACCAACCGTCAAACTGAATTGGTCACACAAGAAGTTGCCATCAAGATTGACGCCATTGCCGTCTTCGTTTTCGTTATCTGTTCCATCGCCGTCGCTGTCATTGCAGGCCAGCCCATTTGCGAAATCATAACTTCCTGGAGTGAAAGCACGCACCACAACACCTCGGTTTGCACTCGAGGCTGAACTTGCAGTGTAAGTCACTGAAGCTCTGCCTTGCGCGTCAGAGATAGCACGAGGGGCAGATAGCCGCCCGCCTGTGACGTCTTGCAGAACAAACTCCACAATTTGATCTTGAACCAAATTCCCAAATTGATCCCGAACCGTTGCCGTCAATACGGTACTGTCATTCACTTCCAGCGTGCCCGGGTCGGTTTGTAGATCAACCCGAAACGGCGATGCACTAACCAGTTGTAAGTTACGATCTGCTACTGCTCCGCTCGGTCCGAAAAAACGAATAAGGCTAACGCCAGATCCCCCACTTGCGGTGAAAGTAATGATTGCCTGCCCGTTGGCATCCGTGGTCACACTGGAAGGAGAGACGGTGCCTCGGGTAGCGGCAATGTCTAAAGCCTCCCCGTTTGCCACGCCAGTACTGTCTGTAAGATTTGCCGTAATCTGAATCGATTCACCAAGCTCCAAAGTCTGCAGTTCGCTTGGCCCCGTAAGATTGAGGGAGAACTGGGAGACGCCAATCGAAAGGTCGGCGGCTTCATTAAGTGCCGAAACGGTCAGTACTTCTGCAGCATTCGCCGCCGTCGCCTGAACGCCGCGCACGGTGAAATTCACAAGACCATTCACATCCGTGACCAGATCTCCGCCGTCCTCAACGCTCAGCGCCGTTCCGGGCGCAGAGCTCACGGTGATCGACTCTCCTGCGATGCCGCCTGATGTAGCCGACTCCTGACCTCGTCCATTCGATAGTCGGGCCGTATAAGTCGCAGTACTACCCAAACCCAAAGAACCGGGGCCTGACAAGTTGACACTAGTTCCGTCAATTTTCACGTCTATCGTTTGACTGACTTCACCTGCAGTCGCGATGACCGAAACTGTACGATTGCTTACATCGCCACCGGTAGTAATAAATGCGCGCGCAGCACCACTCGCATCCGTAATTTCATCAATGATTTGCAATGTCGCATCACGATTAGGCAGCGCAAAGTTCACTGCTTGGTCCGGTATAACGACCGCGCCTTCATCAGTGACCACTGCCGTGATCGTCACCGCCTCAATTGGATTGGTGATATCCGCAACTCGGGACACCCCGGAATTTAGAACTGGATTGGACAACAGGAGGCGGACATTCCCAGGAGTGCGAACTGGCACATCGCCAGGTGCTAGCACTTCCGGAGAAGGCGTCGGCTGTAAATTGAAGACAGGCCCATCGCTACATGCTGATAAAGCCAGCACCGAACTAATGACAGTGCAAAATAAGGTGCTCTTGGTGCGCATGGTGAACGATCCCCTCACAAAATTTCCAACGCGGCGCGAATCAAGAGGCCAGCGTAATCAATGCGGCAAGGCATGACAAGCGATTTTGGCCATGACGGCTAATGCAAGGACCGCTCATGACGCTGACAGTCGTATCTGCCGCCTTTCACAACCGATCAGCCCCCTGACCGCTATCGCCCACGCTACGTGAGAATTCTCCTACGATTAAGCAGCATAAAAGCTCACACTCTGCGGCTGCATTTACCACTGCCCGCATTGACCAGAGCTGCTTAGAATTCTCACAACGCCAGATTTTCCGGATTTTTGACCATTCCCTGGAGACAGTCATGCATCAATCACTATCCGTAAACAAAGTGCTTTATGGCAGCGTCCTAGCTGTCAGCGCGCTCACGCTATCAGCGTGCGGTGGCTCCTCGGGAACATTGAGCTCCACCCCAATAGCCGACCTAGTCACTTTCGATGAACAAGCAGCTTCTGCGCGCTCGAAGCAATTTAGCGGTCCACTAGATCCGCTGCAGGACGCCGTGGTCAGCGATATCGTTGGAGGACAGCTTGCCTCAAATCTACCCGCACCTTTGGACACGGGCGTATCCTGCTTAGCAGATGCAGTCAATTCGTTGGTTGACGGCCCCGACGCCCTACTCGCAGCCCTGACCGACCTTCCCAATGGCGCCGACCCCGCTGCGGCTTTTCAGGCTGCTGCTGGCGACCTAACCGGATCACTACAGCGTTTTGCCGACGAGCTACAAGCTGCGTTGGCGGCTCTGAGTGGGCAACAAGATGCATGCTCTACGGTCGCAGGCAATGGCTCTGCTCCCAACACGGCTGGAGCCAACCCGCTGGCCGGCACGCCACTCGAAACACTGGGAGATGCTTTGGCTCAGCTCGCCGGTGGCGCAGACATGCTGTCGGGTTCGAATGAAGACCCTGAATTGACCGCGGTGACCAACTTGCTGAGCACTTTGGTCGGTAACGTTCTCGCTGGGTTCAGCCTAATTCCCGGTGAAGTTCAACAAGCACCGGTGGTTGGCGCTTTGCTAGGAACTATCCAAACTACGCTGGTAGATCTCAGAAATACCCTGCCATCCGTTGGTATTTACGATGCAGTAAATACGCAAGCTGGTATCGAAGGTTTGCTGAACAATTTGTTGGACAACGTCCTAACCGGCGTCATTCCAGTCGCGCAAATTGATGCTGCAACCGGGCAAAACTTCAGTGAGCAAATCCAGGGCGGCATCGACCAACTCACGGCACAGCTGGGTAGCGGCTTGGGCCAACTCATCACACCCGCATTCAATGACGGCTTAAACGGCGCATTGGAACCCATCCTAGATCCCGCGGAAGGCCTGCTCGCACAACTTCTTAATGGCGACAGCATCAATGGCAGCAACCCGCTGACCGGTCTACTTTCAGGCATTGCAGGCAATGGCGCCAATGGCCCTCTTGATGCGCTGCTTGGCCTGCTTACCTTTGGCAGCTCAGGCAATGGCCTGAGTGACCTTACAGCAGCTTTGGGCGGCAACTCCGGCCAATCACCGCTGTATCAGCTCTCCGGCTTAGTGGATGGCGGCACACCAATGGATAGCCTACTCGGTCAGTTGCAGGGTGCTACCGGCGACGATGCCGCGCTCGGCAACGGTCTTCTAGATGGCTTGCTGGGCGAAGACGGCCTCGTGGGCGGCCTGCTAGGGGGCTTACAGGGCTAGCTCTTAGCCCATTCCAAATCAAAAAGCCCGGCATTGCACCAGGCTTTTTTTGGCCTAAGCCTTAAACACCAAACGATTCAATCGCTTCACAAAACTGGCCGGGTCATCGAGTTGACTGCCTTCAGCCAAAACGGCCTGCTCGAATAAAAGATGGCCCAAGTCACTGAAGCCCTCGTCGTCCGACGTGTCTTTTAATCGCTGCAGCAAAGGATGCTCGGCATTCACTTCGAGTATGGGCTGACTACTGGGAATACTTTCCCCCGCTTGTCGCAGCAATTGCTCGAAATGACGAGACATCGCTTGATCCCCAACCACCAAGCAAGAGGGCGATTCAGTCAGTCGCTGACTGAGCCGCACGGTTTCCACTTTGCCAGCCAGCAAAGTCTGCAAACGCTCTAAGATATCTTTATACAAAGCTTCGACGCGGGCTTTTTCGCCTTCAGCCTCAGGGTCTTCGATCATTTCACTGAGATCGATATCACCCCGCACTACCGATTTTAGCTTGCGTCCATCGAATTCTGGAATGGAATTAACCATCCATTCATCGACTCTATCCAACAACAGCAAGACCTCCACATCCCGCTTGGCGAACGCCTCCAAATGAGGGCTGGCTTTAGCCATGGTGAGGTTTTCTGCGGTCAAGAAATAGATCTCGTTTTGCCCCTCGGGCATACGCTCGACATAGTCTTTTAGGGAAATGCGCTGATCACCTTCCGTCTTGGTGGAAGAAAAACGCAACAACTCCAGAATCTTCTCGCGGTTGTCCGCGTCCTCAACCACCCCTTCCTTGATTACGGGGCCGAAAGCATCGTAAAACTGGGTATATTTCTCAAGATCCTTTTTCGCCATCGCTGCCAACATGCTCAGCACACGTTTTACCGAGGCAGCGCGAATTTTTTCGATCACGCCGTCTGCTTGCAGCAATTCACGCGACACATTCAGCGGCAGATCATTAGAATCTATAACTCCACGCACAAATCGCAGATAGCCTGGTAGCAGCTTGTCGGCGTCTTCCATAATAAAGACGCGCTGCACATAGAGCTTTAGACCGCGACGGCTATCTCTGTCCCAAATATCAAAAGGCGCTTTTGACGGGATGTACAGTAAGGATGCGTATTCAAGATTGCCTTCGACCTTATTGTGAGACCAAGTCAGGGGCTCATCTTGGTCATAAGCCAACTGACGGTACAAGTCGACGTATTCCTCATCCTTGATTTCACCCTTAGCGCGCGCCCACAGAGCTGTACCTTGATTGACGACGTCGTAACCAGCCTCAGCCTCATCGCCCTCTGCCGGCTTTTGTAAACGCACTGGCAGGCTTAAATGCTCGGAGTATTTGTGAATGACGTGATGTAAACGATGCGTCTCCAGAAACTCATCTTCATCTTTTCGCAGATGCAGGATGATTTCGGTTCCACGACTGGCCTTCTCAATCGGCTCTAATGAATAGTCACCCTCACCTTCTGAAACCCAGCAAATTCCTTGCTCTTCTCCAGCACGACGAGTCTTAACGGTGACTTTGTCAGCAACGATAAACGATGAATAAAAGCCAACACCAAATTGGCCAATCATCTGCGAATCTTTTTTCTCGTCACCACTGAGTGAATCCAAGTATTTGCGGGTACCGGAATTGGCGATAGTGCCGAGGTTGTCTATCACCTCCTGCTCATTCATGCCTATGCCGTTGTCGCGAATAATTAACTCGCGCGTGTCTTTGTTTACATCAACTTCGACCCTGTAGTCGCTATCTCCATCCAACAGATCTGGATTCTTTAAGCCCTCATAACGCAACTTATCCGTTGCATCTGAAGCGTTGGAAATCAGTTCACGCAGGAAAATTTCCTTGTTGGAATACAAGGAATGGATCATGAGATGAAGCAGTTGCTTCACCTCCGCTTGAAATTCTCGTGTTTCAGCCATGGTGTGGTTCCTCCTTAGGCAGAGCTAAGTGGGGCGCACACCTACAAATTCAAGCGTTATTTTTCCCGCATCTCTCGATTCAGCCCATAAAAAAATGAGGCTGGAGGCCTGGCACCACCGTGTTTACAAGCATTCACACACACAGCCGGCCATTTTCAAGGCAAAAAAAACGCCCACACAATGGTGGGCGTTTGGGTACTTATGGTGCGCTCGTTTACAGCTTTTCGCGAATCCGCGCTGCTTTACCGCGTAGAGCACGCAGGTAGTACAGCTTGGCGCGACGCACTTTGCCGCGGCGCTTCACTTCAAGGCTATCAACCAATGGGCTGAAGCTTTGGAAGGTACGCTCGACACCTTCGCCATGCGAAATTTTACGCACAGTGAAAGCGGAATTGAGACCGCGATTACGCTTAGCAATCACCACGCCTTCAAAAGCCTGCAAACGTTCACGTTCGCCTTCCTTCACCTTAACTTGTACGACGACCGTGTCGCCTGGTGCGAAAGGCGGAAGCTCACGGCTCATCTGTTCGGATTCAACCGCGTCAATCAGATGCTGCATCTTTGGTATGTCCTGCAAGAAATTCGTTTATGTATTCACGCAACATTGCGCTTGTTTGCGCATCAAATGCGCTTTCATCCAATAAATCCGGACGACGCTCCCAAGTACGGCCAAGCGCCTGAACCCTGCGCCAATGCAAGATTTCCTTATGATTTCCGGACATCAGCACAGACGGTACTTTTCGTCCGCGCCAGCTTTCGGGTCGCGTATATTGCGGATATTCCAGCCGCCCGTCAACAAAAGACTCATCTTCGGCCGATTGCGCGTCACCCAATACCTCGGGCGACAAGCGCAAAACCGCGTCCATCACCATCAAAGCAGGCAGCTCTCCTCCACTTAAAACGAAGTCCCCCATAGAGATTTCCATATCTACGTGACTATCGACGACACGCTGGTCGATTCCTTCGTAGCGCCCAGAAACCAAGATGGCACCGCCCTGCTGATTCAACTCACGCGCAAGACTTTGATCAAAACGCGGGCCTTGCGGGCTCATCATAACCACGGGGCGCTGAGCTAAGCCCGCATTGCGAGCAGCCTCTATAGCCAGAGCCAGAGGGTCGGCCTGCAACACCATGCCAGCACCACCGCCATAGGGTTTATCGTCGGGCCTACCTTTGGCTTCAAAATCGCGCGGATTCCAGCACGCCAATTGCGCTTTGCCCGAACGTACCGCATCGCCTGTAACCCCCGCCGAGGCGAAAGCGGCTATGGCTTCAGGCAATAGGCTAACAAAATCAAACCGCATAGTCGGAGGACCAGTGCACGCGAATGGCATTCGCCTCCTTATCCACTGATTCTACGATAGGGCCACGTACGAACGGAATGAGCAGCGACGTCTCACCGGCCAGTTGCAGTATGGGATGGGCCGGATTATCAACGACTGTACTGACCGTGCCCAAAAGCTCGTTTTCCAGCCCAAACACCTGCATGCCGACCAAATCACTCCAGTAGATTTCATCGTCATCCAGCTGGGGCAACTCGTCACGCTCTACACTGACTTCTGCATGGACAAAGCCAAGCGCGCCTTCTCGGTCAGCAATGACGCCACCATCTTCGGTAGCCAATTGCACTATCAGGCCTGGACCATGCCAGCGCCCCTGCTGAGGGCGCATAAAACGATGCCCACTGGGTGTGCTAACACGCCAGCGGGCATAGTCGAGTATGTTTTCAGCTGGATCGGTAAAGGATTCGAGCCTGAGCCAGCCTTTTACGCCAAATACACCACGAATCTGCCCTAGAGTGATCCAGTCACCAGACTTGGGCCGTGGCACGACGTTTATTCTGCGGCAGCGGCCTCAGCAGCCGGCGCAACAGCAATAGCTTTACGGTGATTGCGCACAATGGCAGCCACACGATCGGTCATGATGGCGCCTTGCCCAACCCAGTGATCAACACGGGCCAGATCCAAGCGCAAGCTTTCGCTTTTACCTTTGGCAACAGGGTCAAAAAAGCCTAAGCGTTCGATAGAGCGGCCGTCACGACGAGCACGTATATCGGCAACAACGATGTGATAAAACGGCTTCTTTTTAGCGCCGCCACGAGAGAGTCTAATTTTGACCATAATAGTTTCTGAAAGTCGAATCCGGAAAAAGGCGCGAGATTGTACTAGTTTTAATGCAAATGTGAAGCTTTTTTCTGTAGCACGTCTTAGCGACGCGGCATCCCGCCCGGTGGCATCATGCCTTGCATACCGCGCATCATTTTTTGCATGCCGCCCTTACGCATACGCTTCATCATTTTTTGCATCTGCATATGCTGCTTGAGCAAGCGGTTGATCTGTGGCACCTGGGTGCCTGATCCGGCGGCAATACGTTTTTTGCGCGAAGCCTTAATAACTTCTGGAAAACGACGCTCTTGTAGGGTCATAGAGTTGATGATGGCAATGGAGCGAGTCAGTTCTTTGTCGTTCACCTGATCGCGCATCTGCGCAGGAATCTGCGACATACCGGGCAATTTATCCAACATTGCACCCATGCCACCCATATTGATCATTTGCGAAAGTTGATCGCGATAATCCTCAAGGTCGAAGCCCTTCCCTTTGGCAAATTTACGCGCTAATTTTTCCGCTTTCTGCCGATCAACCTTCTTTTCTGCCTCCTCAATCAAGCTGAGCACATCGCCCATGCCGAGAATGCGAGAAGCTAAGCGGTCGGGATGAAAAGGCTCCAACGCGTCTAATTTTTCACCTACGCCCAAGAATTTAATCGGACGACCGGTGATCTTACGCACAGACAGCGCCGCGCCACCACGCGCATCACCATCAACCTTAGTCAGCACTATCCCGGTTAAGGGCAAGGCCTCGCCAAAGGCCGCTGCGGTCTTAGCGGCATCCTGCCCGGTCATGCTGTCGATAACGAACAAGGTTTCCGCAGGCTTGAGGAATTCATGCAAGCCCTTGATTTCTTGCATCATTTTTTCATCAACGGTTTGTCGACCGGCGGTATCGACTATGAGTATGTCGTACAGCTCTTTACGCGCAGCCTGCAAGGCAGAATCGGCAATTTGCGCCGGGCTTTGCAAGGGAGATGAAGGATGAAAATCGGCCTGAACGGCTGCCGCTACGGTTTTGAGTTGATCAATCGCCGCCGGACGATACACATCGCAGCTCACCAGCAAAACCCGCTTCTTCTGTTCCAGCAAGTACTTGGCTAACTTACCCGTGCTTGTGGTTTTACCAGAGCCCTGCAAACCCGCCATCAAAATCACGGCTGGCGGCTGGGCACGTAGCTCCAAACCTTGGCTTGCGCCCCCCAGCTCTATAGCAAGCTCGTCCTGGACGATGCTGATGAATTCTTGGCCTGGCGTCAGGCTGCTGCGCACCTGCTCACCCAGAGCGCGCTCTTTTACGCGATCAACAAAGTCCTTTACGACCTCTAAGGCGACATCCGCCTCCAACAAAGCGCGGCGCACTTGGCGCAAGGCGTCTTTGATGTTGTCCTCGGTCAATCGACCTTGGCCACGTAATTCCTTAAACGTGGTTTGTAAACTCTCGGAAAGGCTTTCGAACATGGTCTTCGTGCGGCAAAAAAAGGCCAGTTTAACGCCTACGCCGATTTCCAGTACGCGCGCTGGCAATTTTCAAGTGGGCAACTGCGTGCGAAGATACCTGCATGCTCAGCCTGCTCGAAATAACCGCCGCCCTGCTCTACCTTGCAGGAAGCTGGCAATTGCACAGCAACAAAGTAGCCCCGCAATACCAGACGCTCATTTTGCTCATCGTTCCAGCCGTCGCTTTGCAAGGCCTTGCGATTGGCCTCAGCGACATGCTTGGCGCGCAATGGAAACTCGACGTGGGCGCTGCTTTGAAACTTTTCCTATGGCAATGCTGCGCAGTGCACGCTTTATTGAGCACGCGCCAACCGCTGTGGCACCTAGGGCGCTGGCTATGGCCGATGACAGCCCTTGCTATACCGCTGGCATGGCTGCTACCGGCCGGAGCCGCCCACTCCGTCCCCTTAGATGCAGCCATTCGGACACATATCATTTTGTCATTACTGGCTTACGCCACATTGACCTTAGCGGCGCTACAAACCATGAGTTATGCGACGTTGGAGCGCAGCTTGCGCCAACCTGGTCACCGCACCAGCATGCCTCCGCTGCAGGTTATGGAGGATTTGGTGTTCCGACTGGTCACCATAGGCTTTGTCCTGCTGTGCACCAGCATCGCTTCTGGCTTCTTATTCGTTGATGACTTTTTCGCCCAGCATCTCGCCCACAAAACCGTCCTATCTTTGATTGCCTGCGCTTTATTCGGCGCACTGGCCGCCGGAAGGCAGCTGCGTGGCTGGCGTGGACGCACCGCTGTGCGTTGGGTTTTGTGGGCTTATATCACCCTTCTATTGGCTTATTTCGGTTCAAAATTGGTGCTGGAGTTACTACTAGGGCGCAGTTGGGCGTAGACCTGTGGCACAAAAATTTCATGAATCCGCTTGTGCAGCCGCACATTTGCCCCTAATTTAGGGGCTCTTCTCGAAATCGGAGTGGTGAGTCCACCTTGGACGAATTCCCAATAGGGCTGTTGCTGGGCCTGCTGGTGGCTTTAATTGCCATGTCAGCTTTCTTTTCAGGCTCAGAAACAGCATTGATGGCCTTAAATCGCTATCGCCTGCAGCATCAGGCCAGCAGTGGCGATAAAGCGGCGCAACGTGTCGCAGCACTTCTGAAGCGCCAAGACCGGCTCATCGGCATCATTCTGCTGGGCAACAACTTCGTCAACATTTTGGCCTCAGCTATCGCTACGATTATCGGTCTGCGCGTGTTCGGTGAATCCGGTATCGCGATCGCCACCGGCGCATTGACCTTAGTCATATTGATATTTGCCGAAGTGACACCGAAAACACTGGCCGCGCTTGACCCTGAACGCTTGGCCTACCCCGCAGCTTGGGTGTATACGCCTTTGCTGAAACTGCTATCACCGGTGGTTTGGCTGATTAGCGCGATTGCCCGCGTGCTGCTGAGACTCCTAGGCGTCGACCCAGAAGATGTCTCCGAGCACAGCCTGAGCACGGAAGAATTGCGCACCGTCGTGGCTGAAACGGGCGCAATGATCCCTCGACGCCACCAACACATGTTGTTGTCTATCCTGGATTTAGAAAAGGCCACCGTGGAAGACATCATGGTGCCGCGCAATGAAATCGTCGGCGTCGACATTTCGCGCGACTGGGCGGAAGTTCTAGAGCAAATTCAAAACAGTCACCACACCCGCTTGCCGCTGTTCTACGGCAGCATTGATGACATCCGCGGCATCATCCATTTGCGCCGCATATTGGGCCTACTCTCCACCCAAACATTGAATCTAGAAAATCTCAGCAAGCAAGCGCGTGATCCGTACTTTATTCCCGAGGGCACGCCGCTTAATCAGCAATTACTGAATTTTCAAAACCAGCGCCGGCGCATTGGCTTTGTAGTCGACGAATACGGTGATATCCAGGGTCTAGTGACACTAGAAGATATTTTGGAAGAAATCGTCGGCGAATTTACTACCGACCCCAGCACCCGCGAACGTCATGCGACGGCCAACCCGGATGGTAGCTACTCAGTCAATGCCATGACCAATGTACGCAGCCTCAATCGCGCTATGAGCTGGGCTTTGCCAAGCACTGGCGCACGCACGCTCAACGGCTTGATCGTGGAACAATTGGAAGACATTCCCGAGCCTGGCACACACCTAAAGCTGAACAAATACCAAGTTGAAATCATCAGCACCAAGGCCAACGTTATTCAGCAAGTTAAAGTGACGCCGCCGCCTAGCAAAAGCAAGCCACGTCGTGCACAGCCGTCCACGATATAAGTTCAAGCTTATTCATGCGCCGCATCCAAGGCCTCGGCCAAATTACGCGCGGCAATAATTTGCACAGACCCAGGGATTTTACGGGGCTTATTTGAGCGCGGCACGATAATCCGAGTAAAGCCCTGCTTGGCAGCCTCTGCAACTCGCTCCTCCCCGCCACTGACCGGCCGCAGCTCGCCCGCCAAGCCTAACTCACCAAACACGGCCAAGCTTGGCGATAAAGGTTTGTCGCGGAAGCTAGAAACCGCCGCCAGCACGATCGCCAGATCCGCAGCTGTTTCCCGCACATGCAAGCCGCCGACCACATTCATAAATACATCTTGATCAAGCAGGCTCAGCTGGGCATGCCGATGCAATATTGCCAATAGCATGGCCAATCGATTCGCCTCCAGCCCCACTGCAACGCGCCGTGGTGATGATCCACCTTGGTCCACCAAGGCTTGCACCTCAACCAACACCGGACGACTGCCTTCGCGAGTGACCAAAACCACGCTACCGGAAGCCGGTTCTGCATCGCGCGCCAAAAACAAAGCTGAAGGATTACTCACTTCCTTCAAACCGGTATCGGCCATAGCAAAAAAGCCCAACTCATTGACCGCGCCGAAGCGATTTTTCGCGGCGCGTATCATGCGCAATCGCCCTCCGGCGTCCGCCTCAAAGTACAACACCGTATCGACCATATGCTCGAGCACACGAGGCCCGGCAATCACCCCTTCTTTGGTGACATGACCGACCAAAAATATCGCCACGTTTCGCTGCTTGGCAAATCGCACCAACAGCGCACAGCACTCACGCAGCTGCGCAACTGAACCCGGCGCTGAACCCAATTCCCGACTGAATAAGGTTTGTATGGAATCAATGACCAGTAATGCTGGAGGCTTGTCCTGCAACATACCCATGATGCTTTCGACTTCGGTCTCTGCCACCACGCCCAGGGGCGCGTCACCATGCCCTAAGCGTTGCGCGCGCATGCGCACTTGCTGCAGAGATTCCTCCCCAGTGACATAAACCATTGATTGCTCGTGCCCAACCTTCATCAGCAATTGCAGCAACAAGGTCGATTTACCTATGCCGGGATCACCTCCGAGCAAAATCACTGAGCCCGCCACAATGCCACCACCCAACACACGATCCAGCTCCAGAAAGCCGCTAGCTATGCGTTGCTCGGTGTCGCCACCGACCTCTGACAACATGCGTATGCGATTCTCCCCAGCATAGCCGCGCGCACCGCGCCCCGGCTTTTCTGCACTCGCAATTTTGTGCTGCTCCAAGGTGTTCCATTCACCGCAACTGAGGCATTGGCCGGCCCACTGACTGGCACTGGCACCACAACTGCTGCAACGATAACTCTGCTTAATTTTGCTCACGGACATTGCTACTCATCATCATTCGGCCATACTATGGCAAATCAGCACACGTGCTTGGGGGCATCGGTCTGTGAAAGCCAATATCATGAGCCGGGACTGGTTCGCTGGCGGACTATTTTGTCTGCTGTTTTTGATTATTGTGTATTTGATTTTCCCGGCCACTTCCGGCTCTTGGGAACGCCAAGCCTATGATGCTGGCATCGCGCTGAATGATCGCAGCCCTTCCGCTGACATTGCGGTTATCGCCATCGACGACCAGAGCGTGGAAAACCTCGGCCGCTGGCCTTGGCCACGCAGCCTGCATGCCGACATGATAGACAAGCTGCAAGCGGCCGGCGCGCGGGTGATTGGCAACACCATTTTTTATCCAGAAGCGCAAACTGATCCTGGGCAGCTTGAGATCGAAGTTTTACTCAAACAAGTCGAAGCCGACCGCAACAACAATCCGGCAGACAGCACCCTGAACAAAATCAGCGCAGATATGCAAGCCGCGCTGATTCGCCTCGATTCAGACCAACGTTTGGCAGACAGCTACAAAAGCAGTGGCCGCGTTGCTCAAGCCTTTGGCTTTGAACCAGGATATTTACGCGGCCGCCCTGACCCTTCCCCCATCAGTCTGCAAAAAAGTCGCATTGAAACCTCCGCCGACATTGACGTTTTGCCCGCACAACGGCTCTTTCCTACGATTGAGGTTTTGGCGCAGCACGCCGCGATTCAGGGGCACATTACGACTCTGCTCGATATTGACGGCGTGCAACGCAGCGAAGCTCTAGCCGTTCGCTATTTCGATGAATTTTACCCATCGCTTTCCTTGGCCATAGCCGCCCAGTATCTCAATCTGACATCCGCCGATATCAACATCGCGCCTAAGCAGGTGGAGATGGGGGGCTTACGCATCGGTACCACCGCCGACCTGCGCATGTTGAACCACTATTACCAAGGCGATGGCAACTTAGCGGCGTTTGATATCGATTCGTTCTTTGATGTGCTGGTCGACAACATCCCGGCCGAAAAATACAGAGGCAAAGTTGTCATAATTGGTGCCACGGCAACCGGTATTGGTGATCGTTTAGCCACGCCGATAAGCAACGCAACATCACCAGCCGAAATTATTGCGCATACCGTTGCCAGCATCCTGAGCGAAGACTTTTATACCAAACCCGCTTGGGCCAGCATTATGACGCTGCTGGCTTTAGTCGCCGCCATCGTCTGGGTTTGCTTCGGCATTCCACTGCTTGGCGCTGGCTTAGCCGCACTGATTTCCGTCGTTGCGGTCGCTCTCTTGGTGACATGCAATGTGGTGTTGCTCGCCAGCAGTGCGTTGTGGGTACCTCTGACCACTCCGGCCGTATTGCTGGTAGCCGGCCACGTATTCATGACCATCAAGTCATTACGAGTAACCGAGGCCTTGCGTGCAAATTCAGAGATGGAATCAGCGGAAAGCAATCGCATGCTGGGAGCTGCCTTTCAAAACCAAGGCCAGTTGGATATGGCCTTTGAAAAGTTCCGCCGCTGCCCTAAAGACGAAAACGTACTCGATCCGCTTTACACCTTGGCGCAGGACTACGAACGCAAACGCCAATTCAATAAGGCCATTTCCGCGTACGATTATATTTTGGATATCAACCCCCAGTACCGTGATGCCACAGCCCGCGCAGAGCGCGCACGCAAGCTGAACGACACGGTCATGCTGGGCGGCGCAGTGGGCGCCGGCACCTTGATGATGTCTGGCGAAGACATGGAAAAACCCATGCTGGGTCGCTACGAGGTGCAAAAAGAGATAGGCAAAGGTGCCATGGGCGTCGTTTATCTCGGCAAAGATCCGAAAATTGGACGCACCGTGGCCATAAAGACCATGGCTTTATCGCAAGAATTTGAAGCCGATGAGCTGGATGAAGTTAAAGAACGCTTCTTCCGCGAAGCGGAAACTGCGGGACGTTTAACCCATCCGAACATCGTCACTATTTACGATGCGGGGGAAGAGCACGATTTAGCCTTTATCGCGATGGAATTCATCAACGGCTACGACCTCACTGACCACATTAAGCCGGGCAAGCTGTTGGATGTAAAAACCGTTCTCAGCTTGATTGCTGATGCTGCAGATGCACTGGATTATGCGCACAGTCAGAATGTCATTCATCGCGACATTAAACCTGCCAACTTGATGTGGCTACCCGAGGAAAAGAAAGTCAAAATCACAGACTTCGGCATAGCCCGCCTCACTGATTCCAGCAAAACCAAAACCGGCATGGTCTTAGGGACACCGTCGTACATGTCACCGGAACAATTAGCTGGGACTAAAGTCGATGGCCGCTCCGATCTGTTTTCACTTGGCGTTACGCTATACCAGATGCTATCTGGAAAGCTGCCTTTCCGTGGCGATTCTATGGCAACTTTGATGTTCAAAATCGCCAATGAGCAACATACGCCCATAGGCGATAGTGTGGACGGGCTAGACCCTCGAATTGATAAAGTCATTAGCAACGCGCTAGCCAAAGACCGCGAGCGGCGTTATAAGAAAGGCGCGGACTTCTCTCGCCACCTTCGGATTTTGATGAAATAAGCCCATGGCATTACAAGGCAAAATCACTACATCTATGCACACGGACCCCGGTCAAGTGCGCAAAAACAATGAAGACTCGGTAGACGAGGACCCAAAAGTTGGTCTGGTGATACTGGCAGACGGCATGGGCGGCTACAAAGCAGGCGAAGTCGCAAGCGGCATGTGCGTTGCTACAGTCAAAGACGTCATGAGCGGACAATGGCCCTTGGTGGATGCGGAGCAACGCGACGAAACCACAGGTTACCGCCACGCCACCTTAATGCTGCGCGATGCATTGAATACCGCGCACAAAGCGATTTACGAAGTGTCCAATAGCCAAGCACAATGCGAAGGCATGGGTACAACAGCGGTCGCGGTTTTGTTTTTCAACAATTCAGCATCCATCGCTTATGTCGGTGATTCACGTCTTTATCGCTTGCGCAGTGAGCACTTGGAGCAAATCACCACAGATCATTCTCTGGTAGAAGAAATGGTCGCGCGAGGTTTGTATTCCCGTGAAGATGCGATCAAGAATGTAAATTCCAATATTGTCACTCGCGCACTGGGCATAGAACCGAGTGTTGAAGTCGACATGATTGAAGACGTATTGGAAGTGGGTGATGTACTGTTACTGTGCTCTGACGGCCTGACCGATTTGGTCAGCGATGAGGTCATACGCTTAACCCTGATGGAGAATGTTGATAATCTTCAGTTGGTTGGCGAACGACTCGTACAGTTGGCCAACGAACGCGGCGGCAAAGACAATATTTCAGTCATTCTGGCAAGGATAGATGGCTCGTTTGTGCATAAACCCGGTTGGTTTGACCGGCTACGCAAACGACTGCAGGGGGAACCATGAGTCAACTCGTAATTTCAATCGATGGTCGCAAAATTGCTGAAACAGAACTCAGCAAAGAGCGCATCACCATCGGCCGCCATCCCAGCAGCGACATCGAGCTGAAGGATGACAAAGCGGTCAGCGGCCGCCATGCCGCGATCATTACCATCATGAAAGATTCGTTTCTTGAAGATTTGGATAGCACCAACGGCACCATGGTGAATGGCCGCCAAGTGGGCAAACACCCCCTTTCCAATGGTGACACCATTCAAATCGGTCGACACACCTTGAAATATGAAGGTGAAGAAACTGAATACGATGAAGACTTTGAAAAGACGATGATTCTCAAACCCAGCGAGATCATTGCAGCAACAAGCAAAGCACAAGCTGCTACCGCAGCCCCAACAGCCGCCCCAGCAGCAAATGCCGCCGCAGCTCCCGCGCCCCCTAGCGCACCTGCACGCCCAACTATGGGCAAAATCATAGTCGACAGCGGCCCCAACGCCGGCAAAGAGCTCAAACTCACAAAAGCGCTCACCACATTAGGTAAGCCCGGCGTGCAAGTCGCTGCTATTACTAAACGTGCTGACGCCTATTACGTCGTCCATGTCAGCCCGGCTGGCAGTCAGAACCGCCCCAAGGTCAATGGCGAAATGATCGCAGCACAGGCCCGAAAATTGGCCAGCGGCGACCGCTTGGAAATTGCCGGGACAGTGATGAAGTTCGAAATCTTCACGCCAGTGGATTGATTTAAGCGCTCAACTATTCCTCGCCGAAGTCACTGTTCATGTATTCGGCGGCGAGATTTTCAAAACGGGTGTAATGCCCTAAGAATGTGGCTCGTACTGTTCCAGTCGGGCCATTTCTTTGTTTGGCAATGATAATTTCCGCAATGCCTTTATCGATAGAATCCGCGTTGTAGACTTCATCTCGATAAATAAACACAATTAAATCAGCATCTTGCTCAATGCCGCCAGATTCACGTAAATCCGACATCCTAGGCCGTTTGTTGTCGCGCTGCTCTACGCTGCGATTCAACTGCGATAGCGCGACAACTGGCAGTTCCAACTCCTTGGCCAGAGATTTCATGCTGCGTGAAATTTCAGAAATCTCATTGGTACGATTTTCTTTGGAATTGGGGACTTGCATCAATTGCAAATAATCCACCACGATCAAGCCAATATTGTGCTCGCGCTTCATCCGTCGAGCACGCGCACGCATTTCCGTTGGCGATAGAGCAGGCGTGTCATCGATAATGATCACTGACTCTTTCAGCGTGGTCGCAGCCGAATTGATCCGCCCCCATTCCTCGGGGCTCAACTGCCCTTTGCGCAGGGATTCTTGATTCACCCGACCATGTGCCGAAATCAAGCGGCGCGCCAATTGGATGGCTGGCATCTCCATACTAAAGACCGCAGCAGGGACCTTCTGAACCATGGCCGCATGCTCGACCCAGTTCATCGCCAAACTGGTTTTGCCCATGGCAGGGCGACCCGCCAAAATCAGTAAATCACCTGGATGCAAGCCGGTTGTACGGTCATCAAAACGCGCCAATCCAGTAGCCAAGCCAGAGCCCATCTCGCCATCGCACATACGCTGTATTTCATCTAGCGCAGCGGGCACCAAATCTGCAACCTGCACACCGACTTTATCGTTGTGCCTGCGTCGCTCAGCTATTTGAAAGACTTCCCGCTCTGCGTTATCAAGCAGTGCGCCGGTATCGTTTCCGTCTTTGGCGTAGCCCTGCTCTATGATGCTGGCACCGGCACGAATGAGCTGCCGCCGAATCGAGTGCTCCCGCACAATATCAGCCCAGGCCAAGATATTGGCTGCACCGGGAGTGTCCTGAACCAAGCCCGCCAAATAAGGCAAACCACCGGTCTTCTCTTCATTACCGTTGGCTTCCAAATATTCAGATACAGTAATCGCATCCAAGGGCTGAAAGCGACGCGCCAAGGCCGTTAGCGCCTCGTAGATGAGCTTATGTTCGTGCCTATAAAAGTCTTCTGGAACCAGCTGATCTGCCAAGTCATCCCAGACAGTTGCATCATGCATCAAACCACCGAGCACACTTTGCTCAGCAATTAAATTCTGTGGCGGCACCTTGGTGCCGGATTCGAAATCCTGATCCATGAAATCCTAGAACAGCTAGAAATAAAAAAGGGCCGATGACGATTCCGTCAGCGGCCCTTAGTAGCTTAAACAAATTGGCTGCATCAACCCAGCCAATTGAGGTCTTATGCGGCTATTTGAGCCTCAATAACCAATTTTACGCGCTGCTGCACATCAGCATGAAATTGCACGGTGAATTCGTACTCACCAATCTGGCGAATAACGTCATCTGTGCTGATTTCACTGGCTTCCAGATCAACGCCATTTTCTTTCGCAGCCTCAGCAATTTGTGCCGCATGAATTGAGCCGTACAACTTGCCCTCTTCAGAGGCCAATACTTGGATTTTCAATTCCAGATTTTCGCAAGCTTTTGCACGCAACTTAGCAGCACCCAAAGAATCTTGAGCCTGTTTAATGAGCTCAGCTTTGCGCGTCTCAAACACAGCCATATTGGCTTCATTTGCGGGCAAAGCTTTGCCATAGGGAATCAAAAAATTGCGACCGAAACCCGGTTTAACATGGACCTTATCACCCAGGTCACCGAGGTTACGGATACGTTCTAGCAGAATGACTTCCATCTCGAACTCCTCAGGAAGAATGACGGTCGGTGTACGGCAACAAGGCCAAGTACCGAGCGCGACGGATGGCTACGGCCAATTGACGCTGATAGCGTGCTTTGGTTCCAGTGATACGGCTAGGTACAATCTTGCCGTTTTCGGACACGAATTGCTTAAGCAATACCAAGTCCTTGTAATCAATGGTTTCAATACCTTCTGCAGTGAATTTGCAGAATTTACGGCGACGAAAATAACGTGACATGGGATTCTCCTTAAGCCTCAGCTTCTTCTGTGGCGGCGTCTTCACTGCTCGCTTCACTGCTGACTTCATCAGCAGGAGCGTCAACAACATCAGCGTCTACAGTCGGCTCAACTGCACGTGGTGCAGGTTTGCTTTCTTCTTCTTTAGCCAACGGCGAGGTGCCCGTTTCCGGGGCATCCATACGAATAATCAGATGACGCAAGATGGCGTCATTGAAACGGAAACCTTGCACCAACTCTTCGATAACAGTTGTTGAGGTTTCTACATTCAGCATGGCGTAATGTGCTTTGTGAAGCTTTTGAATTGGGTATGCCAATTGACGGCGACCCCAATCTTCAAAACGATGGACTTGGCCGCCGTCTGCTTCGATGATCCCGCGGTAACGATCTACCATGGCGGGTACTTGTTCGCTCTGATCCGGGTGAACCAGGAACACAATTTCGTAATGTCGCATTGTTGTCCTTACGGTTGTCGCCTCCCCAATACATGTTGGTTTGGCGAAGTCCCCCGTCGCGGCAGAATACCGGCGGTGGGACAAGGAAGCGCAGCATCAAGCGATCAGTCGATGCTGCGGGTCGCGCATTCTAGAGAAAAGCCGTCGCTACGGCAAGTTACTGCGTTGCCTTACCGCCTCATAAAGAGCAACACCACAAGCCACCGAGACGTTAAGACTGGATACCGAGCCCGCCATCGGCAGACTAGCTAAGGCATCACAATGTTCTTGGCTGAGCTGGCGCAATCCACGCCCTTCATTACCGACAACCATCACCAAAGCTTGATCAAGATTTTCCGCATACAAGCTGTGATCATCCGCATCGGCTAAACCCACGATGTACAAGCCCGCCTTGGCCATCTCCTTGAGCGTACGGGCCAAATTACCCACCACAATCAAAGGTACGGACTCTGCGGCACCAGCGGCGGTTTTACGTGCAACATCGTTAAGCCCTGCTGCGCGGCGTTTTGGAATAACCACGCAATGCGCACCCGCCCCATCTGCAACGCGCAAACAAGCCCCCATATTGCGCGGATCTTCCACTTCGTCCAAAACCAAAATCAGGGGCTTTTCTACGCCCTCTATGCAGTCTTGCCAGGTACGTATCTCGACCTCAGCTTGCGCAGAAAGTAGCGCACTGACCCCTTGATGCTTGAGCTCGCCATGTCGCGCATCCAACACCGTCGGCCCCACACGCACTACGGGTACGTCGTAGCGTTCCGCCAATTGCTGCAACTGACGAGCCCGACGATCACGTCGGGCTCTATCCAGCTCTATGCGCTCAACTGCTGCGCTTTTTAGGCGAGACTCAACGGCATGAAAGCCGCCGATCCATGAATCACTCAAATCATTTGCCCAAGTAAGGAGGCGGCGTATAAGCCTGCTGTTCTTGACCTTCAATGATCGCTTTAATCACGATGTCCACACGACGATTCTTCGCACGCCCGGCTTCATTTTCATTGCTAGCGATAGGCTCACGCTCGCCGCGACCTTCGGTACGAACGCGATCGTAAACCACACCACGTTGGCCCAAAAAGCTCGACACACTACTGGCACGTCGTTGCGACAAATCTTGGTTGTAGCTGTCTTTACCCATGGAATCGGTATGCCCGACAACATGAATGACCGTTTTGTCATAGCTTTTAAGCACGTCCGCTATTTTGCCAAACGTACCTTGCGCTGTTCCCGAGAGATCGGAGCGGTCAAAGCCAAAACTGGCATCGGAAGCAACACCAATTTTCAGAGCATCCCCAGCCAGACGCGTGATACGTAGCTCATTACGCGCTGCTTCTGCAGCAAGTTCGCGCTCCAGATCAGCTTGTTGCTTATCCATGTAGTTACCAACAGCACCACCGGCGATCGCACCTACAGCGGCACCGATATAACGGCCCTTGTCACCATCAACCTGATGGCCTGCAACCGCACCCACCAATGCACCAATCGCGGCACCTGTTTTGGCACGGCGATTGGGATCGTCCGCAGCACAACCTGCTACGGCAACAGTCAACGCGGTTACCGCGACGATTTTAATATTCATAATTCCCTCCATTCATGGGTTTTTTTAGCTCGCTCTGCCTTGCCTGTTCGCCGACTATCGGCGACCAGCGGTTTGTGAGCCAACGGTTCAAAATCTATTTTACGTTCTTGTGCGTCGACACGAGACAAACGCACACGCATACGATCTCCTAGACGAAACACTTGGCCCGTACGTTCCCCGCGTAAGCGGTGATATTCCGGTTCATGGGAGAAATAGTCTCGCCCTAAACTGGAGATATGCACCAAGCCTGAGGCACGCACACGCTCGATCTCCACGAACAGCCCAAAGTTGGTAACGCCAACAATTTCACCTTCAAACTCTTCGCCCACGCGGCTTTCTAAGAATTCGCACTTCAGCGCTTCTACCACTGCCCAGCCAGCTTGCTCCGCATGACGTTCACGCTCAGAGCAATGCGCACCCAAATCTTGCAAAGATTCCTCGCTACCGGGCTCTACCCCACCGGCATCGACACCCAAGGCCCATTTAATGGTGCGATGGACATTCAAATCTGGATAACGGCGTATCGGCGATGTGAAATGCGCATAATCGTCCAGAGCAAGACCAAAATGACCGTCACTCTCGGGTGAATAAACCGCCTGACTTAATGTGCGCAATAAAGCACCTTGCACCAGCGGTGCAAAAGGCTGATCTGCCACTTCACTCAACACGGCTTGGTAGTGCTCCGGCCCTGGTTTATTGCGGCCACCCAAGCTCAAACCAAATTCCGCCAAGAAACGCCGAAAATCCTGCAAGGTGTCCGCGGGAGGCGGTGGATGAACGCGGTTCAGTGCCAGTAATTTGCGTTTACGGATATAGCGCGCTGCTGCGACATTGGCCAGAATCATGCATTCTTCGATGAGCTTATGTGCACGATTACGAGTGACCGGCTTGATGTCGTGCAAAAAGCCGTCATCCCCAACGTCGAAAAAGACTTCACGGCCTTCAAAATCCAAGGCCCCACGCTGGCCACGTACTTGCGCCAGCACTTCGAACAATTCATTCAACGTAAACAATGATTCTGCTTGCGGATGCGTATGGTCGTCTTGCTCTAGCATTTGCGCGACATCGTCATAGACCAAACGCGCGCGCGAACGAATAAGCCCGGGATAGAATTTGGACGAGCGCAAATGGCCGTCGCTTCCAACCACCAGCTCAGCGATCAAGGCGTGTCGATCTTGATCGGGGCGCAGTGAACACAAATCATCGGATAGCACCGGAGGCAACATTGGAATCACCCTGCCCGGGAAATACACTGACGTTGCTCGCGCTTGCGCCTCTTGATCCAAGGCTGTGCCGGGCCGGACATAGCGAGACACATCCGCTATAGCCACCCAGAGGCGCCAACCTTTTGGCGTACTGCGCGCAAAAACAGCGTCGTCAAAGTCTTTGGCATCAATGCCATCTATGGTCACGAAAGGAATATCGCGCGCATCACGGCAATGCCTGTCGACTTGCGGGCGGGGCAGATTCTTGACCTCGGCCTCAACTGCTTCCGGAAAGGCGCGTGGCAAGCCAAAATCGGTAACCACAATGTCGGTGCGCGTGGACACATCCAACTCGGCCCCTAAAACCTGCTGCACCGCGCCCAATGGCTGCGCGTTACGATCCGGCTGGCGCAAGATCTTAACGCGCACCACATCGCCATCTTTGGCCTCACCGCGGTGATCTTTTGGAATCAGCACTTGGTGATGAATTTGTGGGTTTTCTGGAACTATCCATGCAAGGTCGGCTTCACATTTGAAGCGCCCCGCCATTTCCACCGTGTTGCGCTCTAGCACATCCACAACGGAGGCTTTTTCACGCCCACGGCGGTCGCGACCGGCAGAACGCGCCAGAACACGATCTCCAGGAAACACCAAATCCATTTGCCGCGGCGGTAAAAACCAATCTGGCCCCGCCTGCTCGGTTTTCAAAAAACCATAGCCGTCACGATGACCAATGACGACTCCGCGCAGCAAATTCATTTCTTCAACCAGAGCATAGTCACCTTGACGGTTGACCAATACTCGCCCTTGGCTGACCAAGTCTTCCAGAACGCTCGTTGTACTTCTTTTATCGGCTTTTTCTGCGATTTCCAGCTTTTCACAAAGTGCGCGAAAACTCAGTGGAAGCCCCGCTTGGCGGAGAGCAGAAAAGACGCCATCTTGTGTGATTTTCGAACTCATAAGGTCTCAGCGGCTTGACAGATTGTCCTACATGATTAGTATTCGCGGCCTTGCCGAGGTGGCGGAATTGGTAGACGCGCTAGATTCAGGTTCTAGTATGGGAAACCATGTGGAGGTTCAAGTCCTCTTCTCGGCACCATACAGGAGCCCGTGGTCATTGACCACGGGCTTTTTTATGCGCGCTACGGCTGCCAATGCGCTCAGCGCGGCAAGTTAGATACAAGCTGCTCGCAGACACTATTCAGCGCTGTCTACGCCAATCCTAGAACAAGTTTTTAAGGACGATGGTGTCGTTGCGATCTGGGCCTGTGGAAATGATCTCGATTGGCGTTTCCAACAATTCCTGCAAACGATTGAGATAGGCCTGAGCATTCGCTGGCAAAGCGCTGTAATCACGCACACCGACAGTTGATTCGGTCCAGCCTGGCAATTCTTCATAAACCGGCTCACAAGCGGATAAAGCCTCTGCCCCGACTGGCAAATGATGGATGATTTCGCCATTCACTCGATAACCAGTGCAAATTTGTATGCTTTGCAAACCATCGAGCACATCAAGCTTGGTAATGCACAATCCGCTTATTGAGTTATTAAATACGGAACGACGTAGAGCGACGGCATCAAACCAACCACAGCGGCGGCCCCGCCCCGTAGTCGCACCAACTTCACCGCCCTTAATTGCTAAATGCTCACCTATAGCGTCATGCAATTCTGTAGGGAATGGCCCAGATCCCACACGCGTGGTGTACGCCTTCACAATGCCTAGGACATGATCCAAGCGCAGCGGCCCTACTCCGGTTCCCGTAGACGCGCCACCCGCCGTGGTGTTGCTCGACGTGACATACGGGTAGGTCCCATGGTCAACATCCAACAAAGCGCCCTGTGCGCCTTCAAATAAGATGTTATGGCCGGCATCTTGATGTGCCCGCAATATTTCCGTGACATCCGCAGTCATGGGTGCCAACCACTCAGCGTAGACCAAGCATTGATCCAAGATTTCGTTGAAGTCCACCCCTTCAGTGCGGAAGTAATTCTTCAACACGAAATTATGGAAATCCAAAACCTCGCCTAACTTCGCAGCCAGGCGCTCACGATGAAACAAATCATCAACACGCAATGCACGGCGTGCGACCTTGTCTTCGTAGGCTGGGCCTATACCACGCCCTGTGGTACCGATTTTGGCGGCTCCGCGGGCAATCTCTCGTGCCTGATCCAGCTTCACGTGATAAGGCAAAATCAGCGGGCAAGCGGGACTGATGCGCAATCGCTCGCGCACAGGAATGCCCAACTTCTCTAAGCCCTGCATTTCTTCATGCAAAGACTCTGGGGACAGCACCACACCATTGCCGATCAAACATTCCACGTTGTCACGCAAAATACCGGACGGAATCAGATGCAAAACGGTTTTTTTACCGTCGATAACCAAAGTATGGCCGGCATTGTGGCCACCTTGAAAACGCACCACAGCAGAACAATTTTCGGTCAAAAGATCAACGATCTTACCCTTGCCCTCATCGCCCCACTGACTACCAATTACGACCACGCTTCTAGCCATGCTTACAACTCCTTGAGAGCGTGCCCAAGGGACACCAGACGGTTCAAATCCGCACTAAAACCTGTAGCTGGACGGTCTACACCGAAATCAGCACCAACACCGTTGTAACGCCCGCCACGCGCCAGCTCCCGCCCTTCGCCAGGAGAAAAGGCGGCGAATACAACGCCTGTTTGATAACGGTAGCCACGCAATTCAGCCAAATCAACGTGCAGCGGCATTGCGCTATCACGGCTCTGCCATGCTTGGTATAGAGCACTTAGCTCTTCTATGGCGACCAAGACGGGGGTGCGTTGTGAAAAACGCTGACGTGCCGTTTCCAACACTTCGACACCACCATGCAAGGTGCACAGGGTGGCAAAATCATCGGCAGTTTCAGCTGTGAGACCCTGTGCTGCGGACCATAGCCGCACATCTTCTGAAGCTTTGATCTGCAACAAGTCAAACAACTGTTGTTCATCGCCATCGTTCAGCTTCAAATCGGCTGACAGGGCGCGAAAAATACCGACATGGCCTAAGTCCAAATGCAAATCGCGTAAACCGCAGGCGCGCAAACTGGCCACCATCAACTCGAGAATTTCTGCATCAGCGTCAACGCTGTCATCGCCAAACAGCTCAGCACCAAGCTGGCGGTAACAGCGAGCCCCACCCGGCACATCAGGACGCGTACGCATCACCGTGCCCAAGTAACAGATACGTGCAATACCGTTCTTTGCCAAATGGCGGGCATCAATACGAGCAGCTTGCGGCGTGATATCCGCACGCACTGCCAATTGCCTGCCGCTGAGCTGATCAGTTAAACGAAAAGTTAATAGATCCAAATCACTGCCTACACCCGATAACAAAGCATCGGCATGCTCGACCAAGGGCGGCAAGATGAGTTGATAGTCTCGCTGGCGAAATTCGTCCAGCACTTGGCGACGTATATCTTCCAGCACCCAGCCACCTGGGGGCAGAATTTCGTCAACGCCTTCCGGCAGTAACCATTGCATCGTTATTTCAATATTTGAAGTGCGAAAACACCAAGGCCAATACTGACCAAACCGACAATACGCAGACTGCGTTCATCCAGGTGCGCTAAACGCAACATGGTAACGCGCCAACGGTTTGGCAGCAGAAATGGACCCAGGCCCTCGATCACCAATACCAAGGCGAGGGCCCGGCCCAATTCATCCCACATCGGGATTACTTGGCTTGTTTAAAGTAGCGAAACAGCTCGGAATCGGGTTCCAAAACCAAGATATCGCCCTGACCAGATAAGGCGTTGCGATACACCTCTAGGCTGCGATGGAAGCTATAAAACTCTTCGTCACGGCCATAGGCTTCAGCGTAAATCTCAGTAGATTTCGCATCGCCGGCACCACGCATTTCTTCCGATTCGCGATACGCGTTGGCCACAATGACTTCACGCTCACGGTCTGCCTCAGCGCGAATACCTTCCGCCGCCTCAGCACCACGTGCGCGTAAATCAGCAGCGACCCGCTCACGCTCAGCACGCATACGGGCATACACAGAATCACTCACGGTATCGGGCAAATCGATGCGCTTAACACGCACATCAACCAGTTCAATACCAAGCTCTTCCACACTGTCGGTGGCCGCGCGTTGCAGGGCTTCAACAATCTCACGTCGCTCGCCAGAGACCGCCTCTTTAATGGTACGCGTACCAAATTCGTTTCTCAGACCGCGGTTGATTGTATCCGCCAGACGATCCAATGCGACCGCTTCGATACCACCAGTAGCACGGTAATAGCGCCCAACGTCACGGATTTTCCATTTGACAAAGAAATCAACTTGAACGTTTTTCTTTTCTGATGTTAAAAAGCGTTCTGCCGGCTTGTCCAAAGACAAAATACGGCGATCGAAATAGCGCACACTTTGAATGACCGGAAGCTTCCAATGCAGGCCTGGCTCAAATTCCGTGCCCCGAATCTGCCCCAATTGGAACACGATGGCATGGTCGCGTTCATCGACCAAAAACGCCGAATCCGCAATCAAACCAAGGCCCACAAACGCGGCGATTAGCCACATCAACATTTTGTTACTCATTAGCGTCTACCTCGCTCACGCGATGCACTGCGACCATCTCGCGCGGTGCTGCTTCCACCGCTACGTATAGGCTCTGGACTACTGCCAAGCAGCCCACCTGTAGGGCTAGAGCTATGCTGTGACGGTGCATTTACACGACGCTCACTAGCGAGCTTATCCATAGGCAAGTACAGCAAGGGATTGGATTGCTCAACATCCATAATCACTTTATTGGTGTTGCTCAACACGTAATCCATAGTTTCCAAATACAGCCGTTGACGCGTGACTTCCGGTGCCTTTTGGTACTCGTCTAGCAACTGAGTAAAGCGGCTGGCTTCACCCGTCGACTGTTCAATTACACGCGTTTTATAGGCGTTGGCTTGGGTCACCATGCGCACAGCTTCACCACGTGCCTGCGGCACAATGGAATTGGCATAAGCCTCGGATTCGTTGATTAAGCGCTGCTCATCCTCACGCGCTTTGATCGCATCAGCGAAGGCGCCTTGCACCGGTTCCGGAGGTTGCGCGTCTTTAATATTGACTTCGTTGACGACCAAACCAGTACGGTAACTATCCAGGGTTTCCTGCAGTAGCAGCTCGGTGCGTTGCGCAACTTCTTCACGACCTGCAGTCAAGATGAAATCCATGGTGCTTTTACCGACAACTTCACGCACCGAACTTTTCAGCGCGTGGCGCAAAGTCAAATCCGGATCGCGCACACGAAAGACAAAATCTTCTGCGGAGCTGACACGGTATTGCACCGCCATGTCCACTACGACTATGTTTTCGTCTTGGGTCAACATGGTTTGCTGGTCGCTGATATTGCGAATACCGTCAACATTGACCTTTTCGACCGTCTGTACCGGCCAAGGCGCATGCCAATGCGGACCTTCACCGACGGTGCTCAGATAACGACCAAACTGCAACACCACGCCACGCTCGGCTGGCTGCACGATGTAGAAACCCGATAGCAACCACAAGCCGCCAGCGATTAGCGCGGCAACGGTGATCAAACCTTTCGGTATGCCGCCAGAGGCTTTTCCACCACCGGACGAACCGCCCTTGTTACCACCAAAGCGTCCACGGAATTTCTTTAACAACTCATCCAAATCGGGTGGGCCGCCATTGTTACTGTCCCAGGGGTCTTTACCACCGCCGGGCCCTGGTTCATTCCAGGCCATAATTCGCTTCCTAATTGTTTAAAGCGTAGTGAATTCGACCATTATCATTCGGTCAGAGAAATATCGCTATCTACAGTGGGGGCAATTACCCCTTGCTCAAGTCCAAACCTTGCGATCAAGCGATGCAATTGGCTTTCTTCCATGCGCACTTTAAGCGATGAAACACCGTCTTCGTCACATGTTTCTTGCAAAACAGCACCGAGCCGAAACAATTCACCACGCAATTTTCCTTGCCCAGCAGGCAACTGCAAATCCCACACTAGGACCTGAGCATACAGCCGTTCGCTGATCGCTTGGCGCAGTAAATCCAAACCCAAACCTTTGGCTGCGGAAATCCACACCCGTATCGGCCGCCCTACTTCGTCACGATCTATGCGCGGCTCGGTATCTTCTAAACAGTCTACCTTGTTGAAGACATCCAGCCGAGGCACTTCGTCGGCCTCGATTTCAATCAACACGCGTTCGACCGCGTCACATTGCATATATCGCTCGCTGTCCGAGGCATCTTGTACATGCATTAAAAGATCTGCCGACGCAGTTTCTTCCAAAGTCGCGCGAAAAGCAGTGACCAAGGTGTGAGGCAAATCACGAACAAAGCCCACGGTATCCGCCAAAATAACCTCATCATGCGGAGGCAAAGGCATGCGCCGCAAAGTGGTGTCCAAAGTAGCGAACAACTTATCAGCGATGTAGGTTTCGTTGCCGGTTAGCGCCTCAAACAGGGTGGACTTCCCTGCATTGGTATAGCCAACCAAAGACACCAACGGCACTTCTTGGCGACTGCGACGTTGGCGATTCAAGGCCCGACTACGGCGCACTTGCTCTATGCGGCGAGAAACCTGATTCATGCGGTCATGAATCATGCGCCGGTCCATTTCCAGCTGCGACTCACCCGGCCCGCGCAAACCAATACCGCCTTTTTGACGCTCCAAGTGTGACCAGCCGCGCACCAAGCGTGACACCAGATGGTTTAACTGGGCCAACTCGACTTGCAGCTTGCCTTCATGGGTACGTGCACGGCGCGCGAAGATATCCAAAATCAAACCCGCGCGATCCAAGACACGGGCTTTAACCACCGCCTCCAAATTGCGCTCTTGAGCGGGGCTCAAGGGATGATTAAAGATGACCAAGTCTGCATCAAAGGCAGCGACTTGATCGGCAATTTCTTCCGCTTTACCGCCACCAACGAAGAAACGCGGATCAGGTAAGCGGCGACTCCCGGCAATATTGCCGACAATCTCAGCACCTGTGGACAGCGCTAAACGACGAAATTCCTCGCGGGCAGGCTCTCCGCCGCAACGTGGCATTTCCAAAGCGACCAACAGCGCGCGGTCACCACCCTCGGGGCGATCAAACAATCAGAATCACTCGGCTACGCCAGCCTCGTCAGCCACGACGTCTGCATCGGCTTCAGGATATTCTTCATCGTCAATCCGTACGGCACGGGAAGGAACAATGGTGGAGATTGCATGCTTGTAAACCATTTGGCTCACTGCATTTTTCAACAGCACGACAAATTGGTCGAAAGATTCTATCTGACCCTGCAGCTTGATGCCGTTAACCAAATAAATGGCGACCGGTATGCGTTCTTTGCGCAGTTGATTCAGAAAGGGTTCTTGTAAGGTTTGCCCTTTGGACATTTTGATACTCCTGCCTGCCTCTTATTGGACAGTACGGATGGACGCGCAGAATCACGCGGCGGCGAAGAATATCATGCGGACCGGCCGGCGAGAAATACTCGGCACTGCTCAATAGCCTGATCCAAACATGATGCGGACTCCCCTTGCAGCACACTCAGGGAAGATTCACGGCGCAACCACGTCATTTGCCTTTTGGCGTATTGACGGGTTGCTATGACGCCGCGTTCGACCGCATCTTGCTCACTCAGTTCCCCAGATAAATGCTGCCAGAGCTGGCGATAGCCCACACTACGGATGGAGGGCAGGTCTGCGTGCAAATCTCCACGCTGATGCAAAGCTTTAACTTCATCAAGAAAGCCCTGAGCCATCATGTCTTGAAAACGCTGTGCAATGCGCGTACGCAACACCTCGCGGTCCACCGGCAGCAGCGCCAACTTCAGCACCGGCCCAGCCCACAAGCCTTGCCGCTCCTGCTGCCAGTATTCACTGCGGTTCTTACCGTGAGTTAGCGCCAACTCCAAGGCGCGCTGTATACGCTGCGCATCGTTAGGATGGATTTTCTGAGCTGACTGTGGGTCTTTCTCGGCAAGCTGCGCGTGCAAATGCGCCCAACCGTATTGCTGCGCCTGCTGCTCTAGCTCCCGGCGCAATTCGGGATCTGCACTGGGCATGTCATGCAGGCCCTCTAACAACGCGCGCAAATATAAAAACGTGCCGCCCACCACGACAGGAATGTTGCCGCGGGCATTGATTTGCGCCGCAAGGCTCGCCGCATCCTGGGCAAATTCAGCCGCCGAATACGCTTGTGAAGGATCGCGAATATCCAGTAAATGATGCGGGCAGACGGACTGTTCCTGCGCATCGGGCTTGGCCGTGCCGATGTTCATGTCGCGGTAAACCTGGGCTGAGTCCATGGTGATGATCTCGATCGGCCAATGCCGAGCCAAACCAAGAGCCAATGCAGATTTTCCACTTGCAGTGGGCCCCAGCACACAAATCAATGACTTAGTCACCGGCCGCGCAGGAACAAACGATCCAAAGCATCCATACTCAGCTCTATCCAAGTAGGTCGGCCATGATTGCATTGACCTGAACGCGGGGTGGATTCAATCTTGCGCAACAAGGCATTCATTTCCAGGCGATCCAAGTTACGGCCCGCTTTTATCGAACCCGACTTACAGGCCATATTGCCAAGCACACGCTCTATGGCAAATTCTAAACGGTGGACATCCAGGGCCTCCGCATGGCCCAAATCGCTGATTAGATCTCGCACCAAGCTGACATGATCGAAATTGGCCAGCAAGGACGGCACTGCACGTATTTCAATCAACCGCTCACCCGAT
Source organism: Oceanococcus sp. (assembly GCA_051252075.1). GTDB lineage: Bacteria > Pseudomonadota > Gammaproteobacteria > Nevskiales > Oceanococcaceae > Oceanococcus. The sequence continues at coordinate 18,324 of JBPOFU010000006.1, read as the reverse complement.
CGGCGCAGTTCCAAGCCCATGCCTTCCAACAACGGCATGGCCTCTTCCGCGCGATCCGCTTCAGTGGCGGCCAGCTCCAGCACTTGAGGCACCAGCAGTGGTTGACTAGGCATCTGCTGGCCATGCAAGCGCTTTTTCAGGTCCTCCAACACGATGCGCTCATGCGCCGCATGCATATCAACCAAAACCGCACCTTTGACGGTTTGGCTGAGGATATAAACCCCATGAATCTGAGCCATAGCAAATCCCAAGGGCGGCGCCTTCGCCACCCCCGATTCATCCATGGACAGCTGCTGTGGCTGGACTTCTGCTTGCGACGGGCCAGAACTGTATAAAGCACGCGCACTATCAGCTTCTAGGCGCACACCACTGTCATGCACGGCGAAGTGGCTAGCGCCGGACGCACGAGGCGCATAGCTCGGCTCGGCATGCGCAGACAATGGTGCCGCTGTACCCCTAGCGTCTCCTGCCTCCCCCGTGAGTGGCTGAGCGATGGCTTGCTGCACACTGCGGCGCAAGAAGTCGAAGACCTGCCGCGACTCACGAAAGCGCACTTCCTGCTTGGTGGGATGAACATTCACATCCACGGTGCGCGGATCCATTTGCAAATAAATCAAATAGGCCGGGTGGCGACTGTAATGCAGCACATCGGCATAAGCCGCCTTCATCGCGCTAATCAACAAGCGATCTCTGATATAGCGACCATTGATAAAACTGTGTTGAATATCGCCCTGAGCGCGAGAAAACGCCGGTTGCGCCAACCATCCACAAATTTGAATACCTTGCGCTTCATAGTCCAAGCGCATGGAGTTGTCTATGAAATCTTGTCCTAGTAAACGGGCAATACGCGCCTCTTGCGTTACGACATCATCGGCCGCTGGCGCATGCCAAATGGCTTTACCATTGTGCGATAAACGAATATCGCGATCGGGCACGCTCAATGCTAGGCGCCGCGCCAAAGTATCCAAATGAGAGAATTCTGTGCGCTCTGTGCGCAGAAATTTTCGCCGCGCCGGAATTTGATGAAACAACTCATCCACCGTCACTCGAGTACCCACGGGCATCGGTTCAGGGCGCGCTTTTGGCAAACCTTCCCCTGGCCGTAAATCCAACAACCAACCGTGTTCATCTTGCGCGGTGCGCGAAGCCAATTGCACATTGGAGACCGCGGCGATACTCGGTAGAGCTTCGCCGCGAAAACCCAAACTGGTAAGCGCTTCTAAGTCATCCAAGGCGCTGATTTTGGAGGTGGCATGCCGAGTTAAGGCCAGCGGCAATTCATCGACGGGGATGCCGCAGCCATCATCAATAACTTCAACCCGCTGCATACCGCCTGCCTGCAGATTAATCTGTATGCGAGTGCTCCCCGCATCTATGGCATTTTCCAGTAATTCTTTGAGTACCGAAGCGGGTCTTTCAACCACCTCTCCGGCGGCAATCTGGTTCACCAGATGAGAGGGAAGCGCGCGAATTGTCACCGGTACAAAACCCCATTGGGATGTTTATCGAGCGGCGCTGGCAACTACCTTTTGCGGCCGATAGGTTTCAAAGTAGCTCAGTATGCCATTGCGCAAACCACGTGCGAGCTTTTCCTGCTGCTTGGGGTCTTTTAAGCGCGTTTCTTCGTTGCGATTGGAAATAAACGCGGTTTCCACCAAGATTGATGGAACATCGGGCGCTTTGAGCACGGCAAAGCCCGCACGTTGCACGGATTTCTTATGCAATTTCCCAAGATCGCCGAGTTGCTGCAGCATGCGATGGCCTAAATCTAGGCTTGCCTCTATCGCCGCACTTTGTGAAATATCCAGTAACACGGAAGCCAGCATTTCATCTTTATCTTGGATTTCTACACCGCCAACCAAGTCAGCTGCGTTTTCTCGATTGGCCAACATACGCGCATGTTCGGAACTGGCTCCGCGCGGCGACAAAATGTACACCGATGAACCATGCACACTGCGATCGCGGAAAGCATCGGCATGTATGGAAACAAACAAATCCGCGCGATGACGTTGCGCGATCTCTCGCCGCTTATGCAAAGCAATAAAGTAATCACCTTCGCGGGTCAAGATGGCGCGCATCCCCGGTTCGGCATCAATTAATTTCTTTAGCCGCTGGGCAATTTGTAAGGCGACGTCTTTCTCACGTACGCCGCGCGGGCCCGTCGCGCCGGGGTCTTCCCCGCCGTGTCCTGCATCTATCGCCACAACGATGTCTTTTTTCGCCAACGACACGACCGCCGGACTCGCTCTTTTCCCGTGCGGTAGCTCCACGACTAAGCGATAGCCAAAATCACCCGAAGGCGCCAATAAATAGCTGCGTGGTTCGGCGGATTGATTGAGGTCTAAGACCAAACGCAAACCATTATCACGCTGGCCAAAGCGCACCGCCTGTATAACACCGGCATTGCTTGGATTGGATTTTGGGAGCTGGTAGACACCGCGAATATCAATAACCGCGCGGTTCGGTTTATCCAGAGCGAAGCTGCTGTGCTTAACAGCATCAGTCAGATCCAGAACGACACGAGTCTGGCCAGGCTCGTCCCAAATTCGGACGTCACCAATAGAAACGGCATTTGCCGCCATAGACGGCAAACACAATGCGACAAGCCAAAGCTTGATCCACATACGCATGTGCATACACCTCGCGCAAGCTGCCTCGCGCCATGATCATATTCCCCCACCCCAACGCATGCCGCAGGGTGAAACCCACGATTAAAGTAACTGGGTTAAGAAAATAAATCAAGATTTTCTCTTTTATTATTAGTGAGCTAAGGCCTACTTCTTATGTTGACCCTTAGAACCGTCCCGCAACACCGTACTTTTCAAGGTGAATTTTGGACCCACGCCGCTACACATTCACAGCCCGCTGGACTTAAACCTTCCACAACCGCAGAACGCCCACCCAAGGCATTGATTGATAAAGTTATTTTTACATCAGGCGGAGGTAGCTCGCCAGCCGCCTTGTCCGCCCACTCTATGAACATTTGCAGCTTTTCCCCAAGCATGTCGCGCAAACCCAGATATTCCAATTCACTGGCTTCTGCCAAGCGATAAAGATCCAGATGTACAATTTTTCGATTGGCCAAACCGTATTCTTCGAGCAAGGTGTAAGTGGGGCTACGCACTGGACCTTGTTCACCTAAAGCGCGCAACACCGCCCGTACGGTATGCGTTTTTCCTGCACCAAGCCCGCCACACAGGGAGATGTAGAAAAATTCCTGCGGCAAAACCCCGGCCAACGCCGCCGCCCAGCTATTCGTAGCGAGCTCATCCGCCAGTTCCCATTGATACCGGATCACGCGTTCAGAACCTGTGGCAAATACGCGATCAGATCGCTGGCCAACAAACCACGCTGGCCTTGCTGACTCGCCAATTGGTCACCGGCCTGCGCATGCGCCAACACAGCTACGCTGGCAAGCGCAAGCAAATCTGCGCCCTCCCCAGCCTGCGCCAGCAGGGCTCCCATAAGGCCCGCTAGAACATCCCCCATTCCAGCCACGGCCATGCCAGGGTTGCCGGCCGGACACACGCGGCAAGCGCCCTGCGGGTCGGCGATCAAGCTCCCTGCACCTTTGAGCACCGCAACACAGTCCAAGCGCGCTGCCAGCTCGCGCACCGCTCCGTATCGATCATTTTGTACCGCTTGGCTGCTCTTAGCCAACAAGCGCCCTGCCTCACCAGGATGCGGCGTTACAATGGCTTGCTCCAACTTCTGTTGTTCCAGCGCCCATAAATTCAGTGCATCAGCATCAATCACCTTTGCGCCGGAAAAACTGACCGCTTGCTGGAACCAATAACGCCCCCAAGCGGCTTGCCCCAAACCTGGCCCGATCACCAAGATATCCGCTCTTTCCCATACCTCAGCTGCTTTTTCCTGCAGCGTGTTCGCGCCATGCACCATGGCGTCTGGCAAGCCCAGACTGACCACATGGCTACTATCTGGGTGGGTCAGCACGCTCACCAAGCCTGCGCCGCCGCGCAGGGCCGCTCCTGCGGCCAATCGAATCGCGCCGCTATAGCCCGGAGCACCTCCAATCAATAGCACATGGCCGTGACTGCCTTTATGCGCATTTCTCTGACGCTGAGGCAAACCGGCTGCGACCGAAACGTTCGCCATCAAGCTTGCAGTCGGGACATAGCCATCGAACACCTGCGCAGGCAGCTGCAAGTCGTCAAAAACACGGTGCCCAACGAAATCCAAGGCCGCACCAGTGAACAAGCCCTGCTTGCGTGCGATAAAACTAATACACACGTCCGCCTGCACCGCATCACCCAACACCGCACCACTGTCCGCGTGTATGCCCGAAGGCAGGTCCAAAGCCAGCACCGGCACTGGCGCCTGATTAATCGCAGCGATCCATTGCGCTGCCCGCCCCTGCAGCGCACGCGATAAGCCGCTACCAAACAGCCCGTCCACCCACACATCGCACATTTTGGGATCGAATTGATCGGCCTCACACCGCGGCAATGCGTCCTGTACAAATGCGTTCCACGCTTGCAGGGCTTCAGCTTTGAATTCCGCCGACTGCGCTAACAAAAAGACTTGTATGGCGATACCCTGCGCACTAGCGATGCGCGCCAACTCCAACGCATCACCGCCATTGTTGCCAGGCCCCACTAGAAAGCCTATGACTTTGGCTTCCGGCCAATGCGCACGCAGGCAATGCCACGAGGCATTTGCTGCCCGTTGCATCAATTCATAGCCGGGGATGGCAAAATCCCCAATGGCACGCGCATCCAGATCACGGCTCTGCTGCGCGCTATAGAGCGCTATATCTTTGTCCATCTGCCCATTATCGCAGGGAAAACACCAGCACATCATGAGTCAGCCAAGCCCACCACAAATGCTTGAACAGCTGCGTAACTGGAGCCGCGATCTGGGCTTCAGCGCTTTATCGGTTAGCCGTGCGCAGCTCGGCCAGGATGCCGAACTCACTCAGCGCTGGCTAGACCGTGGCATGCACGGTGACATGGACTATCTCGCGCGCAATCAAGCCTTACGCGAAGACCCGCAACAATTGGTGCCCGACACCCTCAGCGTTATCAGTGTCACCATGCCGTACTGGCCACAAGCGGCACCGGCGAAAGAGGTGCTGAAGCAAGCAGACAAGGCCTATATTAGCCGCTACGCCTTGGGCCGCGATTACCACAAAACGGTACGCAGTCGCTTGCGTCGCTTAGCGCGCCAACTGCAAGAACAGATTGGCCCCTTCGGCTTTCGTGCCTTTGCCGACAGCGCGCCCATTTTTGAAAAGGCCTTGGCGCGCGACGCCAGCTTGGGCTGGATGGGCAAGCACACGCTATTGATCGACAAACAACAAGGCTCCTATTTCTTCTTAGGCGAACTGTTTACTGACCTAGCACTGCCAGCCAGCGAGCAAGCCCCGGTCAGCAATGGCTGTGGTGCTTGCCAAGCTTGCATTCGCGCCTGCCCTACTGGAGCAATCTCGCTAGACGGCGAACTGGATGCCAGACGCTGCATTTCCTATCTCACTATCGAGTTGAAAAGCAGCATCCCGATTGAAATGCGCAAGCCCATCGGCAACCGCATCTTTGGCTGTGATGATTGCCAATTGGTTTGTCCTTGGAATCGCGACGCCAAAGCCAGCAAAGACCCCGACTTTGCGGTGCGTCACGCGCTGGACGATCAAGCTTTGCACGAGTTGTTTGCTTGGACTGAAGCGGAATTTCTCAGCCGCACCGAAGGCATGGCACTCCGACGCAGTGGTTATATCGGTTGGCTACGCAATATCGCGGTTGCGCTGGGCAACGGCCCGGCCACTACAGACGCCCTACACGCATTGCAATCCAGGCAATCAGACGACTCCGAATTGGTACGCGAGCATGTGGAATGGGCGCTAAATGAATTAACCGCACGCCAAGCGGAGCAATAAAACCTTATTGCAGCGACTTTAAGCGCTCAACCTGCTTGGCCAACAAAGCATCTGGCCAAGCGCTATCGTCACCCGCTAAACCGGCCTCGATACCTTGTGCCAGCGCTTTGCCCAATTCAACACCAAATTGATCAAAACTGTTCAGCCCCCACAACCACCCCTGCACAAAGCAACGGTGCTCGTAGGCCGCCAACAGCGCGCCCAAACCATACGCATCCAAGCGTTGCAGCCAAATCAAACTGGATGGGCGATTGCCGGGACAATCCCGCCAAGCCGCGTCAGCGCCTGTATAGCCTTCTGCAGCCGCGTTGCGCCCATGACTTAAGGCAGCGGATTGCGCCAAACCATTACCTATCAATTGCGCCTGCATCGCTGCTTCCGCACCGAAAACTTGCAAAGGCAGCACAAAATCAACCGGATGCGCCTCCGGGCCTTGATGCAGCATCTGGAAGAATGCGTGCTGAACTGTGGTACCAACGCCTCCCCACTGTATCGGCGCGGTGTCGTGCATTAAAGCTTGTCCATCACGCCCCGCAGACTTGCCATTGCTTTCCATGTCCAGCTGCTGCAACCAATCCGGCAAATCGCGAAGTCGCTCACTGTAAACCGCCGTAACCTGGCTGTTGTACTCGAGGAAATTGCGATTCCAAATGCCGCTCAGCGCCCAAATCAAAGGAAGATTTTGGTCCAGGGGAGCCTCTAGAAAGTGGGCGTCAATATCGGCCGCACCGTGCAGCACATCAGAAAATTGTTTCCAGCCCACGGCCAGTGCAATACTCAAACCGACTGCCGACCACAAGGAAAAGCGCCCGCCCACCCAAGACCACATGGCAAATTGACGCTCTGCCGGTATGCCCCAGCGCTGCGCCTCCTCTGCAGCTGAGGTAACCGCGACAAATTGCTGTTCAGCGGCGACACCAGCATCACTCATCCAGCGGCGCAATTTATCGGCAACCACTCGCGTTTCGGCGGTCGTAAAAGACTTCGACACCACCACACAAAGACAGCGCGCTGGGTCCAATCCTGCGACCTTCGCAGCAATATCCGCTGAGTCTGGATTGCCGAAAAAATGGGCGTTTAAATCCGCTTCAGCCGTATTCAAACCAGCCAATGCCCGCACCACCAAGCGTGGCCCCAAATCGGAGCCTCCGATGCCGACATTGATCACATCGGTATAAGTCTGCCCCCGGGCGTTGCGGATCTTTCCGCTACGCACATCGTCTACGAACCGGCGCATGCGCTCTTGCTCCGCGGCCACCGCGGCATCCACCTCCGCTTTCGGGCACAACGTTGAGCGCAAGGCGACATGCAATACACCGCGACCTTCACTGCGGTTCAGCTGTTCGCCAGCACACATGGCCCGCATCGCCTCGGGCAGCTGGCATTGTGTTGCCAGTGCAATCAGATCACGCAACAGGTCTTGATCCATGCGCTGCCTGGAATAGTCCAAGGTCAGCGGCCCAGCAGAAACGGCCATAGCTGCTCGCGCAGACGGATCTGTATTGATGACTGAACCAAGATTCAGTGCCTGCCAGCGTCGGGCATGCGCCTGCAGTAGAGGAGTAGCCGGCGCATTGCCGACGTGGATCATGGTCAGGTCAGTCGTAATTCAGCTTATGCCGCTTGAACCGGAATGGTATTGCGCGTACCTGTCACGAAATTGTTTTCGTCCAAGTACACCAGCTTCGGTTTGTACACTTCGGCCTCAGCATTGCTCATGCCCACATAAGCACAGATGATGACCCGATCGCCTACCCGCGCTTTATGTGCCGCAGCACCGTTTACCGAAATGATGCGTGATCCATTTTCCGCACGGATGGCATAAGTTTCGAAACGCTCGCCATTACCCAAGTTGTAAATCTGGATTTGTTCGTATTCGCGGATACCCGAGGCATCGAGCAAATCACCATCGATGGCGCACGAGCCTTCGTAGTCCAATTCCGCATGAGTAACGCAGGCGCGGTGGAGTTTGGCTTTTAACAGTGTGACTTGCATATGAACCTCAAAAAATCTCTTTAGATTTCTGTGAGTTAAGGGATTCACAGCCAAATAGGAGGCTGACTAACCGGCGATTTTAGCGGGCGAACGCGAGCGCTTCAAGCGCCGCTAGAGTCAACACTCAAGTTATCGATCAAACGAGTGTCACCCATTTTAGCAGCAGCCAGCACCACATATTGCTGCGCCGCATCATCCGGGGCGCTTAAATCCGGGGCCAAAACACATAGATACTGGGGCTTTAAGCCCGCTTTACGTAGGTGATCCAAGCCTGCCGCCTCCAGCGCTGAGAAATCGCGATCACCGCGCTTTAGCGAGGCCGCAATAAAATTCAAGGAGGCATATATCGCGCTCGCTTTATCTCTCTGTTCTGCGCTGAGGTGGATATTGCGAGAACTCATCGCCAAGCCCCCCTCTTCGCGCCGAGTTGGCATGCCAATAATCTCGACCGGCATTTGCAGATCTGCAACCATTCGGCGAATAACAGCCAACTGCTGATAGTCTTTTTGCCCAAAAACGGCAAAATCGGGCTGCACCAAGTTGAACAGCAAATTCACCACCGTAGCGACACCTGCAAAATGTCCTTGACGGTGAGCGCCACACAGTAATTCAGATAGGCCAGGAACAACGACCTGGGTCAGCGACTCGCGACCACGTGGATACATCTCGGCATCGCTGGGCGCAAACACCACGTCGACACCTCGCTGCTCTAATTTTCGGCAATCTTCGTCGAATGTTCGTGGGTAAGCGCCAAAATCTTCGCCTTTGGCAAACTGCAAAGGGTTCACAAAAATGCTGACGACTACCCGCTCACCACACCGCTGGGCCTCATCGATCAAGGACAGGTGACCGTCATGCAGATTGCCCATAGTGGGAACGAACCCCACGCGCTGCGAAGACTGCTTCCAGGCGCGAACGATTTCTCTCAAACCCTCGACCTGATGTATGCGCTTCATGCGTTGTTATCCGCCGAAAGTATGCAAACTATCTGGATACTCGCCCGATTTCACAGCGGCTACGTATCTCGCTATGGCCGATTCGACATCGCCTCCTGCATCGAGGAAATCACGCACAAAGCGCGGCCTACGACCGCGACTCACACCCAAAATATCGTGCAGAACCAGAATTTGACCGTCTACGTCGGGCCCAGCGCCAATGCCGATGACCGGAACCGGCGAAGCTTCTGTGATGCGGCGCGCCAAAGAATTTGGTACGCATTCCAACAGCAGCATATCGGCGCCAGCCTCAACCAACACCCGCGCGTCTTCTTCCATTTCTGCTGCAACCGCGTCATCGCGACCCTGAACCTTAAAGCCACCCAGTTTATGAATGAGCTGAGGACGTAAGCCCAAGTGCCCACAGACCGGCACACCACGTGCAGTGAGAAATTCGACGATTTCCGCCTGCACCGCGCCGCCTTCCAGTTTCACCATTTTGGCAAAACCTTCTTGCATCAAACGACGGGCGTTAAATATGGCCTCATCGGGAGTGGAGAAACTCAGAAACGGCATGTCCGCAACCAAAAATCCACGCTGCAAGCCATGCGCCGTAGCGCGGCAGTGATAAACGATATCGTCAATGGTTACTGAAACTGTGCTGGGCTGGCCGTGAATAACCATTCCCAAGGAATCGCCAACCAGCACCCATTCGACCCCGGCGGCATCTTCCAATTTAGCGAAACTTGCGTCGTAAGCAGTCAGACACGCGATCTTCTCACCGTCATCACGCATGCGTGCAAAGTCTTGCAGCGTAAGGGGGCGGACGCTGTCATCAGATGTTGATGGGTACATGAAATTCTCCGATGGAACCGCTTATGATAATGGAATAGTCCGCGCCCAGCTTTGCAGCGGAGCACTCTCCAATCGATGCAAGCATTCCGCAAGCATTCCTTGATCGTTAATCGACATCCCTGAGGCCAAATCCGACCACGGTTGCAACACAAAATCTCGTTTGTGCAGCTCCGGGTGCGGCAAGCTCAAAGTCGCCGTTTGCTGATGCTGATCGCCCACCACCAGCAAATCCAAATCCAGGCTGCGGGATTGCCAACGGCGTTCATCTCGCCTATCGCGACCATGCTGACGCTCTATCCGCAACAAGGCATCAAGCAATACTTGTGGTGCCAAATCGGTTTGTAAGGCAGCTACCGCATTGCAATAGTCAGGTTGGGCTTGAGTCTCTGTTGCCGACTGCAAGGCTTTACTGCGATAAAATGGCGAAACCGCAATCAGCTCACTCGCGGGCAGGCAGGCCAAGTCCGCCACAGCAGCTTGCAGCAAAACCGAAGAATCTCCTAGATTGCTGCCCAAGCCTATCCAGCTCAGCATGCACGCCCGTGATGCTGAGCTCGCAAGATGCGATACATGGACTTAAGCGCTCCGTCTGCGCTTACGACGACGGCCTGATGGCTTAGGGCCTGATGGAGCGGCTTGAATCATGTCTTCACGCTCCGATTCATCGACCTCTTGAAAACGCGTCCACCAATCCGCTAATTCCTGTTCGACCTCACCGATTTCGGCCCGCAACAAGAGAAAATCATAGGCAGCGCGAAATCGTTTGTGCTCCAGCATGCGGTAAGGGCGCTTACCTCGGCGGGATTCAAAGCGCGCTTGTAAGTGCCACATATCCGCGCACATGCCCGAAAAGCGCTTAGGAATCGCAACTGTGCGACATTGCTCTGACACCACGGCACTGGCCGCCTGTGCCATGGCCGGGGCTGCCGGCGTGCCACTATCAAGCAAGGCCTGCATGGCCCGACAAACCGGTCGCCACAACATGGCTGCGTATATGAACGATGGCGTGACCGGCTTATCTTCGCCCATACGTTTCGCGGTGCTTTGCAAAGCCAGACGAATCAGTTTTTCAGTCGCTCCGCTGTCATCATTCTCTATCGCAGAAGCGACCGTAGGAAACAAAACCTGGAACAGACCAAAGTTAGACATGCCATCAAAATTGGCCTCACCCTGCGGACTTAGCAACAGCTTAATCATCTCGTCAAACAAGCGCGCTGGCGGCACATCGGCCAATAAACCGGTGAGTTCCGCAATAGGCTCAGCCGCTGACTGTTCAATTTCAAATCCTAATTTGCTGGCAAAACGCACAGCGCGCAGCATGCGAACCGGGTCTTCTCGATAGCGAGTGACCGGGTCGCCTATCAGGCGAATTTTTTTGTCAGCCAAGTCCTGCATCCCGCCGACATAATCCACCACCGCGAAATCACGAATGTCGTAATACAGGGCATTGATGGTGAAATCACGGCGAAACGCATCTTGTTCCATATTGCCGTAGACGTTGTCGCGCAAAATACGACCACGCTCATCCAATAGATGATCTTCATCACTGCTGGTCGGTTCATCGTTCTGCAGCGCTTCATCAACCGCATGAATTTCGTCTACATCTTCTTCGTCTGGGCTGCGTGGTGCGGCCCGAAACGTTGCGACTTCAATAATTTCCGGCCCAAAGCGCACATGGGCGAGACGAAAGCGGCGACCTATCAGCCGGCTACGGCGAAATACGTCACGCACCTGCTCGGGTTCGGCATTGGTGGCCACGTCAAAATCCTTAGGATTCAAACCCACCAGCAAGTCACGTACACCGCCTCCTACCAGCAAGGCTTCATAGCCTGCGTCCTTGAGACCATACAAAGTCTGCAACGCGGCACGACTGAGTCGTGAACGGGATATGCTGTGTTCCGGACGGGGAATCCGCACTGGATCGCTAATAACGAGGCTCCACAAACGAAAGAACCCCGTAATGGGGTTCACTGGTTTTGATTATAGGAGATTACGAGCCTGTCAGAACAACTCCACCGCACCTGAGTTCATCGACTGCTGGTTCACCGGCTTGTGTGGCTGCTGCCTCCACGCCTCTTGCTTAGGCGCCAAACGCTCGCTGGCTTGAGCCAGTTGCTCTCGTTGCTGAGGCGCTGCTGCCGGGTGCATGCCGCCCTGCAGCGCACCTGCCTCGCCACGCATATCTGACAAACGATCCAAATGCGCATAGGCCGCAGTGACCGCTTGCGTAGTGATATCGCCAAACTGCAAAGAGCGAACCGCGTTATTTACTGCGCTTGCGATGCGCTCACCGCAAGCGGATACTTGACCTATGGCTTCCGCCAATGCGCGATTGATGCCGTCGGCCTGACCAACCAAAAACTCCACTTTATTGCTCGCGTCCTGACTGGCCTGCATATCACGTGCTGCCATGTCTTTAACCGCGCCACGTACTTTGGCCATGGCTTCGCGTGAGTCATGCACGCGTTTGCGAATCTGATCGTTAAAACTGGTTGAGCGCTCCGACAAACTACGCACTTCTTCTGCCACTACCGCAAAACCGCGCCCGGCGTCTCCGGCTCTGGCGGCTTCAATCGCCGCATTCAGTGCCAGTAAGTTGGTTTGATCGGCGATGGATTTCACATCCTCCAACAATTCAAAAACGGCGTCTAAATGTCCGGCCATATCGTCTATGCGATCAACATTTTGCGCGCTGTGGGCGCTTTCTTGCGCTAATACGTCCACCAACTGGGTCATGAGTTCACCGGCACGGGAGGCGAATCCGCGTAGATCGAGCGCCCCACTGTCACCTTCCTCAACGATGCGCCGCATCTCACCCTCTTGCGCATGAGAATGACGTTGAATTTCATCAAAGCTGCCGCCGATATCGCGAACTGCTTCAGCAACGAGATCGTGCACCCGTTGCATTTCTCCGCGCAAAGATGAAATTTCGCCTTCCGCCATATGCTGGGTATCACGCAGCAATTGTTCGTAATGCGCTTTGTCTTCTTCAGCCTGTTGCGTACCCACGTAATCCTCACCGGCCACATGGATTTGCACTTGGCCACGCTGCACGCTCCATAAGAACCAACCCCAGGAACCCACAGCCGCAGCCATGGTCATCCAAAGCAAAGGAGCAGGAATCGGCGCTAGTGCACTCACTGCATGAGCCATCGTTGCCAACAACGGCAAAATGAGCGGTTTGAAATCAGCTTTCATTGTGTGTTCTCCATAATCTGCTTATCGACCCGCAATGCAGTGTCTTGAGCCCTTGCGGGCAAATTTTTCAATAGCGCTGGCCACATCCGATAGACGCAATTGGCAACACGCCGCATCCAACTTCCACGCAGCGCCGGGCATACCCCAAACCACGCTGGTGGCCTCATCCTGAACCGCGGTGAAAGCGCCCTCATCGCGCATGCTTTTCAAGCCACGTGCGCCGTCATCACCCATGCCGGTCAGTAAAATGCCGCAGGCGTTGTTGCCACAATTCTTGGCCACCGAATCAAACAGCACATCCACACTAGGACGGTGACGATTGACCGGTTCCGATTTACTCAGCTGGCATTTCCAACGTGCGCCACTACGCACAACCTGAAGATGGTCATCCCCAGGCGCCACATAAGCATGACCGGGACGGATCTCTTGGCCATTTTCGGCTTCGCATACAGCTATTGCCGACGCACCATCAAGACGTTCGGCAAACGACGCGCTAAACGCCTCAGGGATGTGCTGCGCGATCACGATGCCTGGGGAATCGGCCGACAAGTGGCTCAACACCACACGCACCGCTTCTGTCCCGCCGGTGGACGCACCAATGGCCACAAGGCGATCAGTGGTTTCATATTTGATGCGGCCGGCGGCTGGTGTTTGTCGCTGCTCCGGCAAGCGATCGCTGCGCTGTTGCGGCTTACTGACTGCCGCAATTTTGACCTTCTCAATGAGTTCATCCGCGCTGGCTTGTAAGCCTTCAGCGACACCCAATGTGGGTTTCGCCACAAAATCCACAGCGCCCAACTCCAGCGCGCTCAAGGTGGTCTGCGCCCCCTTTTGCGTCAGGGAGGAAACCATGACTACGGGCATGGGTCGCAAGCGCATAATATTTTCAAGAAACTTCAGCCCATCCATGCGTGGCATTTCGACATCCAGCGTCAACACATCCGGGTTGAGTTGCTTGATTTTGTCGCGCGCCATAAAAGGGTCAGCGGCACTGCCGACCACCTCAATTGCAGGGTCACTGCTGAGCAACTCGGTGAGCAATTGGCGAACCAAGGCCGAGTCGTCCACGACAAGCACCTTAATACTGCTCATGTGAATAACTCCACTTCACCGGCAATCTGGGCCGCCCGATTCTCCAAGGCGCTTTCAGCCTGGCGAATCTGTTGAGTTTCAACTTCTCCCAACAGCTTGACCATGGCTTGACCGGTGCGAGGGAAATAATGCACACGCCGTGGCCGCTCGCCGCCCAAATCCTCTGCAACGATGCGAATACCTTCCTGCTTAAGAAAATCTAAAACAAAGACACCGTTGTCCTGCCCAACCGTGCTGCTCGTCATACTGCGCACGACATTGGCGCCACCAAAAACTTTGGCCTCCAGTGTGTCGCGATGCGCGCCCATCCCCAGCAGCGCATTGACCAGAACTTCCATGGCATAGGCCCCAAAACGAGCCCCCGATTTGGCGTCTTGGCTGTTGTCATGTGGCAACAGAAAATGGTTCATGCCGCCAACTTTGGCTCGGCTGTCGCGAAGACAGGCCGCGACACACGACCCCAGCAAGGTCACGATCATAATCTCGCTTCCTGTCGCGTAATATTCGCCCGGAAGCACCTTGATCGCTTCTGTAGAAAAGTGACGGTCTCTATAGATAAAGTTCGCCGTACCAGTCCCCAACAATTCAACATCACTGGGCATCTTGCGTGCATGTGAGTAGCCATTCACTGAACGACCTTTTGGTACGTCGTTCTATCGATGATGCGCAGTTGATCCTCACAAGCAAACTGACTTTCGGAATGACCGACATACAAAATGCCGCCGGGCTTTAGATAAGCCGCAAAACGGCGAACCAATTCGGATTGTGTTGGCTTATCAAAATAAATCAGCACATTGCGGCAAAAAATCACATCAAGACCAGTCTCGATAGGCCACGCTGTATGCAATAAATTGATTTGTTCAAAGCTGAGTTTTTTTCTCAGCTGGGGGCGGATTCTGCAGTACCCATCTCGCGGCCCAATACCACGTTGAAAAAATGCCTTTTTTCGGCTGTTCGATAGCCCTTCGATTCGATCGAGTTGGTATACCCCTTCGGCGGCGCGGCTCAACACCTGAGTATCAATATCACTGGCCAATATTTCAGTTTTTCTAGGCCCCGTTCGACCCGCTTCTTCTGCCACCATGGCAATGGAATACGGCTCCTCACCAGTGGAGCTCGCCGTACACCAAATACGAAAGCGGTCTTGCGAAGTTGACTGCCGCAACACTTGAGCCAAGTGATCAAAATGGTGCGCCTCTCGAAAAAATGAAGTCAGATTGGTGGTTAAAGCATTGGTGAAATGCTGCCACTCCTCAGCGTGAGGATTGTCCAACTCATCCAGGTAGTCATCCAAGGATGACTGCTGAAGCTGACGCAAGCGTTTGGACAATCGCCCGTACACCATGGCCTGCTTGCTCTCTCCGAGTGAAATACCCGCACGCTGGTATATCAGCGTGCGGACACGTTCAAATGCCTTTTGATCTAATGTGCTGGTTTGCACTTGCGGGGTCTCCACTACGTTCATCACATGCAGCACCGATTAGGCCGAGACCAATGAGGTAAAAACACCGCCACCACATCGGTAACACGGGATCAGGCGTGGACCTAGAATTCAGACCAGTTTTCATTGTCTTCTCCTGATAGTGGTTTCGCGGGCTTACGTTCAACGCGGGCCGCAGGGGCAGTTACTCTGGCCCGGGGTGCTGTGGGTCGCGTAGCTGCACTTGCCCTCACCGGGCGATTGACGACGATGGGGTCAGCGGTTTCCATCGCATCTTCTAAACGAAAGCGCAGAACCTGTTTCGCTAACTGACCACCTTGATCCAACATGGCGCGTGCCGAGGCGGAGGATTCTTCCACCAAGGCGGCATTTTGTTGAGTCGCATCATCCATTTGAGCTATGGTTTGATTGACCTGCTCAATACCGCTGGACTGTTCTTGTGAGGCCGCGGAAATTTCCGCCATGATGTCAGTCACTCGTTTCACAGAGTTGACGATTTCTTCCATGGTTGAACCCGCTTGCTCTACCAATTTCGAGCCGTCTTCAATGCGTTCAACGGAGTCCGAAATCAACTGCTTGATTTCCTTAGCCGCTCCAGAGGAACGTTGCGCCAAGGAACGCACTTCACTGGCCACCACTGCGAATCCACGACCCTGCTCACCGGCCCTTGCCGCTTCAACAGCCGCATTCAAAGCCAGAATATTGGTCTGGAAAGCAATGCCTTCGATGACGCTGATAATGTCCTCAATTTTCTTGGAAGACTCGGTGATTTCGGACATGCGGGTAACCACATCGCCGACCACGACGCCACCCTTACTGGCCACATCTGAAGCCCCGATAGCCAACTGATTGGCCTGCTTGGCGTTATCGGCATTCTGCTTCACAGTGGACGTCAACTCTTCCATGCTTGAAGCCGTTTCCTCCAAACTGGCAGCCTGTTCCTCGGTCCGGCTCGATAGATCCTCACTACCCGCAGAGATATCGCTGGCACCAGAGTTGATGTCGTCCGATGCCGCCTTGATGGACACGACCATATCGGTCAAGGAATCAATCGTGGCATTCACATTGGTCTTCAATTCAGCGAATGTGCCCTGGTATTCGGCATCTATGCGCTGGGTTAAATCACCTTGAGCAAGCGAGCCTAGAACGCGAATAACGTCATTGAAGCCAACTTCGCAGGTTTCCAACAGCTGATTGATACCGGTTGCCAGCGACTCGAAGAAGCCCGTCTTGCCATCCATGCTGACGCGGTTATCAAATTCACCACGCGTTGAGGCGGCCACAATTTCACCGATCTCGTTTTCGACCGCGACCTCAGCCGTACGATCAATCCATTCCACAACCGTACCGCGATGCTCTCCCCCTTCAGTGATGATGGGGCTGGCAATCAGGCCGAAATGCAGCGTACCGACCTGAATCTGCGTGCGATAGGTGTCCCGTAGATTTTCCAGTAGCCCGGCCTGATGAGCTGGATTTTTATGGAATTGATCTATGGAGCCATCGAGTAAATTGTCGGCGTTAAAGCTCGGCAGTACCTTACGCAATTCCTCTTGGTTGCCGCGCATCATCTGCTCGACCGCCTTATTCATATACGTAATGGTACGGCCCGCATTGGCGATCATCACATTGCCACTGACGTTATCCAGGGCATTACGAATTTGCAGGTTTTCTGCCGCCACTTCGCGCTCACGCACGGCTTTGGCTTCCAGCTCTCGTTCCAACTTCAATTCAGCGGTGCGGTCTTTCCATTCGACCACCGTACCCAAGCGGCCACCTTCAGCATCAATGACCGGACTGGCGATCAAACCGAAGGTGCGGCCACCCACCAAAATTTCCGTACGATGCGGCTGCTTGAGAGCCTCCAACATCTTGATTTGATGGTCGGGATTTTTATGGAAGACATCAATATTACCGCCTCTCAAAGCATCCACTTTGAAGCCCGGCAAATCCTTTTGGATATCCGACTCGGCGTCTCGCATCATCTGCTCTACCGATTCATTCAGATAAATGATCTGACGATCGTTGTCCGCGATCATGACGTTGGTGGTCACGTTATCCAGAGCATTCTTGATCCGTAGATTGTCGCGAGAAACCACCCGCTCTTGCTCTGCTTTTTCTTCAAGCTGACGCTCTAACTGCAGCTCTGCGGTGCGATCTTTCCACTCCACAACCGTACCCAAACGGCCACCATCAGCGTCAATGACCGGACTGGCGATCAACCCAAAGGTACGGCCGCCAACCAAGATTTCGGTCCGATGTGGCTGCTTCAGCGCTTCCAACATCTTGATTTGATGATCAGGGTTTTTATGGAAAACGTCGATATTGCCGCCGCGTAATGCATCGACTTTGAAGTTCGGCAAATCCTTTTGGATATCCGACTCGGCGTCACGCATCATCTGCTCTACCGATTCATTCAGATAAATGATCTGACGGTCGTTGTCCGCGATCATGACGTTGGTGGTGACGTTATCCAGAGCATTTTTAATGCGTAAGTTGTCGCGAGCAACAACCCGTTCTTGCTCTGCTTTTTCTTCCAGTTGACGCTCTAACTGCAGCTCCGCAGTGCGGTCTTTCCATTCCACAACCGTGCCTAAGCGACTACCGTCAGAATCCAATACCGGGCTGGCAATGAGTCCAAATGTACGCCCGCCAACCAAAATTTCTGTACGGTGCGGTTGCTGTAGAGCTTCCAGCATTTTGATCTGGTGATCAGGATTTTTATGGAACACGTCAATATTGCCGCCACGTAATGCGTCGACCTTGAAGTTCGGCAAGTCCTTTTGAATATCCGACTCTGCGTCACGCATCATCTGCTCTACCGACTCATTCAGATAAATAATCTGACGGTCGTTGTCCGCGATCATGACGTTGGTGGTGACGTTATCCAGAGCATTTTTAATGCGTAAGTTGTCGCG
>JBPOFU010000059.1:0-16904 GCA_051252075.1 Oceanococcus sp. | reverse complement strand
TCGAGAACGTGAAAGACCTCGTCAAATGAAAGATTTTGCGCCTGCGGTATGTTGCTTCCTGAAAGCACTTCTGCGGCTGAGTTCATGTACTGAATGCGCCCGTCCATGTCGGTTAGCACCACGCTATCTGAAAGCGCGTCGACGATGACCCAACCCATGTCGGCATCATCGTTGCTGCTAACGGCTGTTGCCGCAACATTGGTTTGTTTTGTGGCTTTTCGCGTGCTGGTGAGTAGCATGCGGATGCGTTCATGCCGGTTATTAAACAGACTGGCGACCATGCCAATTTCGTTGGCTGGTGATTCGTCAAGCTGGGTGTCTTCTGCGGGTTGGCGCAGTTGCACTATGAGTTTTCGAAGCGGAGTCACCGTCGTGCGGCTGCTCAACAGCGTCGACAACAACAACGCTAGGGCAATGGCACCAGCCGTCGTAGCGGCACTGATCCAAAAGTCCAATGACAAGCCCGCGATTTTGGCTGATTGGTAATGACCGGTGAGCAAAGTGCCAATGCCGCCAAGTTCATCCAAGCGCAACGATGTCTGCGTAAGCACGTTGCCGTTTATGGTTAAGCTTTCACCCCATTCGCGCGTACCACTTTGTTGAATTGTGGCTAGGATTTGTGCGGCTTCGAGTTTGGAAAGGTCACGGCTGCTTTGACTCAGAGCAGCCAGTTTTTGC
Organism: Oceanococcus sp.; assembly: GCA_051252075.1. Lineage (GTDB taxonomy): Bacteria > Pseudomonadota > Gammaproteobacteria > Nevskiales > Oceanococcaceae > Oceanococcus. The sequence continues at coordinate 16,226 of JBPOFU010000059.1, read as the reverse complement.
GGCCATTCGGCATCCTGTTTTTGCGCGCTTTTAAGGGCACTTTCTGATTTTTCATGTAAGTGCACTGCAACGGGGCCAAATCGACTGTCGCGCTGCGCCAAGCTGGCTAAATTGTCATTGTCAGCGACCTGAATACCGTCGCTGCTGAGAACTCTCTGCTGTCCATCTAGCAGTAGAAAGAATGGTGTGGTGCTGAGTTTTTTACTGGTCGAAGCGCTAAGACGAGCCGGGTCTATGACCAAATTAGTGACCCCAACAAAGCGTCCGTCAATTGTCACTGCAGTCGAGCAGGCAATAACGGGTTTCTTTAAGAAAGGTTCAGTGTAGCGACCGCTCCAATGGCAGCTGGGGCCTGCAAAATACCGTAGAGGGGTGTACCAGCGTTCGCCGTGATAGCTGATATTGCTAGGGTCGTTATAATCGCCGTGGAAGCTGACTTCTCCCTGATCCAAGGTCCAGTAGAAGCTATATCGATCACGCTTGTTATTAAAACTGCGCGGTTCTGGCCATATGCCTGCGGCAACAATCGCCGAATTTTCTGGGATTTGCTCTAGTAGGCGTTGTCCGAGTGAGCGTAGATCTCGATCCTTGCTCCAAAGGCTGAGCGCAACGGCATTGAGTGCTTGGCTGAAGTGGCTGGCGTTATCGGTTTGGTTGCGAATTTGCTCAAGCAACTTGTCCTGTTGCAAATCCAACACAGCTGCGGCCGCAGAGGCTAGCGGTTGCTCAAGCTTTTGTTGGTTGATGGTGAACGCGATGCTTCCAAATACGAGGGCGAGCAGCAAATTGAGCATGAACAACACGAATCGCAAGCTCATATACCAGCGTATGGGCGCTCCAGTATCCATGTTGTGTGCTGTGTCCATTGGTCAAGCGTAGCAAATTCAGAGGCTTGCGAATATCATCTAAACAAACGGATGATGCGGGTTAAGGTATCCAAGAAATGTTCGACTTCTTCTTTTGTATTGTAGATGGCAAAAGATGCACGTACCGTGCCGGGCACCGAAAAACCCTGCATTAAAGGCATGGCGCAATGATGTCCAGTGCGTACGGCAATCCCATTTTCGTCTAAAAGTGTGCCGATGTCTTGAGAGTGAGCGTATTCCGAAACAAACGACAAAATGGCTGTTTTGTGTTCTGCCGTGCCAATGATGCGCAGACCTTCTATCTGGCTTAAGCCCTCAGTGGCTTGGCGCAATAGATTTTCTTCGTGCGCTGCAACGGCGTTAAGATCCAAGCTTTCGAGGAATTCAATCGCTGCAGTATTGGCGATCGCGTTGGCGATATCAGGCGTGCCCGCTTCTAAACGATAGGGCAGTTCGTTCCAAGTGCTGTGTTCCAAAGTGACGGTTTCGATCATATCGCCGCCGCCTTGCCAAGGTTGCGCTTGTTCCAACAAAGATTTCTTGCCGTAGAGCACGCCAAAGCCCGTAGGGCCGTACATTTTATGTGAGGAAAAGGCGATAAAATCGGCATCCAGTGCCTGCACATCAATACGGCAATGGGCCACCGCCTGAGCTGCGTCGACCAGTACCGGAGTGCCGTTGGCGTGAGCCAGTTGGATAATTCGCTCTACAGGGTTAACTGTGCCAATTGCGTTGGAGGCGTAGCCCGCGGCCACCAGTCGAGTGCGTTGGTTGAGTAGCTGCTCGAACTGAACCATGTCGAGTTCGCCTTCGGCATTCACCGGTACTGCTTTCAGAATCGCACCAGTGGCCTGGCAAACCATCTGCCAAGGTACTATGTTGGAATGGTGCTCTAAGGCGGTGATCAGGATCTCATCGCCAGCCTGCAACTGAGGTTGCGCCCAGCTGCGGGCGAGCAAGTTGATCGCGTCTGTGGTGCCACTGGTAAACACAATTTCTTCGCGCACTTGTGCGTTGATAAAGCGCTGGATGGCATCGCGCGCGCCTTCATACGCGCGTGTCGCGCGTCCCGCCAAGGTGTGCACCGCTCGGTGTACGTTGGCGTTGTCTTCTTGGTAGTAGTGCTGCAACGCATCCAAGACACACTGAGGTTTTTGTGTGGTCGCGGCGTTATCAAAATAGACTAAATCGTGTCCGTTTATTTGTTGCCGCAAAATTGGGAATTGATCACGAACCGTATGCGGGTCAAATGCGTTCATGAGCTCGTTTGCAAGCTGAGATGATCGGCAAAAGATTGGCGTGCATAGTTGGCCAGTTCTTCGTGCGGAATTTCCCCCAGTATGTGCTCAGCAAAGCTCAGCATCAGCAAGCGCCGAGCGGTGAGCTTATCCACTCCGCGACTGCGCATATAGAACAGGGCGGCATCGTCTAAGCGACCAACGGTTGAGCCGTGCGCGCATTTCACATCATCGGCGTAAATTTCCAATTCAGGTTTGGCGTCCACTTCTGCTTTGTCGCTGAGTAGTAAATTTCGCAACAATTGGTCTGAATCGGTTTTCTGTGCACCGCGCGCGACATAGACTTTGCCGTTGAAAACTTGGCGTGAGCTGTCATCCAAAATGCCACGGGCACGCAATTGACTGGTGCAATCGGGACTGAGATGGCGCACTTCAACCTGATGATCGCAATGCTGCCGACCGGTCAATCCGGAGAGGGCGTGATAGCTTAATTTTGCGTGACTTGCGGCCAGATCTAGGCGGCTGGCTAGACGAGACAGTCGGGCGCCCCAATCGATGTGGACTTGTTGCAATTCCGCATTACTAGCGAGCACTGCAGTTTGTTCAGCTATCAAGAAATGCGTTGAGGCTGCATGCTGTAAACGAACATGTTGTAGCTTGCTGTTTTCCGCGAGATCCAATGTGAGTTGGCTTAAGCTCAAGCCTTGCCGTCCACCGCGGTGCTCTTCGACCAGCTGGACGCTGACTCCCGCGTCCACTTGAATATTGATCTGAGCACGAGATAAAGCATCGCGCTGATCGCTGTACACAAATTGCAAATGTATCTGTTGCTCTTGGTGCTCTGCGTTTAATACCAGTTGATAAGCTTGATGGGCGGCGGGGCTTAACTCGGATGGCAGCACGCCAAAATCACTATTCTCTAGGGCAGGCAATGTTGTGATTTTGAGTTCTGGACTGTGCTCTATGAGTACACCATCCAGCCATATGGCCGATAAACCGTTTAATGAAAATGGCGGCGCCGCAAGCAAGCTATCTTGCGCTGCGGGTGAGCATTCCAAATCCGCTGCCAGTTGCTGACTCAGACGTTTTACATCGGTGTATTTCCAGCTTTCTGGTCGGCGCGCTTTCCATTCTAATTGGCGTGTGTCTACGCGGGCGTTCATACGGCAGTGTCGTCCATCTCAGCAATCCAGGCATAGCCTTTTTCTTCTAGCGTCAGAGCTAATTCTGGACCGCCAGACTCAACAATGCGGCCGTCGGCCAATACATGCACGAAGTCTGGTTTGATATGGTCCAACAAGCGTTGGTAGTGGGTCACAAGAATGACGGAATGATCTGGAGCGCGCAGGGCATTGACGCCGTCAGACACCACTTTTAAGGCATCGATATCCAAGCCAGAATCGGTTTCATCCAGAATCGCTAGGCGCGGTTCCAAGACCAACATTTGTAAAATTTCATTGCGCTTTTTTTCGCCGCCGGAAAAGCCTTCATTGACGCCGCGTTGCAGCATGGCGTCAGCGACTTTCATGGTGGCCGCAGCGGTTTTTACTTTCTGCAGTAATTCCAGGGGCGTGGCTTCTTCCTGCCCTAAAGCTTTTCGGCGTGCATTGACCGCTGATTTCAGCATGCTCATGTTGCTCACGCCGGGGATTTCCACAGGGTATTGAAAACCCAAAAATACGCCGGCCCAAGCGCGCTCTTCGGGATCCATATCCAGCAAGTCTTTGCCATCAAAAGTGACGCTGCCACCGGTCACTTCGTAACTGTCACGACCGGCCAGGACATTGGCTAAGGTGCTTTTACCTGAGCCATTGGGGCCCATGATGGCATGCACCTCGCCAGCACCAATGTCTAGGTTGATGCCTTTCAGTATGTCTTTGTCTTGTATAGATGCGCGGAGATTCGAAATTTTGAGCATGATTAAATTCAATAATTGTTAGATGTGTCGAGCATCACGCTGAACAATGTATGCGAGGCGTGATCGACGATTAGAATAAATCGTTAATGTGTTCGCACTGCTGGCTTAGCCGACAGCCCCTTCCAATGAAACGCTGAGCAGACGCTGTGCCTCAACGGCGAATTCCATTGGTAGTTCGCGGAATACGTCTTTACAGAAACCATTGACGATCATGGCGACGGCTTCTTCTTCGCCGATACCACGAGCGCGCAAATAGAACAGTTGATCATCACCAATTTTTGACGTGGTGGCTTCATGTTCACAGATTGCTGAAGAGTTGCGGGTTTCCAAATAAGGCACGGTATGGGCGCCACATTGGTCGCCAATGAGCAGGGAGTCGCACTGAGTAAAATTACGTGCGCCTTCAGCGCGAGGTGAGATTTTAACCAGACCGCGATAAGTTTGATTGCCGCGCCCCGCAGAGATGCCTTTCGCAATGATGTGTGAACGCGTATTGCGCCCCAAGTGCACCATCTTGGTCCCGGTATCTGCCTGTTGCCTATGGTGGGATAGCGCGACCGAGTAAAACTCGCCCACCGAATTGTCACCACGCAGGATGCAGCCGGGGTATTTCCAGGTCACTGCTGAGCCGGTTTCAACTTGGGTCCAGGAAATCTTGGAATCCACACCACGACATTCGCCACGTTTAGTGACAAAATTGTAAATGCCACCTTTGCCGTTTTCATCACCGGGGTACCAGTTTTGGACGGTGGAGTATTTGATTTCAGCACGGTCCATCGCGACCAATTCAACGACTGCGGCATGCAGCTGATTTTCATCACGCATCGGTGCGGTGCAGCCTTCCAAATAACTCACGTGGCTATCATCTTCAGCAATGATGAGCGTGCGCTCAAACTGTCCGGTATTGCGTTCATTGATACGGAAATAGGTCGACAACTCCATGGGGCAGCGAACACCAGAGGGAATGTAGACAAATGAGCCGTCAGTAAAAACTGCGGAATTCAGGGCGGCAAAAAAGTTGTCTTTTTTAGGGACAATCGAACCCAAATGCTGTTTGATCAATTCGGGATATTTGTGAACTGCTTCAGAAATAGGGCAGAACAACACGCCTGCGTCCGACAGTTTTTCTTGGAAAGTCGTGGCGACAGACACGCTATCAAATACCATGTCTACGGCGACACCCGCCAATGCGGCACGTTCGTGCAAAGGGATGCCCAGTTTTTCGTAGGTTTCCAGTAGCTTGGGGTCAACATCGGCGAGGCTTTTGGGGCCGTCCGCCATGCTTTTCGGGCTGGAATAGTAAGAGATGGCCTGGTAATCAATGGGACCGTACGCGACCTTGGCCCATTCTGGTTCCTCCATCGTCTTCCAGTGTTCGAAGGCATCCAGACGCCAATCCAATAGCCATTGAGGCTCTTTTTTGCGCTGGGAAATAAACCTGATGACGTCCTCATTGAGGCCCGGTAGGACGGTATCGGACTCCAGATCAGTGACAAAGCCTTCGCGGTATTCGCGGCGACCGATGATCTGTTCCAGTTCTGTAGTTTCTGCCGACATAGAGCTCTCGATTTTTTTTGCTCAGTTCCGCAGTTGGGCTGCGGGTTGGAGCAACTGTGCCAAGTTTAATTGCTTGAGACTGTTAATGATTGTGCTGTTAATAACTTGCCAATGGGGGCGAATTTGGCAATGTGATTGTATTGAGCAACCGTCTTGGCTGCTGCATTGCGTCACGGCGATAGGACCTTCCACTGCATTGATGATGTCGGCAATGGAGATGTCCCTAGGCTGGCGGTTTAAACGGTAGCCGCCGCCGGAACCGCGCTCTGAATCCACCAATCCTGCCCGGGCCAGAATTTTTAATGTCTTGCTCACCATGGGTGAACTGACGTGAGTGGCTTGCGACAACTCGCTGACATTACAAATCCGTCCCTGTGTGTTCGCCAAGTGGGAGAGCAACACAGTCGCGTAATCGGATTGTTTACTGAGCCTGAGCATACCGTACCAGTATAGTCCTATATCGCCAAATAAAAAAGGCGCAAGCATGCTCGCGCCTTTTTAATCGTCTATTTACTGGACGATTTTCACTTCTACCCGACGGTTTTCACGGCGGCCAGTTGCGGTGTCATTTTCTTGCAACGGCGCTTTGCCGCCATAACCTTTGGCCTTCAGTTGCTCAGCGGGTACGCCGGCATTGACCAGGTAAGTCCGTACTGCAGCAGAGCGGCGCTGGGACAGATCTATGTTGTAGTACTCGTCACCTTCATCACTGGTGTGGCCAGCAATTTCGATGGTTGCATTGGGCATGCCAGTGAGCACTTGGGCAACATCATCGAGCACGGCTTCGGCTTTACTGGTCAGCACGTCACTGTCAAATTCGAAGTTCACGCCATTGAGTATGACTGAGCGATCCACAGCGCAGCCGTATTCGTCGACGGCTTCGTCCAGTTTTGGCTGGCGGCAATCAGCACCTTCAAGGGCGCCTGTTGAACTTGTTGCACAGCCTGTTGCGTCTACCACTGTTCCGAGCATAGTGCCGGGGCACAAATCAGCGGAATCGCCAACACCGTCGGCATCGCTATCGCTACCTGATGGGGCAACAACGGCGACATCACTGCCAGCCGGCGCATCGATTTGTGGTTCGGGGCCAAGCGGGATTTGGTAGCCCAGGCGGAAAATAGGCTCAACAAAGGCTTTCTTGCCACCTAAACCAGCGCTTTCATTAAAGTGCAGATCACCACGTAGCAAAGCTTCTATACGAACTTCGCCCATGAAAGCAGGGATAAGTGCACCTAAACCAGCAGACAGTGTGCCGCTGTAGTAGTCGTCACCCGCGCCGCCATCAACGTTCAAAGCGCCGAGGCTGAGTACACTAAACAGGCCTGCATCTTTGTCAAAGAAAGTCAGCAAGCTGGCGCTTAAGTCGATGAGTTCACTATTGCCTGGATCTGCGTAGCCCAGAGTTAATTCATAATTACGGCTTTCGCTAACCGGCATGCCCACGGTTAAGCCATAGCCTAGTGTGCTGTCTTCGCCGCGACCTGGATCGGTCACCATGAAATTCACGCTCGGTGCGACGTAGAGGCGTGAATCGTAGTTGGCAGCCGATGCTGGTGCCGCCACTGCAGCGCTTAATAGTGCGCCTGTCAGCAATTTGGATGGCAAGTTCCCCATGTCCAGTACCTTATTTATTATGCGTAAAACGCGCGATTATATAGCAGCTCAATCGTTTTCGCTGACAGTGGCGCGGATCTTGCCCTGAGCAAGTTCGATGTCTAGCTGCGAGCCAGCAGGGAGATCGGCCTGGCGCACGATTTTTTCACCGAGTCGGGTAATGCTATAGCCGCGTTGCAGTACCTGTGTGGGCGACAAGGCAGCCAGCCGTTCCTTTGCGTGAAGAAGGCGTAACTGCCTGTTTTCTATTTGTTTGACGAGCAGCTCTTGCATGCGGTGTTTAAGATTTTTTTGCTGTTCGCGCGCATTGGTGACGTCAAGTAGTGGACTAGCTTGCTGCAAACGCATCTGATGCTGTCGCAACTGTAGTCGAGCTGTCGCCAAGTTTTGTCGAGCCTGCTGTTGTAGTCGACGTTGTAAGTCGTCCAGCCATTGTGCGCGATCTTGTAACCGCCGCTGAGGCGACAACGCTAGCAGTCGCCGCCGTTGTTGTTGATTATCCTGGCGTGCGTGGCTAATACGGTTTTGCAGCAGTTGTTGCAGTTGTTGCCGTTGTTGTTCAATTCGTCGTAGCCACGCGCTGCTATCGGGGCTGAGCAATTCTGCCGCTGCCGTTGGAGTCGGCGCGCGTACATCGGCAACGAAATCGCAGATGGAAAAATCAACTTCGTGGCCGACCGCTGAAACGATAGGCAACTTCGCTGCCGCTATGTCACGTGCTAGGGATTCATCATTGAAAGCTTGCAGGTCCTCGAGTGAGCCGCCTCCACGGGATAGCACGATGACGTCGCAGGCATCATCTTGCAGTGCGCTCGCCAACGCTAAACGTAGCTGCTGTGGTGCCAACTCGCCCTGAACTGAGCTGTGATAGAGGCGAACACTGCTGAGAGGGTTTCGTCGCTGTAGGGTCGCGAGTACGTCGTGCACCGCAGCGCCATCGGCGGAACTGATAATGCCTATGCAGCGCGGGTTGCTGGGTATGCCTTGTTTGTGCGCTTCGTCAAACAAGCCTTCGTCTTGTAGTTTTTTCTTCAGACGCTCAAAAGCCTGGTGCAGGGCGCCGGCGCCAGCATCCTGTAAATCTTCCACCAACAGTTGTAAATCACCGCGCTGCACATACAAAGTGGCCTGGCCGCGCACCATGACCCGAGCCCCTTCTTTGGGTGCAGGTAAAGCCATATTTCGGTTACGAAAGCAGACGCAGCGGATCTGCGAGCGCTGATCTTTCAAAGTGAAATACCAGTGCCCTGAACGCGCAGCAAGGAAATTTGAAATTTCTCCCTCCACCCAAAAGCGCGGGAAATTCATTTCCAGGCCATGTTTCAGCGTGCTGATCAACTCACTCACTTGAAAAATTTGCTGTGGAGTGGGGGCGATATTGATATTAGAGGGGCGCAGAGTTGAGCTCATGCGGCGTATAATATCGGGCTTCATTCGATTTAGGAGCCAAGCATGCGTCTACAACAGGAAGCCCTGACCTTTGACGATGTCCTGTTGGTCCCCGCGTATTCGGAAGTGCTGCCTCGTCAGGTGGACTTAAGTACGCAACTAACGCGTGATTTGACGCTCAATATCCCTTTGCTGTCGGCCGCTATGGATACGGTGACAGAAGGGCGCTTGGCCATAGCACTCGCGCAAGAAGGCGGCATAGGCATTATTCATAAGAATATGTCGATAGAGCAGCATGCGGCTGAAGTGCGCATGGTGAAAAAATTTGAAGCCGGTGTAATCAGCGACCCCATTACCGTATCTCCCCGAGCCACCATCGCGGATGTTCTCAAGATCACCCGCGCCAATAAAATTTCCGGCGTGCCTGTGGTCGATGACGGCGAACTCGTCGGCATCGTGACCAGCCGTGATCTTCGTTTTGAAACCGGTTACAGCAAGCCTGTTACCGAAGTGATGACCCCCAAAGATCGGTTGGTCACCGTGAAGGAAGGGGCAAGCAAAGGCGAAGTCCAGGAGCTGTTGCATCGTCATCGCATCGAAAAGGTGCTGGTAGTCAACGATGACTTCAAGCTGCGCGGCATGATCACGGTTAAAGACATACAGAAATCCACCGACTTTCCCAATGCGAGCAAAGACAGCCAAGAAAGTTTGTTGGTTGGAGCAGCCGTTGGCACTGGAGCGGGTACCGAAGAACGCATAGCGGCTTTGTCGGAGGCGGGTGTCGATGTCATCGTGGTGGATACCGCGCATGGGCATTCCAAGGGCGTGATAGAGCGTGTTGCCTGGGTCAAGCGCAGCTATCCACATATCCAGGTTATTGGCGGCAATATTGCGACCGGTGATGCAGCTAAAGCTTTGGCTGCGGCCGGTGCCGATGCGGTCAAGGTCGGTATAGGACCTGGGTCTATTTGTACCACCCGCATTGTTGCTGGAGTGGGCGTGCCGCAGATCACAGCCATAAGTAATGTGGCTGACGCGCTTAAAGGTACCGGTGTTCCATTGATTTCGGACGGCGGCGTACGCTATTCCGGTGATGTCTCAAAGGCCATTGCAGCCGGTGCTTGCAGCGTCATGGTCGGCAGCTTATTAGCGGGCACCAAGGAAGCGCCGGGCGAAGTGGAGCTTTATCAAGGGCGTTCGTACAAGTCCTACCGTGGCATGGGCTCTATGGGGGCCATGTCACAGTCCGAGGGTTCCAAAGATCGTTACTTCCAAGACACCACCGCGGAAGTAGAAAAATTGGTGCCAGAAGGCATAGAAGGGCGCGTGCCTTATAAAGGCGGCTTGTCAGCCATCGTGCACCAAATGATTGGCGGTCTGCGCGCCAGCATGGGTTACACCGGATGCCGCAACATCGAAGAATTGCGCACCAAAGCCGAGTTTGTGCGCATTACTAGCGCGGGTGTAAGGGAAAGCCACGTGCATGACGTGTCGATTACCAAAGAAGCACCGAACTACCGTACTGAAACTTAAACTTCATACCCAACGAGTGGGCAACAACATGCTGGACATTCATTCCGACCGTATCCTTATTCTCGATTACGGTTCGCAGTACACCCAATTGATTGCCCGCCGTGTGCGCGAAGCCGGGGTGTATTGCGAAATCTTGCCCTGGGATGTGGATGGCCAAAGCATTGCCAAATTCCAAGCTAGCGGCATCATTTTGTCAGGTGGACCGGAGTCCACCATGGCTGACGACGCACCTAGTCTTGCAAGTGAAGTACTGGCCGCTGAAGTCCCTGTGTTGGGTATTTGTTATGGCATGCAACTGTTGGCGCAAAGTCTGGGGGGCACCGTTGAAGGCGGCCATACACAAGAGTTTGGATATGCCGAAATTCGTGCGCGTGGCCACACCGGCCTATTGCGTGATATCGAGGATCGCATCAACAACGACGGTCATGGCTTGTTAGATGTGTGGATGAGTCACGGTGATCGTGTGACCACGCTGCCCGACGGATTCAAGCTCATGGCGAGTACGGCGGATGTGCCCGTTGCCGGTATGGCAGATGAAGAGCGCCGTATATATGGCGTGCAATTTCATCCAGAAGTGACCCATACAGCGCAGGGGCAACGCATATTGGCCCGCTTTATTCATGATATTTGTGGTTGCGGTAGTGCGTGGACTGCAGGGAATATTATTCACGACGCGACCGCGCGGGTGCGCGAGCAAGTAACGACCGACAAGGTGTTGCTGGGTTTGTCCGGCGGTGTCGATTCTTCTGTCGTTGCTGCTCTGCTGCACAAAGCGATTGGCGATCAGCTGATTTGTGTGTTTGTTGACAATGGATTGCTGCGCCTGAACGAAGGCGATCAAGTCATGAAAACCTTCGCCGAGCATTTGGGCGTCAAAGTAATACGGGTCAATGCACAAGACCGATTTATGGATGCCTTAGCAGGCGAGGCGGACCCCGAAGCAAAACGCAAAATCATTGGTCGGGTTTTTATTGAAGTCTTCGACGAAGAAGCCAGTAAATTGGACGGCGTGAAGTGGTTGGCTCAAGGCACCATTTATCCTGATGTCATCGAATCAGCAGGGGCCAGCACCGGTAAAGCGCATGTGATTAAGTCTCACCACAATGTTGGTGGCTTGCCGGATGACATGAGCCTTAAGTTGGTTGAGCCTTTGCGGGAGTTGTTCAAGGATGAAGTTCGCCGCTTAGGATTGGAACTCGGTTTACCGCGCGAATCTGTTTTCCGCCACCCTTTCCCAGGCCCTGGATTGGGCGTAAGGATTCTAGGCAAGGTGGATGGTCTAGCGGCACAGACGCTGCGTTTGGCGGATGACATCTTCATCAGTGAGCTGCGCGCTGCGGATTTGTATGACCAAGTCAGTCAGGCATTTGCAGTGTGGTTGCCGGTGAGTTCCGTCGGAGTGACCGGCGATGGACGCCGCTACGCGCCAGTCGTAGCTTTGCGTGCGGTAGAAACGATTGACTTTATGACGGCTCGCTGGGCGCATCTGCCGTATGAGTTTCTAGACAAAGTATCGCGCCGCATTGTGAACGAAATTCCGGGTATCAGCCGAGTGGTTTATGACATCAGTGGCAAGCCACCAGCCACAATCGAGTGGGAATAGCAGCAAGCCGATCTGATGCTGCCGACGAAATTTGGATGCGGCAAGCATTGCAGTTCGCCGAGCAAGCTGAAGCACTCGGTGAAGTTCCAGTGGGGGCTTTATTAGTCGCAGATGGTGAATTGGTTGCCAGTGGTCACAACGCACCTATCTCTGCGCATGACTGCACCGCACATGCGGAGATCGTCGCGTTGCGCAAAGCAGGGCAGGCCTTGCAAAATTACCGATTGCCGAAATTAACTTTGTACGTAACTTTGGAGCCCTGCGTGATGTGCGCGGGGGCCATAATTCAAGCGCGTATTGCCCGTGTAGTTTTTGGTGCAAGCGATCCAAAAGCCGGTGCTGCTGGATCGGTGTACGACGTGCTGAGTGAACCCCGATTGAATCATGTGGTGGAGTTGCAGGGGGGCATATTACAGCAGCAATGTGCACACCAACTGCAGGCCTTTTTTCGCGCTCGGCGGCGTAAAAGTTAAGGCCAGTCGCTCAAGGCAATACCAAAACTCAAGCGTTCATTGCTGTGGTTGTAATCCAGCAGCGTTTCGCCATAGCCAGTGAAGAACTCAACATATCCCTTCATACGGTCATTGATCGGGTAGGTGAAGGCTGTGGTCAGCGCGCCGCGATGGTCGCTGCGTAAATTGTCGCGCCAATTGATGCGAATAGACTTGTTGTCGCCAATAACCCAGCCCAACGATAATTCGGCGTTGCCGATGTAGCGTTCTATGCCGGGATTGTCATCACCTTCGGGGTCATCCACGGATTCTTTGGCGTCTTCTGGAATGCGATCCCAAAAAACGGCATCGACAAAGAAACGTTTCCAGCGGCCATTCGCGCCCAAATAAACCCGGTTCCAACTGCGTGATAGCGGCAGAGCTTGGCCATTGGATTGATGACTAAAACCTAAGCGTAAATTGATATCCCGAATGGGGCCGACGAGCCAGTCACCATGGGTGGAAAAAAAGGCTTCCGGTTCGTGGTTGGTGTCACGAAAAGGGGAGGATTGCTCGCTGTTGTAGGCCTGCCAAAAGGAGCGCCCGGTATAGGCAAAGTAAAGATCTACCGGCAGCGATAAAGGGTCTTCCCAAACCGCAACTTTGAAGCTGAGTTGAAACTTGACTTCAAATTTGTTCAGTGTGCCATCGCTGATGCCTAGCGGCGTGCCGCTAGGGCGATGTGACCAACTTAAAGGCAGCAAATAGTTGGGCTTGTGCGGTGTTATGGCGTAAGGATTACGTCGCGCAGAAAGCTCATATTGGCGCCGCCGCGCCTGTTGGGTATTGTCCGATTCCACTTCGGATTCCAATAGATTAGGTTCCGAAGTGGGCGTCGCCGCGGTCTTTTCATCTGCCCAGCTTGGTGTTGCGAGCGAGCTGAAAAGCAAAGCTGCGCAGCACCAAGTTCTGTATATCACCTAAAACATCTCCGCCGCATCGACGTCGGACTTGCCCTGTTCGTAACGATTCGGGATGTGATCGCCGGTGATCATTTCCCGGTAACTCATGCCAGGCCCAACCATGGGATAAACCCCGGCTTCGCGATCAATCACAACTTCGAGAAAAGCAGGCCCATCAAACGCTAGGAAGTCGCGAATGGTGTCTGCTAATTTTGCTTTTTCATCAACGCGTTGCGCCCATTCAAAACCATCTGCCTCAGCTGCTTTGACGAAGTTCTTTTTATGCAAAGATTTATCAGTCGCGGAGAAGCGTCCTTTAAAGAACAGCTTTTGCCACTGTCGCACCATGCCATCGCCGGTGTTATTGAGGACAACAATCTTCACTGGCAAATTGTAGGTCGTGGCCGTTTCCAGTTCGCCGATATTCATGCGAATGGAAGCATCTCCATCGATGTCGATGACCAATTTATCAGGGCATGCAAACTGCGCGCCGATTGCCGCAGGCAAACCGAAGCCCATGGTGCCCATGCTGCCCGATGTCAGCCATAAGCGCGGGTGACGGAAATCAAAGAATTGCGCCGCATACATTTGATGTTGCCCAACGCCGGTACTGATGATGGCTTCACCCTTGGTGATCCTGTTGATTTCTTCGATGACCTGTTGTGGCTGAATCTCGTCGCCATCGGGCTTGTAGCTCATGTGATGAGCCTCTTTGAGATCGAATAAATGCTTGTTCCAATCGGCCAAATCGTGTGGCAATGGATTGCTGCGCCCATAGTCGATCAGCGCGTCCAAGGCTTGATTGAGTTCACCCACATGGTGCCAATCGGCGGTCATCACTTTGTGAATTTCGGAGTGATCAATATCGAAGTGCGCTATGTGCTTTGCGTTCGGTGCAAAGGCGTCCGGCTTGCCAGCTACACGGTCATCAAATCGCGCGCCAACAGCGATTAAGAAGTCACAATCGTCAACGGCGTAATTGGCATATGCGGTGCCGTGCATGCCCAGCATGTGCATGCACAAATCGTCGGTGGTATCGAAAGCACCTAAACCCATGAGTGTGGTCACAACGGGAATTTTAAATTCCCGTGCAAGCAGGCTTAATTGCTCAGAAGCTTCACCATTAATGACACCACCGCCAGCGTAGATCAGTGGGCGGCGTGATTCTTTCAACATGTCGAAAAAACGCACACATTCCAACTGTGACAGCATGCTTTTGCTTACCGCGTTCATGCGTTGGCGGTAGCCGGGTACAGGCAGGCAGCCCGCGCCCTTGAAGCTGCCTTCCCAATTTTGTACATCTTTTGGAATGTCGATGACAACGGGGCCGGGGCGCCCCGTGCGCGCAATTTCAAATGCGGTGCGAACCGTGGCTTCCAGTTTTTCGGGGTCGGTGATTAAGAACACATGTTTGGCCGCCGCGCCCATGATGTTGGACACGGGGGCTTCTTGAAAACCGTCAGTTCCTATCGCGCCAGTGGGGACTTGACCGCAAATCACAACGATAGGAATGGAGTCCGCCATGCAATCGCGCACGGGCGTGACCGTATTGGTGGCGCCAGGGCCGGATGTGACTAGAGCAACGCCCACTTTTCCGCTGGCTCGAGCGTAGCCCGCGGCCATAAATCCAGCACCTTGTTCGTTGGCGGGAACAATAAGTGGCATAGGGCCTTCGCCATCGTCACCGGCATGTATCTGGTTATAGCGAAATATCGCATCGTAGCTTGGTAGGATGGCGCCACCGCTGTAACCAAAGACAGTGTCCACACCTTCGTCGGCAAGTACTTGCACAACGATATCGGCGCCGATCATCTGGGTGCCGGCTAAGGGGTGGTTTGAGGTGGCTTGGTGGCCAAAATCTTCAGTCATGAGTTTGCTTTGCTGCAGTGCACAGAACCGCGCATTTTAGTGAAGTTGGGGGGCTTTAGGGAAGGGATGCGTGCATTTTTTTGTTTGTGGCACCGCGCACGCCGCCTAGCGGGCGGTGAATTGGCGGTGCCTGAGCCGAAAAAGCTAAAGTATTGCCAGCAAAAAATCGCCATCGAGCTTGATTTTCCGCGCTTATCGCAGTATGTTCGCGCCCCTTTTTTGCCGCTTGTTGCAATGCGCCACATCATATCTGTTCTTCTCGCCAACGAAGCTGGCGCCTTATCGCGCGTGGCAGGGTTATTTTCTGCGCGTGGATACAATATTGAATCGCTTACGGTTGCGCCGACGCAAAACGAAAGCGTTTCTCGCCTCACTCTGGTTACAACTGGATCGGATGAAGTGATACAGCAAATCAATAAACAGCTTAAGAAGTTGGTTGATGTTGTCGATTTAGCAGATTGGACCGACAACGGACACATAGAGCGCGAAGTGATGCTGCTGAAGCTCAAAATCGATGTAGCTGATGTAGACGAAGTGGCTGCGCTGGCTGCGCGCTATGGTGCACAAATTTTGGATGATCAAGCAGCATCCATGACCCTAGAATTTACTGGCACGGGTTCAGAATTGAATGATTTTCGTGCCGAAATAGAAAGCCGCGGCGACATCATTGAACTGGTGCGTAGCGGCGCCACAGTGATTGCTTGTGGCGAACAAACATTAAAACTCCACGGATAAAACACATGAGCTTGAATATTTTTTACGACAAGGACGCTGATCTTTCCCTTATTCAGGGCCGGCAGGTTGTCATTCTCGGTTATGGCTCGCAGGGCCACGCCCATGCGCTGAACCTGAAAGAATCTGGTGTATCCGTCACTGTAGGTTTACGTGAAGGCTCCACTTCTTGGGCCAAAGCGGAAAGCGCTGGCTTGAATGTGAAAACGGTAGATGACGCCGTAAAGCTTGGTGACGTTGTTATGATTTTGGTGCCGGATGAGCATCAAGCAGCTTTGTACCAACAGATCGAGTCGAACTTGAAGCAGGGCGCAGCTTTGGCTTTTGCCCATGGTTTCAACATTCATTTTGAATTGATTCAACCACGTGCCGATTTGGACGTGATCATGGTCGCCCCCAAAGGGCCAGGTCACTTGGTGCGTTCCACCTACACCCAAGGCGGCGGCGTCCCCAGCTTGATCGCAGTGCATCAAGATGCTTCTGGGCAAGCGCGCGATATCGCATTGTCCTACGC
>JBPOFU010000058.1:0-17334 GCA_051252075.1 Oceanococcus sp. | reverse complement strand
GATTATTACTACAGCAGCGGCTTTAACACCACACCGCAAAATTCCCCCTTGTACGAGCAGCCTGCCTATGATTTGTGGAGTGGTCGGCTGTCGTATTTTTATGACCCCTTGGGACTTCAGCTCACTGCGTTTGTAGAGAACGCTTTGGAAGAGGACTATTTCCAGAGTATTCTCCAGCAGGATTTCGGACGCACTGTCACCTTGGCGCCACCAAGATTGTATGGTTTGCGTGTAAAGTGGAAATTCGGCGGTTAAGGTCAATATATTTTTGATATAAAACATGTCGATATTGCAGACATCGCTTTGGAAGAGGACTGTTTCCGGCGTATTCTGCAACAGGGTTTCGGACGCACAGTCACTTTTAACAAGCATCTGTCACTTTGGCACAACCAAGAATGGTTGGTTTGCGTGTAAAGTGGAAATTCGGCGGTTAAGACCAACATAGATTTGAATTAGTACATGTAGATATTGCATTGCGAGCTAGGCGAGCCATGTTATATTGTTATGACAATAAGACTGGCGAAAAGCTGGCACAAACTTTGCGGGCGTTTTGGCGCAGCGGAAATAATTTGGGGACGATGAATGATGGATGGATTTGCAGAGCTCGCGGTGCAGAGTGTTTTGCATGACTAGCTCAGCTCATGGAGCGGCTGTTGCGTTAGCGCGTGGCGCTGTAGCCTTGTGCCTGATCATCAGTTTGCCGAGCTGGGCTCAGGACGAAACGCCGGTCTCGCAGCCGCAGGCCGTAGCTCCAGTAGCGGAGACTGCGGAGACAGCAGAGCCTGACTATTCCTTGCCAGCTGTCTTGCAGAAAATGAGAGCGCATTCGGCTGCAAGCAAACAAACCTTGGAAAAGCGTGAAGCGCGCTACCAAGAGCGTTTGCAAGATGCCAAAGACCGCCTCAAAAAGTCACAGGCCACATTGGCGGCACGAGAAGCAGAAGGTCGTCGACTGGACAAGCGCTTCGAAAGCAATAAATTCGAACTGAACGACAAAGCGGTACTGCTTAAGGACAAGATCGGCGCCTTAAAAGAACTGTTCGGTGTCTTCCAGCAAAATGCCAGTGATCTGATAGGTGCTTTTAATGGTTCGCCGACCAGCATTGAGTATCCCGATAGAGATAAATGGCTAGAAGGTTTCGCCAACCGCATGAAGAACGCGTCCGAGGTGTCTTCAGCCGATGACATTAAGGGCTTGTGGTTTGAAGTCCTGCGTGAGATTTCGGCTAGCGATGACATCGTGAGCCTGAGCGCGCCTGTGCTGGATCAAGAGGGCAATAGCACGCATCGTGACATCGTTCGATTGGGCAGCTTTAGCTTAATCACCAATGATCCAGAACCCGCGTATTTGGTTTGGAAAGCCGGCAAACAACAAGCGGCTGAATTGCCGCGCCAACCGACCGGCCCGTATCTAACCGAGATTGACGCCTATATGGCACAAGGTTCCGGCGGCACAGAGCTACGCACGCTGAGCTTGGATCCTACCGGCGGTGTTTTGCTCAGTTTGTTAATTGAAAAACCAACATTGCGCGAGCGTATCGACCAAGGCGGTTTGGTCGGTTACATGATTTTGGGGTTTGGGTGCTTTAGCCTTGTTGTTAGCGCTCTTCAAGATTATGGATATCGGCATCATCAGTTTGCGGGTGAGTTTGCAGCAGCGTGATCTAACTCAAGCAAAATCGGGTAACGCACTGGGGCGTTTGCTCATTACCTACAAGGACAACGTCGCCCTCGATCCA
Organism: Oceanococcus sp.; assembly: GCA_051252075.1. Classification (GTDB taxonomy): domain Bacteria; phylum Pseudomonadota; class Gammaproteobacteria; order Nevskiales; family Oceanococcaceae; genus Oceanococcus. The sequence goes on along the minus strand of JBPOFU010000058.1, from coordinate 15,595 downwards.
GAAACCCTAGAGATGCGTTTGCATGATCGGGTGCAGAAGGAAAGTGGCCGGGTGCACCGATTTGGAGTGTTCCTCGCCATCATTGCTGCGGTTGCACCGTTGATGGGCTTGCTGGGTACTGTGGTTGGCATGATCAACACCTTCCAAGCCATCACGCTATATGGCACTGGCGATCCACAAACCATGGCTGGCGGTATTTCACAGGCCTTGATTACCACGGTTCTAGGTTTGGTCGTGGCTGTGCCCGCCGTGTTGCTGCACGCGCTTGTTAAGGCACGAGCAACCAGTGTCGTGAATATGCTCAAGGCACAAAGTGCATCGCTTACGGCCGATGGCATGCAAGTGCATGCCGCGTCCTCACCCAACCAAAGCGCAGCTGATCTTGCTGCTGCACCAGCTTAAGGGTCTGCAATGAGCGACATATTGAGCGACAGCGAAGTCGTCGAAGAAGAAAACGCAATCGACCTCACGCCCATGCTGGACGTGGTCTTCATCATGCTGATTTTCTTCATCGTGACCGCGACCTTTGTGAAAGAAGCCGGCGTTGAGGTGGATAGGCCCTTGGCGACGACTGCAGAGCGCCAAGACTTAGCCAATATTTTGATTGCCTTGACTGCAGATGATGACATCTGGATCGACGGTAATCGTGTCGATGAACGTGATCTGGCCACCATTATTAAGCGCCTACATGCGGAAAACCCGCAGGGTTCGGTGGTGGTTCAGGCCGATAAAGAATCGACGCATAAGAAACTCAAAGTGGTATTAGACGCCGTGCAAAAAGCCGGTGTGCCACAGGTGGCCGTTGCTGCCGATGAAGAATCGTAATGCCCTATATTTTTAGAAAGAAAGACCGCGGGGAAACCCCGCTGCGTTTTGGAGATGCAGTAATGGACAATCGAGTGCGAAACAGCTTGTTGGCGCTGGTATTAACAAGTGTGACTTTTTCCGTTTCAGCGGAGAGTGTGAAAGATGTGCTGAAGGAGGGCAGTGCCTTCATGGTGGCGCAACGCGATTCGCAAGCGCGTATCGACAAAATGGACAGCGAGACCGGCGATACCGAAGCGGAATATCGCCGTTTGTTGCGGCAAATTGAAGGCTTAGAAGCCTACAACCGCCAGTTGCGCACTCAAATCAGTGCACAAGATACCGAAATTTCTCGTACCGATGAATCGATAGCGAAAGCCACGGAAGTGGATAGGCAATTGCTGCCATTGCTGAACAATATGGTGGATACCTACGCCGAATTGGTGGCGGTCAGTCCTCCATTTTTGCCAGCGGAACGCAACGATCGTATCGCGTTTCTCAATGAAACCATTGACCGTGCTGATGTCACCGCGGCTGAGAAATTTCGTCAGGTCTTAGATGCCTATATGACGGAATTGGCTTACGGCAACACCATTGAGGCCTACACCGATACGATTGTTACCGATGATGGTGAGCGTGAAGTGAATGTCCTGCGTCTGGGGCGCATTGGTTTGTTCTTTCAAACCTCGGATCGTCTACACACAGGGCGTTGGAATCATGATCAAGGTGCCTGGGAAGATCTCGGCCCTGAATTCCGCAACGGCATCTATCAGGCCATCCGCGTGGCGAATAAGTTAACCGCACCGTCCTTACTCAGTTTGCCGTTACCGCCACCGCAGGCATCCAACAACCGTGCGATGGGGAACACACAATCTGATAAGTTATTGGCCGCTTTAGGAGCAGCTCAATGATGCGGGTTGTTTCCACTTTCGGCTTGGTACTGACTTTAGCCATGGGCACCGTTGCGACGGCGCAAGGCACAGCTGAAGAGGCATTGCTTGAGCGCGTGCGCAGCGGCCAAGTTGGTGATCGAACGGCGCAGGAAGCCAAGATTGCAAGTTATCGTCGTAGCTCCTCCGCAGAGCAAAAGCAGCAATTGCGTGAAGCACGCGCGCGCCGCGATGAACTGCAAAGTGCCAGCCAAGCATTGGAGGATAAAGCACGCAGCAACAAGAAGATTTTTGATCAGAAAATTGCTCAGTTACGCGCCGAATTGGGTCCCGATGCAGCGTTGTTTGGTAGCTTGCAGCAAATTTCCAGTGACCTTGTTGGCATATTCCGCAATTCATCGACCAGTCTCGAATACCCGAATCGCGAACAGTGGCTTAGCGCTTTCATCGCTCGCATGGAAAAAGCTTCGGAAATTTTCACCATCGAAGAGTTGGAGAAGATTTGGTTTTTGTTGCAACAAGAAATCACTGCTTCCGGGCAAATTGTCACGCTGAGTGCAGAAATTCTTGGTGAGAGCGGAACTCGGGAACAGCGAGATGTTGTCCGTGTCGGGAAATTCAATCTGATTAGCAACGAACCGGCACCGGCCTACTTAACTTGGCACGCTGAAACACAACGCGCTTCCTTGTTAAAGCGTCAACCGGAAGGCCAGTTCTTAGGGCAAATCGGTCAATACGTTGATAACACCAATGGTACGGCCTTGCTCGGCATTGATCCTACTGGCGGTTCTTTGCTCAGCCGCTTGGTTGACGCCCCCTCATTGCGAGATCGGATAGATGCGGGTGGTCTGATCGGCTACCTGATTCTGATCCTGGGTGCCTTTGGTGTCGCCATCGCCGTGTTTAAATTGATTGGGATCGTCATCACCAGTTTAAAAGTTTCAGCACAGCGCCGTGATGTAGCGAATCCGAAATCCAATAACCCACTGGGTCGTATGTTGTTGGTGTATGAAAACAACAAGAGTGCCGATACGGAAACATTGGAAATGCGCTTGGGCGAAGCTATTTTGGAAGAGCGTCCAAAAATTGATCGATACATCGGTACGGTGAAGGTCATATCAGCAGTCGCGCCATTGATGGGCTTGATGGGGACCGTGATTGGCATGATCGCAACTTTCCAAGCTATTACCTTATTTGGTACCGGCGATCCTAAGACTATGGCGGGTGGTATTTCCCAAGCCCTGGTGACCACTGTGGAAGGCTTAACCGTCGCGATACCAACGGTGCTGCTGCACGCCATTGTCAGTGCGCGGGCGACATCGCTGATTAATACGCTGAAGCATCAGACCGCCGGCCTAATTGCCGAACGCATGGAGCAAGAAACCGAAAGCACGGTTTCTGCGTAGGGGATCGCCATGCTGAACAATCTGCAATTCTTACTCAGCGATATTAGCTTCCAAGTCAGCAACTTTATGCTCTTGGGCGGCGACGTATTGCTGTTGATTGCTTGCGCTATCTTCGTGATGTGGGGGTTTATTGTTGAGCGGGTGCTGTTTTTCTATTTACGCTACCCGGGGAAAGCCAAGCGCATTGCCAGTCTATGGGAAGCACGCAGCGAACATCATAGTTGGCAATCTCATCAGATTCGCTTAGCATTGATCGGCGCCATGCGTCAGCAGACACGCGCTTATATCAACACGGTGAAGACTTTTGTTGCCTTGTGTCCATTGTTGGGACTACTAGGCACGGTAACCGGCATGATTGCGGTTTTTGATGTGATGGCCAGTGCCGGCATGGGCAATCCACGTTTGATGGCCGACGGTGTTGCTAAAGCCACCGTGCCTACGATGGCCGGTATGGTCGGTGCATTGTCTGGCGTATTTGCTATCTATTGGTTGGAATGGCAAGCCAAGTCACGCTTGGAAACCCTCGCCGATAACCTCGTGACTGAACATCCACATGAGGAGCGTGCCGCATGAGGGACTTCCTCAATGAATCGGATGGCGATGGTGACGATTCCGCAATCGATTTAACACCCATGTTGGACGTGGTGTTCATCATGCTGATCTTTTTCATCGTGACTGCGTCTTTTGTGAAAGAAGCCGGCTTTGATGTCAATCGCCCGCCACAAACCAATGAACCACCAAAAGATGAGGTTAAGAATATCTTGGTCTCGATTGCCGAAGATGGCCAGTTGTTCGTTAATCGCCGACCTGTCGACGCCGGTGCTTTGACCGCGAATATCAAACGATTGCACGCCGAAAACCCCAAAGGGGCAGTGGTGATTCAAGCGGCAGATGATTCAGCAAACGAACGCTTGATAACTGTCATGGATGCGGCCCGCAAAGCCGGTGTCTACAACGTGTCCATTGCAGCCAATTAGGGGGCGAACATGAGTGCAAGTGCTATTGACGAAGTTGTTAGCATCAGCTTCCGCCACGGTTTTGCCCGAAGTGTAGTCGGCGTGCTAGCAGGCATCGTGATTACGTTTTTACTGTATTGGTTGATGTCGGCACTGGTTGCTGCGGGGCGAGATGCGCTGACTGAAGCGCCCAAGGGCCGTATTGTGGATTTTGTGCGCGTGCCGAATCCACCGCAGTTGCGTACCGAACAAGCCAAGCCAGAAAAACCACCCAAACCACAAAAAGCGCCGGATACGCCACAAGTTCAAAACGATACCGTGAAACCCAGTGGCAACACGGTGAACATCGGTTCTATGGCCATTGATAACAATTTGGCTGTGGACACCAGCGCGGGCTTGTCGGCTTCAGATGGTGAGTACTTGCCGATTGTGAAGGTGGCGCCAGTTTATCCACGCCGTGCTCAAACCCGTGGGATCGAAGGTTGGGTGCTACTGAGCTTTACTGTGACTGAAACGGGCAGTGTCATAGACCCACTGGTCATTGATGCAGAGCCGCAGGGTGTCTTTGACAACGCAGCCAAAAAGGCAGTGCAGCGCTTTAAATACAAACCGCGCGTTGTTGATGGCAAGCCACAAATCGTGACCGGTGTTGAGCACCTGATCACTTTCCAATTGGATGATTAGTCGTATGAAGAATATTTTGTATGGCTTGTTGCTTGTGTTTTTGCTAGGTGCAAACCATGCCGCAATGGCCAAAGACAGTGACAAAAGTCGTAAGCCGCCGACCAAAGTCACCGAAAAAATCTCGCCGAAAGTTTACAAGGTGATGGAACAGGCGCAGTTGGCCATGGAGGCCAAAGACCTTACTGAAGCAGAATCTTTAATCAATTTAATTCAGGCCAAGCCCGACAAGCTCAACGATTATGAAAAGGCCCAGATGTTTAATTTTTTGGCCGCCATACATTATGAGCAAGGCCAAACTGATAAAACGATTCAAGATTACATCGGCATTCTGAAGCTGGAAAACCCGCCGGAACAACTGCGGAATAACTCTTTGTTTCGGTTGGCACAGTTGTATTTTGTGCAAGAGGACTACGCCAGGTCGGTCAAGCTTTTGGATAAGTGGATGAGCCTGCAAAGTGAAGGTATTCGTCCAGAAGCCTACATGCTCAAAGCGCAGGCTTACTATCAATTGGACCAATATCAGGAAGCCAAAGCACCGATTATTTCAGCCATGAAGGAGGCGCGGCGGCGCGATCAGCCTTTGTCGGAATCCTGGTTGGGATTGTTGCGGGCGGTGTATTACGAATTGGGTGATTACAAAGGGGCCTCAAAGGTCCTGGGCGAAATGATAGCGCGCTGGCCTAAGCCCAGTTATTACAAACAATTGTCCGGCATGTTGGGTTTGCTCAAATCACAACGAGGTCAGTTGTACGTGATGCATGGCGCGGCCGCTGCCGGCATGTTGGAAAAGGAATTTGAGATTCTCAATATGGCGCGTTTGTACATGGCGGAAGATGCGCCGTTTGCGGCTATCGAGCTTTTGCAGCAAAACATAGCGTCGGGAGTCGTTGAAGAAAACGCACAAAATCTTCAGTTGTTAGCGCAGGCCATGTCCTTGGCCAAAGATGCAGAAGGGCAGATACCGGTGCTGAGCAAAGCCGCGAATCTGGCCGGTGAATCTAAACTTTATGTGTATCTGGGCCAAGCGCAAATAGCGCTGTACCAATGGGAAGATGCTGCTAAGTCTTTACAAACAGCATTAAAAATTGGTGATGTTGAGCGTCCAGGCAGCCTGCATATGCAAATTGGTACGGCTTACTACAACCTCAAGCGTTACTCCAAAGCCTTGCAGGCGTTTAAAGAGGCGGGGGCTTATGAAAAACAGGCCAAGTCGTCGCGTCAGTGGGTGACATTCGTGCAACACGAAATTAAACGCAGTCGAGCAATGCGCGGCTTGTAAAGATTGCTTAATATGGCCGCATGATAAATGCGGCCGGCGATGCTGGCCCACACTAGGAGAACACCCATGTGTAAGGCAGGGGAGACAGCATGCGCACTCAAGTTGTTGATTGTCGTTTTGGCGTGTGTCACGTCGTCATTGGCATCAGCGCAATCTGACGATGAAAATCTAGATTTTCTTTTTGACGAACCTTCGGCTTCGAATTCCCAACCTGCTGAACAGGCTCAGGAGTCCTCGACTACGGAGCCGTCCAAGCCAGCTGCGGTGGTCGTCTTAGACGAAGAGGAAGCACCAGAAGTACGGGCACCTCATCGTGGCCGAGTTCTCGAAGAAATTATCGTTACTGCTCAAAAACGCGAGCAGAGTCTTACCGATGTGCCCATCTCAGTCAGTGCGCTTAGCGGTGAAAAGCTGCGCGACGCGGGTATCGAAAACCTCAGTGATTTGTCGGAGTACGCTCCCAACTTTAAGTTGGTTGAGGGTGGTCTCGTGCCGCTGATATATATGCGCGGGGTTGGCTCTGGGTCCAATCAAGGTTTTGAAATGTCAGTCGGCCTGTACAACGACGGCATCCATTTGGGTCGACCTCATCTCACCTTAGCGGCGTTTCTTGATGTCGAACGCATAGAAATATTGAAGGGCCCGCAAAGTATTTTATTTGGTAAAAATGCGATTGCTGGTGCGATGAATGTGACCTCTGGTAGGCCGCGTGAGGATTTCGAATCCAGCATAAGCGTGAGTTGGTTTGAACCGTTTCAGGATCGGGAACTCAGTGGTTTTGCCACTGGCGGTTTAAGCGACACCCTGAATGGCCGCTTGGCACTGCGACTGCGTGACGAAGGGGGCTACGTTTATAACCTGAGTCAACAGCGTGAAGACCCGCAGCTGCAAGAGCTGGCGGGGCGCGGCACTTTGGAATGGCTGCCCACCGATGACTCCCAGTTCATCTTGAAATTCGAGCACAGCGGTCGTGATTCCACAGGGAGAACCTATCAGGTTGTGGACAACGGCATATTGACCGGGTCTATCGACAATCCAGACGAATTGGATGATATACGGGACACCAATGAAGATGAGTTCATGGAGCTGGATAGCGACAGTATCACCTTGAATTCCAAAATTGATTTTGGCGATCACAGCCTGGAATTAGTCAGTGGTTACACCACCTATGAACAGGCTGATGGTTTTGATTCCGACTCCAGCAGCATCGACACCATCTTCCTCATTGGGCGTGAGGATTACTCCCAATTCAGTCAGGAAGTGCGTTGGATATCACCACCTGGTGATAGTTTTGATTACATCATGGGTGCCTTTTACCAACAGGCAGACCAGAATTTCAATGAATTTGGCGATTTGGTTGTGCGTGCCGGCACGGTGGAGTTTGCCGCGCTGCCAAAAGATCCTGATTTGGTCGATTTATTGGCTCAAGTCGGTGGTCAGGCTAATTTGGTAGAAACTGTCGCTGCCGATTTAGTGCGTACGTTCACGGTGAAATCAAAATCGGCATCGGCTTTTGTACAAGGTACTTGGAGCTTTGCTCAGGATTGGCGTGTAACGGCGGGGGCTCGTTATGTGCATGAAACCAAAGATGGTATGCGCAATTTGGAAGCCTACCAACCAGGCACAGAGAATGATGTCGATCCAGTGACCGAAGCGGCATTGGAGCAACTGCTTATTAAAAAGCACAACTTACAGGGTAAACGGACCTCAGATCTTGTTTTGCCCTCGATCAATCTGCAGCACGATTTAAATGATGACGTAATGCTGTATGGCTATTGGTCACGTGGTGCGAAAAGCGGCGGCTATGACGCTAGAAATAACAATGATTTCGATGGAGCGACAGGTGGCGGTGAGAATTTTGAGTATGAAGACGAAATTGCTGATGCTACCGAGTTGGGAAGCAAAATTCGTTTAGCCAACGGTACCGCGGAACTGAATCTAGCTTTGTATCGGGTGGAGTACGAAGACATGCAAGTCAGCGTGTTCGATGGCGTCGCTGGCTTTACCGTCACCAACGCGGGCAGCGCTTTGGTGCAAGGTATAGAAGCTGATGGACGTTGGTTGTTGAATGACAACATCATGTTGACTGGGGCATTAGCCTTGTTGGATTTTGAGTGGCAGCGCTACGACGATGGCCCCTGTTATTTTGGGGGTCCCGTAGATGACGAAGACGCAGGCACTTGCAATTTAGCTGGACAGGAAAATCAACAAACGCCGAAATGGAGTGGCAGTTTATCCATGGCGTACACCGATCAGTTTGCCTCGGGCCTGCAATGGGGGGCGACGCTTGATATGAATTTCCGTAGTGAGCATTTCGTCTCTGGCGATTTGGATCCGCGCGGTTTGCAGGACGCCTATACCAAGTTCAATATTCGGCTGGCTTTGAGTGCCCCTGATGATCGCTGGGGTATTGCTCTGGTAGGCAAAAATCTTAGCGATGAAATCACCACGGGCATTGGCGCACCGGTGCCTTTAGACACGGGTGCTTACATGGTGACTTCTGAACGTCGTCGTACCTATGGCATGGAACTCCGCTATCGCTTTGGCGATTGAGTTACCACTGCATGCTCAGTGACAAACTGAGCATGCGTTCAGGTATTTGATTGGCAAAATAGGAATTGGCATACAGGTTGTGGTCTGCGACAAAATTCAAAGCTTTGGTGTTACTGATATTGCTGCCATTGAGTATGAGCGCCCAGCTCTCATCATGTTGAGGGCCGAGAATGAGGCGAGCACCGTATAGCCAATAGGCTTCTTGACGTGATTTTTCATCTAAATCCAAGGTCAAGTATTGCTCTCCCCGATAGCTGGCATCCAAGCCAATTTGTATTCCCAAGTCGTGCCCAAACCAACGGCCAACCGGCAGAGAAATGGTCGGTCTAAAACTGCCAGACATGGTCGGTGCCCGCGGTAAGGTGCGGCCACTCAAATCTTGTTCAGTTTCGCCGTTGTTGTCTTGTTCCGCTGTTGTTGGGCCATTGGGGTAGCTGCGATATTCAGCGCTTGAAATACCCAATGAGGCATCAATGCTGAGCCAGGGAATAGGCGGTAGCCAACTCAAATCGAGTTCCAGGCCTTGTAGCTCGGCACCATCGGCATTGAAGACATCAAAACCAACGCCGTTAAAGTTCACCACCTGCATATTGCTGACGTCGGTGTAATACACCGCACCGTTCAGCGACAAACTATTGTCGAGTAGACGGCTTTTGAAGCCCAGTTCCCAGGCGTCGGCTTGTTCAGGTTCAAATTGCAAACCCTCACCGGTATCTTGGAAGCTAATGGCATTAAAGCCACCGCTTTTGAAACCTCGTGTCCAAGTGACATACGTGGAGATGCTGTCGGTGATTTCATAGCGCATGCCCAGCTTAGGAGACACTTCGGATTCATCTCTGGCCAGCGGGCTTTCGAAATCGTCGGCTTCCAATATGGCGCCAGTGAAGCCTGGGCCATACGGTGCGACTCGTATTAGCGCATCTTTTTCTTCGCTACCCAGGCGCAGCCCAATAATTGCTGCCCATTGCTGATTCAGGAACCATGTGGCTTGGCCGAATAAGGCATAACTGACGGTGTCTTGTAAAAAGTAGTTGGTTACTCCATCGTTGAAATCAGGGCCCGGTATCGCGATAGCGTTGAGTATCAGGCCCAGCGGGTTGCTGCCGCCTGGAAAGCTTGGCGCGCCCAGTGCTTCTGCTCCAGCCGGTGTGAGTGCAAAATCGGTGAGATCGGAGCCGACAGCGACATCCACTAACATATCCATTTGCGATTCAAAACCGAATAGGCCGCCTACGAATTCCAAGCCATCACCCCAGCGTGTGTCGGCGCGGCCATTAAAGCGCAATTCCAACGAGGTCTGCTGGTATTCAAAATCAGCTTTGACTCCGACCAAATCGGCTGCGCTCACATCAAAATCCATGAGCACGTCATTGACGACACCAGCCTGTCCTAGCACCGCGGTGAACAGCACATCTGACATGCCCCAAAAATCGCCCATGTCATATTCTGCGATGCCGTGCACAAGATCAGAATCGCGGTGAACGTAGGCGGGTAGATCGAAAGCGGTATGACCATCCAACGGATTGTCTTCCGTTGCGGCGTGTTTGCTCTGCGCATACTCCAATGCATCGGAATCAAGGTCATACAACTGCCAGCCCGGATAATCGTGTTTGGAGCTGGATAGCTGGGCGTTGAGTTTTAGGTTCAGTTGATCACTAACGTCGGCGCTGAATTTTACCCGCCCAGCGGTTTGATCCGTGCTCAATTCGCCGCGATTGAGAAAGCTATTTTCGACTTCGCCATCATTGCGCCAATGAGTAAGTGCCAGTCGGGCCGAGACGTTATCGGTCAGACTCAGGCTGGTACCAGCTTCTCCGCGCAACATGCCGCGTTCACCACCGCTCAGCAGCAATTGCCCATCACCGTCTTGGCTGGCCTGTGCGGTGGAAAAGATCAACACACCAGCAATGGTGTTTTTGCCAAACAGCGTGCCTTGTGGGCCGCGTAAAACCTCGACGCCTTGCAAATCAAACAGGCCATCAGGAATGAACTCGGTGCGGCCTATAAACAATTGATCAATCATGAGCCCGACCGAGGGTTCCAGGCCGATATTGAAACTGTCTGTGCTGAAGCCGCGTATGCCGATAGACGGGGCCTGTGGATCGCCGTCCATTTCCAAGTTCGGCACCTGGTTTTCTATGCCTTCGGGGCCAATGATGCCGGCTTTACGCAAGCTGTCCGCATCGACGGCACTGACTGAGACGGGAACATCTTGCAGGCTTTGTTCGGTTTTTTGTGCGGTGACAATAATCTCTTCGATTTGTCGGCGCTGGCTTGCCGGCCTCGCGGAAGGCGCAGGATTTTCCGGTAATTCTATGACGGCAACAGGGGCACCAGCGCGGGAGGGGCGAGGCGTATTTGTAGGGGGGGGCGCCGCTGCGGGTACTACCTCAGTATCAGTCGCATCATCACCAAACAAGGCGTCCCAATCTTCTTCAGCGTGCAGCGCGGTGCTGGATAAGCACAATGTTAAGCAAAGACCATACAAAATATTTTTGATATTCAAACTCGCTCTCCCAAGCCCTCCTTACCAGTGCCAATGATCGTGTGCCATGCTCGTGCGATAAGGCTTTGCTCTACATAGTAAAATAGCCCCCATAGAAAAGGGGCGTTTGGCCTTAATAAATACGACTACAGGGGACTAACGTGGGCCACTCTCACGATCGTTGGCAGTATCTGGATGAGGATATCGCCGAACTGCATGCGCAGGGTTTGTACAAGCGCGAGCGCTTGATTGCCTCGCCTCAGTCGGGTCAAATCCGTATGGCGGATGGCGCGCAAGTGGTGAATCTATGCGCCAATAACTATCTGGGCTTGGCGGATTCAGCGGATATCATCAATGCGGCACATGCGGCCTTGGATAGCCACGGTTTTGGCATGGCTTCGGTGCGCTTTATCTGTGGTACGCAAGATATACATCGGCAACTGGAAACGCAGATCGCGGAGTGGTTGGGTATGCCGGATGCGATTTTGTTTCCTTCGGCCTTTGATGCCAATGGCGGTGTTTTTGAAGCGTTGTTGGGCCCGGATGATGCCATTATTTCGGATGCGCTCAATCATGCCAGCCTGATTGACGGCATTCGTCTGTGCAAGGCGCAGCGCAGGCGTTATCCCAATTGCGATATGCAGGCCCTGGAACAAGAGTTGAAGGCATCCTCGGGCGCTAGACGGCGTGTGATCGTGACGGACGGGGTGTTTTCCATGGACGGGACCATTGCCCCTCTGCATGAGATTTGTGATCTGGCAGAACGATACGACGCTGCGGTGATGATCGATGATGCCCATGGCCACGGTGCTATTGGTGAGCAAGGTCGGGGGAGTCCCGCATTTCGCGGTGTAGAAGGGCGTATCGACATAATCACCGGCACGTTGGGCAAGGCCTTGGGCGGGGCTTCCGGTGGATTTGTCGCGGCCGACGCACGCATCGTGGAATGGCTAAAGAATCGTGCTCGTCCGTATCTGTTTTCCAACAGTGTGGCACCGGCCTTGGTGGCCGGAGCCAGCGTAGCCCTAAGTTTGTGTCGCCAAGATGAGCGCTTGCGTGACAAGTTGCGGGACAACACCAGCCATTGGCGCCAAGGTCTGGCCGGGTTGGGGTTTGATTTGTTGCCCGGAGAGCATCCCATCGTGCCGGTCATGCTCGGTGATGCGGGCTTGGCCAGTCGCATGGCTGATCAATTGTTGCAACATGGGGTTTACGTGATTGGCTTTTCCTATCCGGTGGTGGCTCAAGGGCAAGCGCGTATACGCACACAGATGTCCGCAGGTTTAAGTCGTGAGCAGCTCGATTATGCTTTGCAGGCCTTTGCCAAGGTTGGTCGCGAACTAGGGGTCATCCAATGAAGGCATTGTCGAAATCAAAGGCAGAAAAGGGCATCTGGATGGTGGATGCAGCGCTGCCGGAAATTGGCCCCAACGATGTGCTGATTCGGGTGCGAAAAAGTGCCATTTGTGGCACGGACATGCACATTTACGATTGGAACGAATGGGCTCAGCACACCATACCGGTGCCGATGATCGTCGGGCATGAGTTTGTCGGCGAAGTTGCCGATATCGGTAGTCATGTTGACGGCTTAAAAGTCGGGCAACGGGTGTCTGGTGAAGGTCATATCACGTGCGGGTTTTGCCGCAATTGTCGTGCGGGTACGCGTCATTTGTGTCGCAATACGGTAGGGGTTGGGGTAAATCGTCAAGGCAGCTTCGCGGAATTTTTAAGCTTACCCGCGAGCAATGTTTTCCCTTTGCCGGATGCGGTAACTGATCGTCAGGCCGCGATCTTTGATCCTTTGGGCAATGCGGTGCACACCGCCTTGGCGTTTAATCTGGTGGGTGAGGATGTCCTCATCACCGGTGCGGGCCCTATTGGCATGATGGCGGCTGCGGTGGCCCGCCACGTGGGCGCACGTCATATCGTGGTGACGGATGTCAATCCGTATCGGCTTGAACTGGCGAATCGTATGGGGGCCGACTGTGTCGTCAACGTATTGCAGCAGGATTTAGCCGAGGTGATGGCGAATATTGGTATGCGCGAGGGTTTTGATGTGGGCATGGAAATGTCTGGCAACGCACAGGCCATGACGCAAATGCTGCAGGTAATGAACCACGGCGGCCGCGTAGCCCAATTAGGCTTGCCAGATAAGCCGGTAGCAGTGGACTACGAAAAGCTGGTGTTCAAAGGTTTGACGCTCAAGGGTATCTACGGCCGAGAAATGTTTGAAACTTGGTACAAAATGACCGCGATGTTGGAATCGGGGCTGAATATAGAACCGGTGATTACGCATGAATTTGCCATAGATGACTTTGCTGAGGGTTTTGACATCATGGCGTCCGGACAGTCCGGCAAGGTCTTGCTGGATTGGGGTGTTAGCGCATGAAAATTTTAAGGTCCGGTCTATCCGCAGCCTTCCTCCTGACTGCGTTCGCATTGCTGGGCTGTACTTCCCCGAGTGAATCTAAAATTGCCGATGAGTCTGTAGAAAAACCGCAAAAGCAAGTTGTGAAGCAAGACGGTATTGCATGGTTTGACGGTCCTGTAAGCGAGGCTTTTGCTCTCGCTAAGGACACCAATAAGCCGGTGTTTATGTATTGGGGCGCGGTGTGGTGCCCGCCGTGCAATGTCATTAAGTCCACGGTATTCACGCAGCAAGAATTTATTCAGCAGACCCGTGAGTTTGTTGCCGTGTATTTGGATGGCGATTCGGAGGATGCTCAGCGTTGGGGCGAGCATTTTTCTGCGATGGGCTATCCCACGTTGGTTGTGTTCAATTCCGCTGGAGAAGAGCTGACCCGCTTGAGCAGTGGCATGGACCTGCATCGATATCGCGAAGTGTTGGCGCTGACTCAGCGTAACGGCAAAGCCGTGCAGCAGCTGGCGAAATTGGCCTTGAATAAAGTGGAAGCATTGTCACTAGACGATTGGCAGATGCTGGCTTGGTACAGCTGGCCTGCCGATCAGGGCATCGTCGTGGCTGATTCGGACAAGCAACAGTTTTTTCAACAACTGGCTGGGCACTGTCCTGACGCACAACTGGCGCAACGTTTTGCCCTGTTAGCCGCCTTGTACCGGGTGCTGCAGGAACAGGCACTCACAACGCGTGAGCAAAACGAACTGTCATCTTTGCTCACTGAACTGTTGGCAGATGAGCAGGGCTGGCAATTGAACTTGGATGAATTGCAATATGACGGCGTGCGCTTGCTCATAGCGGCATCGGCTGGGGACAAAGCACAGTTTAAGCAATTGTCAACGCGCTATGCCGAGGTCATGGAGCAGACGTGGGCGAATGAGAGCTTGCCGTTTAAAGCTAGGCTGAATAGCTTGTATGGACTGGCTGATTTGGCGCTGGCTCATGGGGCCGCGGCTAGCGAAGAAATACAAGAACGGTTGGCTCAGCGCGTCGAATGGCTACGCCAACAAGAGCTCAGCCCGCAGCAACGCCAATCCATGATGCCCGGTGCGGCGGATATGTTGCATCGTGTGGGTTTAAGTGAACAGGCACGTGACATTTTCCAACAAGAACTCGAACGGTCAATTGCACCTTATTACTACATGGCTTATTTGGCTGGCTTGGAAAGGGATCTGGGCAACAACGAAGCGGCTTTGAGCTGGTCGCGTCAAGGCTGGCAACAAGCACAGGGTGCCGCCACACGCACGCAGTGGGGCTTGGCTCACGTGGGGCGATTGTTAGAACTTAAACCTAGTGCCGAGGGCGAGATCATCCAGGTACTGCAACAGGTCTTTCGTAGCTTGGCTAAAAACCCCGGTGCTTTTTATCAACGTAGCCGAGTGCGTTTGCAGCGTACTTTACCGAAGCTTAAAAACTGGGCAGATTCCTCGCAGCGGAAGCAAGCCATGCGTCAATTGGGTGATGCAGTCGGCAAGGCCTGCGCCGTGGTCGACAGCGCCAGTACTAAGGGGCAGCTTTGCGACAATTGGATGAATCTTGTGGGCGCTACGGCCTAAATGAGGTGTTTTCAATCAAGCTCTAGCTACCTTTGCCATCAGCGCTTTGTTAGGCTCTGCGCTTTTATTTGATGATGCAACATGACTGAAACATTGGTTGACTACTCCTTAGAGAATGGCATTGCGACCATTCGCTTAGATGATGGCAAGCGCAATGCTCTATCTCCGGCCATGTTTGCCGCGATTAATAAGGCTTTGGATCGCGCTGAGGCAGATCAAGCCATTGTGATTTTGACCGGGCGTGAAGAGGTCTTTTCTGCCGGCTTTGATCTCAAAGTGATGAGGGGTGGTGGTTTGAACGCCCTTCGCATGTTGCACGCTGGTTATAGCCTAACCGCGCGCTTGTTGGCCTTCCCATTTCCAGTGATTGCCGCTTGTAACGGCCATGTATTGGCGATGGGTGTGTTCATGATGCTGTCTTGCGACTATGTCATTGGCACTGAAGGTGATTACAAAGTTTCGGCCAACGAAGTGGCCCTAGGTTTGACCATGCCACGCGTTGCAGCCGCCATGCTGCGTCATCGTTTAAATCCCGATGCATTCCAACGCGCGGTCACTCTATC
>JBPOFU010000057.1:0-17337 GCA_051252075.1 Oceanococcus sp. | reverse complement strand
ATCCAAGTCCTGCTCTTGCCCTAAATCCTCAGCATCAACTTGAGCTTCTAAGCCTTCAATGCGTTGCTCAAATGCTTCAAATTTGATTCGAGCATCATCCAGACGCGCATCATTGACCTGCTGCTTGGCTTTCAAACGGCTACCCGCATTGTCCTTGCGCATGAGCAAACTGCGCTGACGTGCTTTTGCATCTTTCAGCTTGGCGTTCAGTTGGCGAATATCCGAATCCAACTTATCCGTTTGCTCTTGAGCAATCACTTGCTCTTCTTCCAGCAACTGACGTTTTTCCTGCAACTGATTTTTATAGAGCAAAGCACCGCGCGCCAAATCGTCGCGATTTTTACGCAAGGCCAATTCCGCTTTGGCCTGCCATTCAACAACACCTGCATCGATTTGCTTGAGCTCACGTTTGAGTTCTTTTTGCCGCGCGATGGTTTTGACAGACGCCGAGCGCACCTCAACCAGCGTGTCTTCCATCTCCTGAATGATTAAGCGCACCAGCTTGGCTGGATCCTCCGCCTTGTCGAGTAAGGCGTATACATTCGAGTTGATAATGTCTGATAAGCGTGAATAAACGCCCATGAGATTCTCCTATTACAAGTTGTCTGATTGCGAACGCGTGGTGGAACCCATCAGGCGCGGCAGCGCAACTACGATTTGATCCAATGTGAATTCCACACTCTTGTGAATTTGTGTGTCTGGACGCAGCGATTCCAGAGCAGCAATACCCGCAACGGGAATACCGGATTGCCACTGTGCTTTCATCGAGTCGACCGCATCTTGGAAGCGCGGGTCTTGCGCTTGAGCGAGGCCGGTTGCCAGAGTGCTGCTAATAAGAACAGCTGCTGAAATTTTATGCCACATCGTTAGTCTCCTGATCCTTGGGTGACTGTTATGTATCAAAGGCCGTGCCAACTTTTAATCCAACCATAAGCCTTTGTTTTATATACATTTGATGAATTCACGTTTGACGAAATGCCAAATAACTTGGTTTTAATGACCGTATTTTGGTATTTTTAACCGTATGGACACAAAAGCACCACAGCTGGTAGGCGAATCAGATGCGTTTCTGCAAGCAGTCGAAGCTGTCTCTCGCCTCGCCCACCTGGATCGCCCAGCGCTCATCATCGGCGAACGCGGCACAGGCAAAGAATTGTTCGCCGCGCGCGCGCATTACCTGTCACCACGTTGGGACGGGCCGTTCATAAAGTTGAATTGCGCCGCACTGAGCGACGAACTCTTGGATTCCGAGCTGTTTGGCTATGTGCCCGGCGCCTTTACCGGCGCCCAGAAGCAACGCGCCGGACGCTTTGAATCAGCCGATGGTGGCAGCCTGTTCTTAGATGAACTCGCCACCATGGGCCCACGCCTGCAAGAAAAGTTGTTGCGGGTCATTGAATATGGCGAGTACGAGCCCCTAGGCTCCAGCGAAACCCGCAAAGTGTCAGTGCGCATTATTGCCGCCACCAACGTGGATCTGCCCAGCGCCGTACAAGCCAAAACTTTCCGCGGAGATTTACTAGACCGCTTGAGTTTCGATGTCATAACCCTGCCACCATTACGCGCTCGTGGCGATGACATATTGGTGTTGGCAGAAAAATTCGCCCTCGACATGACCGGAG
The DNA here is from genome assembly GCA_051252075.1 of Oceanococcus sp. Lineage (GTDB taxonomy): Bacteria > Pseudomonadota > Gammaproteobacteria > Nevskiales > Oceanococcaceae > Oceanococcus. The sequence goes on along the minus strand of JBPOFU010000057.1, from coordinate 15,715 downwards.
AACTCGGACACAACAGCTTCGCAGGCTTCACGCAGAGCGCCCGCGCCAGCCTGATGGGCCACCCTTGGCCCGGCAACGTCCGTGAGTTACGCAATGTGGTGGAACGCTCCTTATATCGCCACGACAATCCCAGCAAACCAATTCGCCAGCTCATACTTGATCCGTTTGCTTCACCCTGGCGACCTGAGCACCAAGCAAGGAAAAGCAGCACAAGCGCAGCAACGGCGACACCAAGCTATCCTTATGACCTGCGCGAACACCTGGAAGCCCTGGAAGTGCAATTGCTACGCCAGGGCCTAAGCGACCACCAATTTCATCAAGGTGACACCGCTCGCGCGTTAGACTTGAGTTATGACCAACTGCGCAGCTTGATCCGCAAATACACATTGAATAAGCCCGATATGGGCATCGACAGCAAGGACACACAGTGACACGACTGCCCGCATTTAAAGCCTACGACATACGCGGCCGCCTGGGAGACGAACTCAACGTCGATATCGCCTGGCGCATAGGTCGCGCCTACGCACAAATCATCAAACCCAAAAAAGTGGTGCTAGGCCAAGATGTGCGATTAAGCAGCAAAGAGCTGTCCGACGCGCTCGCACTCGGCCTACAAAGCCAAGGCGTTGAAGTGCACGACATAGGCTTATGCGGCACCGAAGAAGTCTATTTCTCGACTTTTCACTACGGCTATGACGGCGGCATCATGACTACCGCTAGCCACAACCCCATGGACTACAACGGCATGAAACTGGTGCGTGAAGATGCGCGCCCCATTGGCTCGGAAACCGGTCTTGCTGAAATTGAAGCCTTGGTAATCAATGATGACAGCTGCTGCCCGGCCGGCTCGCCTGCTCTCACGCCGCTGGATCATCGCGCCGCCTACATTGAACATTTGCTCGGCTACCTCAAGGATGCGCAGCTCAAACCGCTGAAAATCGTGGTGAATTCAGGCAATGGCCCCGCGGGTGCAATCATTGATGCACTGGCGCCCCACCTGCCCTTTGAATTCATTCGCATCCAACATGAGCCAGACGGGCGCTTTCCCAACGGCATACCCAACCCACTGCTTCCCGAGAACCGCCCCGTTACCGCCGGGGCCGTGCGTGAACACAACGCTGATTTTGGCGTTGCCTGGGATGGCGATTTCGATCGCTGCTTCCTGTTCGACGAAAACGGCGAATTTATCGAGGGCTATTACATCGTCGGCCTGCTAGCCGATGCTTTCTTAGCCAGCGCCCCTGGCAGCAAAATAGTCCACGACGTACGCATGACCTGGAACACCATCGACATAGTCGAAAAAGCCGGTGGTGAAGCCATAGAAGCGCGGACCGGCCATTCCTTCATTAAGCAAATCATGCGTGAACGCAATGCGATTTATGGTGGCGAAATGAGCGCACACCATTATTTCCGTGATTTCTCATATTGCGACAACGGCAACATCCCTTGGCTCATGACCGCCGCCTTGATGTGCCAAAAACAGGCCCAGCTGTCTTCCTTGGTTAAGCAACGCATCGCAGCCTACCCATCCAGCGGTGAAATCAACCGCACGGTGGCTGATGTCAAGCTAACCATCGAAAAAATATCCCAACGCTACGCCGCCAATGCAACACGCATTGATCGCCTGGATGGTTTAACTATTGAATACCCAAACTGGCGCTTCAACCTGCGTGCCAGCAACACCGAGCCCGTCATTCGACTCAACGTGGAAAGCCGAGGCAATCCAAGCTTGGTCGAAGAGAAAACGACAGAACTGCTAGAAACCATCCAATAACGGCGTTTTACACAGCAACTCAAAGCAAGGCAGACTCCCGAAACAGCTGCGAATCTGGCAAAGTACACGGACAAGTGCCTTAAGTGTAAAGGCTTATTGAGCCCCAAATACAAAGAAAAGAGACCCTGGTCATGAGTGACAAAAAACCCACAATTACCTATACCCTGACCGATGAAGCGCCCATGCTGGCGACCAGTGCATTTTTACCCATATTGCGTGCGTTTTCCGCACCTGCGGGCGTCCAAGTAGAAACTAGCGACATTTCTTTGGCAGCACGTATATTGGCCGGCTTTTCCGAGCACCTCACCGAAGAGCAACGCACACCAGACAATCTGGGCATACTTGGCGAGATGACGCAGGACCCAGGCGCCAACATCATAAAACTACCAAATATCAGCGCTGCTGTTCAGCAGTTATTTAGTGCTATCAAAGAGTTACAAGAACAAGGTTATGCGATACCTGATTATCCATCCGACCCGCAAAGCGATGAAGATCTGGATATACAAAAACGCTACTCCAAAGTCTTGGGTAGTGCCGTTAACCCGGTGCTACGCGAAGGGAATTCTGATCGCAGAGCCCCCAATGCAGTGAAAGACTACGCCCGCAACAACCCACACTCCATGGGGGAATGGAGCATGGCCTCTCGCACCCATGTTGCCCACATGCGGCATGGCGATTTTTACCACGGTGAAAAGGCCATGACTCTGGACAAAGCCCGCAAGGTGCGAATGGAACTGCTCACCAAGGACGGCGAAACTCACGTACTTAAGCCGGAGGTGGCCCTGCAAGATGGCGAAGTCATCGACAGCATGTACATGAGCAAAAAGGCATTGATCGAGTTTTATGAAGAGCAAATGGAAGACGCTCGGAAAACCGGCCTCATGTTCTCCCTGCACGTAAAAGCCACCATGATGAAGGTGTCTCATCCCATCGTGTTCGGTCATGCGGTACGTGTGTTTTATAAGGAAGCCTTCAAAAAACATAAGTTTTGGCTGGATGAGCTGGGCGTTAACGTCAACAACGGACTCGTTGATTTGTACAAAAAGCTAGAACAGCTGCCCGGCTCCTTGCGTGAAGAAATCATGCAAGATCTGCATGCATGCCATGAACACCGCCCTGAATTGGCGATGGTAGATTCCGCCAAGGGCATCTCCAATCTGCACGCGCCCAATGACGTCATCGTGGATGCCTCCATGCCCGCTATGATTCGCGTAGGCGGCAAAATGTGGGGCGCCGATGGCCGACCAAAAGACACCAAAGCGGTCATTCCAGAAAGTACCTTCGCCCGCATTTACCAAGAAATCATTAATTTCTGCAAAACCAATGGCAATTTCGATCCCACCACCATGGGCACTGTGCCTAACGTGGGACTGATGGCGCAGAAAGCCGAAGAATACGGCTCACACGACAAAACATTCGAAGTCGAAGACGCTGGTGAAGCACGTATCGTCGACATCGACAGCGGTGAAGTATTGATGGTTCAGCACGTGGAGGCCGGGGATATCTGGCGCATGTGCCAAGTCAAAGACGCCCCGATCCGTGACTGGGTCAAGCTGGCCGTTAATCGCGCCCGTGCTTCTGGAATGCCCGCGGTGTTCTGGCTAGACCCTTACCGCCCACATGAAGATGAACTCATCAAAAAGGTCGAAACCTATCTGCAGGATCACGACACTGAAGGCCTGGACATACAAATCATGTCGCAGGTTCGCGCCATGCGTTACACCTTAGAACGTGTTGTTCGTGGGCAAGATACGATTTCAGTCACCGGCAACATTTTGCGTGATTACCTCACCGACCTATTCCCAATTCTGGAGCTCGGCACCAGCGCCAAGATGCTGTCCATCGTGCCTCTAATGGCTGGCGGCGGCCTGTATGAAACCGGGGCCGGAGGCTCGGCACCGAAACACGTGCAGCAACTGGTTGAAGAAAACCATCTGCGCTGGGATTCCTTGGGAGAATTCCTTGCCCTGGCAGCCAGCCTGGACGATCTCAGCGGGAAAACTGGTAACAAGCGCATTAAACTGCTTGCGGATGCGCTGGATACAGCTACCGGCACCCTGCTGGCCAACGGCAAAAACCCCTCCCGCAGAACTGGCGAACTCGACAATCGCGGCAGTCAGTTCTACCTCGCCTTGTATTGGGCGCAGGAACTTGTAGCACAAGACGAAGACAGCGAACTCAAAACGCTATTCCAACCCTTCGCTGATGCTTTGCAGGAAAATGAAGAAACCATCGTGCGTGAAATGGCACAAGTACAAGGCAAAGCTGTGGACATCGGCGGTTATTTCCACCCCGATACTGAAAAAATGGATACCGTTATGCGTCCTAGCGCAACACTGAATGGCATCTTGCAGCAGTTCAGCGCACAAGCTGCCAGCTCATAGCAGATCGATGTCAATATAGCCCAACCGAAAGCCCGCTACTTGCGGGCTTTTTCTTGCCCAAACCCGCCGCCACTCGCTTGCCCCTTAGCGATAAAGTGGGCAAATTAATCTACCCACTACTGGCCACAGCCGAATTCAAGAAAAATCTTGGCCGTTTGTGTCATTTTCTTATGTTCCACGTGCAACCTTGCGACCAGCTCCCTTGACCACAATCGCCTTTTGCAAACCCTTCCAAGTGATGTGCCAATTCAGCCCCAGCGGCGAAAAACGCACATTAGCTGATTATATTCAGACGCCAAATATTTACCCTGCTGGACGCCTTGACTACGACAGCGAAGGCCTGCTCATTTTGACCGATGATGGTCGCCTGCAACACCGCATTAGCACCCCCGGCTTCAAACTCGAAAAAACCTATTGGGTTCAAGTTGAAGGTGCCATGACTCAAGCCGCAATCAACGCATTGGCGGCCGGCGTGAAGTTGAAAGATGGCATAACAGCGCCGGCGCTGGCCTCAAGCATGGATGCACCAAACTTGTGGGAACGCGATCCTCCAATACGAGAGCGACGGGAGATCCCTACTAGCTGGCTAAGACTCTGCATTAAAGAAGGCCGCAACCGGCAAGTACGGCGCATGACCGCTGCCGTTGGATTCCCTACCTTGCGCCTTATACGTGCGGCGATCGGGCCAATTTCCCTGGATCAACTCCAACCCGGTGAAAGCTGCGGCATCGACGTTCAGCAACACTTCGCCGCGTTATTGGCCGCTAAGCCGGAGCCAGCTCCTCGCGGCTCACAGCCACGCCGTCAGCATCCGCATAAACCCAATCGCCAGGGGCGATCGTCACGCCCGCGAAGCTGACCGTTAAATCTTCTTCACCCACACCTTTTTTTAAGCTTTTACGCGGATGGGTGTTCATCGCCTTTACCCCGACAGCTTGCATTGCAATCACAGCCGAATCCCGGATGCAGCCGTACACCAAGATGCCAGCCCAGCCGTTGTTCACCGCCAACTCTCCCAGTTGGTCTCCAACCAAAGCGCAACGCATGGACGCGCCGCCATCGACAACCAGCACGCGCCCGCCTCCGGGTTGCTCGAGGCTAGCTCGAACCAAACTATTGTCTTCAAACAGCTTCAGCGTTTTAACCGGACCGTAAAAATCAATGTTGCCGCCAAAATCACGAAAGATAGGATCAGCGATCTGCACAACATCGGTGTATTTGTCGGAAAGATCAGTGGTTGCGTAACTCATGATAGACATTCAATCCACGTTATTTATAAGACAAGCCAAGAAACTACACTCAGCTAAGTATGTTTAAGCGGCAGCTTTCGCCGCCTGCGCTCGAGCAACCAGACGGGGCAACAGCAATGCCATCAAAGCCCAATCCAACAGCAAGAAAAAGCCTACGCCTGTCCAAGCTGGCAGGCTTAGGCCCAAAAATTGCCAGTCTATGACGGCGCAGTTGCCATCACCCCGCAAGATGGAATGCACCACCTCCCAAACCGGCATGACGTCCAGCAAATAATTCAAAGCAGGGCCGCAGGCAGGCACTAGATCGGCCGGCAAGGATTGCAACCAGACATGACGCGCCGCGACTCCCAAGCCAGCCAAAGCCGCTAATACTGCGCCGCCACTCCAAATGTATCGCCACTTCGTGTGCGGGCCATGGACCGCTGCGGCCAAGAAAAATACGCCGGCAGCAATCATCGCCACACGCTGAAAGACGCACATAGAGCACGGTTCCAGTCCATCTGCGTGCTGCAGATACAGGGCAAAGCCCATGGCGGCCGCACAAACGACAGCGCCCCATAGATTCATTAGCCGATACAAACCGCGCTCAGTCACAAGCTTTCCTAAGTTTTTATAGAGGGGCTTTGAGAGCCGTCAACAGCTTTGGTTCCGCTGCGCTTATGCCGCACTCAAGCCGATAGATTAGAATATGCGACCAAACTTTACACCAAGAATGTGCATGCGCCTTAACGCCCTTACCGCTCTCTCTCCAATTGATGGCCGATACGCCGATAAAACCTGGGAACTTCGCGAGATTTTTTCAGAATACGGCCTTATTAAACACCGCGTGTTGGTCGAAATTCGCTGGTTACAAACGCTGGCCGCCACCGATGGCATACGCGAAGTTGCCCCAATTCCAGCGGAAGCGAACGGCAAGCTGGACGATGTCTTCGACAAATTCACCATGGAAGACGCCCAGCGCGTAAAAACCATAGAAGACACCACAAACCACGATGTCAAAGCGGTGGAGTATTTCTTAAAGGAAAAGATTAAGTCAATTACTGAAATTGCTGAAAATATTGAATTTATACATTTCGCATGCACTTCGGAAGACATCAATAATTTGGCCTATGCCTTAATGCTGAATGCGGCTCGCCGCGATTGCTTGTTACCGCACATTGACAAGATGTTGGCTCAACTTACTGATATTGCGAAGCAACTTGCGAAGCAGCCTTTACTAGCGCGGACCCACGGTCAACCGGCTTCGCCTACCACCATGGGCAAAGAAATCGCTGTCTTCGTCCATCGCTTGAGAAGGCAACGTAAAGCACTTGAAGATATAGAGATTTTGGGGAAAATCAATGGTGCCGTTGGCAACTTCAATGCGCATTATTCCGCTTATCCAGACATCGACTGGCCAAGCCTAGGAGAACAAGTTGTCACCAGTCTGGGCCTGCATTGGAATCCATCGACCACTCAAATCGAACCTCACGATTACATGGCCGAATACTTCCATGCGCTGATCCGTATCAATACCATCTTGATAGATTTATCCCGTGACATTTGGGGCTACATATCACTGGGCTATTTCAAACAACGCACCATAGAAGGCGAAGTCGGCTCGTCCACCATGCCGCACAAAGTGAATCCCATTGATTTCGAAAACGCGGAAGGGAATTTGGGTATTGCCAATGGCTTGCTCAGTCATCTGGCCGAAAAACTGCCTCTGTCGCGCTGGCAGCGCGACCTCACCGACTCCACCGTTCAACGCAACTTGGGCGTCGGCATAGGCCATATGGTGATCTCATTCCAAGCGCTAGCCAAAGGCCTCAGCAAGCTGGATGCCAACGGCGCAGCGATGGAAGCTGACTTGGATGCAAACTGGGAAGTTCTCGCGGAACCTATACAAACTGTGATGCGCCGTTATGGTGTAGATCAACCTTATGAAAAACTCAAAGCCCTGACTCGTGGCCGTAGAATTACTGAAAAACAATTGGCCAGTTTTGTCGACAGCTTGGACATTCCAGATGACGCTAAACTGCGCCTGAAAGCAATGACGCCGGCCAGCTATATCGGTAATGCTGTGGCGCAAGCCGAGTCGCTTTGAGCCAAAGAGCCGACAATGAACGACTGGAAGGCCGCACCGCACTACGCGCTGCGGCTACAACCATTATTGAGCAGTCCGAACGTGAGCTGAACATAGCCAGCGCTGCCTTAGAACCCAGCCTTTTCAATAGCCAAGAATTGATCGACACACTCAAGTACCGCTTACTGGAGCGGCGGCGTATGCGTGTGCGACTCCTGATTAGCGACCCTCGGCCTGCGCGACGAAATGCAGACCGCTTACTCGCCCTGGTCAGGCGCCTTTCGTCCCAATTCGAAATCCATCAACCCTCGCGGCGTGAATATCGCTTTGAACAAGATTTATGGATAGGCGACACGCATTCGTTCCTAAAACGTGAAAGTCCCAGCGCGCTGTACGCCATGTTCAACCCACAACACTCGTTGCAAGCGAAAACCTTTAAAGATGAATTTGAGCAAGCGTGGCTGAAATCGGTAAACAGCCCCGAATTTCGTCAGCTCAGCTAACGCGTAGCCCCATGATTTCTAGATGTTTCGTAATGAATTGCGTAATCGGGCTGTGCGTCGCACTTGCTCTCTACGCACAGCCGAACACGGCAAGCGCACAAACCGCAGAAAGCGATCGGCTCCCTCCTGACATTAGCCACAATCAAACATTGCGCTTGTTTGAACGGAAAAAATACCAACAGGCGTTCAAAGCTGCATTGCACCGTTATGAATGGGGCGATAACGATCTTCACACCGCTATTGGGGTGATGTATCGCAACGGTTGGGGCACCTCGCGCAACCTGCAAAAAGCCAGAGAACACCTCCAATTATCCGCAGAACGTGGCAGCAAGCTCGGTCGCTTTCAATACGCTGAAATGTTGCGGTTAGGCGAAGGCGGGAGCATTGATCGGACTGCAGCTTGCCACTGGTATGAAAAATCCCGAACTCTCAATACAACCGCTGAATTTCAAGCCGCCCTGTGTGCGCTGAGATCTGGCAATTCAAAGGATGGCCTCAACCGCCTGCATCTGGCTGCGCTTTCCAATCATGTTGCAGCAACCAAGCGACTATTAAGCCATTATCGACAAGTCACACCAGAGAGATCAATAACATCGCCGCATTATCTTCGTGCGCTACAACAATGGTCAAAGAACGACTTACAGGCAGCGTTGAGCTTGGCACAGCATGCTATTCGCGCTGGAGATTATCGCGCCTACGCGGTATTGGGCGAGTCACAAAGAACACAAACCGACGCCATCAAAGAACTGATCGATGATCAGGTTGAGATTGGCCAGCTATTCGGTAGCGCCTTACCTGAATATGCTACGGCTCAGCGCTTATTCTCTCAAGGCTATGAAAAAGCGGCCTGCCGTTTTTTCCAACTCGCCTATCAAAAGGGCTTACCGCTGTCTGGTATTGAAGTTGCTCGCTGCCTGAACTCAGGACAACTCGAGACTGAGGCCGAACAGGAAGATAGCTGTGGCTACATATCCTCAGCATTCGAAGCAGGCTATCAACAAAGTGCGAAACAATGGATGCAGTGCCAAATCAATGCCAAGCGCTCTCCAGCCGATTTGGCACTGGCCTATGTACGCACCATCGAGCTGGACGCTTCATATTCAGATTTTCCTTTTGCTGAGAGTGTTTGTAAGGGGCTTCCAACACATACCTTGGCGCTGGGGGCGGACATAAAACTGCACAACACCAAGCTGCAGCGGATTGATCGGGCTGCCATTGATGTTTGCGAACTGCAACGCAATGGAAACTCAATATTGGTCTTCCAAGCACAAAACGGCTGGCTTGCTAACGTATCTTCCTATGAATTCACCCTGCCCGTCGTGCGCCACAAATTGGCTTTGCAAGGCCTCACGAGAGCTACGGTTCGCAAACAGCTGAACCGTGAGCGCGGCGCGCTGATGCCGCTTGAATTAAGCTTGCAACGCGATCGATTGCGGCCGAAATCAACCGGCAGTGTAGAGCTCCTGATTGACTACGCTAATAACGGTGACGCGACGCGCATAGTAGAAAGCTGTAAAAGCTGTAGTGAAGACCACTATTTGCAACGTGCGAAAAAACTCACGGAGCAACTGGGCGACCCGCTAAGCACAATCGATTCGGAAAATTTTGCCCAGCGTGAGTGGAAAATTCTAAATTGGGATGTTCAGCTGATGCTGAAACGTGGCGAGCGGCAACTGCGCCAAGTGTTTACTCAACGCGCAAACAGACATCCAAACTAGCCCTGCCTAGCCGGAACTGCTTGCAATCATTTTTTCCAATAGTCCCGCAGTCGTTGAGGCACGCCGATCGGCCGCTGCTGCTCATAATCAAACCAAACTATCGTGGCGCGTACATCTGCGACCGCTTGCTCTTGATCGCGCAGAAAAATCGGACAGACGATTTCCAAGCTGCGGTTGCCTATTGATTCACACCCCATTGCGACGTCCAAAAGCGCTGGATAATGCACTTGCTCATGGTAATTACAGGCAATGCTGGCCAAGATGGGACCCTGGCCATTCATAAACGCGGCATCGTCTTTAAAAAGCTCATCAAAAAATTTTATGCGCGCTGACTCTGTATAAACAAAGTATTGGGCGTTATTAACATGCCCTAGCGCATCCATATCTCCCCAGCGCACATCGATCGGTTTGAACCAAGAAAATTCACTGCGTTGGGAACGATGACGACTCATATTGCACTCCGTGCCAAATCTCTAATTGATTCGAATTTTTCTAGCCGCTTTCGCGCTTGCTCAAGAATAGCTGCGCGTGCTTTGTCATCAGCGGCCGACCAATCCGCAATATCTTGCAGGCTACGACCACAACCTAGGCAAACTTCGTCTGCATTCAACTCACATACGCTTATGCAAGGCGACACAACCGCTTGTTGATCCCATGCAGGCATTACAGGCCCAATACGTCTGTCATGTCGTACAAGGCCGACGGCTGTTGTTGCAGCCAAGCTGCCGCACGCACTGCGCCGGATGCGAAATTCATTCTGGAACTGGCTTTGTGGGTGATTTCCACACGCTCGCCTTCCGCTGCGAACATCACTGTGTGTTCGCCAACGATGTCACCGCCTCGCACTGTGGAGAAACCAATGCTACCTTCAGGTCGCGGACCGATATTACCGTCACGGCTTTTCACCGCATCGGTTTGCAGGGATTTACCGGTCGCATCACAAACCGCTTGCCCTAGACGCAGTGCCGTTCCGGAAGGCGCATCGACCTTGTGCTTGTGATGCGCTTCAATAATTTCAATGTCGGAACTGTCCGCCATGATGCGCGCGGCCATTTCGGTCAGTTTTACACACACATTGACACCGACGCTGAAATTGGCTGCTTGAACAACACAAGCCTGTCGCGCATGTGCCACCAACTTCGCCTGCTCGCTTTCTTCTAGCCCAGTTGTCCCGGTGATCAATGCCACTGTGCGACCTTGCAAAGCCTCAACTAAAGCCATGGTTCCCGCAGGCCGCGTGAAATCAATGACCACATCACTGCAATCCAGTGCAGCCGACAAATCATCCGTCACCACAACGCCCAAATGCCCAAGCCCAGCCAATTCCCCGGCATCACTGCCGATCAAACTGGAACCGGAAGGTTCGGTCGCAGCAGCAAGCGTTAGATCATCTCTTTCGCTGAGTGCCTGGATTACGCTGCGACCCATACGGCCAGCGGCACCGTGTACACAAACACGCCAAGTTGTGCTCATTTCAATCTCAAGAAAATTGGGTTTCCAAAAAATCCTTGGCCTTATCCAGCCAGGATTTGGATTGTGGATTGTGTTTCTCACCGCCACCTTTTAGTGAGGCCTGAAACTCTTCCAGCAGGACTTTCTGCTTCTTGTTAAGTTTAACGGGTGTTTCCACTGTTATCTGGCATAGCAAATCACCGACCGGGCCGCCACGCACAGACTTGACACCTTTACCGCGCAAACGAAACACCTTGTGGCTTTGCGTTTCCGGCGGAATGGTCAGCTTCGCCTTGCCACTCAGAGTCGGCACTTCCAGTTCGCCACCCAATGCAGCTGTAGCAAAATCAATCGGTACCTTGCAGATCAAATCACTGCCATCACGGGTAAAGAAGCGATGCGGTTCGATCTCCATTTGCACGTACAAATCACCCGATGGACCACCCATTTCACCGGATTCGCCTTCACCATTCAGGCGTATGCGATCACCGGTATCAACACCAGCGGGGATATTCACCTTGAGCGATTTTTCGCTGCGCTGACGACCGTCACCACCACAATCGGAACAGTATTCCGTAATCAACTCGCCTCGCCCACGGCACTGCGGGCAGGTTTGCTGCACAGAGAAAAATCCCTGCTGCATACGGACCTGACCTGCACCATGACAAGTACCACAAGTTTGTGGCTTGGTACCCGGCTTGGCACCACTGCCATGACAAGGCGAACATTCGTCCCAGCGTGGGATTTGTATGGTGACTTCTTTGCCAAAAGCGGCATCTTCTAGCGTGACGTTTAAGTTGTAGCGCAAATCAGCACCACGTCTTGCTCCGCTGGGCCCACCTCGGCCACTCGCTCCGAAAATGTCAGAGAAAATGTCGCCAAAGACATCTCCAAAGCCGGCTCCCGCACCGCCACCCGCGCCTTTTAGCCCCTCGTGACCATAACGGTCATAGGTTGCGCGCTTTTCTTGGTCTGCCAAGACCTCGTAAGCTTCCGAAGCTTCTTTAAACGCCTCTTCTGATTTGGCATCACCGGGATTACGATCCGGATGATGCTTCATCGCCAAACGGCGGTAAGCCTTCTTAATTTCGGCGGCCGAGGCATCCTTGGCGACACCGAGTACTTTGTAATAATCGCGTTTGCTCATGAACTCTGTGCTAATAGCTGTAAATCGTGAGAGGCAAAAGCACGAAAGCGCGGGAAACGGTTTAAGCCATTCCCCACGCTTGGTACATCACGCCTCACGGAAAGCGTATTCCGCTATGCGGCTTACTTTTTATCGTCGTCTTTTACTTCTTCAAACTCGGCATCTACGACATCGTCTTGCGCAGCGGCGGCAGCTGGATCAGCTGCTTGCTCACCGGCTTGCTCGGCATACGCCTGCTCGGCCAATTTGCTAGACGCTTCAGCCAAAGCTTTGGTCTTCTCTTCGATGGCTTCATTGTCGTCACCTTTGAGCACTTCTTTCAAAGCTTCAATGGCGGCCTGGATCGAGGTTTTTTCTTCTTCCGACACTTTGTCGCCAAGATCTTCCAAAGATTTCTCTACACCGTGGGCCAAGCCTTCGCCTTGGTTGCGAATCTCAATCAGCTCGCGGAATTTACGATCATCTTCAGCATGCTCTTCCGCGTCTTTCACCATTTTTTCGATTTCTTCATCCGACAAGCCGCTGGATGATTTGATAGTGATGGACTGTTCTTTATTGGTGGCCTTGTCTTTCGCATTCACATGCAAAATGCCGTTGGCATCGATATCAAAAGTCACCTCAATCTGAGGGGTGCCACGTTGTGCTGGTGGAATACCTTCCAAATTGAATTCACCCAAACTCTTGTTGGCTGAAGCCTGCTCACGCTCGCCCTGATACACCTTCACAGTAACCGCAGACTGATTATCATCCGCGGTGGTAAAGGTTTCCGATTTACGCGTCGGAATAGTGGTGTTTTTCTCTATCAATTTGGTCATACGACCACCCATGGTTTCAATACCCAAGGACAGAGGCGTGACATCCAGCAACAAGACATCTTTCACGTCACCGGAAAGCACGGCGCCCTGCACTGCAGCACCCACGGCCACAGCTTCATCAGGATTCACGTCTTTACGTGGTTCCTTACCGAAGAAGTTTTTCACCGCTTCTTGCACTTTCGGCATGCGGATTTGACCGCCGACCAAAATCACTTCATCCACTTCAGCGGCAGTCAAACCGGCGTCTTTTAACGCAAGCTTGCAAGGTGCCACGGTGCGCTCAATCAGATCGGCAACCAAAGATTCCAGCTTGGCACGAGACAGCTTCATAGTCAGATGCTTAGGACCGGACGCGTCTGCAGTGATGTAAGGCAGATTGATTTCGGTTTGCTGTGTCGAGGACAACTCGATTTTCGCTTTCTCACCGGCTTCTTTCAAACGCTGCATAGCCAGAGGATCGCCCTTGAGGTCGACACCCTGCTCTTTTTTGAATTCATCAGCGATATATTCAATAACACGCAGGTCAAAATCTTCCCCACCTAAGAAGGTGTCGCCGTTAGTGGCCAACACTTCAAACTGTGTTTCACCATCTACATCTGCGATTTCGATAATGGAGACGTCAAACGTGCCACCACCTAAATCGTAAACAGCGATTGTTTTGTCGCCTTTTTCTTTATCCAGGCCGTAGGCCAAAGCGGCAGCAGTTGGTTCGTTAATGATGCGTTTAACATCCAAACCAGCAATTTTTCCTGCATCTTTGGTTGCTTGACGCTGGGAATCGTTGAAGTAAGCCGGCACGGTGATGACTGCGGAATCAACTTTTTCGCCCAGGAAATCCTCGGCGGTTTGCTTCATCTTGGTCAAAATGTGAGCAGAAATCGCTTGTGGTGAATGCTTTTCACCATTCACTTCTACCCACGCATCGCCATTGTCAGCTTTGGCAATGGTGTAAGGCACCATTTTGATGTCTTTTTGTACGACATCATCATCAAAGCGACGACCAATCAAACGTTTGATTGCAAATAAAGTGTTCTGCGGGTTGGTGACGGCTTGCCGTTTAGCCGGACGGCCGACCAAAATTTCACCATCGGCGCCAAAAGCCACAACGGAAGGCGTGGTGCGCTCGCCTTCACTGTTTTCGATGACCTTGCGGGTGTCGCCGTCCAATACAGCAACACACGAGTTGGTGGTGCCGAGGTCGATTCCAATTGTTTTTGCCATGATTACTCTACTCCGTAAAGCAAACCCTTTTGGGTCTGCACAAATTTGTTTATTGGCTGGAAAATGGGGTCGTTAAGAGCGCTTTCAAGCACCTTCGCCGCTGGGAACAGCTCGAGACACGGCGACCATCGCCGGACGCAGCACGCGTTCATTCAGGCTGTAGCCTTTTTGCATAACATCCAACACGGTATTCGGCGCAACATCTGCGTTCGGAACAGCGGCCATCGCCTCGTGTTTTTCAGGATCGAAATTTTCGCCTTGAGGATCAATTACCTCAACGCCATGACGCTTTAATACGTCTGCCAGCATTTTGCTGGTGATTTGGGCGCCTTCGATTTGCTTTTCGTCTGCACCGGCATCTTGTGCCGCTTTCAGTCCTAATTCCAGGCTGTCAGCTACGCCGAGCAAATCCTGAGCAAACTTTTCCAAAGCAAAACGACGTGCCGCGGCCACTTCTCGCTCCGCTCGTTTGCGAATATTGTCCTGTTCCGCGGTGGCCCGTAAGCAGCGTTCCCAATTTTCTGCTGATTTGGCTTCTGCTTCGGCCAATCGTGCTTTTAGACTATCGATATCGTTGTCACCCGGCTGATCGGTTTGTCCGCTGGCCTCTGTTTTTTCCTCAGCGGCTGCGGTCTGTTTGGGTTCTATTTGGTCTGCCGGCTGTTCCGGCTTGGCGTTCGGCTCGTCCTGCACGCAAGGCTCCATGGTGTAAGCGTTGGCGCTTATTTGGGGATGCCAAAGGGAGTTTCAAGGGCAAGGCTGTGCCGAGCTTGCGTTAACGACTATGCCCGCTATCAGCTTCCGCTATCCAAAGCCCGAGCCATCGCATTCGCGGTTGCATCCACAAGGGTGATCATGCGTCCATAATTCATGCGCTGGGGACCTATCACCCCAAGCACACCGGCAAACTCGCCATCCACCTGATAGGGCGCGGTAATAAGACTGCAATTATCCAGAATGTCGTAGCCAGCTTCGCGGCCGATATATATGCGTATGCCACTGGCATCCAAACACTGGTCCAGCAAACCGAGAATTTCTCGCTTTTGATCCAATGCTTCGAAAATGCCTCGCAGGTATTGCACATCCAACAGCTTGTCCGCCGACAGCAAATTTCCACGCCCCGCGACAGCCAGTTTATTGCGACTCCCTGGATTGACCACTTGCTCGGCAAATTCGGCCACTTGACGCATAACTTTATCAACCTGCTCCCAACGCTCGCGCACTTCGCCGTTGAGTAATTCTCGCAGGGACAATAAATCACGTCCGGCGTATCGCTCGTTCAGAAAACTGGCCGCTTGAGCTAACTTATCAGCCGAGACTGGTTCACTCAGTTCAAATATACGGTTTTGTACTTGGCTGCCATTAACAACCAAAACTGCCAAAACC
>JBPOFU010000056.1:0-17406 GCA_051252075.1 Oceanococcus sp. | reverse complement strand
GGCAACTCAACACGCGTTGCTGGTTTTACAAACACTTTTGCCGAAAAAGTTATATGAATACAGTTAATTTCACCTTGATGGCATAAGCCTGCACTGCTATCCTTCGCGCCCCAGTAAATTTCCCGCCATAGACGGCTGTTGCGAGTCATCGCCATGTATCAGTATTCTGAACTTGATCAAACCCTGGTCAATCAACGCGTAGAGCAGTTTCGCGACCAGACCAAGCGTTTTCTCGCCGGTCAACTCAGCGAACAACAATACCTGCCATTGCGCCTACAAAATGGTCTTTACGTGCAGCGTTTTGCGCCGATGCTGCGCATTGCTATCCCATATGGGACGCTTTCCAGCACGCAGTTACGCAAATTGGCCGATATTACCCGCCGCTATGACCGCGGATTCGGCCATTTCACCACGCGTACCAATTTGCAGCTGAATTGGCCCAAACTCGAAGAAGTGCCAGAGATTCTGGCCGAGTTAGCAGAAGTGCAAATGCACGCGATCCAAACCAGCGGCAACTGTATACGTAACACCACCACCGACGCCTTGGCCGGTGTCGCCGCAGATGAAATTGAAGATCCACGCCCCTGGTGCGAAATCATCCGCCAATGGTCTACCTTTCATCCTGAATTCGCATTCCTGCCACGCAAATTCAAAATTGCGGTTTCTGCGTCAGCCAAAGACCGCGCGGCCACGCGGGTCCACGACATTGGTTTGCATCTACGCCACGACGCCAATGGCGAAACCAGCTTTGACGTCATCGTGGGTGGCGGCCTAGGACGTACACCCGTCATAGGCACCTTAATTCGCGAAGCACTGCCCTGGCAGCATCTGCTGTCTTATCAAGAAGCCATATTGCGCGTGTATAACCGCTTAGGCCGCCGTGACAACAAATACAAAGCGCGCATTAAAATTCTGCTGCGGGAAACCGGGGCCGAAGCCTTTACCGCAATGGTGGAAAAAGAATGGGCTTCGCTAAAAGATGGGGAATTGACCCTCAACGCCGAGCAAATGGCCGAAGCACGCACTTGGTTTACCAGCCCCAGTTATGCCGATACTGTTGATAGCCAAGCGTTCGAACAAGCCAAAAGCAATGACGCACGCTTTGCCCTGTGGGCCAAAAATAATTTGCGTGCACACAAGCAAGCCGGCTACCACGCCGTTGTTATCTCGCTCAAAGCACCTGCTGAAGTTCCGGGTGACTGCTCGCATCAACAAATGGATTTGGTAGCAAAGCTGGCGGATGACTTTAGCGCCAGTGAAATTCGCGTAATGCACGAGCAAAACCTCGTGCTCACCGATGTGCAAGACGACCAGCTATACAATGTGTGGCAACAACTGGATGCGGCTGAACTGGCCACGCCGAATATAGACAAATTCACCGACATGATTTGTTGCCCAGGGCTGGACTACTGCGCCCTAGCCAACGCCGGTTCCCTGGGTGTTGCCCTGGAGCTTAATGAGCGTTTTGAAGATTTGGATTACCTGCAAGACCTAGGCGATCTACGCTTGAACATGTCGGGATGCATGAACGGCTGTGGCCATCACAGTGTTGGCAACATCGGCATACTCGGTGTCGATAAAAAAGGCGACGAGTGGTATCAGCTAACGCTGGGGGGCTCATCACGCAACGATGCTCGTTTAGGCGACCGTTTAGGCGCTGCGATTGCACGAGACGGTGTCGTTGATGCGGTCATGACGCTACTCGACGTGTATGTAAAGCAGCGCGAAGGCGAAGAAAACTTCATGGACACTTATCTGCGCGTGGGTGTCACACCTTTCAAGGAGGCCGTGTATGGCTGAGTTATTGACGCTGCAAGGCCGACGCTTGGCGGACAATTGGCAAACCATGGACGATGACGCCGCGCTGCCTAGCAGCGGCGACCTCATTGTCAGCCTAGCGCGTTGGGACAGCCAAACAGAAATGCTAAATGCACATGCTGGTCAGGTCGGCGTTTACCTCGACAACAACGTCGATGTTTTGGAGCACGCGGAATCCTTGCTGAAAGCCGACTTAATAGCTCTGGATTTTCCAGCCTTCACGGATGGTCGAGCCTACAGCCAAGCACGCTTGCTGCGCGAGCGCCTGAATTATCAGGGGAGTATTCGTGCGTGCGGCGATGTGCTGCATGATCAGCTGTTTTACATGGCGCGCTGCGGCTTCGATCAATTCGAATTTCCCGGCAACTTAGACGATGCCAGTTTGATGCAGGCGCTGAGCACTTTTTCCACAGCCTACCAGCCCACTCGCAGCAGCCCTACGCTTAGTCAAGCCGGTATTATTAAAGGCGGCATCTGAGCCATGCGCCCTCCTTCGGCCGCCGCGACCAGCGCCATCATTTTGGCCGGCGGGCGCGGTGCGCGCATGGGGGGCTACGATAAAGCACGCCTAACCTGGCGCGGTCAAAGCCTCATCCAACGGCTGTGCGCACAGCTGAAGCCCCAGGTGAGCCAAATCATCGTGGTCCGCAGCCAGGCACGGCAAGCCATCAGCTTGCCCTCAGGCGTTGAACACACCCGTGATGCCAAGGCCTACGCAGGACCTGTAGGCGGTTTGCTCGCAGGCCTTAAGCGCAGCCGCAAAGCGTGGTGTTTGTGCCTACCAATAGATGGTGTCGTCGTACCCCAACACCTGAGTCGACAACTGGCGCGGCGCAGCCGCCATGGTGGCTATGTGGAAAACCATGGTAACCATTACTATCTGCATCAATTGATCGCCCGCCAGCGCAGGCACGAGCTGCAAGCTTTCCACGCCGCAGGTGGCCGCTCAGCGGGAAACGCGTGTCGTGAACTGCGCCAACAGCCCGTCACAATTGATGTGGCCGGTGCAATTTGGAGCATCAACACACCCGGTGAACGCCGCAAAGCTCAGCGCCAACGCCGCAGTACACGCAATACACCGTTGAGCACCGTATGAACGCAGCCAGCGACAGTTACGGCCGCAGCCATCGAAAATTACGCTTATCGCTGACCGATCGCTGTAATTTTCGCTGCCCTTATTGCATGCCAGAAAAACCGCGCTGGATGCCCGCCAGCTCTCTGCTGCCCAGTGACCAGCTCTTTCGTATCGCCGACGTCTTTGTGCGCGAGTTGGGAATTCGCAATATACGGCTCACTGGTGGAGAGCCTCTGTTGCGCCGCGATGTGGTCGCTATCGTTCAACGTCTCAATGAGCTGCGTGCCGCGGGTTTACGGCGCTTGTCGATGACCAGCAATGCAGCGCGCTTGGCTCATTTCGCAAAAGACCTGCGCGAAGCTGGCTTGGACGATATCAACATCTCGCTGGACTCACTGAACCCCGAAGAATTTCAGCGCTTGAGTCGCGGTCGCTACGGCCCTGCAGACGTTTTAACCGGCATACAAAGCGCACAGGATGCTGGACTTAAGGTGAAACTCAATTGCGTCATCATTCGGGATTACAACGGCGACCAGATCATGCCGTTGTTGGAATTTTCCCAACAACATAATTTGGAACTGCGTTTCATTGAGTTCATGCCCTTGGACGATGAGGCCATGTGGACCCCAGAGCGGGTCATTGAAAGCAGTGAAATAATCGAATGCGTATCGGCCTATCACAGCGTGACTGCGTTACCGATCGACGGTGCACCGGCACGCCGGTATGTACTGGATAACGGCCAACAATTTGGCATTATCGCCACCGTAAGCCAACCGTTTTGCCAACAATGTGACCGCCTACGTGTTACCGCAGATGGGCGCTTGTATACCTGTTTATTTGGCAAAGAAGGCACCTTACTCCGTGGCATAACTGAAGATACCCAACTTATTGATGTGATCCAGCAGGCGGTGTTACGCAAGCCTCGCGGTTATATCGCAGAGCCGGGATATGCCGAGCGTGAAGTCCGCATGTATCACCTGGGCGGATAAGTCACACTCGCCCTGCTCTCTGCAGCGCTACAATTCAACTATGAACATCATCTTGCATCCTTACGGCCCCTTAATTGAAGTGCTGGGAAATGCCCCACAAAACTTTGATTTAACTGGGAATACAGCCAAAGATTTGGTCACCGAACTGACTCAAGCCTTTACCGGGCTAAGACCCTGGACAGGGCGCATCGCCTGTGCTGTTGGTGAACGTATCTTGGCGAAAGATGACCTCATCTCCGCCGGTGACGAAGTAGCACTCATTCCACCGGTGAGCGGTGGCTAATGAAACATCTATGCCAGCAAGCAATTGATCTCAATACGCTCACTGCGCCCAGCCACGCTAGCGGTGCCAGCATTTTATTCACCGGCGTAGTGCGAGAACAAAACGCAGGTAAGCCGGTTTCGGGGATGCGCTATACCGCACACGAAGCCTTGGCGGAAAAAGCCTTAGCGGCTATGTGCCAAGAGGCGGAAGAGCAATTCGCCATTACTAGTTGCCAAATCCTTCATCGATTAGGTCCGCTCAAACTCGGCGAAGTGAGCGTTGCCATCGCGGTGCACTCCGCGCACCGTGACGCCGCCTATCAAGCCTCACGCTGGGCGATAGAAGCATTAAAGAAACGCGTGCCAATTTTTAAGCAAGAGTTCTACACCGATGGCAACGCCCAATACTTAGACGGCACCAGCCTGGAACAAGCCCTGTGAGAAACATCAGTGACAAGCCCAATACCCATCGCCAAGCACGCGCTGAAGCCTGGGTACACATGCCCGCAGATTGTGCACAAATGGTGCTGGACGGCACCATCGACAAGGGCGATGTGCGTGAAGCCGCACGTATAGCCGGCATGATGGCGATTAAGCGTTGTTGGGAATTGTTGCCGCATTGCCACCCTATCCCTTTGCAACACAGCTCCGTTGAATTTGAATTGCGGGACAGCGCCCTGCGCATAGAAACTTGTGTCGCCACCATCGGACCTACCGGGGTTGAGATGGAAGCCCTCACCGGTGCCAGCATTGCTGCACTCACGGTTTACGACATGCTCAAACCCCATGCCGGTATGAATCTGAGCATAGAAGGCACCAAGCTGTTGGAAAAAACCGGCGGAAAATCCGACCACAAAAGACGATTGCACACGCCGCGACCCGCTTGGATCATTACTGTATCCAGCGACATCGCTAGCGGTGGTAAACCTGACGCAGCAGCAGATTGGTTGGCAGCCGCACTTGGCGAGGCTGGTTTCGACCCGATACAACGACGACAAATCGAACCCGATACGGGCAGCATTCGAGGTGCGATACAAGATGCGCTGGCTCAGCAACCGGCCTTGATCGCCAGCGTCGGCGGCACCGGCCTGTCCTTCGATGACTGCTGTGCCGAATTGATGCAAGAACTAATAGAAAAACCGATTCCCGGCATCATGGAAGCTGCTCGTCAATTTGGCCAACAACGCACGCCACTGGCGCTCATCTCGCGCGGTGTTGCCGGCGTGACGGGAAAGTCCTTGCTCATGAGCTTGCCCGGCAGTCGCGGCGGCGTTGAAGAAAGCTGGCATGCGGTGCTCGCCGGGGTAGTTCACGCCATAGGCGTGATCAATCGACCGAGAAAAGAAGCTTGATCACACTCGATCATGCCTTGAGCTATTACCGCCAGCTACACGCACTGAAAACGGTGGAAAGCGTACCTTTGTCGCAAGCTTTGGGGCGCAGCTTGGCGCAAAAATTGCGCAGCCGTTTGGATTTACCACCTATGCGACAAAGCGCTATGGATGGCTATGCCGTCCATAGCCGCGATTTGGCATCCGCGAGCACAGATGCCCCAGTTACTCTCCCAATTCATCAGGAAGCTGCTGCAGGCAGCGCCTCGAGACCGTTACCACCAGGACATTGCGCGCGCATCTTTACCGGCGCCCCGGTACCGCCAGGTGCGGATACCATCGAAATCCAGGAAAATGTCCTGCGTCAGGGCGAAAACGTGGTGTTCCAACAGGCCATCAACGAAAGCCAACATATTCGCGAACAGGGCGAAGAATTGCGTAGCGGCCACGTTGTACTCAACGCGGGCAAGCGCTTGGACGCGCAAAGTCTGAGCATCGCGGCCAATGCCGGACATGGCGCTGTTGCCTGCCGCCGCAAGACCAGGGTAGCCGTGATAGTGACCGGCAATGAATTGACAGAACCCGGCCAGGCACGCGATGAAGCCCAAGTTTTCGACTGCAACGGCACTTTTTTGCGGCATTTCATCAGTGAAATGGATGCTGATCTAAGCCTTATTACCCGTTGCCGTGATGATCGCGAACAACTGGCGAATACGATGAACATCGCGCTGACAAACTGCGACGTCTTGTTCGTCACCGGAGGTGCATCGGTGGGCGACCATGACCACAGCCGCGTTGCCGCGCAAGACTGCGGCGTGCAGGAAATATTCTGGAAAGTGGCGCAAAAGCCTGGCAAGCCAATCAGTTATGGCCTCAGTACCGAGGGCAAACAGGTGATGATTCTACCCGGCAACCCAGCTTCGGTTTATGTCGCGGCCATGGTTCACGCCCGCCATCTCTTGCATGCCTTGCAAGCGCGTGCCCTTCCGCAATGCGTTGAGGTAATAAGTGAACACGAGATACACGGCGACCTGCGCCGTGAACGTCTGTTGCGCGCCAGCTTGCGGGTCAAGCGCGGACAACTCTTGGCCACCACACTGTCGCACCAAGCCTCGCACATGAACAGCAACCTGGCACAGACCCAGGCGATACTGCGCGTCCCTGCAGGACAGCACATTGCACCCAATCAAACCGTGCGAGCTTGGATCAAACAGTCGGACTGCTAATACGCTGATGAAGCGCAATGCCTCTGCTCCATCAGCGCATTAAAAGAACCTTAGCTCGCGGGCGCGTTCAACTCTAACGGCCCTTTCCAATACGGCTTTAGCGCTTCAGGCAAGCGAATACTGCCATCGGTTTGCTGGCCATTTTCCAGCAGCGCGAGCAAAGTGCGGCCCACGGCCAAACCGGAACCATTGACGGTATGCACCAGCTCGGGCTTCTTCATTTCCGGACCACGCCAGCGGGCCTGCAATCGGCGCGCTTGGAAGTCGAGGAAGTTACTGCAAGATGAGATCTCGCGATAGCACTCTTGCGATGGCAACCACACTTCCAAGTCGTAGGTTTTCGCGGCAGAAAAGCCCAGATCCCCGCCGCACAATTTGACCTTGCGATACGGCAATTCCAAAAGCTGGAGTATGGTTTCTGCATCACTGGTCAATTGCTCCAATGCATTCCAGGACTGATCTGGGTGCACGATCTGGACCAATTCCACTTTTTCGAATTGATGCTGACGAATCATGCCGCGAGTATCGCGGCCATAGGACCCCGCTTCAGCACGAAAGCACGGGGTATGCGCCACAAACTTCAGCGGCAATTCAGCCAATTCACAGATGCGGTCGCGTACCAAATTGGTCACCGGCACTTCTGCTGTCGGTGCCAGGTACCAATCGCGGTCACCCAAGGCAAACAAATCGTCTTCGAATTTGGGCAGTTGCCCCGTGCCCTGCAAGCTTTCACGATTCACGATGAAGGGCACATACACTTCTTGATAGCCATGCTGTTCGGTGTGCACATCCAACATGAACTGCACCAAGGCACGTTGCAAACGCGCGATCTGACCACGTAAAACCACAAAACGTGAACCTGTGATCGTCACCGCAGCTTCGAAATCCATGCCCTGCAAGGCTTCGCCCAGATCAACGTGGTCACGCGCATTGGCGATCTCACGCGGCTCACCCCAGCGGCTGATTTCTACGTTGTCACTTTCATCGGTACCGGCGGGCACATCTTCGGCGGGCACATTGGGAATACCCAAACTCCAATCACGCACCTGAACTTGCACCTCATCCAGTTCCTGCTTGAGTGCATCCAGCTGTTCGCCCAGCGCGTTCATTTCTTCGCGCAATGGATTGATGTCTTCGCCCGCGGCCTTTAGCTTGCCAATGCCTTTAGAACGCGTATTCCTTTGCGACTGCAGTTCTTCTGTTTTGACCTGCAAGGCTTTGCGCCGATCTTCCAAGTCTTGGTAGGTAGCAACATCCAGCTGCATGTTGCGCCTAAGCAAGGCTTGCGCCACAGCATTGATGTCGTTGCGTAGAAGTTTTGGCTCCAGCATGAGGAAATCCGCGTAAAAAGGCGGCAATTCTACATCAGCCGCCGCCCTAAGATCAGGCCCAAGTACGCCGCGAGCAAACACAAGGCCACGCTGGACAACACATAGCTAGCGGCAATGCCTACGCGACCTTGCTCGATCAAACGTAGTGTTTCCAGGGAAAAACTGGAAAAAGTGGTAAAGCCACCGAGCAGACCTATGCCCAACAACTGCCACGCCGGATGTTGGGTGCCCAAGCGTGTTGCGATATGGATAAACAGAATACCGATGAGAAAACTGCCCAGCACATTCGCACACAGCGTTGCCAACGGCCAACTCACCTGCATCAGCAAGCGGCTCAAGCCGTAACGAGCACAAGCACCGAGAGCGCCACCTATAGCCACGGCTAGATAACTCATGATTTTCTTTTTCGCTGCTGAGCCAAACTGTCATCCTGTGCGCTGCGTATACGCTGCAGTTTCTCATGTATGCGTGGCTCTACGCCTTGACCATTGGGTTCATAAAAGCGTTGGCCTAGCAGCTTATCCGGCAAGTAATGTTCGCCCCAGGCGATATTCTCAGGCTCATCGTGAGCATAGCGATAGGTCTCACCATAACCTTGCTGCTTCATAAAGCTGGTCGGCGCATTACGCAACTTGTCAGGTACCGGCAGGCTGCCGTTGCGCTTAACTGCTTGCTGTGCATTGATCCACGCCATTTCGATGGCATTGCTTTTCGGCGCACAGGCGAGAAACACCGCGGCATGGGCCAAAGCCAAGTCTCCTTCGGGACTGCCTAAACGCTCAAATGCAGCAGCAGCATCCACACACACACCCAAAGCCCGCGGATCGGCATTACCGATGTCTTCGCTGGCCATACGGATCAATCGACGGGCCACGTAACGGGGGTCTCCGCCGCCATCGAGCATACGAGCCAACCAATAAACAGCGGCATCCGGATCACTGCCACGTATGGATTTGTGCAAGGCGGAAATTTGTTCGTAAAACACATCGCCGCCTTTATCAAAGGCGCGCGGCTGGCTGCTTAACACCCGCTCGACATGATCCAGTACGACAGTATCGGCATCACTCTGAGTGACCACCTGCTCCAGCAGTCCCAAGGCACGACGGGCATCCCCATCGGCCAAGGTGGCCACCCGATCCAGCACGCCATCTTCAAATTGATACTGTCCCGCGAGCCCCTGCTCTGCACTCGCTGCCCGCTGCAACAACTGCAATAAATCGGCAACCGACAGCTCTGTTAATACCAGCACTTGTAAACGCGACAACAAGGCTCGGTTCACGCTGAATGAAGGGTTTTCAGTGGTCGCGCCAAAAAACACGATGCGCCCGCTCTCCACCCAGGGGAGTAAAGCGTCTTGCTGGGCTTTATTGAAGCGGTGCACTTCATCTATAAACAGTAATCCCGCCGGATTAGCAGGTAACTCATCCACCGCTATTCGAAGATCTTTTACACCGCATTGCACCGCGGACAGGCTGCGAATTTCACGGCCGCTTTCCGCCGCAAGAACCCGTGCCAAAGTGGTTTTACCAACGCCAGGAGGCCCCCACAACAACAGTGAAGGCAATTGGCCAGATTTTAAACCGCGCCGGAGTGGACCCTGTTCTGACAGCAATTGCGATTGCCCACACAACTCAGACAACGTTTGCGGACGCATGCGTTCGGCTAGTGGCTTCATGTCGCTTGTGCCCGTACGGAAGCTGTCATTTTGGCCATGCTATACACACCTACAGCAGCCCCTAACCCGTCTGCCAATAAATCCGCCCACTCGGCTCGCCTAAAGTCGGTGAACCCCTGTAAGACTTCCAACAACCCGCCACAAGCCATGAGTAGCAAGGCTGCCAGAACCAACTGACGCTGGCTCAATGGCAATGCACCTATGCTTAAGCCTCCCAAAAAGAAAAAGAAGAAATGGCCGATCTTATCCATATACGGAACAGATACAGAGGGGCCGGTGATAGGCGCAAAACACAAATAGCTCAATGCGACCAACCACAACAAGCCAAGCCAGAAGCTCAGTTCAATCCGGCGCTCTTTCATCGACCACCGTTACTTTGTCTGGAAGCACGAGCTGAAATCGCTCTGGCTCGATTTGCGGGTTCGCACGCAAGTCGTGCAATTGCATAACGGTCACTTGGCCAAGTCGATCGACCAAGCGAATTCGGGCAGGCTGCCCCTTGACTAAGCCAATGCGAATATCTTCAAAATCAGCATCATCGCCCTTAGGCTTGAGCTGTAGCCACTGCAGTTCGTCTTCTGTAGATAACTCAGTGATCTCATAAGCCTGCAACTGCTGCAAATCTCCACCCAACAGTTCCGCTGGCGTTCCACTCAAACTCTGCTTGGCATCGCGCAAATTGATCTGTTTTAGATCAACATCGTAATACCATAGCGTGTCTCCGTCGGAGCCGAGTTGCTGCTCATACGGTGTGTCGTAGAGCCACAGAAATTGACCCGGGCGCTGCATCCAAAAACGTCCAGCGAATCGCTCCAGCGTATCGCCATCTTCATCCAGCAAGCGCTGTTCAAAGTCACCCGCCAAGGCATCAACGCCACGATAAAACTGTTTCAAATCTTCCAGCGCACTCGATGCGTAAAGTGGCGTAATCAACAATGACAGCAGCGCGAATAAGCCAAAGCGCATCACATTTCCACCGGTGGTGGAGCGACCACTTCGCGCTGTCCGCGCTCATTCGGTGCCGTTACTACACCTGCGGCTTCCATGTCTTCGACAATGCGGGCGGCGCGGTTGTACCCGATCTTCAAGCGCCGTTGCACCCAAGAAATAGACGCTTTACGTGATTCGGTCACGATCTGCACAGCCTGGTCGTACATGACATCGGCTTCAGCGCCGCCGCCGCTATCCCCTGGCTCCATTCCGGGCACCGAGTTGTCACTGTTGCCATTCAGAATGTCTTGGTGATAGTCAGACGGAGCCACCTGCTTAAGATAATTCACCACTTTGTGCACTTCATGATCATCCACAAAAGCCCCGTGCACTCGGCGCGGCACCGGAGAATTCGCTGAATACAGCATGTCGCCGTGGCCTAACAATGCTTCTGCACCTGGTTGATCAATGATCACTCGAGAATCCGTTTTGGATGCAACCTGAAACGCCATGCGTGACGGTACATTGGCTTTAATCAAGCCTGTGATTACGTCTACCGACGGTCGCTGAGTTGCAATAATGAGGTGAATTCCCGCTGCACGCGCTTTTTGTGCCAAGCGCGCAATCAGTTCTTCCACCTTCTTGCCTACGACCATCATCATGTCGGCAAGTTCGTCGATGATAATCACGATGTATGGCATATCCTTCAAATCGGGAGCTTGCTGCACATCATCAAATTCCTCTGCTGGCTTCCACAAAGGATCCCGAATCGGTTCACCTTCTTTGCGCGCATCAATGATTTTCTTATTGAGGCCGGCAATATTCCGCACGCCCAACGCTGCCATTAGTCTGTAGCGCTTATCCATTTCCGCAACAGCCCAGCGCAGTGCGTTGGCTGCCTCTTTCATGTCCGTCACCACGGGAGCGAGCAAATGTGGGATGCCCTCATAGACCGACAGTTCCAGCATTTTGGGGTCAATCATAATCAGGCGCACTTCATCCGCTGTTGCCCGACAAAGTAGACTCAAAATCATCGCATTGACGGCAACGGACTTACCTGAGCCGGTCGTCCCCGCAACCAGTAAGTGAGGCATTTTCCCAAGATCTGCCACCGTAGGCACACCGGCAATGTCCTGCCCCAAAGCCAGGGTCAATGGTGACTTGGCATTGATGAATGCCGGAGATTCAAATACGCCACGCAAACTGACTATGGCGCGTTGACGGTTGGGTATCTCGATACCAATTACGGACTTGCCGGGAATGACTTCCACGACCCGTAAGCTGACGATGGACAAAGCGCGCGCCAAATCTCTAGACAAATTACTGATGCGGCTTACTTTTACTCCCGGCGCGGGCTGTAACTCGAATCGTGTAATCACTGGTCCCGGCGCAACGTTCACCACTTCAGCCGTAACCCCGAAATCTGCCAAATGCCCTTCTAGGTCGCGCGACATCTGCGCTAGGTCTTCATCGGAATAGGTCAGTACATCCTGGCGAGCCAAATCAAACATGCTGACCGGCGGCAGCGGATCGCCGGTGAATTTGACTTCGTCTCCACCACTTTCAAGTTCCGCGATAGGCAAAGCCAACTGGGCATCTGGCACGTCCGCAGATTTGCCCTTGCGACTTGCTTTGCGCTTAATTTTGCTCAAGGCACTTGATGCTGCGGGCGCCACCGTTGGTGCGGCCGCCGTCTCTGGCGCGGCCGCATCCGCATATCCCTCGGCGACACTGGGCGTAGCGCGTTGGGCTCTGTTCTGCTGCTCTGCCGCTAAGCGTTGCTGCTCCTTACGCTCAGCAAAACGCAAACCCAGGCTATCCCAAGCTTGCAGTGCAGCCGCGCCCAGTGCGTCCATCAGGTGCAGCCAAGAAAAGCGCAAAGCCAAAGGCAACGCACCGAGCACAATCATGAGCAGCAGCAAACTGGCACCCACTGGGCTAAACAGCTCAATGAGCATAAGCGCAACAGCGGAGCCAACAATGCCGCCACTACCTTGCGGCGTGAGACTCGGGTGGCCAGCCGCGTGCATGCCGCACAAAGCACATGCGGCGATCAGCACGATGAACATCGCGGCGCCACGAATGCCTGGATTTTCTCCCATTCGATCTGGCTTATCGCGGTATAGCATCAATCCAACACCGAGTATCACCCAGGGCAGCGTGAACGCCAGCCAACCGAAAATACTCAGTGAAATGTCTGCAATCCAAGCGCCTATTAGGCCGCCCAAATTATGCGGAGGCAGATTAATACCTGTGCTCGACCACCCCGGGTCGGCGCGGTCATAGCTGACCAAGGCCAATACCAGAAATAACGCGATAAACGCAGCGGTCAACAAAACCGCCTCACGTACGCCGCGCATCAACCAATGTGGCCGCCCTGTCGAGCGATGGGCCTGTGCGTCCAAAGCCTTACCCCAATATATTGTGTTTACTACAAAGAAAACTGGCTTTTAACCACTATATGACGGATTATACCTAGGACACTAAGGAGGCCAAGAAGTCTAGCTCTGGCAGCAATACATGCCCCCTTGATTCTTCACGCTACGACCACATTAATTGAGCTAGTTTGAACACACGCGTTAACCCGGCCGCAGAACACTAAAGCGGCCACGGCTACGGAGTACGACATGACTCAGATTCGGCATTTCCTGCTCAGCGCAGATGGCGCAATTGAGCAAATTTCTTCCGAAAGCGCGGCCTCAGTCGCTGCCGGCCAAGGCCGTCTGCCCGACTTTGCCGCCCAACGAGCCCATTACCTCCAAGTCATCGTTGATGATCCCAACGAGGACGATAACAGTATTTCCGTTCGAACTGCCGGTGCATTGGTTAGATTTGACGCCGAAGGCCGCATCCTTAGCGACGAAATAGAAGTCGATCAAATTATCGGCAGTTTCGAGCACGATACCTGCGTGCAACTGGCTTTGGATGGCGTCGTTGCTTCCGACATCATTCATCATTGATCTTTGACCGCCGAAAACCCACTGCGATTGTTTTGGCTGGACCCGCGTAAACCCTGCCAAAACTTCCCAAGCAGTCAGCACGCACTGGAAAATCCAGACGGGCTGATTGCGGCTGGCGGGGACCTCACTGTCAGCCGTCTGCTGCGCGCCTATCAACGCGGCATTTTTCCTTGGTTCAACCCGGACGAACCGATACTGTGGTGGACTCCGAATCCACGCGCAGTTCTACCGCCTACGCAAATTCATATCAGCCGCAGTCTGCGCAAACGAATCAATCGGCACGATTATCAGTTGAGTTTTGACAACGCCTTTTCTCAAGTCATGCGTCTGTGCGCGGAACGCCCCGACGAAGGCAGCTGGTTGAGCCCAGCGATGCAAGACGCTTATTTAGAGTTGTACCGCCGAGGATATGCACACAGCATAGAAGTTTGGCGCGATAGTGCCCTCATAGGCGGCCTCTATGGCGTGGCTTTAGGGCGTATTTTCTTCGGAGAATCCATGTTCAGTCGCGCTGCAGACGGATCCAAGCTGGCGATGGTATGGCTGTGCCGCCAACTCGAAGCATGGCAGTTCGCACTACTGGATTGCCAAGTCAGTTCGCCCCATCTCCAGCGTATGGGCGTTGACGTGATGCCACGCGATCAGTTTGAACGCATCTTGCAAAAGCACATTCCGAATGAACCCACTCCAGATGGAAAATGGGTTTTCGATATTGACCTACCCAGCGCCTGTCGCACAGCGTAGTCGGGGGCCAACGCACACATGGATTCCTTACCCATATTTCTAAGCAGCGTAAATGATTGCGCTTACTTGCCAGAAAAGCACGCCCGCAATGCATTCATTGACCCGCGCCGACATCTCAATACCGCTCAGCGCGAAGCGCTGATGCAATTGGGCTTCCGGCGTAGTGGGCCCAGCCACTATCGGCCTGTATGTCAGGATTGCCAAGCGTGCCAGTCCACCCGCGTTGATATAGCTCGATTCCAACCCAACCGCAGCCAACGGCGCTGCTATTCCGCCAACGCTGATTTGATCGCCAGCTGGGAACTGCCACTGTTCTCTGAAGAGCGCTTTCAGCTGTATCGCACTTATTTACAGCAACGCCATACAGATGGCGGCATGGATCCAGACGATATAGACGGATTTCGCCAATTTTTATGCAGCGAAGCTGACAACGAAACTCGCCACCTCCTGATTCGCGATGCGATGGGTGAACTCGTCGCTGTTGCGGTAGCTGATCGTTTGCTCAGCGGTTATTCCGCGGTCTATACATTTTTCGATCCCAAGCAATCTCAACGTTCGCTCGGGCGCTATGCTGTTTTGCGTCTCATTGAAGCCAGTCGTGCCGCTCGACTGCCTTGGTTGTACTTGGGCTACTTCATCGAGAATTGCGCAAAAATGGAATACAAAGCGGAATACCAGCCGCAACAACGCCTAGAGCAGAACGAATGGCGCGACGTGGTGGATTGATTTCCTAAAAACACTGATAATGATCGGCTTTGTACTTCACACTGATTCTAGATGTCTAAAGAAGATCTTATTGAAATGGAAGGCAAGGTTACTGAAACCTTGCCTAACACTACATTTCGCGTCGAGTTGGAGAACGGACATTCCGTTACCGCTCATATCTCTGGTCGTATGCGTAAGCATTACATCCGCATTCTGACTGGCGACACCGTCACCGTTCAGTTGACCCCATACGATCTGAGCAAAGGCCGCATCACCTACCGCGGAAAATAAGGCGGGCGCTTATACCAGCGCCGCCTCATCAATATCGAGTTTCAGCCCGTCTTCCGTGGCTTCAACTTGAATCCGTCCGCCTTTGGTGAGCTTGCCGAACAGCAATTCCTCAGCGAGCGGACGTTTTATTTGCTCTTGGATTAACCGGGCCATTGGTCTTGCACCCATGGCCTCGTCATAGCCGTGCTCAGCCAACCATCGACGCGCATCGTCACTAAATTCGATGCTCACACCTTTGGCTTCCAGCTGAACTTCCACTTGCACTAAGAATTTGTCCACTACATGGCCAACCACATCGGCACTGAGTGACTCAAACTGAATCACCGCATCAAGTCGATTTCGAAATTCCGGCGTAAAGATACGTTTTAGCGCTTCCATGCCGTCACTACGATGGTCCTGCGCGGCAAAACCGATCGATCGACGAGCCATTTCGCTAGCGCCTGCATTGGTCGTCATAACCAAAATAACATTGCGGAAATCGGCTTTACGGCCATTGTTGTCGGTCAGTGTTCCATGATCCATTACCTGCAACAGCAGATTAAACACTTCCGGATGTGCCTTCTCGATTTCATCCAGCAAAATCACCGCATGTGGCTGCTTGATAACCGCTTCTGTAAGCAAACCACCTTGGTCAAAGCCGACATAACCGGGAGGCGCACCGATCAGGCGTGAAACCGTATGGCGCTCCATGTACTCAGACATATCGAAGCGCACTAAATCTATACCCAAGTGCTCAGCCAGCTGACGCGTCACTTCGGTCTTACCCACCCCGGTGGGCCCCGCGAACAGGAAACTACCTATGGGTCGATCAGGCGGCCCTAACCCCGAGCGCGACATCTTTATAGCGCTACACAGGCTGTCAACTGCAGCATCTTGGCCAAAAATAGTGAGCTTTAGATCGCGATCCAAAGTACGCAGTACGTCTCGATCGGAGGCGCTGACACTTTTCGGCGGTATACGCGCAATGCGCGCAACAATGAGCTCTATATCTTTAACTTGTACTGTTTTGCGTTTTTTACTCGCCGGCAGTAACTGCAACCGTGCACCCGCTTCATCAATGACGTCTATCGCTTTATCAGGCAACTGCCGATCATTGATATGACGCGCAGCCAACTCTGCGGCTGCAATCAGCGCCCCTTGGGTATAGCGCACGTCGTGGTGCTCTTCGAAGCGCGACTTTAAACCCAACAAAATTTTCTGTGTTTCGGCCACGGTAGGCTCAGGCACATCGATTTTCTGGAAGCGCCGAGCCAAAGCGTGGTCTTTTTCAAAAACACCGCGATATTCGGCGTAAGTCGTTGAACCGATACAACGCAGCTCACCGCTGGCTAAGCCCGGCTTCAACAGATTGGACGCATCCATAACTCCACCAGAAGCCGCGCCTGCGCCAATCATGGTGTGGATTTCATCAATAAACAGTATCGAGCCTGGGTCCGCTTTCAGCTCTTTGAGCACAGCTTTGAGACGTTTTTCAAAATCACCACGGTATTTGGTTCCAGCGACCAAGCCGCCCATATCCAAGGCATAAATGGTGGCTTTACCCAAAACTTCGGGAACTTCCCCTTCAACCACAGCCCTTGCTAGGCCCTCTGCGATCGCGGTCTTGCCAACCCCGGCTTCACCGACCAAGAGGGGATTGTTTTTACGCCGCCTACACAGTGTTTGTATCATGCGCTCAACTTCTAAATCACGGCCAATCAGTGGATCTATCCGACCTTGGCGTGCTTTTTCGTTCAAATTGACCGCATATTTTTCCAAAGCAGTTTCATTGTCGGCCTCATTGTCTGCCGACTCACTACTGGGCGCGCCAGTGCCAGCCCCAGCGTCATCTTTCACCAGACCATGTGAAATGTAATTGACCACATCCAAGCGACCAATACCCTGCTCTGCCAACAAATAGACCGCATGAGAATCGCGCTCTGCAAATATCGCCACCAGCACATTCAGTGGAGAGACTTCTTTCTTACCCGACGACTGCACGTGATAAACCGCGCGCTGCAAGACGCGCTGAAATCCTAGCGTGGGCTGTACTTCATAGTTTTCCACGTCATCATCAACAGTTTGTAC
>JBPOFU010000055.1:0-17506 GCA_051252075.1 Oceanococcus sp. | reverse complement strand
CCCCTACTGCCCGGAATGGCCAGCTAGTTGTGAGAGGGAAAAAACGTTACTTCTCGCTTCTATTTTCCAGGTGACATGGTTGGGCTCGACGCGATGCATAGAGATCAATACGCATCGAGCGCACAGGCATTAGCAGCTACTGAAATGTGTGCCATTCCCAATCAAGCGTTACGCGCAGTGGCGGATCATGCCCCCGTGTTAAATCGCCGTTTGTTCGAGTTAATGGGGCGTGAATTGTCGACAGCCCTGGATTTAGCCGGCGACTATACGGCGGAACAGCGAGTCGCCGCGTTTTTGCTACAGATGGATCAACACGCCAATGAACACGGCGAACTTCGTTTAGAGATGAGTCGTCGCGATATAGCGAACTGGCTCAGATTGGTGACAGAAACGGTGAGTCGGGTGCTCACGCGGTTTCGCGATGACGGAATCATTTCCGTGTCGCGCCGCAGTGTTATCTTTCATGATCTTGATCGCTTGCGCTCGCTGGCTGGCCCCTTGGCGCAGTCTAATGCGGTGCACTCCCGTCAGAGCGACATGTTGCTGCAACATGCAGCATGATGGTTGTCCCTGGTGTCGCTAGGGCTCACCGCTGGTACGGCTTGACTCGAGCATGTTGGGTATTCGTTCAACGTTCAGTCTTCGGATCTATTGCACAAGTGCTGTCGCTACAACCCGGTTGATCGTCTTCGCTCTTATTCGACGGTCCATGCAGGGAGCTTGTTTCGTTAACCAAACTCATAATCGCCGCTGCTACCGCCATGTCCGAAGCCTGGCCAAATATGTTGTAGCGAATGTTGCCTTGGCTGTCGATCAACACAAGGCTGGGCGTGCCTTTCAATCCATAGGTCTGCATAGTCAATGGAATATTTGAGGCCATATCAGGCTGATCTACCGCAATAGGGAAGGGCCAGCGGTACTCGTGTATGAAGGCCGACAAAGCGGCAGGCGTCATAACCTCATGGTGCTCAAATACGCTGTGCAGCCCCACCACTTGAACTTGCTCCGCTGCAAAGTGTTGATGAATACGCACGGCTTGAGGCAGCCCGTGCTGCACACATCCTGGGCACAACATCTGAAATGCATGTAGGACGACAACCCGGCCACGTAATTTTTCTAATGACAGTGGTACAGCAGTGTTGAACCATTTCTGAACCTGCCAATCAGGCGCTTTTCTTTTCAATTCCATATCAGCACTTCCATTTGATTGGGTTAAATACTAAGCCGGTGTTTGCCGATATCAATACACTAAAACAGCAACTAGAAGATTAAAATGCGCTCAATATTTTGTGTGCTGCCTAAGCAAAAGCTCAGAATTGAATGAGAGTAGTTGAAGTGGAGGATATTACGGTGTGTGCGATGGCCGCGATTCGTTTTTATGCAGCACCAAATAATTCGCCTCGGTTACTATTCCAGGAATTCTCCTTGACGATTTCGTTTTCCAAGACTCTTTGACTTTCTATGATGGCAGCCAGCAAAACACTACGACCACTTATCCTCACGCTTGCATTGGGCGCGCTCGTGGCCTGTAATTCAGCTTCTAGCCCTGACGTTTTTATTTCTCCCAGTACGGCAGGCAAGAACAGCGGTGACGTCGAGGCCTCAGCATGGATCCCATTGCCCGCAGCACGACCCGTGGCCGCTGAGGTTCAGGCGCTAAGAGATGACATTCTAGGTGTGGATGCCACAGACCCCAGCACAGTCAAGCTCTGGTGGTATGGGGTATCCAGTTACGTGGCCGCTATTGGCGGGCATCTGGTACTGCTTGATGCTTGGGAAAGCGTCGGGGTACACGCGGACACCGTACCCATCGGGCGCGAAGAACTCGCCGCCCTACAGCCTGAGGCTATTTTCATAGGGCACGGTCATTTTGATCATGCGGCTGATACGGGCTATATCGCTGGGCGAAGCGGCGCTGCGGTGATTGCCGGCCAAACAGTTTGCGATTTGGCTCGTGAACGGGCTGCAAGCAGTGAAGGCCTCATGGATTTCCCTTGTTTGATCCTGGGTGGTGTGCAGGATCCTCTGCCCGGCGTGGTCCAAAAAGTGAAGGTGTTTGCCGATTTGCCTGAGATTCATGTCTTGCAACACATACATTCGGCGGCTGATCCTATGGATGTGTTGAGTGGTGAAATGCCGGTGGTTTTTGTGCCTGATCTGGTGACCTACATCAGCAATCTGAACACAGACCCAGAGGAGATTGCCAGCGCATTGCAAAGCCTAAGTGATGACGGTGGATTTGGTGATCCCGATGGTGGTACTTGGGCCTATCATTTCCGCAATGGAGATTTCAGTCTGCTCTGGCATGATTCGGCGGGCCCAATTGCGGATGGCAACGACTATGCAGCGGAAATTCAAACCGCGCTGGACAGCTTTCCTGGCTGTGTCGACGTCGAGGCCGGGGCGATTGTTGGTTTTGGCATGGTGTCTAGTGGTCTGCGGGACTCGCGGCTGTATGTTCAACACGCGCATCCTCAATTATTCCTGCCTGGTCATCACGATGCTTGGGCTCCGGTCATCGGGCCTGGGTCGGCCGCACTTGAAGAGCAATGGAAAGCCGAATTGGAGAATTTGGAAAACCCGCCGGAGATGGACTATCTACGCGATCCCGATGACTATATGCGTGTACGCTCGTATCACATTGACGACCCACGTTGGAAAGTACCGATGCCGGGTTCTTCTTGCGCCAATGCGCCTTAAGGGCATTGGGTGTGTGAATTGGGAGTGGGATCAATCGCAAGCCTAAGCAGGCATCACAGCGCTGATAGATTGTACTCAGATACAGCTACTTACCGGAATTGAACGATGCAGAACAAACAAAGCCCTGTACAAACGATGGGCCTGATATTAACGCTAGGCGCGGTAGTGGACTTTGCACTTGCTGCCATGTTCGCATTCACCGATGTGGTCAAACTGGGCGATGAGTTCGTCACTAAGCTTGTCGTCGGCTGTTTGGTATTTGCGGGCATTGCGACACTCGTCATTAAGCCGATTTTACTCAAGAAAATCCAGGCGAATCAGGCGCAAGCGAACGGCGATACCAATCGCAAGTTGATTGACTAAAGCCTATTCCAGCAGCAATCGTCGGCGTCTGAGTTATTTCGGAAAGCTCAGCCGCAATTCCATATTAGGAGTCCAATGTGCTTAGCATGAGCTTGGCCAATGTCGTCTACGGTTTAGGTCTGTGTGCGGTAGCGTGCGCGGCATCTGCGGCCGTGCTCGAAGCGGGGCGTAATCGTTTCGATTTATTCGGCATGATTGTGGTGGGTATGACCGGGGCGCTGGGCGGCGGTTCGGTGCGCGATATGATGTTGAATCGCCCTGTGTTCTGGCTGGTGGATCAGACCTATTTGCTGGTTTGCGTCGCAGCAGCATTGGTTACGTTCTTTCTGGCACGGCGCGTTGCCTTACCTGCGAAAATTTTCTTATTACCTGACGCTGTCGGTTTGGCGCTGTTTACCGTGATTGGCACCCGTGTGTCTTTGGCCTACGAAGTGCCGTGGCTAGCCGCAACCTTTCTGGGTGTGGTTACGGGTGTGATGGGCGGCATGCTACGCGATGTTTTGTGCAACGAAGTGCCGCTGATTTTTCAGGGTACTTTGTATGCCACGGCGGCCTGGGTCGGCGCCTTGATTTATGTGGGCCTACTGCGTCTGGGTTTGTCAGGCGGCATTCCGGAATCCTGTGCCGGCCTGTTTATCTTGCTGTTGCGATTAGCCGCCATACGCTGGTCGCTGAGCTTGCCGGTGTTTCGTTCGCGTATGAGTTTGGAATGAAGCCTTGCTACAGCTAGGTTGTTTTTTCTGCTTCTCTGTCCAGATAATGTTTTCCTGTCAATGCAGCCATAAAATAGTGAGTGTTGAAATTGCGATTCTTTTTATTAAGAAGAATTCTTAACAGTAGTTTGAGTGACTTTGCATAAGCAGTAAAAATTCCATGATAGTGATGGGCGATCAATCCTTTTGCATTGGCGCGCTCTTGGGTTCTGAAGTCTTCTGTGTTTTTGCTTTCAATCTCATTGACGGAGAGAGAGTGGTTAAAGCCTGCTAGAAAAGTAATTTCAGACGTTAAGTTTAAATGCTTAATACGCAGGCAGATCGCAGTATCAACTCCATAAATATAGAATCTTTCGTCAAAGATGTCGGCGTATGATTTTTTTATTTTAGAGCAAATGTCATTGCTCAAGATTATTCCGCTTCCAATTGCGACCACTCGATCTTTGTTCGAGCAACGCTCGTCCGGCGAGCTTACCGGTTTTCTGTTTTTAATCGGGCTAACGATGATGTTGTTGCTTTTTATTATGGGCAAGCCTATGGATGTGCCGTCCAAAGAGGAGATGGCTTCTAAGAAGATGGCCTCTGGTTCTGAGTCATCATCCAGTATCAAATAAAGTTTGGCCGTATTTTGTGATATGAATTCATTGTAAATTTTTGCTAAGGATATGTTGTCAGTAGTTTCTATGACGGATGTAGCCAACCCACATTGATCAAACTGTGTTGTTTCCGTGTTTTTTAGTTTGTTTGGGCCGTTGTTCCAAATGACGAGATTGCTTGCTTCGAAGCGAACTGACGAAGTGGCCAGAGCATTCAGTGTTTCTGAATCTGCTATTTCGCAGTCGTACAAAACCACAAGGATTGACAGTTTTTTCATGGAAAATCGAATCTGATCACATTTAAGGAATTGAAGTTGGGCGGAATGACCTATCGCGACTCTAAGCAATCTACCCGAAGTTTTGCCAACTTTACACTGCGAGTGTCACACCAATTGTAAAGTCAGCGCACCTGTCTGCTGGGATGGGGCAAGAGTTGATAAAACCTTGTAGTCCGCATGAGTGGTGTTGCCGCGAAGTTCGCCCTTTAGCATCAGGATTACTTTCACATTTTTAACGTATCTGAGTACATCATGACGGACCAAAACCTGCTCACGCAGCAGAGCGGCAACATCTTCACCATTACCTTTAATCGCGAGGACAAGATGAATGCCATGACGGCCAGTTTTCTGGTCGATCTTAAAGCGGCCCTGGATTCGGTGAAATACGATGACAGTGTGTCTGTCGTCGTGCTGAAAGCCACGGGTAAGTCCTTCACCACAGGCTATGACTTGGATGGCAGTGACTGGATACTCTCGCAAAATCCGATTGAACGTGCAGGCAAATTGAACATTGATCGTGACCGAGAAGACATCAAAACCATTTTGGAATATTGGTGGACGATGTGGAAATTCCCGAAACCGATCGTTGCTCAAGTGCAGGGTCTTTGTTTGTCCGGAGGTGGTGAAATGATCGCCATGTGTGATCTGGTTGTCGCTGCTGAAACCGCCAAGTTTGGCCACCCAGCCGGGCGCGATCTGGGCATACCGCCCACCGTGTTTCTATGGCCCATGCTCATCGGCATGAAAAAGACCCGTGAGTTCCTCTATACCGCACGTCTGTTTAGTGCCACGGAGGCGGAGCGCTTGGGTTTAATCAATCGTGTGGTGCCGCTGGAAGAGCTTGAATCAACCGTCAATGAATTGGTCGCCGATGTGGCCAAAACACCGGTCAATAACCTGGCCATTCTTAAGCAGGCGACTAGCCGGTTTTACGAAAACATGGGATTGTTCGCATCAGGCGACCAAGCCGCCGAACTGGATGCAGTTTTCCATCAAAGTGAGAGCTTTGTGAACTTCTTTGCCAAGGTGGCCGAGGACGGTGTGCAAGCCGCTTTGGTAGATCGCCGTAAACGGTTTGGCTAAAACTACAATTTAATAGCAGGAACACCTTATGCCGGTTAATCGTCGTGACCTAGACTTTTATTTGTACGAAATGCTGCAGGTGGAATCGCTATGCGAAAGCCCGTTGTACGCGGAACACAGTCGTGAATCCTTCGATGTCATGCTGGATACAGCCGAGCGATTGGCGCAGGAAAAGTTTGCCAATCACGCAGCGAAAGCGGATGCCAACGAGCCGCATATTGTTGATGGCAAAGTGGTGCTCATTCCCGAGGTGAAAGACGCGGTCGATGCCTATATCGACAATGGTTTTTTGGCGGCAGGCTTTTCGCAGGAGAACGGCGGCCTGCAATTGCCGTTTACCGTATCTCAGGCCGCGGCGTGGTTCTTCCATGCCGCTAATGGCCCCACTGTGGGTTATCCCTTTCTCACGATAGCGGCGTCAAATTTACTGGCGGCCCACGCCAACAAAGCCCAGCAAGACAAGTACATGCGACCAATGATCGAAGGGCGTTTCTTCGGCACTATGTGCTTGTCTGAACCGCAAGCCGGTTCCTCGCTGTCAGATATTCGCACTACGGCTACGCCGACCGCAGATGGTCGTTATCTGCTCAAGGGCAGCAAGATGTGGATATCGGGTGGAGAGCACGAACTCGGTGAAAACATCGTGCACTTGGTGTTGGCTAAAATTCCAGGTGGTCCTGCAGGGACCAAAGGCATTTCGCTGTTCATCGTGCCCCGCTACCGCCTCAACGAAGATGGCAGTGTGGGTGAGAAAAACAATGTGGTGTTGGCCGGCTTGAACCACAAAATGGGTTATCGCGGCACGGTCAACACCTTGCTCAATTTTGGTGAAGGTGGCGAATGCTACGGTGAGTTAATCGGCGAAGAACATAAGGGCCTGTCTTTTATGTTCCATATGATGAATGAGGCCAGAATTGCAGTAGGTTTTAATGCGGCTGTGCAGGCTTGCTCGGCCTATCAGTACTCTTTGGAATACGCGCGCGAACGGCCACAGGGACGCAGCTTTACCAATCGGGATGCGAGTCAACCGCAATTAAAAATTGTCGAGCATCCCGATGTAAAGCGCATGTTGCTGACTCAAAAGGCCTATGCAGAAGGCGCTGCGGCATTGTGCTTGTATGGGGCGAAATTGGTCGACCAACGGGCGGCCAGTGACGATGCTAATCGGCAACAAGAATTGTTGCTGGAATTGGAAATCCTGACTCCAATCATCAAGGCTTGGACTTCGCATTTCAGTTTGGAGGCGAATTATTGGGCGCTGCAAATTCTGGGCGGCTATGGTTACACCCGTGATTATCCAGTAGAGCAGATCTACCGCGATAACCGCTTAAACCCCATCCATGAAGGCACCAATGGCATCCAGTCATTCGATCTGTTGGGTCGCAAAGTGACCATGCAGGGTGGGGCGGCCTTCAAACTTCTCATGGCCCGTTTGGCAGACACTGCGGCAGCAGCTGAGCAAGTTGAATCCCTGGCCGGCTATGCTCGGGCCTTAAATGCAGCGATCCAGACGGTAACGCAAACCACCCTGGCACTCAGTGCCGCAGCTATGCAGGATGATACCGATAAGTTCCTGTGTAACTCGTGGGTTTACATGGAAATGTTGGGCCATGTGGTGATCGCTTGGAGTTGGCTCAAACAGGCCTTGGTGGCCGAGCAGAAGTTAGCTGGCGGTGCATCTGATAGCGATTTTTATCAAGGCAAACTCAATGCCTGTCAGTTCTTCTATCGCTGGGAATTGCCGAAAATTCAACGCCAGTCTGAGTTGCTGAGTAGCCTTGATGACACGCTGTTGAATGTGAGCTCTGCTGCTTTGTAGTAAGGGGCGGGTTGCCCATGTGCTTTTAGCACCATGTGTCGTGATTTCGATGGGTTGGCGCGGTGGTGCTAGTGCAAGCGTCAGCAGCGCTCTAAACGGACTGAGAAAACTGCATGCGGTATGTAATTACTGATCCAATTCAGAGGCGCAATTGGCACGAGTGCGGGTTTGATGACGGCCCTGCAGAGACCGTCGCCTCATGAGCGATTCAATGCACGCACCGCGCCGTCTCGCGCTGATCACTGGCGCTGCTGGTGGTTTGGGCCGGGCGACCGCCGAGGGCTTGCTGGCCGCGGACTGCGATGTGGTGTTGACTGACCTCAACGCGCCGCAGGGTGAATTGGCCAGTCGAGATTTGTCTCAGCAATTCCCCCACGCTCAGATTCGCTTTTTGCCGCTTGATCTGTCCGATCTGGATGCTATTCAGGCTTTCTGTCTAGGCGTTCAGGCCCAATACGGGGCCTTGGATATCTTGATTAACAATGCTGGCTTGTTTCCGACATTCACACGCAGGGCCACGAACAAAAATTGCGAATTGGGTTTCGGGGTGGGTTTTTACGGCCACTTTGCACTCACCGCCCAGCTTCTGCCCTTGTTGCTGGCCGCGCCGTCCGCGCGTGTGGTGACGATATCCAGCATTGCCCACAGTGCTGGCCGTATTGATCCTCAGGATCCGCTGCTGACAAAAAATTATGATGCCAATAAGGCCTATAGCGCTTGCAAACTGGCCTGTCTGATTTTTGCCAGAGAATTGGATCGGCAGGCCCGCGAGCATGGTGCATCATTGTTTTCACTGGCAGCGCACCCCGGCATTTCACGCACAACGTTAGGTCAATATTCGGACAACGTCCCTCGTAACCTGCGGCAGCGTGCCATAGGCTGGGCGATGCGCTTCGCGATGAGTTTCCTGGGGCAGGATGCGGATACGGGTGCATTGCCCGCCATTTATGCAGCGACTGCGGCAGGTTTAAACAGTGGGCAATTCATAGGTCCGGATGGCTTTGCTCAATTCAAAGGTCAAGCCGCCGTTGTGAAACCCAATGTGCGCACCTTGCAAAAACATGACGCCGCCGCGATTTGGCTTATGGCTGAGCAATACACAGGCCAATATTTTGAGTGGCCCAAGAGATCGCTATGAATAATCAGCAAAATCAAGCCGCTTTTCAGCCGTTCAATATTGGCCCTTTGAACTTGCGTAATCGCTTGATCAAATCGGCCACCAACGAAGGCATGGTAGGGGCAGGGGAGATCACTCCGAGCTTGGTCGAGTTTCATCGCCGCATGGCTGCCGGTGGTGTAGGCATGACGACCTTGGCCTATTGTGCGATCAGCCCGGATGGGCGCACCTTTGTAGATCAGCCCAGTTTGAATGCACACAGCGTTGCTGGTTTCCGTCGCTTAACGGATGCGGTACACGCGGAAGGGGCCGCCGCCTGCGCCCAAATAACTCATGGCGGGGCGTTTAACTTCTTACCAGAGTTGATGGAGCATCCGCGTCCGGTCAGTGCCGATGGTGGTTTCAATCCTCCGGGCGTGATGGCTGGGCGCTGGTTTAAGCGTGCCGCAAGTTTGGATGACATGGAGCGCTTGTGCGACGAGTTCTGTGCTGCCGCGCGCACCGCCCGTGAAGCGGGCTTTGATGCTGTAGAAATTCATATGGGCCACGGTTATCTGCTCAGCCAATTTCTATCGCCAGCCTACAATCATCGTAAGGATGAATTCGGCGGCGACGCCGCTTCCCGTGCCCGCTTTCCGTGCATGGTGCTGGAGCGTGTGCTGGACGCCGTAGGCAGCGACATGGCCGTGTTGTGCAAGTTGAGCGTGGTGGAAGGTCATGCCCAAGGCAATACACTGTCAGAGATGGTTGAGATTTGTCAGGCCTTAGAGCGCAGCGGGGCACATATGCTGGTGCTCTCCGCAGGCATGAATGTGGAAGCGCCGTGGACTATCTTTGGCAGCCCCTTGCCGATGAAATCTATGACGGCAGCAGCACGCGGCATCTTTAAGTATTTATCCGCGTTGATGGCCTTGCGCCAACCCCGCAAGCCGTTTGAACCGCTGTATCTGTTGCCCTATTCAACTGAAATCCGCAAGCAAGTGAAGCTGCCGCTGTGCTATCTGGGTGGGGTCACGGCGCCTGAGCATTTGGCGGCACTGACCGACGTGGGTTTTGATGCTGTGGCCATGGGCAGAGTGCTGATACACAAGCCCGAATTGATTCAGCAATGGCAAGCTGGCAACAAGCAAGCCTCAGGCTGTACCGCCTGCAATCTCTGCGTTGCACAAATGTATTCGTCGCGAGGTACTCATTGCGTACTGACAGATCAACCTGTTGCTGCGAATTTCTCTGTATCGTAATCGGATAATGGACAGGGGATTTTTAACATGAATCAGCCAACACTCACCGCTTGGCGTTATCCAGGTTCGCTCGCCTTGCTGATATTCGGATCGAGTGGATTGCTTTGCTTAATCAGCCTACAGCTTGATCTTGT
This sequence comes from Oceanococcus sp., assembly GCA_051252075.1. GTDB lineage: Bacteria > Pseudomonadota > Gammaproteobacteria > Nevskiales > Oceanococcaceae > Oceanococcus. The sequence goes on along the minus strand of JBPOFU010000055.1, from coordinate 7,462 downwards.
GAGCTTACGCCTGCTGACGAAATGGGTTCCGGCAGTGGTGTTGGCAGTGTGGGTTTGGCAATCCACGCAGGGCAAACCTAGGCTATTCGCAACGGCGGGGCTGCTGTTGTCGGCCCTGGGAGATGTGAGCTTAGAAGGAAACTATGTTGCTGCTGAATCGGGAATTCCCTGGTTCGCGGTCGGGCTTGGTTTCTTCCTACTCGCCCACCTTTGTTATGTGCCGCTGTTTTTGTCGCTGGCGCATCACCTGCGCTGGCAACGTATGCTGCCTGTGGCTGCGTACATCGGCGGATTCATGTTGCTGCTATGCGACACCTTGGGCGTCTTGCGAGTGCCGGTCATTGTGTATATGACTGTCATATCTTTTATGGTTTGGACAGCATTGTGTGTGCGTCCAGCTTCGGGTCATGCTGGCTTATGGCGATGGTGTGCTGCGTGGGGAGCGGTCTGCTTTGCAGCAAGCGACAGCATGATTGCGATCAACAAGTTTTTGACCCCCTTTGATGGCGCGCGCGAACTCATCTTGCTGAGCTATTGGCTTGCTCAGTTTGGTATTGCGAGTGCTGCGGTTAATTTTCCGCGCCGCAGCCCCCCGCATTCAACGGCCTCTCAGGCATATTGATTCCAGCCCATGCGTAATGTCCGCTGCGCGCCACGTAGCAATTATTCATCAACAATGACGATCAGGCGTATCTGTTAACGCAACTGTTATACAAGAGCCTTAAACTGCTAGGCCACCTCATTAGCTTTGCTCATCATGCCGACCCAGCGATTATTGGCCTTTATTCTGGTTTTCCTGCTGTTTGTTGCTGCTTGCTCCGGTGGGCGCGATACCAATTCTCTGGTGCCGCAACTCTCAGCGGCAGCAAATCCAGAGACATTGCCTCCAGAGGGTGTCTGGCTGGGCGGGGATATGCACGTTCACAGCGATCATTCTGCCGATGGCTCCGCGATGCGTCAGGGTTTCGATCATCGTGGTCCAGCCAATGTCTCGGTTGCCGATCAAATCGGGGAAGGCGAACGTCAAGGACTGAGTTGGATGCCATTGACGGATCATCGTACTTATACCCAGCACTATGATCCTCTGTGGGAGTCAGACAATTTGTTGCTAGTGCCCGGCGAAGAAGCCAATGGCAGTCCTCACGCCAACGTGCTTGGAGCCGTGGATGTGGTTGTGCAGGGCGGGGTTCCGGAAGGACGGCCGGATTGGTCGCGTGTGCAAAGTTCAATCTGGGATGCGCATGCTCAAGGTGCGATTTGGTCGCATAACCATCCTGATGACGGCCATCTGAACGATGATGCGACCCCGAATGAACGGGCGAACGCGGTCGGAGCGGATACCGTGGAGATTTGGAACAAGGGGTCAAATATCACAGCGGAGCTGGCGTATGCCGAGAATCGTTGGAACGCTGGCTACCGTTTTGCTGGGGTAGGAGCATCGGATAACCATTTCCGCGAATTGTGGAATGTCATGGGGCCGGGGACGCCCACAACGCATGTGTTTGCCTCCGAATTTAGCGAACGCGGCATCCTTCAGGGGCTGAAGGCCGGGCGAGTCAGCGTGAATGTCCGTAATCTGCTGTCACCCTTTGTCTCGCTGGAAGCGGACTTTGATGGTGTTTCTGGATTTGAAGCGATTGCGGGGGATGAACTGGTAGTAGCGGCTGGCCGTGAAGGTGTTTTGCGGGCCACAATCCGCGATGGCATCGGTACACAATTGTTCGTATTTGCTAGCCCCGGTCGCGCAGTCGGGGCCGTGGCACAAGTTGCAATCAATCAATCTCCACAGAGCTTGGAACTGGTTGTTAGCAGCACCGATGAGCCGCAATGGTTTTATGCTGAAGTGCGTGGACCCGGCGAGGTTGATAGCGTGAACACCGCTGCGCGGGATGATCCGAGTTTGTTGTTGGAACCCGATGTTGGCAGTGACGAACGTCGCGCAATAACCGCGCCGATATTTATCGGGCCGACATTGGCGGTTGCACAAGGTGAGCAATTGCTACCTACGGATAGCGGCCGTGATGATGGTGCGAAGAGGATTTTGGGCGCCGTCGGTGGGTTCACAGGATTTGCTGACATTGCCTTTGCTCAGGGTGTTAGCCATGTTGTGGCAGAGCAGCATGGGATGGGCAGCACCAGCATCGTGTATCGACGTTCAGACCAAACTGCTGCAGCTTTTAACCTAGCGCCTGAAAGTCAAAGTGCCCGGTTCCCCAAAATCGTGGCCAGCGGTGAAGATGTGTGGGTGGCTTGGCAGGACGAGCGTGCTGGGCAAGTGCCGCGCCGTCCCGCCATTTATTTGCGACATTCCGCGGATGCGGGCGAGAGCTGGGAACAAGAAATTATGTTGCGCGCCCTGGAGGGACGGGCCGAGAAACCGGACTTGGCCTTGTTGCCGGACGGTCAGCCGGTGGTGGTTTGGCAGGAAATTGCGGCCGACCAGGCTTTTGATGTAATGGCTCAGATTTATGGGCTGGATGTAGACGCAGTCAACCTCAGTGCGCCCGGCAAAAGCACGCAAGCTTACGATGGCATCGACACCCGCAGTGCTCTGTACCCTGCATCTGTGTGGCCCAAAGTGGCGGTTTCCGATGCGGGGCAGATTGCGGTGGCTTTTCAGGATAATCGCCTAGATCCCGACCCGCTGTGGACCAGTAACATTTTGACGGGGGAGGACGGTGCCACGGAGGTCGACAATTTTGATATCGCGGTGGTCAAGCGCGCGCCGGGCGGTCCTTGGAGTGAAGTTGTGTTGATTGGGGATGATGAACGCATTGATTCTCACCCGGACTTGGAGTTTTCTGCGGATGGCCGTTTGTTGCTGGTTTGGGACAGCAAGTTGATGCAGGCTTCCGGAGCAAATTTGTCCATCCGCTATGCCAGTTCCAACGATGGGGGCGAAACTTGGAGTGGCTTGCAGGCCGCACCTGCTGTGGCCGAGTCAACGCAACACATGAGTCAGTACCCCCGATTGGGGCGGGAACCTGACGGGCAACTGCGTGTGGTTTGGTATGACAACCGCTCTGAGGATTGGCGTTGGCGCGTTATGAGCGCGCGTTACGCACAAGGGCAATGGGGGCAAGCTAGCCTTATACCGTCACCCGCAAACAGTACCTGGCCGGCGGTTTCATTTGGGCAATTGGTCTTTTCCAATACACGCCACGCTCAACGCATGCAGCGTGATCCAACTCAGGAAATTTATAGTGTGAATTTGCAGTAGTGCTTAGCGTGCGTGATCTGGGGCGAGCTGCCACTGCCAAGTGACGCTCACGGCTGTGTGATCCGAAAGCGGTTCGCCATCTTCGCGCATAAAAGTATCGGATTCAAAGCGGTGTTGATGCGGCTGCAGTGTGATGCCGCCACCGCTGCGAAAAGCAAAGCGATCATGAATAGAAACATCGGCCTCGGCCAGTGCATCCAGATCACCACAATCTAGGACCGCACAAACGTCTGTCAGAGCGGTGGCCGCCTGAAAACCTTCCCACACGCCTCGCTCCTGCTCACGACGTGCTTCGTCTCCTCGTGAACGGTCAAATTTTAGGTTCGTATCACCGGCCACGATAACGGCATGTCCGGCAGAGTACTGCGCAATAAATTCGGCGAGTTGAGCAAAGTTGTCGGCTCTGGCCGCGCCGCTGAGTGTGTGATTTCCAGCATCGGCGTGCAAATTGTAAATGTGTACCAGTATCTCTGGCGCGAGCTCATGTACAGCTACAGTGAATCCCTTTTGTGCCGAACAATCAGCCGCGCCGTCGTTGATTGCACCGGAGTTTCCAGTCAACTCCAAGGGCTGCAGCGGCTCATCCAGACCGGCCAGTTCCAACAAGGTTTGCAACGGCGTAATCAGGGCGGAGCCATGGCAGCTGCGCCACAGCACATGTTGATGATCAGCAAAGGGGAACTGCGATAGTCGATTTAACCCGTCGGCTAGCACAGTCGGTCCGAGCAAGCCGTCCAGACCACGTCGCGACTCGAAACCCAAAGGGTGGCGTGCGGGTAGCGATTGATAGGTATGCTTGGCCTCGGACACAATCAAATGGTGATAGCCGAGTACCAATGGACTCTGTTGTCCCAGTAGACCTGTTTCATCGAGTTGCCGAACAGGATCTTCCCAATCTTCCTGCAGCAGCACGAGATCGTAATCATTGAGCAGCGGGCTAATGAGCGGAGAGTTGATGTCGGGCTCACTGCCCGATATTGGCCCCGGTAAGCCAGCGACGTTGTAGCTAAGCATGCGGAACTCGCCGTCGACGCGCGATTGGGCTTGGCGTGTGCTGGTCGCATCGTTTGGCTCAGAGCTATTGCAAGCCGCTAGCCCGCTAGCCGTTAGGAACGCGAGTACCAACAGAGTTTTAGATCGGGATTGCATCTAGGTGTAACGCCTTTGCCTGAAGTCGGAATACTGCACTCATTATGTCTTGTCGCCCAGCGTTCGGTCGATGTTGTTCATTTGCTTACCGTATGGAGCGGGGCGAATGCTAGAACAAGACCATTTTCGTAAATCACGCGGGCTACGGGATTGCCTTCGGTACTTTCACAAAATATGCAGTTATTTATTGCTAAACCTCATGGAAAACCCGACGATTAGAGCGGGCCAAGTCTTGTTCACAACGAAATTGGAAGGTGTTGTAGGGGGTAGGCATTTATGAGTGATGCTAGGCAGGGGCAGAGTTGTGCCATAAGCAGTCGTAGCGCTATTACCCGGCAAAGTTTCTGACGGGTGCAAAACCAATAATGCAGCACTCTTGTGCTACAGTGGCGTAAGTGCACATGGTAAGGAGACTTATGTCCACCACAACTATCCGGATGTCGGATGACCTGAAGTCACGCATTCACAATGTGGCGCAAGCTCAAGGGCTTTCTGCTCATGCCTTGATCCTTGAAGCAATCGCTGAGAAGGCCGACAGCGGCGAACGACAAGTGGCGTTTCTCGGCTCTGCCAAGTCACGGATGTCTCAAATTGCAGAATCCGGCGAAGCCATCAGCTGGACAGATATGCGGACGTACTTAAAGTCCTGTGTAAACGGCCAAGGCCTTGAGCGGCCAACTCCACGGAAAATAAAGGTTGAGCGTGGCGAGGATTGAGCTTACCCCTGAAATAATTGAGGATTTAGATCGGATCATCGAGCACCTACTGGAACATCAAGTCGAATCCCCGCAAGAGCGTATTGAAGCGATTACATCCGCTATAGACCTGCTGGAGTCGAGCCCTCTGATTGGCCGAATTTGCCATCGTGAATTGAGAGAACTTGTAATCGGGCGTAGTTCAAAAGGTTACGTGGCGCTATATCAATACGTTGAAGCAATCGACGTAGTATTCGTCCTGGCTATCAGATCGCAAGGTGAAGCTGGATATGCCAGGGAAGCTGACGACTTGGGCTGGTCATAGGCCATCCTATATAGGCACGTGTCACCGGTTCAATGCCGAACGACTGGTAGTCGGCAATGTTCTAGCAGCAGGGCTTGCCTCATCCTCTAGTTTCAGAACCTCACCAGCAAAAAACCGATTCAATTGAAGGGATTTAGTCCAGCAAAAACGCATCAATTGAATCTAAACACAAACACGCATTAACGCCGGTAGAGTGGGTATGGAACAGCTTTTTAATCTCGAACTTGAAACCTTTCATCTGATACTGATTTTTTGGGGGCTAATCGCCATACCGTCAGCCCTCAGCATCATGTGGGTCAAGGTTCTGCCCATGAGCAGCCGAGCCGATAACAGCAAGCTGGGGCTACTGGGTACCATCGACAAGCGGATGGGCTGGATCATCATGGAGATCCCGGTCATCGCCACGGTTTTGTTGTGTTACTGGGCTGGCATCGAGGCATCAGGTTCGACAGTCAACGTCTCCGTTGTCTTTGTCGCAGCCTTCGTCGTGCATTATTTCAACCGTGGCTTCATCTTCCCGTTCCGCATCAAAGTGGCGGGCAAGAGAATGCCGGTCGTAAGCATGTTGTCCTCCATGATGTTCTATATCATCAACAGTTATTTGATCGGTTATTACTTCGGGGCGCTGAAGTCCTATCCGCTGGAATGGCTGTGGGACCCGCGCTTTATCATCGGCATACTGGTGTTCCTGGGCGGCTTCGTCATAAACATCCAGTCAGACAATATCTTGATGCGTTTGCGTGCCCCAGGCGAAAGCGGCTACAAGATCCCCAAAGGTGGGCTGTACAAGTACGTGTCTTGCCCCAACTATTTGGGGGAAATCTTGGAGTGGGTCGGCTTTGCCATCATGAGTTGGTCGCTCATGGGCGTGGTTTATGCCTTTTGGGTGGCCTTGCCGCTTATCCCACAGGCGATACTGGCGCATCGTTGGTATCAGGAGAAATTCCCAGCGACATACCCGCTAGAACGGAAGGCCATATTCCCATATTTGATTTGAGCTATGGACCTACTAACGATAGAACAAGCTGTGCCGATGGATCTGACATAGTGTCAGGAGTACCGCGTCAACAATCACAGTAGTCAGAAGCTTAGCGGCTTATCGAATGTGATTTAGGTTCTGCAAAAACTGAATATAAAACCGCACCATGTCGGCATAGCCTTGAACGCTGATGCGCTCATCAATGCCATGGATCCTTTCTATGTCTTCCGCGGATAGTCGGATAGGAAGAAAGTTGTAGCGATCCTTGCTGATGTCAGCATAGTGGCGTGCATCCGTTGCGCCCACGACCAAGCCGGGCACGGTTATAGCCTTGGGGAAAACTGCGATGACTGACTGTTGCAAAACCGCGAAAGTCACGCTGTTGCTAGAAGACACTTTGGAGGCGACGTTCGCCCAATCACCCACTTGTGTTATTTGGACTGCGCTGTCAGCAATGCTGTTGCGTATGTGATTTTCTAGAGTTTCTAGGGAGTCACCGGGAAGTAGTCGGAAATTGACGACTGCTTCGGCAGCGTTCGGTAATACGTTGTCCTTGACCCCGCCACTGAGCATAGTCGCTGCCGTGGTGGTGCGTGTCATGGCGTTGGTTGCGGGCGTGCGTGCCAAAGCCTTCAGCAAGGCTGTTTCCAGCAACCAGCGGTTGGCAATCGCGAGGCGTTGGGGAAACGGCATGGCTGGTGCGAGTTGGTCCAGCATATCGGTAACCGGATTGGTCAGCCGAGCTGGCATAGGCTGCTGGTCCAAGCGAGCCACCGCTCTCGCGATGCGGCCCACAGCGGTCAGTGGTGGTGGCATGGAGGAATGGCCACCCGCATCAGTCACGTTTAATCGGTAACTGGCAAAGCCTTTTTCGGCGGTCATCAAGGTAGCGACGGGGCGTTCGACCCCAGCGACCACGCCTTCGCTAATGATGCCGCCTTCGTCGAGTACAAAACTGAGTTCGACATCGCGTTTGGCCAATGCTTTTGCCATCACGGCAGCGCCCTTGAGACCGCCGATTTCCTCATCATGTCCGAAAGCAAAATACAGGGTTTGCTGCGGCTGGAATCCCTGATCAATTAATCGGGTAATGC
>JBPOFU010000054.1:0-17840 GCA_051252075.1 Oceanococcus sp. | reverse complement strand
GCGCATTACGCTCCTGCTGTTGGGATTGAATTGCTTCTGGAACGTCATCGCTAATAAACATGGCAGCATTCCAGGACGCCATGTGGTCTAGCCCATCACGAATTGCATGCCTTCGATTTCGCTTTAACGCAGCCTTAGTGCCATGTAGCGCCAAGGGTGACAATCCAGCCAAATGCAGGGCCAATTGTTGCGCAGCACCGTGTAAGTCTTGCGTCGAATTCGAAATGGAACGAACAAAGCCGCGTTGCAGCGCTTCGGCCGCCAACATTTTTCTACCGGATAAGGCCATATCATCAACAACGGCAGGCGCAATCAATTGAGGCATACGCTGCAACACACCAAGATCGGCGGTGATCGCAACATTGATCTCATGAATAGCAAAAAATCCATCTGCACTCGATAAGCGGAAGTCCGCGGCACAGACCAAATCCAAGCCTGCACCAATGCAAGCGCCTTGGCTCGCTGCGATGACCGGAAAGCGCAGCGCTTCGAGTTGGTCCATGGGTTTTTGCAAATAGCAGATTTTTCGCCGTAGCCATTCCCGATAGCGGCCGCTTTCAGCGCCTTGTCGCGAGCGAACCTGGGAGAAAAAATCCAGGTCCATGCCAGCGCTAAAATGAGCCCCTTGTGCCTGTACAACGAGCGCCCGAACCTCAGGCTGCTGATCCAAATCACTCAATGCTTCAGACAGCTGGCCCCAGAATTCGTCGGTGAATGTGTTCAGCTGTTCAGGACGACACAGCTCCAAACAAGCAATGCCATTTTGCAGCTTCAATTGAAAATTTTGATTACACATCTGCATTTCGGTAAGCACCCAAGATCAAGCTGATCCACACAATGATTAGGATTTCAGCAACACCGGTAGCGTCTGCAAGCCGTAAGTCAGCAGGCCTCCACTTTGACGCCGCTTCTGCCCCTTACCTGCCTCTATTACAGAGCAGTTGTCTAGCAACACCTGAAGCATTTTTTCTGCTTCCATGCGGGCAACTGAAGAGCCCATGCAATGGTGTATGCCGTGACCGAAACTCAAATGCTTGCCAATATTTGACCGATTTAGCACGAACTTTTCTGGGTCAGGAAACACATTGGGATCACGATTTGCTGCCGCCATAAAGAAGGCTACCCACTGATCTTTCTTGATCTGAACACCACCGTGTTCACAATCTCGAGTCGCCACACGGAACAAGCGTTGAGGCGGCCCGTCACGGCGTAGGCTTTCCTCAATAAAAGGGCGAATCAGACTTCGATCTTGTTTCAATTGTTGAAACAGCTCAGGCTGCTCGATCAGCGTCTCGACCAAGTTGCCTAACAAATAGGTGGTGGTTTCTGCCCCGGCCACAACCAAAGTTATACAAAACAGAACAACTTCTTCACGCGTGAGTTTTTCGCCTTCTTCCTCTGCCCGAATGAACGCAGTCATTAGGCTATCGGGCACATCTTCGCCAGCTTCGATTGCAGCGTACCGTTGTGCAACTTTTTCACTGTAGTAGCCAAACAACTCGATGTTGCATTGCTGCCTTTCTTGCGGCGTAAAGTCCGAAGACACCATGAAAGCATTTGCCCAACGAACCAATTTGGGGTAATCCTCACGTGGTGTGCCAATGAGGAAAGTCATCACCACTGAAGGGAGTACTCCGGCCACCGTAGCCATGAAATCTACGTTTTTATCCAGCAAGCCAGCAATCATACCGTTGATGGTTTCGGTTACCAGTGGAGCGATGTCACTGCCTACGCGTTTGGGCGTAAACGCTTGCTTCGCAATATTACGTAATACGGTATGACGCGGCCGATCGTGATTAACCAACATCAGCGACGGCGCTTCAGACGCTTCCTGCATAGGATCACGCGATGAGAACGTTTCGAAATCTTTCATGACCCCCGCCACGTCGTTATAGCGCGTAAATACCCAAGCCGGATTGGGTTCATCGAAACCGGGCATAGTGCCTGGCGGATAGTCCAACAAACCGAACTCTGGCATGCGCTCACGCAACACCGCGTAGTACGGATACGGATTGGCGATGACCTCTGGATCAATAAGATCAGTCACCTGAAAGTTGGCGTCGGCCGCAATATTTGGCACTTGTCTCCCTCTTTTTATGTCGTTTTTGAATAGTGTCATTTCGACAGTATTAATGTCAAGCACTTTATCCGTAGCGCATCAAAAACCTAGTGAACTTTTCAAAAATGGGTCCATATGGCGGTCGGATAATTCCGCCGATATCCATCCAGGTTTGCTGATAAATAGCCCGCGCATGAGAAAACTGCCGAAAGCCCTCTAGCCCGTGATAGGCCCCCATACCACTGGGACCGACGCCGCCAAACGGTAAACTGTCAAAGGTGTAATGCATGATTACGTCATTTATGGTGACGCCACCAGACAGCGTCCCTTGCACTACACGCTCTTGCTCTTTGGCATCTTTGCCGAAGTAATACAGCGCCAATGGACGTGGACGTACATTTACGAATTCCAAGGCTTCGTCCATGCTGTCGTAAGAATGCACCACCAGAATGGGCCCAAATATTTCTTCCTGGCACACCGCCAAATGGCTAGGTGGATCGATTACCAAAGTAATGGGCATCTTGCGCCCATTGGCCAAGCCGGTAGCTAGCACTTCCGCACCAAGGCCCTGAGCTTGATCTATATACGACTGCAAGCGATCCGCTTGGCGTTGATTTATCACCGAGACGTAGTCCGGACTATCCACCCCTTGCGGCAAGCCACACCTTATCTCTTGCTTTATGGCCTGCACTAAGGCTCCACGTTGATCGCGAGGAACCAACACATAGTCAGGTGCCAAGCAGACTTGTCCGGCGTTGAAAAATTTGCCAAATACGATGCGCTTAGCCGCCAGCTGTAAATCCGCTCCGCGACCGATGATTACAGGAGATTTACCGCCCAGCTCCAAGGTCAAGGGGGTCAGGTTTTCCGCCGCAGAACGCATAATGTGACGCCCCACTTCTGTTGACCCGGTAAACACCAAGTGATCCAGCGGCAAACGACTAAAGGCCTGCCCTACTTCCGCATCGCCCGTGACCAGTTGTATTTCATCGGGTTCAAACCAAGCACCGAGCATCTCTTGCATAATCTCAGCAGTGGCTGGGGTGTGCTCGGAGGGCTTTATAAATGCGCGGTTGCCCGCGGCCAAAACACCGGCCAAAGGAGTAAGCGTTAGATTTACCGGGACATTCCAAGGACTCAAAATGCCAACAACACCCAGTGGCTGATACAGAACTTGGCCACGCCCACCTAGTAAAGAGAACGGCGCGTCAATCTTGCGCCGTTGAGCTTTCATCCAGCGCTTCACACCTTTCTGTGCCAAGCGTATGGACTTACCGGTAGTTGCTATATCAGCGAAATACGATTGATGCGCAGAGCGATATCCAAAATCTTCATTCAGGGCTTCACAAAGCCTATCCGCGTAAACATCTAGCCCGCTCCAAAGGCGCTGCAATCGATCGATCCGCTGCTTAGCGCTGGGATATCTCTGCTGTTGATAAGCGTCCCGCAGCAGCTGTAGCTGATCGGCCATGGACATGGCCTGCAAACTTTCTGTTTCATTTTTCGCCGTCTGCTGTACCGCCATTTTTTGCACCTGAATTCTTCAAACAGCCACAAATTTATTTTCTTTACGAAACTATGTCAATTCGACACAATCTGACTTGTCCACGCTCACTCTTTGAATGTTTTGATAACATTAAGAAAAAATTGGCCAAACACTTTGAAGATCAGCAAATCCGAAATTCAAGAAGTCAAACACCAGGACGCCGCTAAGGAATTCCTGGAATTGTTCTACCCCATTCACTACGCCATCGGCATGCAAGTCGAGGATGCATTGCGCGGCAATGGCGAATTGGATCGGCATCAAACCGTCATCATGTGGCTGTTACGCTCGGAAGGGAAAAACACCCGTCGACCCAGCCTTAGGCGCAAAGACATCGAGCGCTGCTTAACCAGCTGGTACGACATCACCAGCAGCACCGTGTCCAAAGCACTCCGAGCACTGGCTAAGCCTCCACACAATTACATTGTCATTACGGAAGATCCTAATTCGGGTCGCGAAAAGTTAGTCACTGTCACACCAGCAGGACAGCGTTATTACAAACGCATGGTGGACAACGCCTCGTCCTTCATTCAGCTGGCGACGGATCGAATGAGCACGGAAGAGAACTCCATGGGCATCCATATGTTTCGAGTGATTTCAGAGACCTTCCAGGCATTGCGCGATGAAGGTCAAATCGAATTGGTCAAGGGCGAAAACGCAAATAAAAAACGCAAGCCCAAGCCACGGGTTAAGTCAGTTTAGTAAAAGAATTTAACCGCCACCTGAGACGTACTTTTAGCATCCAAGGCATGTGCGGTTTGAGCCGTCAGCAAACGACCTGAGCGCCGCAGCATGACAACACTCATGACCACGTGTTGTTTCGAAAAAACGCCACCGCGCAACAGCGTTATGACCAAGGCCTCACCCTGAGAGCTCGGACGCCGTGACACTTCAATATCGTACTGCTGCCGACGCCCCCGCAGGGTATCGAAATGAGAAACTTGTTCAATCTCTGCAGCCGCGATTTCTTCGCGCTTGTCCACTAAATATCGCAACAAGGCCAAATCCACCGTGACGTGCTTACGCAGTTTGGGCCAACTTTTATTGGCACGCGAGTTATCGGGGTAGATCCATGAGCGCGTCCAGCGTTCATCCTGCGTCAATTCCAAAAGTTCGCCGCTCTCCAATTGCAAGCGCACCTCTGGCTGGTACGGCTTCGACAACGTATAGGTCAGCGTGCGATGGCCCAGTTTTTCGCCACTCTTCGAACGATACACGATGTCCCACTGGCTCAAGTCCCCATCCATTTCAGCGCTAAGCCAATCCTCGCGATATAACAGTTGACCATCTGCATCGCTGACGCGGGCACCGCTAGGCCAGTCCAATAAGCTGCTTGCATGTACCGGCGCTGCATGGAACATAGACCCCACCACAAACATCAAACCCAGCCCAAGCGTTAGGCAGGCGATGTGCTTTGAGTTTCTATCGTTGACACGCCCCGCGAATACACCGGCGGCTAGCATCATGGGCAGTGCGACACACATCATGGCCAAAGCCATGGTCACCCCAGGGTTGGCGAAGGCCAAGCCACTATTGGGGAAAAGCTGTGCACCAAAGAAATACAAAACAAAGTGTGTGCTCATTGCCATTACTGAACCCAGCCAAACCAAGGCCAAGGAAACTTGCTTAAACCAAATACCTGCGAGTAAAGGCGGCAGCGCTGCCAACACCAGGCCATACACGCCGAGTTGACCAAAAATGCCAAGCAACTTGGGTGGGTTTTGCAGCACAAAGAATGCCGCAACCGCGATCACGATCAATACGATATGACTCGCTTTGTAGGCCCAAGCTAGCTGTGTGCTTTGGTCCATGTTGGGAGAGTATCGTTTCACTACGTTTAACAATAAATCGTTGGCGGTGATGGTGGACAAGCCCACCAACAAACCATCCAGAGTGGACATAGCGGCAGCCAACAACACCACACTGATCAAGGTAAAGGTCCAATCCGGAAACGCATTTTTCAGATACATGGTCATCACCAAGTCCTGACGAAATGCGCCGCTGGCCGCATCAACAAGTTGCTCAGGCGGCACGGCAATACGGGCATAGAACCCCACCGTTCCGAGCAGGAAAAACAACCCAAGAACCAAAGCCAACACCATCAAATAGCCGCGAACGTCTTTGTCGCTTTTAACGTACAGCGCTTTGGTCAATATATGCGGCTGACAGACCACGGCGGCGCCCACAAAAAACCCCGCAACATACGTGGAGAAAACATCATTGAATAAGCGCCCACCGGTATTAACGGGCGCCAGCAACATCGGGTCTTGCGCGTCCATTGCAGCAACGAAGCCTGGCCAATCACCCAAGATCAAGGGCAAGCCCGAGGCCACCACGGCAACCGCTACGATGATCATTAAGCTTCCTTGCAACAAGTTGGTAAACACGTGAGCGTATGTGCCACCAACAAAGACGTAACCAGTGACAAAAATCAGGGTAATCAGCAAAGCAGTGGTGTTATTCACTTCCAAAAGCTGTTGCATGACGATGGAAATGCCACCGACCAACAACACCACAAAAGCAAAGGACAAAATATTGCACAAGGCAAAAAACAGCGCATAAGCGGGTGACTGATAGCGGCGTCCGATCCAGTCCGGAATGGTCAAGGCGCCAGAGGCACTGCCAATTCGGCGAAAACGGAAGGACAGCAAACAAATCATCGCCATGAAGCCAAGGTAGGTGGCCACCACCATGTGAAACCACGCGGACCAGCCATCGACGTAAATAAAGCCGGGGGTAATAATGAAGGTCGCGGCCGAAGCGGTACTCGCGGCCAAGGTAATGCCAACAACCCAAGGTTTCATCTCCCCCGAACCCAGCGCGAAGCTGCCAAATCCCGAAGTGCGTTTGTAGCCCAGCCAACTCAAAATCGCAGTGGCCAGCATATAAGCCAAGAACAAGCCCCAAGCTAAACTCATATCAGCGCCCTATCAGGCGCTGAACCATGCGCCGTTGCTGCAAATACCTGTTTGAAACCTGCTCGAGAAAATCGCGATACACCGCAACGATATCCTTCGCGACGCGTAGGTCATTATGAGAACGGCCCGGAAAACCGCGATTGTCCGCGCCTTTGAGCTGCGGTGAATCTGCCAGTTCGCCGACATAGGCAATATCAGCTTGCCCGCCGCCGTCGTAAATCGTCATCCATTGCGCTGGTGGCCAAGTTTCCTTTTCGCCGTTTATTCCATTGAGCTGATCCAGCCACTCAGAGCCATTGGCAGCCAACTCGGTGCAAACCGGCAACAGAGCAACCATAGCCGGAGGACATAAACTGGTGCCGTGATTACCGCCAGCAATCCCCACAAAGGCAATCAGGTTGTCGCGCAGGCTGGCATGCACTTGTAAGGTGCGACGAGCTAAAGTCACCCCTAAGGAATGCGTCACCAAGGAAAAAGCTTGGCTGCCGGTGTAATCCTGAACCGCACGAATAAAGGCGGCCAAATCCTCAACATTGGCATCATTGCTAGTTATGCGTGGTATGCCATCGGATGCCGCTTGATCTTGTGTGCAACGCGAATCCAGTCTTCCTGGCGCTGCGCCTTTACCACTGCCCACGCCGTTATAGCTCAATGCCCATAAGGCCTGATCATTCCAGCCAGCGGCACGAAAATCATCCCGTACCAGTTTCCAATTGCAGGCATCTCCAGTATTGCCGTGGACAAATATCACTGGCACATGGCTGGCCTGCTGACCGGCGTGGCCACCAAATCCGCCAACTGAAAAATCGAATTCGCTGTCTTTAGGCGGGCTAAAATTTGCAGGAAATTCGGCCAATGCTGGCGCCGGTGGCGGCAGTGCTAAGCTCGGAAACGCTATCGCAAGCCCTAGCAAACCTAAAACGAAAGCGTGCTTGTTTCCATCTTTCTGACGCACAATATTCAGCATCAAAAACACCCCCATCAACCAGCCCAAACTACCCCCGCCGGCGTTACCCATAACTCCACTCCCCTGTTCATCCATGTTCTGTTCTGCTGCTTCCACGAAGCGGCGATAGTCCTCGACGATCGCAGGATCGATACGCAGGACATTGTGCCCGGTACCGGGATACTCACGATTGTCTGCCCCGAGCAATCGCGGACTCTCCTGATCCGGTGGCGCATAAGCGCCATCGCCAGCACCGCTCCCGTCGTACACCGTCATCCATTGAGTCGGCAGATAAGTTTCATCTTCACCATCCTGGCCATTCAGTTGTGCCAACCAATCACTGCCTGGAGTCAGTTCATCACACCCATACAAGAGCAGTTCGCTGCCGCGCGAGCACAATGTGGTGCCGTGATTCCCACCAGCAATGCCAACAAAAGCGACCAAATGCTGGCGCAGTTCTGAATGCACTTTGAGCGTTTTTCGTGCCAGCGTCACTCCTAAAGAATGGGCCACAATGGAAAAACGCACCGAGCCAGTGTAATCCTGCACCGCCGAGATGAAGGCGTACAAATCTGGAACATTTATATCATTTGCGGTTATGCGACTGACCGAGTCCCCGCCGTTACGTTGAGCATGCTCATCCTGACAGCGCGCGTCTGGGCGCACATTGGAATTTCCGACATCATTTCCCAAGCCGTTGTATGACAGAGCCCACAAAGCTTGATCGGACCAACCTGCAGCACGAAAATCATCGCGCACCAATTTCCAATCGCAAGCATCCACATTATTGCCATGCACAAATATGACTGGAACGTGTGTGAGTACATCGCCTTGCTGCGTGCCGCCAAACCCGCCGATAGGGATATCCCATTCGGCATCCATCAACATGGGAAAGCCGTCCGCAAATTCAATCGCGGCATGGGTCACTGGTGGGTTGTGGCCGTATTCCAGCTGCGCCATCAGCGGCCCGCACCAAAGCATGAGCGTGCCCCACAACACAATGAACTTGTTTGCGTCACCCTTCATGCCTGTAAGCACTGGCGAATCTCGTCTGCGACCTGACGCGCACCCTGCTCAATCAACAAAATGGTGAAATGATTGACATCAAGCAGTTCTCGCCGACTGAAATCATGCAATTGTGGCTCCCACAATTGAAAAATATCCGGGCGATATAGTGGCGCATCGTCGACCATGCCGCGCGGTGCGGTGAGGAAGCGGATGGGCTGGCGCAATGCACGCAGAGCTTCCGGAACGGTTTCACCAATGAGCTGTGTTTCCACATCAGCAATGATCGCGGATTTGACCGCGCTGGACATGAGCTCGGGCGCAGTACCGACCAGATCATAATCCACATAGCGCTGCGTATCCGCGCCCCAGCAATGTGCAAAAGCAGGATGCTGGCGCCAAAGGGCGTGATAATCCTCGCGACTCTCGAATCGCATATCCAGTCTATCCATGGACGGGCCGACTATGGACTGAATCAAGGCTTCGATACTTATGCCAGGCGGTGGTTCCTGCATCAACGGCAGTCCGCCATCAACCATGAGTATGTGCGGCACCCGCGTCGGCGCCATCGCAGCAGTGACCGCCGCTATAAAGCCCCCCATGGAATGCCCTAGCAGCAGATCCACCGCTTCGATATTCAACGCATCTAACAAAGACAGTAAATCCTCGGCATGCGCCTTCATACCCCAAGGACCACGAATATCTCGACTGTGGCCACGCCCCCTGTGATCCGGTGCCAATACGCGAAAACCTGCACCCAGCGAATTTGCCAAGCTGGCAAATGACATGTGATGAGCGGTTAAGCCATGCGACGCCAATATGATCGGTCCACGCTCACCCCACAGCCCGTAATGCAGTTCACCACCGGCTACCGCAATGCTGCCGTTTTGATATTGAAGTGCTGAGACCATAATTTTCATCTAACTATCGTTAGGGAAACACTGATTTAATGCTGCGCTTGCCATCTGAGCCGTCGGCGGTGCTCGAAATCCTCATGTATACCCACATACACTGCGGTTTCTGCGCGCCGGCGACGACTCACCTGCCTGCGCGCCCTCATTAAATCAGCGCTTCCTTAGGAATTGACATTCTTAATTAAACTCGTCATAAATTGCAATACCTAACGACCGTTCGTGAGTTTTCATGGCTATACCTGCACAGACACCAGACCGTCGCCTTTCCGCCACTGGGGCGCATTTGTTACCGGACATGAAACCACCCGGTACACGTGGAAAAATCCTGCAGGCTGCGCTGCTTCATTTCGCGGAAAGCGGTTATGCCGGATCATCCATGCGCGATATCGCTGCCGCTTGTGATATTCGCGCCGCGACGGTGTATTCGCACTACCCCAGCAAAGGACACCTGCTCGCCGAGCTGTGCGAATTGGGCCATGCCGAACACGGCCGCTTGCTACGCAGCGCCCTGCTGGCAGCCGGCCATGCGCCCTCAGATCAAATCAGCGCTTTAGTACGCGCCCATGTGCAACTGCATACCGGCTACCCCATGCTCGCCGTGGTTGCCAACGCCGAGTTGCACCACCTACCAGAAGCGCTCAGTCCACGCATATTTGAGTTACGTAACCAGTCCATACAGCTGATGTCCGAAGTCATCAGCCGCGGCGTGGGACTCAAGGCCTTTTCCGTTCCAGATTTGTGGTTGGCTACGGCGGCTATTGGCGGCATGGGACTACGCGTGGCCTATTGGTTTGATCCTGATGGCGATGTCAGTGCCGAATCGGTTGCCGATGGCTACGTCGAATTTGCCCTGCGCTTGCTGAATGCCAAACCCGACTCAAAAGGAGACGCATCATGAAGCTCGGTTTCAAAGCCGCGAGCGCTTGTTTGATCTTACTGTGTGGCACAGCCCAGGCTCAGGATGAGGATTTGGACAGCTTGTTTGGCAGTGACGAGAACCTTGCACCGGCTCCCACTGCAACACCCCAGCCCACAGCAACACCCGCTGCTGCAACCATCACGCTGCAAGACCAGCCGCCGCCGCGCGTTGCCAAGCCCGCAGGGCGACGCACCATAGAGGAAATTGTGGTCACCGCACAGAAGCGTGAGCAAGCGATACAGGATGTGCCGATCTCTATGACCGCACTCACTGAAGAGTTTCTCATCGAACAAGGCGTGACTGATGTCGGCGAAGCCCTGCAACTGGTACCCAATGCCTCCGTTGATGCGGCCGGATTTTTTGCCGCTCCGCGCATACGTGGATTTACCTTTAACAACAACAATAAATCGTTTGAACCACCGGTTGGCATGGCCTTGGACGGAATTCCACACACGCGGGTGCCCTACTTTCTAGCGGCCCTGTTCGATGTACAACGCATGGAAGTACTACGTGGCCCACAAGGCACCAGCTTTGGCAAAAACACCACCGCAGGTCTAATCCATGTCATTTCCAATGGCCCCAGCGAAGAAGAAACCGGCTATCTTTCGGCCGAGTTGGGCGAACTCAATCGCCGTCATCTGGAAGCTGCTTACGGCGGCCCGCTCAGTGATGAACTGAATTTTCGCATAGCTGGCTTGTTCGATAGCCGTGATGGATATATTGCCAACACCACTGCCGCCCTACTGGATACCGCGCCCAAACAATTGAAAGACCGCGAGCGTAGCGGCTTGCGTGCCACTTTCGAATTTCCCGATTTGAACGGATCGCGTTTGCAATTCGCCTACGAAAACTTCGAACTCTACGATGGCGGCGCTGCACTGGAAACCATGGTGGCAGGCCCGGCATTTCAAGAGGCGGTCAGACGCTACGATCCGAATGCTGATTTCATCAAGGGCAACTGGGTGCAATCTCAGGATTTACAGGATTTTCGTGACGTCAGCA
The DNA here is from genome assembly GCA_051252075.1 of Oceanococcus sp. Taxonomy (GTDB): domain Bacteria; phylum Pseudomonadota; class Gammaproteobacteria; order Nevskiales; family Oceanococcaceae; genus Oceanococcus. The sequence continues at coordinate 6,534 of JBPOFU010000054.1, read as the reverse complement.
TTTGGCGAGCACGTGGGCTTTGGGAAAAAGATTTTGCTGACTGGTCGGTGACCGCGCTGGCCGCCCATGCGGTACTGGAACAGGAACTCGCTCTGGACACCGACTTCGAACCTGCAGAAGCCGTCAACGGCTTTGGCAGCGATACATCGCCCATGAGCTACGTCGAGCTGCGTACAGTCGTCCCTACTTTAAACGGCCTATTTGGGCTTGGCAGTTGGGGGACCACGGAGACGCTGATTGGCATCACTGCAAGCCGACGTGAAATTCTTGATTCGCATTTTCGCTTTGGCATCAACAACGGGCCGTTTTATGACTTGGTAGCCGCCGCGAGCGTTGATGCTGGAGGCGGACCGGGTCTGGGTGGATTCCTAGATCAGCTGCCGATCAATCCTACCGACACCGATGCAAGTTACGATGAATTCGACCAAGTGTTCGAACAGCATGCAGATGCCTACTCCGTATATGGACACACCAAATGGCAGCTCAGCCAACAATGGGGATTGGAATTAAGCGGCCGTTACACCCAAGAAAAGAAAACCGCCAACTGGGATTCCATTTTTACCGGCGAAGGGGCGAATGCAACTTTGGTTGCGATTGGGGCTGAAGAGTTCACTGCCAATCGCAGTCGCGAGGAATCGGCACTGCAACCAAAAGTATCCTTGAACTGGCAGCCCAGCGACGCTTATTCAGTTTTTCTGCATTGGGAAAAAGGCTTTAAAGGCGGAGGCTTTAACGCCTTTGCCTTCCGCGAGGGCAATGACCCGGTGCGCGATCGCGGCTTTGAAGATGATGATTTGTCGTTCGAAGAAGAGGTTGCCAAAAATTGGGGCCTGGATTTCAAAACCCAACTCTTGGGCGGTGCTGCACAAGTCAATATTTCTTTATTTCAAGAGACCGCCACGGACTTTCAAGTGCTGATCCGTGAAAATCCAGACGGCACCATCGGACTGGGCACGTCCCGTGTCGTCAATGCAGAAAAAGCGCGTGCACAAGGAGTGGAAGCCGATGCTTTGTGGCTGGCCACAGATTGGCTCACGCTCGCCGGCAGTCTTGGTTTTCTAGATACCGAATTTATCAGCTTCGTGGATGGCGAATGCCCAGCCGGCACCAGCAATCGTGATCAGGACGGCGACGGCAATCCTCGCTGCGATCAATCAGGCCGCCCGTTTCCTTTTGCCCCTGAAATTTCCGCCACCTTGTCGCTGCGCGTCAACGTTCCGTTCAACGATGTCATGAATCTAGGCGCCGCGACCAGCGACCTCAGCTTTCAATTCGGCACCCTGATCGAATACGAATCAGAACAAAATTTGGATGTGGATTTAGAAGACAGCAAATGGCAAAAAGCCTACACCCGCTACAAGGCTGACTTTGGCATCAAAAATATCGCAGCCGGATGGTCTCTACGCCTGCTCGGGGAAAATTTAACGAACACCGTCACCCACGTGCGTTATGGCGATATTTTTGAAAACGTCATCGTCGGCAGTCAACGAGCACCGCGCTTGTTCTACCTGCAATTTCGGCAAAACTTTTAGTTGCCGCTTATACACGCTACGCATCCCCATTGATTGAGGACTTAAACCGATGCTGAACTCGACCATGATGAACACGCCGCTAACCTTGAACTTGCTGCTGGAGCGCGCTGGCACGGTGTTCAAGGATGTCGAAATCATTTCACGCCGCCCTGACAAATCTCTGCACAGCTACCGTAACGGCGACATGTATGCTCACGCCAAGCAACTGGCTCGCGCCTTGGTTAACGCAGGTATTCAGCCGGGCGACCGCGTTGCAACGCTGATGTGGAATCACTATGCGCATTTGGAATGCTATTTCGGCATCCCTGCCGCGGGTGCTGTGCTGCACACATTGAACTTGCGACTGCAGGCCAGTGACATCGAATACATCGCCAATCACGCAGAAGATCGCTTTCTCATTGTGGATGATGTCTTGCTGCCCTTGCTTGAACAATTTCGAGATAAAGTGAATTTCGAACGCGTGATCGTGTTCAATTTTGATGGACAAAGCCACAAGGACGAAGACTACGAAGCCTTTCTAAACAGTGCGAACGCTGAAACGCAATTGCCTGACATTCAGGAAGATTGGGCCTGTGGCATGTGTTACACCTCAGGCACCACCGGTCGTCCCAAAGGTGTCTTGTATGGACAGAGGTCCTCGGTGCTTCATGCCATGGGTTTCTGTTTACCTGATGCAGGCAATGTATCCGTTAACGATGTTGTCGTGCCTGTCGTTCCGATGTTCCATGCCATGGCTTGGGGCGCACCCTATGCAGCCACCATGGTCGGAGCCAAGCAAGTCCTACCTGGGCCGCATCTCGACCCACTAAGCCTGCTGGATTTGTACGAGCGCACCGGAACCACACTGACCGCAGGCGTACCCACCATCTGGATGGGCATACAACAAGAATTGGAGAAGAACCCGGATAAATACAAGTTAACACCGGGCATGCGCATGGTTGTTGGCGGATCAGCAACACCCGTATCTATGGTCAAAGCATTCGAAAAGTTCGACTTGCGCATCATCGCCGCTTGGGGCATGACAGAAACATCACCCATAGGCTCGCTGGCGCAACTGCGCCCTGAAATCAGCGACCGAGGGGAAGAGGCGCGACACTGGCATCGCGCTCAAGCCGGCCTACCTCTCCCGCTGGTCGATACCCGCATAGTCAATGAACAGGGCATCGCCAATTGTGACGGCGAATCCACCGGCGAATTGCAAGTGCGCGGACCGTGGATAGCAAGCAGTTACTACAAACGCCCAGACGCAGCCGACTCCTTCACTGAAGACGGCTGGTTTCGCACCGGTGATGTTGCGGCGATCACGCCTGAAGGCTATATCCACATCGCCGACCGCACCAAAGACCTAATCAAATCTGGCGGCGAGTGGATTTCATCGGTGGAACTGGAAAATGAAATCATGGCGCATCCGGCGGTAGCCGAAGCAGCGGTCATCGCCGTGGCTCATCCCAAATGGATGGAGCGCCCGCTGGCCTGTGTGGTGAAAAAACCCGGCATGGATGTGAGCTCGGAAGACTTGCGGAATCATCTGCTAAAAAACTTCGAAAAATGGTGCCTGCCCAATGATTACGTGTTTATAGAGGAAGTTCCGCGCACCTCAACCGGCAAATTCATGAAATTGAAATTGCGCGAACAGTTTTCCAACTGGCAATGGAGTGACGCAGGCTGATAGATTCGTGGCCCACGTCTACTGATATATCGCTATGAGCTTAATAAATCGACAGTACAAGTTAGCTGCTCGCCCCCTTGGATTACCCAAGACCAGCGACTGGAGCTATAGCGAAAGCCCCACAGCCAACGTGGAAAAAGGTCAATTCTTGGTCAAGTCCAGCCATATTTCTCTGGACCCAGCCATGCGCGGCTGGATGAACGATGGCAAGTCTTATATACCACCGGTCGGTATTGACGAGGTGATGAGGGCCGGTGCTGTGGGTGTCGTGGTTGAATCACAGCACGATAAATTCCAAACGGGCGACACTGTCGTCGGCATGTTCGGCGTCCAGGATTACGCCCTCTCCGATGGCAAGGGCGTACAAAAAGTCGACCCTAGTGCCGCCCCTTTACCCGTGTATTTGGGCACTCTGGGCATGCCCGGCATGACAGCCTATTTCGGTTTACTAGAGGTTGGGCAGTGCAAGGCTGGGGATACGGTGGTGATGTCCGGTGCAGCCGGTGCTGTCGGCTCTGTTGCCGGCCAAATTGCCAAAATTAAAGGTTGTCGTGTCGTCGGCATTGCCGGTGGCGCGGATAAATGTCGTTTTGTTGTTGATGAGCTGGGTTTTGATGCCTGCATCGATTACAAAAACGACGACCTCAAAACAGAATTGAAAACCCATTGCCCCAAGGGCGTGGACTTGTATTTCGACAACGTAGGTGGAGAGATTCTCGATACGGTACTAACCCAACTGGCGATGCATGCGCGCATCGTCGTTTGTGGTGCCATCTCGCAATACAACAACACCACCCCTGTCAAAGGCCCCAGCAACTACCTGTCTTTATTGGTCAATCGGGCGAGCATGACGGGCATGGTGGTGTTTGACTGGGCTGCCCGATATGGCGAAGCGGTACAGGATATGGTCGGCTGGTTGGCCAAGGGCGAACTCAAGTCAAAAGAGCACGTCGTCAACGGTATCGAAAACTTCCCCGAAGCCTTGCTGATGCTGTTCGAAGGGAAAAACCTGGGCAAGCTGGTGCTCAAGTTAGAGGCGTAAAACCTTGCAAGGGCAAGATTTTGCCACGCTGTTTCAATCTCTGCCGCAGGATTTACTGCAGCGTCTGGCCTGCCTGGGCACTCGCCAGCACTTTGGCGACAAACAACTCATAGCCAGCCGCGGTGATTGTGATCGAGAGCTCAATATCGTAGAAAGTGGCGCGGTTAAAGTCAGCAATGTCGATGTCGGTGGGCGCAAGGTAGAAACGGCAGTTTTGGAGGCTGGCGATAGCTTTGGTGAATTCACCTTGCTGGCAGGCTCGCCGCGTTTCTATGATTTTCATGCTCAAGGCGAAACCATAATTCGCTCAATCTCCAAAGCTCAGTTCGATGACTTGATGCAAAGCAGTACCGAATTCCGCGACGGTATAGTGGCGATGTTAACGCAACGCCTGCTAAACGCGGTGGAAATTATTGAAGATATGCGACGCCTACCCTTGCCAGCTCAACTGGCAAAGTTTCTGCTGCTGCGTTGCACGCCACAACATGACAGCGAATGGCGATATACCGGTACGCAAACGGATTTAGCGGATGCTCTCGGTGTGTCGCGGGTGGCATTGGGCCACGCTCTCAAAACGCTCAGCAATGCTGGATTGTTGAAAACCGCTTATGGCTATATTGAAATCAACCAACGAGACAAGCTGGCTCAGTGGGTGCGTCAGCGCAGCCCACTCGCACGCTCTTGAATTGCTAAGATCTTTGCATTCTTTCGCATTGGCGCTTGCTATCGTCGCCGCAACAACGAAGGAACGAGACCCATGAAACCAGAAATCATTGCCGCTGCATGCATATTCGCAGGCTTCGCCTTAGCCGAAGCGCTGCGCACCGGTTTGTTGCACAAGCCAGAACAACGGCGCAAAGACGTCATCGTAGAACTGATCAGCTCAGCCGTCTTAGTCGCTTTCACGCAGCCCATGATTTTGTTGTGTTCCGGACTGCTCATGGCACACAACTTTCCGGGCTTGGAGAACAGCTTGGCCGACCAGTCTCTACTGCTGCAGTTTGGCCTGTTGTTGATACTTGACGACATGGCTCAGTACTGGTGGCATCGCTTGTCCCACACCGCGCCATGGCTGTACAAATTGCATAGACCTCATCACGACGCGCCGTACATGAGTGTGCGTATCGTTTATCGCAACAACATTTTCTATTACGCATTGATGCCTAGCCTGTGGTTTTCTGGCGCTCTGATTTACATGGGATTAGGGCCGGTTTATGCGGTGTATTTGGTAATAAAACTTTCGGTCATCTATGGCGCCCATTCCGACGTGCGTTGGGATGCACCGTTGTACCGTATCCCTGCACTTTCGCCCCTCATGTGGGTCATGGAACGCACCATATCCACACCGGCAACCCATTCCGCTCATCATGGTCGCCATGCGGACGACGGGATCACCAACTACAAAGGCAATTTTGGCAATTTATTGTTTTTTTGGGATGTACTGTTCGGCACCGCGAAAATCACCAGACGCTACCCCGCGCAATACGGCGTAGAAAATTTGCATGATGCTGGCATTGGTGAGCAACTGTTGTGGCCGCTGCTACCGTCAGATGAAGGGAAACCGGCAGAAAAATTGGCGGATTAACACCGCAATAACCAAGCTTCCCTGCTGTGCTCACAGTCAGAATCCGGTAGATTGTGGTAACACTCAAGCCTGTAGCGAACTCAAACAAGGACAAGTTCACATGCTGGAAATGAAGAAAAAGTGCGAAAAATGCCACAGCGATCTATCGGAAGATTCTCCAATTTATATCTGCTCTTACGAATGCACTTTTTGCGACTCATGCACTCAATCCATGCACCACGATTGCCCCAACTGTGGCGGTCAGCTTGTGCTCCGGCCGATTCGTGGAAAAACCACGGTGCGGCGACTCAATTCTTGATACCGGACTTTTCGGCTTCGTTTGCCCAGAAAGGCTTATGCGGCCCCTTGCCATATCGCATCAATAGCAGGCAAATCCAGATGCGCTTCCAAACAGTCGGCCAAACGCGTGATCGCGGCCTCTCGATTAGCCGCGATATCAAAGGTCTTGACCTGAGTTAATCCTGACCAACGCAATAGCGCGCAAAGCGCTTCTGGATGATCAAACAGCCCATGCAAATAGGTGCCAAGAATTTGTCCGTCGGCACTGATTGCTCCGTCCAGGCCATATTCATTTTCGATTAAGGGGCACGTTAAGTCAGGCCCTTGACTGCGCCCGCCATGAATTTCATAGCCGCGCACCGCAACACCGCCCTCCAGCAGCAAGCGACCTTGCACATTTCGCAGTATTTTTCCTGCATGCATTTCA
>JBPOFU010000053.1:0-17883 GCA_051252075.1 Oceanococcus sp. | reverse complement strand
GTTATGATCGCCACAGCTTTTAGACAAAGTCAGTGGCTTCGGTGGAGGCTCCGCTTTCTGGGCCAAGTCCCACAGAATGCTGATGGCTCGGTAATGTTCATAGAGCGTCCTGTCGGAAAGGTCTCGGTTGGCTTTCCAGTAACGAATTACATGCTGTTTTCCGACTTGTGCGAGGGATTTCGCGCCCGATTTGGCAGCGTGTTTCACAAATGCCTGCATCCTGTTTCTTTGCTGGCGGCGGTTGTGTTTTCCACCTTTCGCAACCCAGCGAAAGGTGAGCTCGCGAACTTCATTTTCCAATTTCATTTATCGGCCTCCTATATAGGTTGCGATCACATCGATGCGGTGGTGTCCTAGCTCTTCAGCAATTGATGCGCGCGCTGCATAATCCTTTTCGCGATCTAAGATTGCACCGCCGGTACAAGGGGCTGCCCAGCCCGTCTCCTGTTGATAGCGATTACAGGCGTATCCGGCTCGGAAATCGTGGTATCCAGTAAGCCCACATTCCTTGATGGCCTCACGTGTGTCGCGCAAGTCGCCATTGAGAAACTGTGCGTATGACAAGTCAGGGGGAATCATTGACTTCGCGTTCCCTTGGGTGAGGGCAGCAATTTCGAGAGCTCTGGTCTGTTGGGCGCGGATTTCCGGGTTCGAGTTCAGCGAAACAACCCTCGATTGCCCGCCCTTGGTGCCGCGATCCACCGTTACACATCCATGCGATCGTGCTTCTTTTGCTGCGCGTGACGCATCTAGGAGCGCGCTCTCTTTCATGCGCAGACCAAGTTCATGTGCAAGTTCGGCAACGTGCCCAGCGTTCTGGCTTTGTTGATAGGCCGCCGTGATGGCATTTATTCCGGTTTTTCCATTTAGACTGGCGGGCGATGTTTCACGGACATTGGAGCGCTTCGGGATTTTGCAGTCTTTCGTAGGGCTGACAGATTTCCAGTGGCCTTTTGTAATGATCCCCATGACGCTGTTCGCCGAACTAACCAAGTTTTGCGCGTAGCTCGCGGTAATTTCCCCATCAGCGATCAAGGCGGTGAGCTCGCGTCCATAAGCTGCAAATGTCTCAGCGCTGACATGCTCTAGTCGATTGATGCCGTTCTCTTTTGCAAATCGGCAGAATTTTGCAAACCGATCTTTGTATCCGTCTCCGGTTGCTATGGATAGGCTTTTTTGCACGACCGCTTTGTTAATCGCCATGGCACCGGCTTGTGCCATATTGCGTGATCCAATTCCGAAATTTCTACTCACAGTTTTCTCTCCTTAGGATGTTGTAAAGCTGTATTCCTAATCGCTTTGTAAAAGCCATTAGGAATGCAGCTTTTGGTGACTGAATTCCCCAAGCACCATCTGCCCGCCCTTGGTGCGGATGTCGGGGGCCAGAAGTAAATCCGTAACTGGCCTTCGATTTGCAGCGATACCCGGTCCCGACAACCGCACTTAGGGCGATAAGTGTTTCGCGCGTGTGTAGCGACACGGCAACGCTCGGGATGCTTTGTTTGTCCTTTTCAGCGGTATGCTCCGCTATTGATTGAGAGGTTTTTCTTCATCTCGCCGGTGATGGTCAATCATGGATTTCTCCTCCGGGTCCTCGATGAAAACGGTAGAAAAGCCTTTTTTCACGCGTTTTCGCGCGAGTGTTTGGCTTGGAAATCCTCATAGGATGGTGATTTCCGGCGACGGACTTCGTCCGTCTCTTTGTTGCTTCGCCGCAAAGAGACGGACCTACCTCCAGATGCCAAAGCGGCTTCTTTTCGGCTTTTTGTGCCGGGCCACGTGCGTGGTCCTAATTAGAACGTGAGTAGGTTCGTTGAACCGCCATCTGTGGTCACTGCTGGCAATCCACAGTGGCCTATAGATCCCATGTTTGGATGTTAAGAAGACTTCCGATGGAAGTTGGAAATGCGAGCAGGGGCTCGGTTTCCCGTTTTCCGAATTTGCAAGAAGATTCTCATAGGATGAGAACTTCTTTGTGTCGGTAGCACCTTCACGACGCCGTTGCGGCTGGCATGAGGCATTTGAGCTGGGCCACTCGTGTGGTCCAGTTAGGAGCGTGGCTTCAGGCCACTTTCCCACCATATTTTGGACGCTCTTGGCGGTCCGCAATGGCTGTGAGATTCCACTATGTGAATATTAAGAAGACTTCTGTTGGAAGCCAGGGATGCGAGCAGGACTCGGGTCCCCACGAGCCGCTTCAGCGGTTTCGTACAAGCAGTATTTCGGATGCTGGTGCAGCTGTCACTTTCTTTTGTGCCCAAAAGGGCGACAAAAGTTGTGAGAAATTAATTAGTGGATAAATTGCAAAGCGATACGTGCTGGAAACCGTCAAAAAAACTGGTCATGCCGCTTCATATAAGTGATAAATATCAGTCGTCATCACTGCACAGACACGTCACGAGCCGGGGCAGCGGACATTCAGAGTCCAGCTAGCTTGGGTGGCGATCAGAACATTCCAGTCATTCAGCTTCCGGCGGCGAAGTGGCGCTGTGTGCCTTTTGCAGACCTACAGGCCACATCACTTCACGCACTGCGTTGATGCTGATGCGGACGTTCGCGATTTGCGGGGCCCAGATGATCATGTTCCAGAAAGCGCTCATTTAGCCTGAATGATGGCAGGCAGCGTCGTGCCAGGAGCGGACAGTCACTCTTTGAACGCTAACCTGCGAAATTAACTCATCCGGGTCATGCCCGGCCAAGCCTGCAAGGTTCTCGCCGCGTTATAGCGCCAAGCCCAGTTCAGCTATGCTAAAGCAGGAGGCTCGCCACGTACATGTGGCGACGCTATGCTCAATGCATAGGGAGGGGCAATTGGTCAGCACATCAGATCAAGGCCATCGGCAGCTGGCGGCTGTAGTGTTTTTGGACATGGTCGGCTATAGCGCGCTGATGCAGGAGAACGAAACCCGTGCGCAAGCCGCGGTGGATGTGGTGTGGGACATCGCCCGGCCACTGGTGGCACAGCATGGCGGCACCGAGGTGCGTTTGTTTGGTGATGGCATGTTGCTCACCTTCGGCGGAACTGTGGCGGCGGCGCAATGCCTCTTGCAAGTGTTCCAGGAGCTGGCCCAACACAATCAAGCGCTAGCCACCGATCAACGCATCGGAGCCCGCGCCGGCATCCATCTGGGCGATATCAGCAGTCGCGATGGCGAAATATTCGGCGACGGGGTCAATATCGCTTCGCGCCTGGTTGGATTGGCACCGCCCGGCGGCATTGCACTGAGCCCCCACGTGCGGGATCAGTTGACCAACACGCTGGATCATCCGCTCAAAAGCTTGGGCATCAAAGCGCTGAAAAACATTAAAGCGCCGATGGAGCTATTTTGTCTGCCTGGCCCGGAATGCTCCGCAGCTGATCTGCACGCGGCTGTCATCGGCGGCGACGCACCGGCGCGGCTTTGGCGCTTTGGCGCGGCGGAATTTGACGAACGCGCGCTGGAATTGACCGTTGCCGGCCAGGCAGTGGCGCTGGAGCGTAGCGCCGTCGAAGTCTTGCTCGGCCTGTTGAGCCATGCGGGCGAGGTGGTCACCAGCGAAGAACTGCGCGAAGCGGCAGATGGGATTTCGGAGGCGCAACTCAGCCAGTGCATTAGCCAGCTGCGCAGCGCGCTACGCGATGAACAACAGCAACAAATCAAAACCCAAGCCGGCTTTGGCTACCGGCTGGCGGTGTTGGTCTCGGTGGAAGCCGCACCCAATCAAACCCTGACCCAATTCGACTACAAGCCCGGTGATCACCCGCCGCTGCGGCCGCTGTGGAGTTTGGAAAAGCTGTTGGGTGCAGGCGGTCACGGCGAAGTCTGGCTGGCCCGCCACGATAAAACCCATGAAGAGCGGGTGTATAAATTCGCGCTGGACGCCTCCAAGCTGAGCTCGCTCAAACGCGAAATCACCCTCTCGCGGGTGCTGCACAGCACCGCCCATAACGCCCATTTCATTCGGGTGCTGGATTGGAACCTGGAGCTCTCACCGTATTTCATAGAATGCGAATACGGTGGCAATGACAATCTGCTGGGCTGGGCCCAGGCCCAAGGCGGCATTGACCAAGTGCCCATGGCACTGCGCCTGGAGCTGGCGGTGCAAATTGCCGAAGCCCTGGCTGCTGCGCACTCTGTCGGAGTGCTGCATAAAGATTTAAAGCCCGGCAACATCTTGATTCATCAAGTCAACGATGAAACACCACGGGTGAAGCTGGCCGATTTTGGCAGTGGTGAAGTGCTAGATCCGCAGCACATGGCCGATGCAGGGATTACTCGCATGGGCTTCACTCAGGCGGTAGTGATCGATGCGAATAGCAGCGCCGGCACACCGCTTTATTTCGCCCCGGAATTGTTCAGCGGCCAGCCCGCCACGGTGCAAGCCGATGTATATGCCCTGGGCGTACTGCTTTACCAATTGCTGGTCGGCAATTTCCGCAAACCCTTGTCCACCGGCTGGGAAGGCGACATCGCCGATGAGCTACTGCGCGAGGATATTGCCGCAGCCACCCACGGCGATCCCCAGCTTCGCTTAGCCGATGCTGCGGGTTTTGCACAGCGTTTACGTCAACTTGAGGCCCGCCGCGAACAACGCGAGGCGGAAGTCGCTGCTGCCGCAATTGCCCAGCAGCACCAACGCGACGCCGAACAGGCTAAGCAACGTTTAGCGTTGATGCAAAGTCGACGGCGCTGGACACTAACCGTGATCCTCGCTTTGGTCATCGGCTTGGCAGCAGCCCTGCGCTCCCAGCAGGCCGCGGTGGTAGCCCGCGAACAAGCCACCGCTGCCGCCGCGCAAAGCCAGGCGGTGGCAGATTTTCTCAGCAAGGATTTGTTCTCGGTAGTCGGCGAAAAGCCGCTGCGCGATCTCACGGTGCAGGAACTGCTGCAATCCGCGGCCGACAAGCTGGATCAGCGCGATGAGCAGCTGCCCGAGGTCGCCGCGCAGCTGCATGCCGCGATCGGCGATGCGTTCCTGAAGATGACGGACTACAGCGAGGCCGGACGTCATTTCGACCAGGCTCTGCAACATTACCTCGACGACAGTGCGCTGGATTCGGCAACGGCGCTGCGCGCCGCGCAAATGTCTGTCGACCTGCTCAAATACAATCCGCCGGAGCTGAACCGACAGTTGCCGCGGCTTCTTGCGATAAGGGACAGTTTCGCCGCGGAGCTCGATCCCCTGCACCCCAGCCTGCTAGATTTTGCCTGGAACCTGGCCCAAGCGCAGTACGCGGCTGGAAACTGGGCGGATAGCCTGCGTGAGATGCAGGACCTGATCGCCCGCGCGCAGCGCCAGCCCGAACAGCACCAGGACTGGATACTCAGCTCTCGCCTGCGCCTGGTCGATTTGTACCGCTGGGTTGGCGAGTTCGCCAAGGCACGTGCGCTGTTGGCAAAGCTGGACAAACAGCTGGCGCAGCACCCGGAAGTGCCGCCGATGCAGATGGCTAACCGGCATGCGTTTGCGGCCCACCTGCTGGTGGAGAACGAGCGATTCGCCGAGGCGCGGGAGACTGTCGCGCGGGCGCGGGCGCTCATAGAGCCGTGGCTGCCGGCTCAGAAAAATCATGTCTCCCTGCAGCTGGATTTGCTGGACGGTCAGATCGCCCAGCGCGCGGGGCTACACGAGGCTGCACTGGTCCACCTGAAGCCGGCCGTCGAGACCATGGTCGCGCTGGAATGGATCCAGCAGGTCAATATGGGCGGCCCTATTCTGCATATGCTGGCTAGCGCTCATGCCGACGCTGGCCAGACAGAGGAGGCCATCGCGCTCTGGCGCGAAGCCCTGGAATGGGAGCGGCGCGGCCAACGCCTGGACGGCAACGATACGGTCATGATTCGCATCGGTCTGGCCGAGCAACTGGGTAAGAGCGGCCAGTTAGAGGCGGCCCGCACCCAGCTGGAGCAGATCGACGAGCAGGCGCTGGCGCGGATCGGGGAGGGCGCGCTGCTGTGGGCTCAGCTGCGCCGGGTGCAGGGCCTGCAGGCCCTGCTGGAACACAAATCTGAACTCGCGCGCGAGCGGCTACAGGAAGCCCGGCGCCGCTATCTGCTCCACTATGGTGAGCAGCACAGCTTCAGCCGGCGGGCGGCGGCGGAACTCAAGCAGGCCACGGGGACATAGCAATTCTAATTACCTTCATTCTCACCGACCGCTGTAATGCCAGCTGTACCCATTGCGGGACGAGTTGTGGCCCGCAGCGTTCGCGTTACCTGCCAGCCGAGCATATTGAGGCGGCGATGGCGCAGTCCGCTGAGCTGGAGGCCCCACACCGGCTCGCCTTCTGTTTTACCGGCGGAGAGCCCTTTCTGGATTTTGAGCTGCTCCTGCCCTTGGTCGCTGCGGGTGAACGCATGAGCCTCACCGCTTTCAGCCTGGCTGCGCTGCTGTTCGTGGCTTGGCTCGGCTACTGGAACTTGCTGGGATTTCAGCTGGGCTGATTCAGAATGACAGCGCCAGTTGCAGCGTTACGGTGCGGGGCCGGATATAGGTCACCGCACGGTCATCACCAGCATCGACCCGGCGGGCCACGCCACGCGTATCGCGCAGATTACCGACATTGAGATTCAGGCCCGGCCAGTAGCTGTGGTCTGGCCGGGACAGGCTCAAACGCAGGTCCCAGGTCTCGTAGTCGAACACCGGGGTCGTATTCTGCAGGTTGGCCACGCCGTCGCCGGTGCGCACATAGGTCAGGCCGCCGCCCAGCTGCCAGCTGCCCAGCTCACGTTCGTAGTCCAGGGTGGCGGCCGACTGGAAATCAGCCGAAAACGGCCAGCGCGAGCCGGGCGGGATGGTCGAACCATCCGCGGCGACAAAGGCTTCGGTGGTGCGGGCGTCGGTCCAGGACAGACTGACGCCCAGTTTCAGACCGGCGATAGGCGGTCGATAGCTGAGCTGCAGGTCCAGGCCATCAACCCGGCTGCCGCCCACGTTGTCGACATAGGTCAACACCTGGCTATCGGTCAGTTGGGTGATCTGCGGATCACGCCAGTCGATATGGTAGACGGCAAGATCGGCGATCAGGCTGCGATCCAGCCACTGGCTGCGCAGACCCAGTTCGTACATCCAAAGGGTGTCGGATTTGTAGACCTCAGGTACATCGTCGGTGGGCGTGTCCGCGATCAAAGCGAAGCCGCCAAAACGAAAGCCCCGGCTGGCCAGCGCATAGACCGTGATCTGCTCATTGGCGGCAAAGCGCAGGGACAGTTTGGGGTTTAGGCCCTGCTCGCGGATGCGGCCATTGTTTTCGAACTCCTGCTCGCCGCTCAGCGCAATATTGAGCGGGCCGCTGCCGCTGGCCACGCCGTCGCTGCGGGTTACAAACCAGCGCAGGCCCAGGCTGGCCTCCCAGCGCGAGGCGAAATACCAGGTGAGCTCGCCAAACGCGGCGATCTCGCGTGCTACGGCATCCAGTGTGTAATCGGCCAGCAGGCCGGTCTGCGGCCCGCTCAGGCCCACCGTGCCCGGGATCGTCGGAATATCGAAACCGCCAGCATCGGTGGGGAAAACCTGCACCACGCGGAAATTGTCGTAGCGGTAGTAGAACAGGCCGGCCAGCCAGTCCCAGTCGCCTGTCCCTTCGGGTGACAGCAGACGCAGTTCCTGCATCTGGCCATCCACCTTGGCAAAGGCCAGCGCATACGCGCCCGGCGCCACGTTCGACAGGTCGCTATAGGTGTCCAGCAGTTTGCTGACCCGCGCGCTGACCGAGACGATGCTGGCCCAGGGCCGTTCCCAGCGCAGTTTCAGCGAATCCAGACCGAAATCGGTGCTGGTGGGAGAAGGATTGGCGTAACGGTCGCGTTCCAGGCGACCTTCGGTGTTGTCGGTGGTGCCCGTGTCATGGATGGCTGTGTCTTGACGCAGACTGAGCAGGTCGATGCTCAGATCCGGCGTGGCCTGCCAGTTCAGCAGGCCGCGCAGCGCATCATGACGCGAGTGATTGACATCGGCTTCCGCGCGGGCGATCTCGTCGACATAACCCGGCCGTCGGCGCTGCGAGCCCACCAGGCGCAGGGTCAGCTGATCGCGGTACAGTGGCAGGTTGGCCGCCAACCCGTAGCGCGGGCGGATCTCGCCTTCATGGGCCGCCTCCATGGCGTAATAGCCCTTGATCTCGCGCCGCGTCGGGTCCGGTTGATTCGGCACATAGCGCACTGCCCCGGCCAGCCCGGAGGCACCGAACAGGGTGCCCTGTGGCCCCTTGAGCACCTCGACGGTCTCTAGGTCGAAGGGGTCCAGATCCGGTGACATGTCGGCGACGAAGGGGTCGGAGAACGGCGCCTCGTCGATCAGGATGCCCGCGGCCTGTGAGGTGCCGAAATCCTCGGCAACGCCGCGAATCGTCACCCGGTTCTGATTCGGCTCCACCAGGGTGAGGCTGACGCCGGGTACCAGCTTGAGAAAGTCCTCCTGATCGGCGGCGCCCATGCTGCGCAGTTCCTCCTCGCTGAGCACGGTTATGCTCGCGGGAATGTCCCGCAAGGCACGCTTGCGCTTGGTGGCGGTCACGATGATGGATTCGATTTCGCCCTTGATTCGTCCTTCGAGCTCAGGGCCGCCCGGCGTATCCTCGCTCAGCACAATCGTGTCCAGCACTGGGTCGATCTCATCGCGCTGGCTCGTCGCTTGCGATTCGGCTTCATGCTGAGCGAGACTCGGAGGTGCGGCTGCCAACAACACGGCCAAAACGGCACAGGCGGGTCCAGTGCGGTTAATAGTCATAGTTGCCCAGAAACGTCCGGGCCGAATCGATTCCACCACAATCGAATGGTTTCATAACTAACATCTACGCCACGTTCGGCCATCAACTCTTCCACCTGGCGTAGCGACAAGGGATACCGCACGTAAAGCAGGATCGCCCACCGAATCAGGTCTTCAGAATAGTTGAAAAATCGTGTGTTCATCAGAGCACCCTACCCTTGCATCGTTTGCGTTGACAATGCCCTCGTTAGTCAGCATGTTTGTCCTCAGACTTCAGCTGGTGCGGCGTGTGACGGATTTCAATGGCGCTGAGGATGTCCTGATGCCGCTGCGCGTTTAGAGCATAGGGGCGAATTAGAAATATTGTCAGTAAAAAAAGCGTGGTCAGAACCGGCCCGGCCAAGACGGCGAGATTGAATACGGACTCTGTTGCAACCTGAGCAAGGCCAGACTGTGTTGGGAATTGGATCAGGTCTAAGGCCAGCCCGGCTAAGAAGGCACCGATGCCGTAAGCGGTCTTGGTAGCAAAGGCCTTAGCGCCAAAAAACAAGCCTTCATTACGTTCACCGGCTTGCAATTCCCGCTCGTCAATCGTATCGGTCAGCATGGAATCCAACAAGATCAGGAAGGCGATAAAACAGACATTCATGGCGATATAGATGACCAAGATCGCCAGTATGCGTTGATCAATTGGCATCACCTGCCAAAACCCGCCGAAGTACAGCCAGTAAGGCAGCGAACTGATCGATGCGCCAGCACCCACGCAAAACGCCAGCGCATTGCGCTTCTCTACGCGCCCGGATAACCAGCTTGCGAAACTCGGTGCCAGCAGTGCGGCTGGCAGCAGACTGAGAATCAGTACGCCCATCTGCTTTTCATCAAACTCGAAAATGAATGTACCCACATAGAGAAGCAGAGTATTGCCCACACCAGCAACGACCATGAAAGCGACCGTGGTAATAATCAGCACGCGGAAGGACTTTTGTTGCAAAGTTCTGAACATGTGTACGAACGCTAGCAGCGGATTGCCCCTGCTCGCACGAATCGGCTGCACCACCAGTGACGGAATAAGGCGCCAGGTGCTGGAAATTGCGATCAGCATGCAGCCGCTGCCAAGTAGGGCTACAAACACACCGAAGCTCGGGTAGCGCGCAGCATTCTGCATGCCGTTGGTAAATTCCTCGCTGGCCTTGAAGAACACCAGGAAACCGACCATGGTGACGACGAGTTGCCCCAGAAAAGACAGAGCCGTGCGCAGGCCGATCAGCCGGGTTCGGGCGTGGTAGTCGCGCTCCATCTCTGCGCCCAGAGATAGGTGCGGCACGCAGAACAGCGTTAGGCCCAGTCGAACCATGATATCAGTGCCTAGCAACCAGGCGAACAGGCCGCCGTTGTTGAGGCCATCCGGTGGATTGCAGAGACCGTACATGGCGATAGCAAAGGGCAGCACGCCGGCCAGCATAAAGGGATGCCGGCGTCCCCAGCGAGAGCGAAAGCGATCCGAAATGGTGCCGACCATTGGGTCGAAGATCGCATCGATCACGAGAGCCAAGGCGAGCGCCAGGCCGGTCATCCACCCCGCGAGCCCAAGTACTTGGTTGTAGTAGAAGAAGATAAAAAAAGTAAAAACGGCAGTCTTGATGCCATCGGCAGCTTGGCCGACGCCATAACCGAGCCTAATCGTCAAAGTCACTACACGGATCCCTTGCTCAAAGCGCAGCCAAAACCGTGGCATAGCCCGCTTTTCTGTCGCATTGCGCTCCTTAACGGCAACCTGGCGACCCCATGACAGCCTGAACCGAAAAGCTTATTGATGACTTTTCCGCGTCATGACTTTACGGCGTATCTCAGGTTAAGAAACCAGCTGCGGCCAGCTTCTGGAAGCTGGAAAAAATGCTCGGGCGCGACGGCAGGCACCTCACCGTTGGCGTAGGCTGTGCGCACATCGTTAAGGTTGTTAACCAAAAGGCGTAATGACCAGCGCTGATCACTGCTTGCGACGCCAAAATGTGCATTGACTCGCGTGAATGGTTGCTGTCGCTTGCGTTCATCCAGATCATCGGAAAGGTACTGAGTACTCGAGTACTCGCCGCTAATGCCCGCGGTCAGCGCCCATCGATCCAGCCAGGTCCCAGAACCCACATGCAAACCCGGCAGTGCGCTGAGGCGACGCCGATAGCTGGCGCCCAGGGTCGCGGTCCAGCGTGGCGCACGCACCATAGGTTTGCCGGACAAATCGCAGCGCTCATCGTCATCGCCATCACTGTTCGTCATGTCCTGGGGGCAGGTGCCAATTTTGAAATCCAGAAATTCAGTGTCATTGAAGCCAACACTGCTGACCACGCTCAGGGACGGCGCGGCCTGCCAGTAGATATCAGCTTCCACACCCTGTGAGCGCGAACTCGCAGCATTTTTGGTTGAGGCGGCAAAATTGACCGGATCGATGGTAAACACCTGAAAATCTTCCAGGTCCATACGGAATATCGATACATTCACCCGAGCACGGCCATCCAGCAGGCGAAATTTGCCATCCAACGCCAGTTGACTAACTTCTTCTGGATCGTACAACAAGGTCTCGTCATCGCCCGTCGATGCAAAAGCATTGAAGCCACCGGACTTGTATGCGGTACTCCAGCTGGCGAAAAGGCTGGCATGGGCAGTGGGCTTGAAGTTGATGCTGAGCTTGGGCGTCAGGTGCGTCGAATCCCGGCGGACCTGTCTGTCGAACTCCTGCCACATCAGCACCTGGCTGAACACCAACGCGTTGGTCGTGTCGTATTGCCTGCTGATGTCAGCGCCTTTGCGCTCGCGGCTCCAGCGCAGGCCTGCGCCCAGTGCCCAACGGCGCAAGATCTGCCAATCCAACTGGGTGTACAGCGCCGTTGTTCTGGCCGACTCATCATAAAATAGCGTGCTGCTTTCCTGCGCCAAGGGTGAGGCAGCGTCGCTGGTTTCCAAATCAGTTGGCAGCAGAGGTAACAAGGGGTCGAAGATCGGCACATTGCCATCGGATTGCTCGACGGCGAGAAATTCGGCCAGTAACACATCGTTGATATTGGTCGTGCTAAACAAATCGCCCACTTTCATCCGTTGCAACAACGCGCCGACCGTCAAAATGCTGCTTTGCCCAAAGTCGGCCAAGCCAAGCAGACCGGGCAAGTCCTTTGAGGTGGTTCGCCACTCGTAGTGCTGTTGGCCCTGGTTCCGCCCGGAGTCCACAAAGGTGACGGGAACTGGGCTAAAGTCTGCGTCAGTTGCAGTCAAAACGTCCAGATTGCTGTGCGCTGCGACGAGGGTATGCTGCCAGCTGCCCCAGGGAATACGCCACTCGAGGTTGAAGGAATCGACCTCGAAGTCCGCACCGTAGTCGTTATCCACCCCGCCGCGAAGGTTGAACGGCTCGAAGTCCACGTTGGGGTCGAACCTCTCCACGTAGGCGCGGGTGTGTTCGGGCACATTCTTGAACTCGGTAGCACCCACCAACGCCGACTCGGAATGGGTATAGCCGATTAGCAATTCGCTGCCCCACAAATCCGGAAAGGCCAGCTGCAGGCGCTGCGCCTGGCGACTGCGCTCGCCCGGCTCCTGATCAATATTCGGATCCGTCAGTGCCAGCGTGTTCTCAATGAAACCACCCCGGCGGTCATCCACCACCGCCAGCCGCGCATTGAGCAGGCCGTCCGCTAACGGCCCGCCAACAGCCAGTTCGTAGCGGCGCCGGTCAAGATTGCCAAATTGCAGATCCACTTTCAGTTCGCGCTTGTGGCTGGGTCTCTGGCTGACGAGGTTGATCAACCCTGCCGTTGTGTTTTTGCCATACAGCGCGCCCTGCGGGCCACGCATGATTTCCACCTGGCGCAGATCGAACAATGCACCCATGTAAAAAAACTTGCTCGCGTAAGGGACGCCGTCTATGACCAAACCGACCGACTGCTCGAAAACCGGATTGACTGCAGCCGTGCCAAATCCACGAATCCGATAATCGGGAAAGATGGCCGAGTTATTGAACCTGGCGTTGGGGACGTGGACGCTGATGTCGGCCAGATCCACCATGCCGTGCTCGGCCATGAAGTCACTATTGATAACCGAAATCGAAATGGGCACGTCAAGCTCGGCTTGTTCGCGGCGCTGAGCGACGACAATGATCTGGTCCAGCGCGGCTGGCTTGTCGCTTAGAGACGGCTGTGCTTCTTCTGACAGAATCACCACCGCACGGGAAAGCTCGGAATCAGACTCGGCCCATAGCGCAGAGCTCACCAACATACCTATGACATAGCAAGTCTTATTAATTGATCTAGCCTCCCAACATGATCACTTGCAGTGTATCGCAAGTTACGTCTCGCTATTTCTACGCGGTGAAACCGACTTCACCCAACAGGCCCTTAGTGGTTTGTGCATCCGGACGTGCTCCCAGCGCTTCGAACGCGCTGATCGCTTGCTGCGCATATGCCGTTCTTTCCGCGCTACCTGGTGCCCAAGCCCGCGCCATGGCCTGGTTCAATCGTGCTAGATCGTAGGGAAGCGACGCCGTTACCGGATCGTTTAGTGCCTCTTCCAACAACGCCCGTGCCTGCTTCATTTGGCCGCGGAGGATGAGCATCCGGGCCTGGAACCCTCGCAGCCTTGGGCGGCCTAGGGCAAAGCTCTGAGCGAATGCCTGCATGGGCCGAAAGGCCCATTTCACGGTTCGCTCATCAAACATGGGCTGGCTATTTGCCTCCCACGCACAGAGCACGAGGTCGTAGCTTAGAGCATAGGGATCGAGCAATATACTGGCGACAGGACGTCTTATACTCAGCAAATTTAACATCGCGCTAGCGTGCTCCAGCGCGGCAGGAAAATCCGCGTTGAGCATGGCCCACCGACTGAATCCATAATGTACCCAGACACGCCGATGTTCCGAGACGGAAGGTAGATCCAAGGTCTTTAATTGCTGCAGTTGCGCATCAGCGCGTGGAAAATCCCCAAGAAACATAAAGGAATTTGCCCGTTGGGTGCACAGGGTCGCCTGTAGTTCGTCCACGCCTTGCGAAAGATGCCCACCCGCAGTTAGATACTGCTCGAATCGGTCGGTCACTTGCATTGCCATGTGATGCTCACCGCGCAAGCTTAGTAATACCCTGAAAGAGGGAAACATCCGCATTAGGGCAGCGTCGTCACCCAAGTCTTCAATAATGGCGAAAAGGCGCATTCCTCGCGCGTACAGTTCGTCCAGCTTGCCTTCGCCGAGTTCCAGCATATCCAAGGTAAGCCGCGTGATCATAGCGACTTTGTCCGCGCCACCCAGTTGCGCAAAGGCGGCCAGGGCGCGTTGGTGATAGTGACGCTTAAGCGCTGGCCACCGCAGGACCTGGCAGATAAAGGCCACATTGGAACAGGCTCTCAGGTATTCCGGGCCCAGACCGGTCCGATCTGCCACGTTGATGTTACAAACATCGGCCACGAAGCTGGTCAGGAAATCCTCACGGTAAACGCCGATTTCCGCCATCCGTGCGAACATTCTGGCCAGTAGCCGGTTGGCCTCGACCATTCGCTTGCCCGGCCCGATACGCATCGCGCGCAACAACAAGTGCCAGGCCTGGATGGCCATTTGGCGGAGCAACATCAATAACAGGCGTTTCCGATCTCGCGGAAACGGCCGGAACAGGGATGCAGTGGCAAGCTCCGCATGGGTCCGTGCATTCTCAAGTTGCCCCAATCCGCTATACGTCAGGGCCAGCTGCTCATGCCATGACGCAATACGCAGGGCCTCCGCCACCTGTTTATGGGCATCATTTAGGATCAGCAATTGCTTGAAGTGCACCACGGTTTCGCGAAGCGAACCACTGTCCTGCGCCTGCTTGCCAGCCGTTTCTAAATAGGACATACAGCGCGGGATGTCCCCAGCCTCGAGCCAGTGCCGCGCAAGCTCGCCAGCCTGGATGGTTCGTTCCGTTGCATCATATTCGCGCTCCAGCCACAGGGCCAGCTCACGATGAATGGGTTTTCGCTGCGCCCGCGTCATGCGGGCATAAGCCACTTCCTGCGTAATCACATGGCGGAAAAAATAGACGAGATTGGGCTCAGTGCTCTCGATCGGGGTAATTTGCAGCGCTTCCAGACGTTGCAACTGTTGTTGCAGTGCCGCTTCATCATTCCGTTGCGGATAGATGTCGTACAGCACTCGAAAATCGAACGCGCGACCAATTACGCTAGCCACCTTCAGGGTCATCTGTTCTGCATTATCGAGACGATCGATACGACTTTGAACCACCCCTTCCACCGTGTCCGGGAGTGACACGGACAATACGGCATCCATTCCTCCCGGCATGCGCAATTGCCCATTTTCTATGCTGATCAGCTCATGGTCGCGCAGCGCGAAGGCCAATTCCTCACTAAAATATGGATTGCCCTGGCCACGGTCCAAAATTAGCTGCCATAACGGTTCCGGCAGCGTGTTCACACCGAGTCGGTGACAGAGCAAGCTGCGGATAGCCTCTCCGTCCAACGCCTGAAGACGGCAATGCCACTGATCAGCCCGCTGACACAGAGTGGCGTACACGGCTGCGGGCTGGTCACCCTGCGGACGGCTAGCGAATACCAGCATCAGCCGCGGCTCGCTGTCGGCAAGTGCGAGTAGAACTGCCCAGGACTCCTCATCTAGCCAGTGGGCATCTTCAATAATCAGCAGCAGTCGGCGTGCTTGCAAACAGTGACGCGTAAGCGCGACCAGCAAGCGTTGCAAATAGTCGTACCGTGCTTCAGGGCTCAGGCGCTGCAGATCTGGGTCCTCAGGCAGCCTGAGCGGCCCGATCTGATTGAGCAGACCTGAAAAACGCTGCAGCTTAGGTTCATCCTGCAAGCTCAGCTGAATCCAGCTTGCGAGTCCGGGCCAGTCTCCTTCGGGCATCCCAGCCAGTTCCATGAGCAAGCTGCGCCAGGCGAAAAATGAGGTGTTCTGACTCGCCGGCTCGGCAGCCCCCAGCGCCACGCCCACTTCGAACGACGAGGCCAGATGCAACAGTTCCTCTAGAAGTCTGGATTTCCCGATGCCTGCCTCGCCCTCAAAAACGACAGTCCGGCTGAATCCATGCTCAGTCGTATCTTCAAGTAGCTGCAGTAGTATGTTGCGTTCTTTCTCACGGCCGACCAGCGGCGTGCGCGCCCGCATAGCGGCATGACGCTGGGTCGTCGCGGCGCGCCCCAGGGCTTCATGAATCGGCCAAGCGCGGGACTCGCCCTTGAGCTGAATTTCACCACAGGCGCGCAAGCTCACACTGCCGCGCAGTGCGTCGGCCATGCCGTCGCCAAGTAGAATTTGCCCCTCCTCAGCCCGCTGCATCAGGCGGGCTGCAAGATTGACCTGCCGGCCATGAACGCCGAAGGTCCGGCGCGCCGCCGCGCCGTAGGCGCCCGACCAAGTCGGACCATAGCCCAGGCCGATTCTCACGGTGGAAATGAAATCGAACTCATTTGGCAACGCACGCAGTTGCAAGGCCGCATCCAAAGCTCTTTGCGGTTCGTCGCCGCTTGCAATCGGCGCCCCGAACGCCACACAAAGATAATCTCCTTTTTCACCCGTAGAGATCTGCACCACCCAGCCTCCTAACCGGGAAACGCTCTGTTGCACCCATGCAATGACTTGCGAAAACTTTTCATGAGCCGCTTGATCCAGGTCGAAATCAATACCTGAAAATGCAAGAAACAAAGAGGCCACAGGGCGGAGCTCTGCCAGAAAACCTCGGTTGGTTGAGATCAAGCGTGAGCGTAGTGGCGGCAATATCCAAGGTAACGTCAGCTTAGAATCAGGATAGGCGAGCTTATGGGCGCCCTCCAGCGTTTCTGGTTCCGATCTGTACGCCTCTACGGCAAAGAATTTTCTATTTTCCGCTTCGCGTTCCGAACCTACTTGTAGAGAGGCATCCAGCTTCGCCCGTGTTGCTGCATCAATCAATATCTCATTACTGAGCATCAGCTGTGAGCCCAGAGCGTTTTCAACGACCGCCTCGCCGGCCAACACGTCTATCAGCTGGTATTCCTCCGAGCCTACGTGGAATCGTAGGATTTTCCCCTGTGTAACGCTGCACTTGATTTGCAACTTTATCGCTTGGGTTCCAACACTTACGCTTGGCTGATCGTTGATAGATTTACGCATGGCTATTGCGGCGGCAACAGCACGAGATCCATCATCATTTCTGAATTGGCAGCTGATCGCATCGCCGGAAAACCCGACGACTGTGCCACCCCGGGCATGTACGGGGGCAATAAGCATCTCGAAAGCGGCATTGAGTTGCTCGGCGATACGCTCTGCGCCTTCACGAGGGCCATGGTGTTCTGTCAGGCAAACGGTGAGCCCCACAAATCCTGATATGTCTGCAAACAGAATTGAGCCACGAGATTCGTGCGGAATATCCTGGCCCATTGCCAAAGCATTGGCCCGATCGATAGGCAGAAACGAAGCCAGTTGTTCTATCACCTCTGTACCGACACAAGCCTCTTTCTTTTCAGGAGATTTACGCATTTAGTATGGATTTCATAGCCTATTCAGCCACCCGTATTTTGACGCAATCAATATCGGAACTGGATACATTTTAGGTGCCGAGTCTAGTCGATCGGCGGGCGGTGGAGTATGAAGGCGAGGTCATCGCCTGCGTGGTGACCAAGAAACGAGATAAGAAAGCGGCATCGAAGCTGCTCAGAAAGTTGATGAAGCGGGGAATGTCGCCATCCGAGATCGTGCCCGATAAACTGAAACCATATGGCGCGGCCATTCGGAATCTGGATTACGCCGGCGATCTTGTGTCAGACAAGGGGAGCAACAACCGGGCGGACGTCGCATCAGCCGCTTCGTCGGCGAGAGCGGTCAATGCAGCGGCTCCGGTCAATGGGAACGCTGCAGTTGTCGTGTCGATCCGTTCGCAGATCCACAACCACTTCAACAATGAGCGCCATTTTCTGAGCAGAAAGAATCACAAGATGACCCGTGCGCAATCGATTCAGGAATGACAGGCGAGTAGTGCCTGAAATGCAATGCCTGGTGGTTTTGCGGATTCCACTGATTATCTTTACATTGCCGCTGGAATAGCCAACTAAAAGGACTTAACGCGATTGCGGCGATTGATTGTTGCATCACCACACACTTTCAAACCAATTCAGGATGCATTCAAGAGCGCGTTTAATTTGGGGATGATCAAACTGCCATCAGCCCTAGAAATC
>JBPOFU010000052.1:0-17921 GCA_051252075.1 Oceanococcus sp. | reverse complement strand
GTCTGAGCCTGCTGCACAACAGCAAGCTGCAGAGCAAAAAATCGGGCCCGTAGGCCCGTTTTCTATTTATCGCTGATTCAATCCTGCGTGCTTTGGTAATAATCCATCAGGATTTTTGCACATTCAGGGCGACTAAATTCCGGAGGCGGTGGGGTGCCTTCGGAGAGCATTTGCCGCACTTTGGTACCGGATAGCAGCACGAAATCATCTTTGCCGTGGTCAGGTGCGTCACGCATCATGATCACTTTGCCCAGTTTTTTCGACCAAGCGGTGTGGTCGGCGTTGAAGATTTGAATCTCCAGCGCGCCAGCCGGCACTTTTTCTTCGAATATGGTTTGTGCATCGAAGGCACCGTAGTAATCGCCAACGCCGGCATGGTCGCGGCCTACGATGAAGTGGGAGCAACCGGTGTTTTGGCGGAACACGGCATGCAGCACTGCTTCACGTGGTCCGGCATACAGCATGTCGAAACCGTAACCGGTCACCATCACGGAATTCGGTGGGAAATAGCATTCGACCATCTTACGGATGCAAGCATCACGGACTGGCGCAGGGATATCACCCGGTTTTAGTTTGCCCAGCAGCATGTGGATCAAAATGCCATCGGTGCCCAGCTCTTCATGCGCCATGCGGCACAGTTCTTCGTGCGCGCGGTGCATGGGGTTACGGGTTTGGAAGGCAACGACTTTGTTCCAGCCACGCTCGGTGAATTCGCTACGAATTTCTACCGCGGTGCGGAAGGTGTCGGGAAAGTCGGTTTGGAAGTAGCTGAAGTTCAATACGTCGATAGGGCCGGAAATCAGGGTGCGGCCCAAGCTGCGAAAGGTCTTAACGCCAGGATGTTCAGCATCGTCGGTGGCGAATACTTCGCGCACTATGGTTTCGATGTCTTGATCATCCAGCGTTTCTATCGCTTCAACCGTTTGCAGCGCGATGACGGGGTGGCCGTCGATATTGGGGTCGCGTAAAGCTATGCGCTGGCCTACGGCAATTCCGCTGGCGTCTTCGGTCAAATTGACCACAGGAACAGGCCAGAACAGGCCGTCAACAGTGTGCAATTTGGTCGCTACCGACAGTACGTCGGCTTTGTTCATGTAGCCGGATAAGGGATTGAAATATCCTGCACCTAACATCACTGCGTTTGCAGCGGCGGCTGAGTTGAGCAACAAAGAGGGTAAGTTTGCGGCCTCTTTACTGAGTGCGTCGTGCTCTTGAGAGTCGTAGACGAAGCGGGGATTGAGTTCGTCGGAGCCGTGCGGCTTAATCATCCTGATGTCCGGTTTTTGCACAAAAAAGGGTGCGAAATGTACCGGAAAACTGGCCATTCGTCATTTTTTGGGTGGCTGAAACAGCCTTTGAAACCTACTCAATATGCTCGGGCAAGCTTCGATTAATAGGCTTGTGTTTTTAGCGCATGGCCACTTGTTGTGGGCACTGCAGTAGACGGGATTGAGCAACATACTCAGGGTCTGGGTACCAGGAAAAGACGTAGTGGCCTTCTTTGATGGTATCGATTAAAGGTTTGGCGGTTTCAGCGGCAACGGCGGGGCAGCCGTGACTGCGACCAATGCGGCCGGTTTTTTCGATGAATTCTTCGCTTACGTAAGAGGCACCATGGATCACGATGGCACGATCAAAAGCACGGTTATTGAAACGCGGCTCCAAGCCTTGCATGCGCAAGGAATAACCATTGCGGCCAGAGTAGGTGTTTAAAGTCTTGAACAAACCAATGCTGGTTTGGTGAGAGCCAGGGGTGTTGGAAAATTTGTTGCTGAATTTGTTGCCTGAAGCACGACCATGAGCAACCAATTCGTTAAACAGTAACTCGCGTTTTGCCAAATCGAACACCCACATGCGCGGTTCGCTGGAAGGCAGGCTGTAATCGATTACCGCCAAGCGGGCGTCATCGGCGCGTTCTGCGGCAGCGCATTCGAATGCACTGATCGCTTTTTCTAGAACGTTTTGATTGAGTGTAGGAGCAGCGGCTGCTAGGTCGCTAAGCAGAGAATCCAATTGTGGCGATGCCAAGGGAGCACTTGAGAACATCAAGCAGCCTAGGCAAACAGTAGCGCGCGCAATAAGACGATTCAGCATATATCAACACTCAATGTGTCCCCTGGGTAAGCCTGTCGTTGAAAGCCTCTAGATGGGCATGATCTGCATGGGATCTTGACGTTGCTTGCCTATAAACACGGCTTTGGGTCGGAAACGGTTCCCATTTCTTCACGAATTGTTCACAAAAAAATTCAATGTCGCAATAAAAGCGCGAAAACAGCGAGCGATAGAGTTGTTTTGTGTTGCATTTGGCACGCAACAACAGAAGATTTTGGCGTCTGAACGGAACTCCGACCACATTCGAGTCCTTTGTATCACCGGGCAGGGGCAAAGATTCGTTACAATTCGCGGCTTTGCCGTTCATTTGCGCCCAGGTTGTCCATGTCCCGCTTTCCGGAAATCAAACCCAATCAGTTCTCCGTCATCCAGATGGAAAAAGACATGCTCTCGTGGTGGGAGGGACAGGATATTTTCGGACGTTGCACAACGATTCGTGAAGATGCCCCGCGTTTTACTTTTTATGAGGGGCCACCTACCGCGAACGGCCGTCCGGGTGTGCACCATGTTATGGCGCGCACTATCAAAGACAGTTTCTGCCGTTATAAGGTCATGCGTGGTTTTCGCGTCGATCGAAAAGCCGGCTGGGATACCCACGGTTTACCTGTGGAAATTCAGGTTGAAAAAGAGCTAGGTCTTAAAAACCGAGCGGAAATTGAAGCCTTCGGCATTGAAAAATACAACGCGGCTTGCAAAGCCAGCGTGCACAAATACACCGAGCTATGGAATGAACTGACGCGACGCACCGGCTATTGGGTGGATCTGGATGAGCCTTATGTAACCTACGAAAACAACTACATAGAATCGGTGTGGTGGTTGTTATCGCAGCTGCACAGCAAAGACTTGCTTTACCGTGGCTATAAGATTCATTGGTATAGCCCCGGCTCTGGCACCGTGCTGTCGTCACACGAGGTGTCTTTGGGTTACAAAGAAGTCGAAGACCCTTCGGTCACCGTACGTTTTCCTGTGGTGGGTGAAGACAATACATATTTCTTGGCTTGGACCACCACGCCATGGACATTGGTCTCCAATCTATTGCTGGCGGTAGGTCCTGAGTTGGATTACGTCACCGTGCAATATGGCGAAGAAAAGCTGATTCTGGCGGAAGCCCTATTGTCCGTGTTGACGGAAGAGTACGAAGTTCTCAGCCGTTGCAAAGGCAAGGATTTGATCGGCCAGCGCTATCAGCCTGTGTTTGATCATTTTGCCGATCATGCGGGCGCGTTCCGTGTCGTCGCGGCCGATTACATCACCACGGAAGATGGCACCGGTATCGTGCACACCGCACCCGCATTTGGTGCCGATGACTACGCCACCGCACAGCGCGAAGGCGTGGAGATGGTTAACCCGGTGAAACGCGATGGTTGTTTTGAAGACGATGTGCCTCTGGTTGGCGGACTGTGGTTCAAAGACGCAGACAAGCTGGTTATCCGTGATCTGAAAGAGCGCGGGCTGCTGTTTAAGCGCGAGCAGTATCTGCACAACTATCCGCATGACTGGCGTAAAGGCACGCCGCTGATGTCTTATCCCGTGGACTCTTGGTTTGTGCGCACCACCCAGTTCAAAGACGACATGGTGGCTTTGAACAAAACCATTAACTGGCAGCCCAAGCATGTGGGCGAAGGCCGCTTTGGTGAGTGGTTATCCAATAATGTGGATTGGGCTCTGTCACGCCACCGTTTTTGGGGCACGCCGCTGCCGATTTGGATCAACGACACTGATCCAGAAGATATTGAAGTCATCGGTTCCATAGAGCAGCTGCAACAGTGCTGTGGTGAGAATTGGCCGGCGGATGAAGCGCTGGATTTGCATCGGCCATTTGTCGATAAGCTGACCTGGCCAGCTAAGAACGGTGGCACCATGCGCCGCGTGCCGGAAATCATCGATGTGTGGTTTGATTCCGGCGCCATGCCTTTCGCGCAGTGGCATTACCCCTTCGAAAATAAGGATTTGTTTGAGAAGAACTTCCCGGCAGATTTCATCGCCGAAGGCTTGGATCAAACCCGCGGCTGGTTCTACACCTTGCACGCTATTGCGACCTTGGTGAAAGGCTCGGTGGCGTACAAAAATGTCGTGGTTAACGGCCTGTTGTTGGACGAAAAGGGCGAGAAAATGTCCAAGTCCAAAGGCAATACGGTTGATCCTTTTGAGGCTCTGGATGAGCACGGTGCTGACGCGCTGCGTTGGTACATGATGGCCTCCAGCCCGCCGTGGGAATCGCTGAAGTACGCCAATCGCGGTGTGCGTGAGATCAAGAGCAAGTTGTTTGGCACTTTGACCAACGTTTACAGTTTCTTTGCGACTTACGCCAATATCGATTCCATCGATCCCTTGCACAATCCTATCGCGGTGGCGGATCGGCCGGAGCTGGATCGCTGGATGTTGTCGCGCCTGCACAGCACCATTGCTGTTGCGACCGAAGCCTATGATGGCTACAACCCCACCCGAGCTGCGCGCGCCGTTGAAAAACTAGTGGATGAATTGTCCAACTGGTATGTGCGGCGTCAGCGCCCGGTGTTTTGGGCGGGTAAAAAGGACACCGGTGTTTCCGATGTGGATAAACACGCGGCTTACCAAACCACGCACGAATGCTTGCAAGGTATTGCTTGTTTGATGGCTCCCATTGCGCCGTTTTTTGCCGATTGGTTGTACCAAGGCTTGCGGCGTAGTCATGCGCCGGAGGGCTCGGTGCATTTGGCTGATTTCCCTGTCAGCGACGCCAGCTTGATCGATGAGGTGCTGGAGCGGCGTATGAGCTTGGCACGCACCGCCGTGGGCACCGCTCTGCAGCTAAGAAACACCCACAAGCTGAATGTACGTCAGCCGCTATCCCGCGCTCTGTTGGTGTTGGAACCGGGAGTGCGGCGCGAGGATGTGCTTGCGGTGGAGTCCTTGATCTTGGATGAGATCAATGTCGACACACTGGAGCTGGTTGAGGGTGATGCTGGTTTGGTCAAGCGCCGAGCCAAGGCCAACTTCCGCGTGCTGGGTAAAAAAGTCGGCAAACAGATGAAAGCCGTTGCTGCCGTCATCGCACAAATGAACGACGATGACATCAGTGCCTTCTTGGACGCGTCAGGTGCGCAAATTGAAGTCGATGGCAACAGCTACGCGCTGGAGTCAGATGACGTACTGATTGAAACCCAAGAATTAGAAGGCTGGGCGGTGGCACGCGAATCGGGCGTGACTGTGGCGCTGGATACCGAACTCACCGACGAACTGCGAGCCAAAGGTATGGCGCGTGAGGTCATCAATCGTATTCAGAACATGCGTAAGCAAGCGGATTTTGAAGTCACAGATCGAATTCGGGTGGAATTTACTGCCGACGGCAATTTGGCTCAGGCCATGGCTGAGCATCAAGCGCTGATTCAATCCGAGACCTTATGTTCACAGTGGGAACTTGCTGCCAGCCCCACAGGCAGTCTGATCGAAAAATTTGATATTGCAGATCAGAGCTTGCAGCTTGGCGTCAGTGCTTTGTAGCAGCCTAGTGCTTAATAGCCCCAATGGCCATGGGCGAATTCCATGGCCATAAGGCTGAACAAAGCCAAGCACAGCATGTCCAGCAGGTTCTTGATTTGCGGGTTGCGACTGAGATCGGCCAACAAGAAGTAGATGGGGAAAATCACCAATATGTAACGAGGCAGGCTCAAAGCCCAGCCGGTGCTGGTCATCAGCAACATATTGCTGGCGGACCACAGGCCTGAGCTGAAGGACACGCGGAAAAAACCGTAGACCGTAGCGACCAAACCCAGAGCAACAGCGGCCAACTCGAACACACCCATGGTCCAAAATTTATTTTTGTCCCAGGACAGGCGGTTCCACAAATCGGCTAATGCAGTCAGTGGCGTTCCTGGTGATTTATGCCAATGGTTTTGCTGGACCTGCAGAAAATAAAAGGGGTCTTGGTACACCCAATAGTTAATGCCTAGATACAGCAGCAGGCCGCAGGGTATCAGCGCGGTGTAGAGCCAGCGCCAGTCAAAATGCCGCGTTTGCCACAGCATACAGGCCATTTCAAAACCAAGCACCAAGCCTATAAGTGCGCCGTTTATACGGGTGGCGCAGAGCAGCATGCCGAGCCCGCCAACCAATAACCAGCGGCGTTCCAACATAGCCACCCACAGCCACAGCAGGCTGGCCATAAATAAGGCTTCGGTATAGCCCAGCCGGAAGAAATAGCTGGTGGGGAAGATCAACAAATACCAAATAACACGATCGGCGGTGGCCTCGTCGCGGTAATGGCAGGCAATGCGGTGCAGGGCCAGGCAACTGGCGATGAGGCAAAAAAACGACAGCAACAAAGACCAAGCAAAGGCATCGTTGTAAAGCCAGGACAAGCATTTCAGGATGGCCGGAAAAGCCGGAAAAAATACGATGAACAAGCCCAACTCGCCGTGATTGCTATAGCCGTGACGGGCAAGATCCAGATAGTGCGGCGTGTCCCAGCGATTCCAAATATTCAGGGAATGGCGCAAGGACGAGATATTGTCATCCTGAATGATTTCTACCGACCAAATGCCCAGCATCCACAACACAAGATGACTGCCGGTGACGAGTAGGAGGATGCGCAGCAGCGTCGGGTTCATGGTGCGAATAAAGTTCCGGTTATGAGCGCTTAATCAGCGGCGCAACAGCGGCTAATGGCGCCCTTGCCTATGCCCTCAAAGGCCTGGCACTCGATGTGTTTGTTCGGGATATCGATTGCGATTTGCCGGCTCATATAGGCAGTGATGTGTTCAATTGTGGGTTGCGCGTCGATAGGGCGGCTGCGCTGTTGCGGCAATTCCAATTCAAATTGTCCTTGGCTGCCAGTGTAGGCGTAGCGATGGCGCGCGCCGACGGTACTCAAATCTTCTGCCGAACCGATGTAGCGGCAATCAAATGCTTGCTGCCAATGCTGCTCCAACGATGTTTGCCGCTCACCATCAACCCGGATTTGCATGTGGGCGCGATGACCGTGCGCCATGCGTTGGCAATTGCCAGCATGCTGGCGTAGGCCGTGGCAGTAGCGGTAGGCCCCGCGTTCATGCGCTGGACTCAAGCGCAAAATCAACTCGGAAATATTGTCGGGCAACAAAGCGTGCAATTGAGTTTGCAGGGCCGCGGCCAGATCCAGCGTATTGATATTGCGGCAGTCGACTAAAGCAAAGCTTTGCTCAGGCGCTTGATACTGGTATTCATCGCCGTCTTCGCAACGCAAAGCGATGTGGGCTTGTTCGGCCTGTTGATCGAGTAGCCGGGCTTGCTGCTTATCCAGTAGCAAGCGATGATCGAAATCCGCATCCAGCGCCTGTTTCAGCACGCTTTTCACGATGCCGAAGTCGCACAACATGCCTTCATCATCCAATTCGCCGCCGAGTTCGGCGTCCACCCGCCAAGTCTCGCCGACCAGGCCGTGCTGAGGGTCAAACCAGGCACAGTCCAAATGGCTGAGGTCGGCAATGAATAGGCGAGTTTCTAGCTTCATCCGGCGCATTCTACGTTCTGGTCGTTTTCACTGCATGTTTAGCGTGCGCATCGAGCAGCCCTGCTAGAATTCGTCCTCGATTTTCAAGGTTGTTCAGCATGTCGGTTGTCACTCGTTTTCCTCCCAGCCCTACCGGTTATCTCCATCTGGGTGGTGCTCGTACCGCTTTATTCAATTGGCTGTATGCACGCAAGCATCAGGGCAAGATGATTTTGCGCATAGAAGACACTGACCGCGAGCGCTCTACCGAGGAGTCAGTGCAGGCGATTTTTGATGGTATGGAATGGCTAGGTTTGGACCACGACGAAGGGCCGTATTTCCAAACCCTGCGCTTTGAACGCTATAAAGAAGTGATCCAACAATTGCTGGACCAGAGTGAGGCCTACCCGTGTTTCTGCACGCGCGAGCGTTTGGATGCCCTGCGCGAAGAGCAAAAAGAACGTGGAGATAAACCGCGCTACGACGGTCGTTGCCGTGATTTGGAAACCTACGACATGGATGCTGAGGCGGTGATCCGTTTCAAGAATCCGCAATCGGGCACAGTCGCATGGGATGACTTGGTCAAAGGCAAGATAGAAATTTCCAATGATGAGTTGGATGACCTCATCATTGCGCGCAGTGATGGCAGCCCGACCTACAACCTGACAGTTGTTGTGGACGACATGGACATGGGCATGACCCATGTGATTCGTGGCGATGACCACGTCAACAACACACCGCGTCAATTGAATATTTTGGATGCCTTGGAAGCCGACCGGCCGAAATACGCTCATGTGCCTATGATTTTGGGTGGTGACGGTTCGCGCATGTCCAAGCGCCATGGTGCAGTCTCTGTCATGGCGTATCGTGAAGAAGGTTTTTTGCCGCAGGCCATGCTCAATTATTTGGCGCGCTTGGGCTGGTCGCATGGTGATGAAGAAATTTTCTCCATAGACGAGTTGATCGCCAAATTCGATTTAGAGCATGTGCACAAATCGCCGGCGCGTTTTGATATCGACAAGCTGAAATGGATGAATCAGCACTACATCAAAGAAAGCAAACCGCAGGAGCTGGTTGCCGAATATCAATGGCATCAACAGCGTCTGGGCATAGCATTCGACAAAGGGCCAGCGGCAGCGGCGGTGATCGAAGCGCATCAAGAGAGGGCCAAAACCTTGTTGGAACTTGCCACTACAACGCGCTTTTATTTTGCCGCGCCTGAAAGCTATCAAGAAAAAGACGCCAAGAAACACTTCAAGCCGCAAACCGCTGAGATCCTGGCGGATTTGCTGGCTCGCAGCCAAGCGCTGGAAAGTTGGAACGGCGCAGCCATGCACGACGTTGTTCAAGCCGTGGCTGAGGCTTTTGACGTGGGCATGGGCAAAGTCGGCCAGCCGCTACGGGTAGCGGTATCAGGGGCAGGGAATACACCGTCGCTGGATATCACCTTGGATTTGCTGGGGCGTGAACAAACCGAAGCACGCTTGGCTGCTGCGGTTGCTTGGATAGGTGAAAACGTCAGCTAAGCAATGTATTTAGGGCAAAAACGTGAACGGCGTCACAGTTGCTGTCCGCGAGATGCGTACATTAGTGGCAACTGAGACTTAGCTCACAGATCAAAATTTGCAGCAGGCGCAGGATGTCATCACCAACTGACTCCCCTGTGCAGCTTGCCGATCAAGTAACAAGCTTGCACCCTCAGCCCGCTGTCCTCACAGGCAGCGGGTTTTTTTATGCCTAGGGTTTTTTGATGCGTCCCGAGGCATCGAACAAGCGCAGCTGCTGATCGATGGCGAGAAAGGGTAGGCCCAATTGTTTCAACCAGCTTAAACCCTTGCTGGGTGTGCGCAGCATGGCGCAGGTGCTGGCAGTTCCAGCGATTAAACAGTTGTCGGCTATGGTACTGACACTGGCCAAACCCAACACCGGCCAGCCCGTTTTCGGATTCAATATATGGCTATAGCGCCGCCCCCGATGAACGAAACCACGCTCGTAGTCGCCACTGCTGGCAATCGCTCCTTGCTGCACCGTCAAACGGGTTATCGCGCCGTTTTGGCGTGGATGCTGGATGCCGATAGTCCAGGGCTGGCCATCAGGATGTGGGCCTATGACATGGATGTCGCCGGACAAATCCACCAGACCATGTTGGATGCCCTGCTGTCGCAGCACTGCGGCTGTGCGGTCAGCGGCGTACTCTTTACCAAAGCCACCGAAATCGATTTCCATGCCGGATTTGGGCAGCGTGATGTCTTCACCGGACCATTGCACCAAGGTCCAGTCAATCAGAGGTAATAGCGCATCCAGTGCAGATTGACTGGGCGGGCGTTTGCTTTTGAAATCCCAAGCGCGGCGCAGCACGCCGGAGCTAATATCAAACAGGCCATCGCTTTCGCGATAGGCGACAGCGGCATAGCGGAGTAGGGCTTGTGTTTCTTCATCAATTTTGATGATTTGTCCGCTGCCTGCGGCCGAATTGATGCGGCTTAACACGCTGTCATGGGTATAGCGAGAATACTTCGCCTGTATGCGAAGCACCTCATTTTCAGCGGCTAGTGCTGTGGCATTCGCACTTGCGGCTGCAGCATAGAACTGCAGCGTGCAAGGTCCGCCTAGCGCATGGAAGCGATGAATGTGCAGCGTGAGCATCTCAGCGCTAGTTTATCCGGCGTCTCCAAACACCCAAGTCACGCGGACATTCACGATCATGTAGTCGATCAAGCCTGGATTCTCAAGCGCAACACTTTCCAAGGCATAACTGGCATCGGCTTCATACCATTCCAGGCCAACTCCAACTTTGGCTTGAGAAAATTCCTTGCTCACATCTAGTCGCGCTGACAAGGCGCCGAAGGGAGACAAACGGTAATCGCTGCTTTGCAGCCCATTGGCCGGCGCGCTGTCGAAATACACGGCGTAGAAATCGGCTTGTGATTGGCTGCTCCAGCGGACACTGGGTTGCAGCGACCAACCGCTTGCGAACGGCGTGTTGGAACTGAGCTTCACCGTGTGGGCACGTATGCCCCAATCATCGAAGAAATAGCGATAGTCCGCGCGCAATGCCGTTTTGATACTGCCCAAGTAGTGTCGCAATTTGCTGTTAATCGACCACAGCATCCGCTTGTTAGGACGACTATCGGGCACGGTGTTGGCCTGATCGATCAAAAACACGCGCTTATAGGGATCGCTGAGATAGCCGTCGTGCCAAGTCAGGCTCGCAGCCAGTTGCACGGCTGTGCTGTCGCTGGCATCCCAGCTGATACCGGCAAATGCATTGAGTGTGTCCTTGCTCGCGCTGTCTATAACATTCTGGCTGCTGGCACCGCGGACAGGGTTGAGCTGATCGCTGGAAAATTGCAGACCGCCGCTGTAAACCAGCCCAGGGTGTTGCGCGGCTTTAATCAATTCCAGACCACCACTGACAGCTTGGTAGTCGTCTTCATCCGAGTAACCCAGGCTGCCTACCCAATCCATGCCTTGCGCGCCCTCATAGGCGTAGCTGGCTTGCAGGACGATGCGTTCTTCGGAAATGCTGGCGCCACTCATGACTTGGACAGGGTCGCCGTTGGCATCGGGTTGTACCCACCACGGTGACGCGCCGCTCATACTTTCGTAGGTCAGCGTGCCCAGCCAAGTGCTATTGCGTTGTGGCTTGGCCATGCGCAGGGAATGCGTGTCGATGGCGTAGCGTTCATTTTCAGTGCCACTGGCACTGGATGATGCGGGCAGATCACCTTCGCTGTAGTGGGCGAACAAGTAATCGGTCTGCACCTGTGCATCGGCCATACCAGGCACGGCCAGAGCCGCCGCCGTTAAGGCTTTGAGTGAGGGTTTATGCGCCATCAGTTGCACCCACAGCCGCTACCGGCCAAACCGGCATCGCCGCTGACCGCTTCTTTGCTGAATTCGACATGGCTTTGATAAGCGCTGGTCAGCGGATCGTCGTTGAATGCCATGCCAGCTTGCGCAAGTTTCCCGCGCTGCCATGGCTCCAAGCTCGCGCATGCACTCAGCAGTGAGACACTGATTAGCAGTAAAGCTGCGTTGCGCACGCGGTGAGTTGATGTGTGCATATGGGTCTCTCTACCACTCATGAATTTGATTAACCGGGAGGCCACTGCAGCCCGCGCCCACCAATAATATGCAGGTGCAAATGGAATACGGTTTGCCCAGCTTTTTCTCCGTTGTTTACCACTAAACGGAAGGCGTCACCGAGGTTTTCTTGTTCAGCGATCTTCGGCGCAACCAACATCATGTGGCCAAGTAGCGCCGCATCTTCGGCTGTTGAATCGCATAAACGGGGTATCGGCTTTCGCGGCACCAGCAACACATGCATAGGTGCGGCAGGGTTGATATCGCGGAACGCCACGCAGTGTTCATCTTCATGAACAATATCGCCTGGAATTTCCCGATCTATAATTTTTTCGAATAGAGTTTTGCTCATCGTCGCTACATTCGACAGAATAGAATCAAGAGCTTGTCGTCAATCAGGCGACAGCGCAAGGGGTAGGCTGTCTTTGAAAGCATTTTTGCAGTGGCTGCACGCCAATGATGAACGTAAAGGGTGGCGAATAGCGCTACTCGCGTTTGTCGTATTGAGCGCAGGATTCGGTCTGCGTGATCCATGGCCACCAAACGAACCCTCGCTGGCACTGATGGCCCGCGATATGGCGGACAGTGGCGAATGGCTGATTCCTTATCTTGCTGGCGAGCCGTTTTCCGGTCACCCACCGTTTGCGATCTGGTTGCAAGCGGCGTTCTACGACACCATCGGATCGATGCGATTGAGCTTTTTGCTGCCCGCGCTGCTCGCCTCATTGGGCACCTTGTGGTTGGTTTATGACCTTGCGAAAAAATTGTGGGGACCACGTACCGGACGTTTAGCCGCCACAGCCTTGCTCTGCAGCTTTCAATTTATGGTGCAGGCCCACCGTGGGCATGTCGATGCCGTGCTCATGTTTTGGAGCACTTTGGCCTTGTACAGCCTGCTGCAGTACATGCTGATAGAAAACACCAGGCGTTGGCTCACGGTGGCGGGTGTGGCCATGGGCTTTGGCATATTGACCAAGGGGGTTGGGTATCTGCCCGCCCTAATGATTATTCCCTATACCTGGATGTACCGGCAGGGTTGGCAGGGCCTGCCGCGAGATCGGGAGATGTCGTCATTTTGGCTGGTCGGCGCTGGGACGTTTACCGTGGTGTTGGCTTGGGCCTTACCAGCTTTGGGTTTTGTATCCGGTGCCGATGACGCTGCACTGGACAACTTTCGACGTGACCTCCTAATCAACTTAACCGGCGGCACCGAGCTGCTCGATGTCAGCGATCACCGCGCTTGGTGGTATTTGCCCGTGCAGGCTCTGGTGCTTTGGTTGCCATTGAGCTTGATGTTGCCGTGGAAACTGCGGATATGGCGGGACCGCTTAAAAGCGCAAGATGCCCTCATTGGCCTGCTGCTCGCATACATCTTGCTGAGCCTGCTCATTTTCAGCGTGCTGCCCGGCAAGCACGGTGTGCAACTGCTCGTGCTGTTGCCAGCGATGGCCTTGTTGATGGCGCCGTACCTTGGCGGCTTATGGTGGCGTCCCGGAGTTCAACGGTTGAGTGTCATTAGTTTGTGGGTGATGAGTGGATTGGCCATAAGCATCGGTGTGCTTGGCCACGAACCACAATTGTGGCCTGCGCAAATTGATCGCCCCGACGACGTGCCCAACTTGATGTGGAATTTCTTGCTCACGCTCGGCGCCTTGGGCTTGATCATCAGCGTCGCGTTGCGTGGTCGCCCAAGAGCGCTAGGATTGCCGGCGTTCTTCTTTCTAGGTTGGTTGCTGTTGGGTTACTGGGCTTATCCCACCTTGAACGACCTGCGCACCCCGAAAACTGTTTTTGCTCAGGCCCAGGCGCATTTGCAGGCCGATGCACAACTCACGAGTTGGAACTGGAGCCCGCAACTGGAATTGTTTAGTGGTGACGTGCAATTGCAACGATCCACCACGCCACAGCAAGCCTTGAAATGGATAGCGGCTGGCGAGCAGCGTTGGTTGCTGGTCGACCAAACGCAGCTGCAAAGTGCGTTGGGCTCAAAAGCGAGTCAGTGGGAACAGCATGAACTGGGCCGTCGACACAGAATTGATTGGGTTTTGGCTCGGCCGAATAGGCGTTAGCGGTCAGAAGCCAAATGCCGACTCCGCATGAAAAGTTGGAAGCACATTCAAGCATGCTGCTAGATGCGTTTATCGGTTTGAGGGAAAAGTACGCGATCCTTGGCCCGATGCTTTTCGATCAAACCGTCGTCCAAGCTCGGGGTTCCGGCATGCAGAATCACGGCTTCAGCATTCTCAAAAACTCACTGTTTTTCGCCTGCTCACAGGACATCGCAAACATTTGCTGTGATAGTCACAAGCGAGTAACTAGCATTAAGAAACTTGTGGCGGAATTGGAGAATGATGATTTACGTACATCCCTGTGTAAAAAATACTCTGATCGAGGCGAAGCTATTATTTCGGGTGAGAACGACCCGGCAATAATTGACATCATTCGAAAAAGTGAACAAAGAGAAATTGAACATCGGCACGCTGATTTCAATGCTCGTTACGAAGCCATGCTCCAGCTATGGAATGGTTTAGAGGGCTCAGATGTCTTGGAAGCGTTTCGAACCATTCGGGATAAAGCTTCTGCCCATATAGAGGTGCGATTTCACGAAGAAGAATATCGCCTGATTGATATTGGGGCTCTGGGCTTAAAGTGGGGCGATCTGAGAAAAACTATTGAATCGGTTCAGGTTCTGGTAGCTAGCTTGGATTTGCTTATAAGAAATTCGAGCTTTGCTTGGGGTATGCTCGATGAACAATTATTAGAAGCTGCAAGTTCATTCTGGGGAGTTCCTCATGCAGACCGCTAACAAATCATTGCAGCGGACGTTTGACCCGCCACCCATTTTTGCTTTCGCAAAAACAGGCGTCGCCTCAAACGCCGCTGAATTCAGGCGTTAGGCGGCAAGAAAAGATGGGCTTGGCTTTGAACGTTGAAATCGTCAATTTCCCGGAGACCAAGGTTGCCCTCATTCGGCACCGTGGATCGCCGGATAGTGAACATGAAACTGCTCACAAGCTGATTGCGTGGAAAATCGAAAGTCGATTCTTCGATCAAGCAAAATTTCGAAGCTATGGCCTGCACTACGCGGATTCACTGTCTGATCATCGCGTCGATTTCTGCTTGTCTGTTGAGGACGATGTCGGATTGAATCCTTACGGAATTGAAAACGGGAAAATTCCTAGTTTGCGTTGTGCTGTAGCCCGAGACGTTGGATCCCGGTTTAGTAATCAAGCAGCGCCCTATCTTCACAATATCTGGCTTCCCCAAAGCGGAGAAGTTAAAACAGATTTCCCTTTGATATTTCACTACGTAAATGTAGGTCCGGATGTACAGGAGAAAAATATGATTACAGACGTTTACCTACCGTTGGTTGCTCATGGAACCTGAGCAGTTGCGGTAAAGGGTTGAGCATGCTTTCGCACATTTCAATTGGCGTGGCCGACTTTGAGCGGGCATTTACCTTTCATTCTTCTGTAATGAATGTTCTTGGGCATGAGCTTCGGTTTTGTCAAAAAGAACGGCTCTGGGCTGGGTGGCAATCCCAAGACGGCGGCAGGCCTTTGTTCATCATTTCCAAGCCATTCGACGGTCATGCTCACGCAGCAGGTAACGGCCAAATGACAGCCTTCCTTGCTTTAAACCGTGCTCGTGTTCGTGAAGTGTATGCGGCGGCAATTGCCAGTGGAGGAAGTTGCGAGGGCGAGCCAGGGCTGCGTCCCCAGTATCACGCCGATTATTATGGGGCGTATTATCGGGATACTGAAGGCAATAAGTTTTGCGTGGCATGCCATGAGAAAGAGTCAATTTTGGTTGGCGGTGTTGCCGCCGAACCAATTGTTGCAGCGGACATTTGACCCGCCACCCATTTTTGCTGCCGCAACAACAGGCGGCGCCTCAAATGCCGCTGAACTCAGGCGTTAGGCACCAGGGGGGCAATATGAGTCCAACCGGCTACGCAGGAAAACCTGTCTCAGAAAAGTTGGGAATCAAAGCGGATTCGGAGCTCGTGGTGGTTTCCGCGCCTTCGAACTATTCGCGGCTCATTGCACCTATTCCAGAGGGTATTCGGTTTGTTGAAGCCGTGAGCTCCAGCACGTCTGGAGCACATGTTTTTGCCACGTCGCGAGAGCTTCTATCCTCGGAGTTGGTCCGCTTTCGTGAAGAACTGAGTTCATCGGCTTACTTGTGGGTATCCTGGCCGAAGAAAGCATCGAAAGTAGAAACGGACATCACTGAAGATACGATTCGGGAGCTGGCACTCCCGCTTGGCTTCGTCGATGTAAAAGATTGTGCAGTTTCAGAAATATGGTCCGGTCTGAAACTCGTTGTACGGAAGAAACTCCGTTGATGTTCCGTTGTGGCAATTTAGACATTGGGCGTCGGGTGCGGACCACAATATTGGGAGATCAGCTTTGAAACGTGTAACAGGTGTTGGCGGGGTATTTCTGAAAGCGCAGGAGCCAGAAAAGCTGCGTGAATGGTACAAAACCCATCTTGGTATTGATGTCCAAGATTGGGGTGGCGCGGTACTCCGGTGGGTAGATTCTGGCGGGGTAGAGGGATCAACTACTTGGTCGGTTGGAGACGGATCATACTTTTCACCGAGCAACTCGAGCTTTATGGTCAACTATCGTGTTGAAAACCTGCGTGTTCTGTTGGAAGTGCTCCGAGAAGAGGGGTGCGAAGTTCTGGATGGTCTAGAGGAATCAGAATACGGGGTTTTTGGTTGGGTCATGGATCCGGAAGGGAACAAAGTTGAGCTCTGGCAGCCCCCGGAGAATCAATGAAAGCAGTAGTGCGGCTGGTGCCTAAAATTTCGTTGCAGCTGACGTTTGCCCCGCCACGCACTTTTGCTTCCGCAAAAGCACATGTCGACGCAAACGCCGCTGAATTCAGGCGTTGGGTGTACTTACGATGATTGTCCGAGACCTAAAGCAAGGTGAGGAGCAACTGTTGTTCGAGTTGTTCCGCTCGACCATACGCAACATCAATATTCGTGATTATTCTGAGGCGCAGGTGCGCGCTTGGGCTTCTGATGAAATATTTCCATCGATTTGGGTAGAAAAAATTCGTACGATCGCTCCATTCGTAGTCGAGTCTAATAATGAAATTGTGGGGTATTCAGATTTGCAGGATAGTGGCCTGATTGATCATTTTTTTGTGCATTGTCAGTCGCAGGGGGTAGGTGTTGGTCGGGCGCTAATGGGCGAGATCGAGCGGCGCAGAATTGAAAAAGGGCTTTCGCGCCTTGAGTCACACGTTAGTATTACAGCGAGGCCGTTTTTTGAAGTATTCGGTTTCGTCGTATTGCGTAAGCAACAGGTTGAAATGCGAGGCGAGGGGCTAACGAACTATGTCATGGAGCGACGTGCCAAGTGCACTTGAGTTCAACTTTGAAGTGCAGCGATTAAGCGACGTCACGCACTTTTACTTCCGCAAAAACTTTTGTTGCCTCAAGCGCCGTTAAATTCAGGCGTTAGGCGTCTTTAGACTCATGCAATTATCCCTGCTTCCACAGGTTGTATCTGCTTTTCGAGATGGTCGAATTGGCGATGCGGCAGTTTTGAAAGCTGTTGCGCTTTCTCCCGCTAGCTACGGTGAGGTGGAAAGGGCAGTTGTCCGAATGGAAACTCCATTGCCGGACCTTTACGCATTGACACAAGATCTCAATCCAATGCCTGGGACACTCGGCTGGCACTACTCTCAGTTTATTCATCTTAATGATATCGAGCCGTTGCGGCCGTCGCCTGAGGCGGCTCGCCGTTTGCGGCCGACTAATTTGCTTGTAGCGCGGTATGTCCTTCTCCACGATGTTTTTCACGTCCTACTCGGGTTTGACATATCTCGATGCGGCGAGCTTGCTGTTTGGTCATTTGTTGCGGCTCAGCGATATAACGTCGCTTACGCATGGGCGGCTATGATCGCTACCTGGATTTATCCGTTGATTGAGCCACAGTCTTTTCGCCAGCTGGCGTTATCTAGAATGCGAGGTCTGCTCTTGGGCTCAGAAGTGCCGTGTCTTATCACGCAGCCAATCGAGAAATTCTGGGCAGTTCCCCTAGAGGAAGTACGAGTGCAATTTGGTATTCTGAATGTCGCCGACTAACATTTCGCTGCAGCTGAGGTTAGATTCGCCACCCATTTCGTTATTGCAAAAACAGGCGTCGGCAAACGCCCCTGAACTCAGACCTTAGGCGTTTGAATCAACCTCATTAGTCGGAGAACATATGCAGGAACAAAAAATCAGTGCTCTTGAAAAAACAGGGTGTGTATT
>JBPOFU010000051.1:0-18469 GCA_051252075.1 Oceanococcus sp. | reverse complement strand
GGCGTGCATTTTCGAAGGCGCGACATTCGCGGTCACTGAAACATCACCACGACAACCCATCAATATGGATTCGCAGGCTAGATTGTCATCGCCGGTGTAAACCGCAAAGCTCGCATCCAAATTCAGCAATTGTTGATTACGTTCAAGGCTGCCACTGGCTTCTTTAATACCCACAATGTTTTGGAATGGGAGCAATCGCTGAACAGTGTCTGGCTTCAAATCGCATGCAGTCCGACCCGGAACGTTGTACAAGATCAAAGCACCTTCGGTACTTTCCGCAATGCTCGCGTAATGACGGAAAAGGCCTTCCTGTGTGGGTTTGTTGTAATACGGCGTGACCAACAAACAGGCGTCGGCTCCAGCGGCGAAGGCTTCACGCGTAAGCAATCGTGCTTCGGCCGTTGCATTCGCGCCAGTTCCGGCAAGAACAGGGATACGACCGTTGACTGTCTGGACAGTTCGGTTAATGACTTCGAGGTGTTCAGTCACCTCTAAAGTCGCAGATTCGCCTGTGGTGCCAACAGAAACAATGGCATCGGTGCCGCTGCTAATGTGCCATTCAATCAGGCGATCCAGTGCGGGATAATCTATCGCGCCATCGGCCTGCATAGGCGTGACGAGGGCAACGATACTGCCGCGGATTTGGGTACGGTATGTCATGGGGCGGCGATTATACATTCCACAGCCAGCAACTGGCGGGTACACTCTGTTTTGATTACCCCAATCACCCAAATATAAGCTGAACCGTCTATGCCGGACATGCACAAACATTTGATCATTAATGCGCTTGGCCCTTGGCGCGACAATTTAAGCGCGCGCTTGATGCGCGAAATTCGCGAGCGCGGTTGCGAGATCCTGGATAGCCGGATTTGCATGCTAGGTGATGCGTTTAGCGCCCAGCTCATGGCCACAGGCAACTGGAGCAGCGTTGGCAAACTGGAAACGGCCTTGCCCGCGATCGCTGAAAAATTGGATACAAGCTTGCAGGGATTGCGTACACGGGATCGTGATGAGCGACCTGATACGCGCCCGTTCGCAGTTGAAATCAATGCGCCTCAGCAACCGGATTTACTACCGTCCTTGATTGATTTCTTTAACCAACAAGATTGCGTCGTCGCCGAGTTGGTCTGCCAGGATTACATGGCAGGTCAAACCAGTGCGCGCATGGTGAATGTGCAGATGGTCGTGCTGGTTCCCATCACTGCTCAGCCTCCGGCTCTGCGCGAGTCTTTTATGGACGCTTGTGATGAGCTCAATGCCGACGGCATGTTGGATCCCATAAAATCGTAAGATCACACCACTATTTGGAGACGTGGATGAAAATTGCAGTTGGTGACGCCCTACCCGCCATCGAATTGCCGGCCACTGGTGAACAAAGCATTACTTTTACCGCCTGCCCACAACGCATCA
Source organism: Oceanococcus sp. (assembly GCA_051252075.1). Classification (GTDB taxonomy): domain Bacteria; phylum Pseudomonadota; class Gammaproteobacteria; order Nevskiales; family Oceanococcaceae; genus Oceanococcus. Next base: position 17,059 of record JBPOFU010000051.1, on the reverse strand, counting down.
TGGTTTTGTATTTTTACCCCAAAGACAGCACACCAGGTTGCACCCTAGAAGGTCTAGACTTTTCCGCTTTACATGACGACTTCGTAAAAGCAGGCGCCTGCGTGTTTGGCGTCTCCAAAGACAGCATGCGCCGTCATGAAAACTTCAAAGCCAAGCAAAGCTTTCCTTTCGAACTGTTATCCGATGAGGAAGAAGCCTTATGCCAAGCTTTCGGCGTAATTCAGGAAAAGAAACTCTACGGTAAGACCTATATGGGAATCGTTCGTAGCACCTTTGTTTTTGTTGACGGAAAGCTGGCCCGTATTTGGGACAAAGTTAAGGTCAAAGGTCATGCTCAGGACGTACTCGATTTTGTAAGCTCTCAATAATCTGCGAAAACCACCACCAGGAAAAACCATGAGCAAGCGCTTGTTTGTGTTGGACACTAATGTATTGATGCATGATCCGTCCTGTTTGTTTCGCTTTGAGGAGCATGATTTGTTTCTCCCCATGGTTGTGCTGGAAGAGCTGGACAACGGCAAAAAAGGCATGTCAGAGGTGTCGCGCAATGTGCGCCAGGTCAGTCGATTTATGGACACCTTGCTGACCGGAAAGACGGATAAAGATATTGCTGCCGGTTTGCCTTTGGCTGAACTGCAAGCGCTGGATCAACAAACCCATTCCAGCGGGCGTTTGTATTTCCAAACCAAGATGATAGAAACCGACCTGCCCTGCGGTTTACCCGGCAATAAGCCAGATAACAGCATCTTAAATACCGCCTTAGCCTTACAAAGCGAGCATAGCGACACGCAAGTCACCCTGGTGTCCAAAGACATCAATTTGCGCATTAAGGCTGCCATCGTCGGAGTCGACGCTGAGGATTACCAAAACGACCAAGTTTTAGACGATTTGGATTTGCTGTACAGCGGCTACGCCGAATTACCCGAAGACTTTTGGGAACAGCAGCAAGAGAATTTGAAATCCTGGACCGATGAAACGGGTCACACGTTCTATCAGGTACAAGCAGAAGAAACCCGCGATTGGCATGTCAATGAGTGCTTTCATGTCGGCCAAGACGCCACCGCCATGCAGCTGCAGGTGCGTCAGTTAAACCAAGAAGTGGCGACCTTGGAATTAATGCAGGATTACCAGGATGGCAAGCAAGCCGCCTGGGGTGTGCATGCACGCAACCGTGAGCAAAATTACGCACTCAACCTATTGATGGATCCGGACATCGAATTTGTCACGTTACTGGGAGCCGCCGGCACAGGTAAGACGTTGCTCACCCTTGCTGCAGGTCTGGCCCAAGTGTTAGACGAGCAACGTTACCGCGAAATCATCATGACCCGCGTGACGGTTCCGGTGGGCGAAGATATTGGCTTTTTACCGGGCACAGAAGAAGAAAAAATGACGCCTTGGATGGGCGCATTGATGGACAACTTGGAAGTGCTAACCGGAAGTTTGGATGGTGGTGATTGGGAGCGTGCCGCAACCAATGAACTGCTCAGCAAACGCATTAAAATTCGTTCAATGAATTTCATGCGCGGACGTACATTCCTAAATCGTTTTCTCATTTTAGATGAAGCGCAAAACCTCACCTCTAAGCAAATGAAAACGCTGATTACGCGCGCGGGGCCCGGCACAAAAATCGTATGTTTGGGCAACCTGTCACAAATTGACACACCCTATCTCACAGAAACCACCTCTGGTCTAACCTACGTGGTCGATCGCTTCCGCAATTGGCCGCACGGTGGCCACGTTACCCTGGCGCGTGGGGAGCGCTCTCGTCTGGCTGCATTTGCGTCGGATCATTTGTAAGCAAGCGATCTTCCGGCCACGCCACCAAGATGGCATTCACCACGGTGGCCAGGGGAATAGCGAAAAACACGCCCCAGAAGCCCCATATTCCCCCAAAGAATAGGACCGCGGTGATTATCGCCACGGGGTGAAGATCCACCGCTTCTGAGAACAGCAATGGCACCAAAACATTGCCGTCCAAGCCTTGAATCATGCCGTAAAGAAAGAATATCCAGCCTAACTCGGCGCCAAAGCCCCATTGTGCGTAAGCCACCATCATGACGGGCAAGGTAACAACGAGCGCCCCAAGGTATGGGATCAATACCGACACCCCGACCAAGGCTGCTAATAGGGCTGCATAGTTGAGGTCGCGCCAAGTGAAGATCGCATAGCTAAATAGCCCCACAATTGCGATTTCTATGAATTTACCGCGAACATAGTTGGCTAGCTGGCGATCTACATCTTTCCAAACGCTGCGAATCAAACCAATTTCGGTAGGCATAAATTTGCCACCCCAAGCCACAATTCTGCCTTTGTCTTTTAGCAAGAAAAACACCAACAAGGGAACCAGCACCAAGTAAATGCCGACATACAAAATGCCAACGCCAACAACCCAGGACCGCGCGAACACCGCATTGCGAAATTCACCAACGCTTTTGGTCATGGTCATGACCACTTCGTCGACTTGAGCTGCCGTAAATACTTGCGGATACCGCTCAGGCAAGGTTTGCAAGAATTCTCGCGCATTTGCAATCAGAAAAGGGATTTCTTGCACCACTTGCCCAGCTTGGCGCGTCACTAAAGGCACGACCGCAAACACCAAAATCATCGTAATAGCGGAAAAGACTGTCCACACCAAGATGGTAGAGAGTAAGCGGGAGCAACGAAAACGTTGCAATAACGTTACTGGCCCCTCCAGCAAATAAGCAAAAACTATGGCTGCGAATAGCGGGCCTAATATGGCTCCAAACCACGTAATGGTGACCAGCGCGAGCACCAGGACGACGCCCAAACTGACAATTTGTGGGTTAGCCAAATGGCGACTAAACCAATTTCGTACCAAATCCATGAACTTTCAATCCAACAGACTGTTCTAAACTACTCAACACACACCGCAAAGTGAAACGCTTGCCCATGCCTTGTTACACCGCCGCGCGCATAGCCGGCCACCATGCTACGTCATTTGCTGCTTGGCGGCGCACTGTGGCGACAATACTCATACTCGTTTCGCCTTGGAGCTTTGCCGCGAGTGAATTGAATGTTCCCTATATAGGAGAGCCCGCAGATCGTAGCTTGTCACCACTGCAAGAAGCCGCGCTTGGGCGTGAAGTCATGCGTCAATTGTTGGCGGCCAACTACGCCCTAGAAGATACCCAAATAGAGGATTACATCGGAGACTTGGGCGCACGCTTACTGCAACAAACCAATGAACAAGAAATCCCCTTTCGCTTTTTCATGGTGCGTGACAACGCAATCAACGCATTTGCCCTTCCCGGTGGTTATGTCGGCTTTAACGCAGGCTTGCTATTAGCCAGTTCGAGTGAAAGTGAATTGGCGGGGGTCATGGGGCATGAAATCGCCCACGTAACGCAGCGTCATATCGCCCGCAGCATGGATGAAACACGTGGATGGGATATCGCCACGGTGGCCTTACTTATGGCGGCTTTGATCGCAGGCGCTGCAGATCCAGAACTCGCTCAGGCGGCATTGGGGCTGGGCATGTCAGCCGCGATCCAAAAGCAGATCAATTTCACCCGCGCGAATGAGTTGGAAGCGGATCGTTTGGGCATTAAGACCTTGTCTAAGGCGGGTTTTGACCCACAAGGCATGGCCAGCTTCTTCCATCGCCTTTCACAAAAAGCGCAACTTTATGGCGAAGCCATGCCGGAGATTCTGCGTACTCACCCCGTTAACACCACTCGAATTTCCGAAGCTCAGGCCCGTGCTGCAGACCTACCGTTGGTCTCAGTGCAAAGCAGCTTGGCCTATCGTCTTATGCAGGCGCGCGCACGCGTGCTGATGACCGATTTGGCCAGTGATGCCGAAAACTATTTCCAGGCTTTGAACAAAGAAAACAGCAGCGTAGAAAATCAATATGGGCTTGCATTAGCGCAAATTCGTCAGCGGCGTTTTTCGCCCGCACTGTCCACATTGCAGCAACTCAGCAAAACCTACCCCGATACCCACTACTTCAAAGCCGCCTTAGGTGAGCTTTACATACATCAAGGACAATACACGGCCGCTATTGAGCACTTGAATGCGTCCTTGAAACAGCATCAAGCCCAAAGAACCTTGCAGCTCGATTTGGCGGAAGCCTATATTCGCAATGATCAACCGAAAGTTGCTCGCCAGTTGTTACTTGAAAGCGGTTTGTTGATGAAGGACGACTCTGAGGTCTATCGCTTACTGGCTCGCGCTGCGCGCAATATGAATGAGGGGGCGGAAGCGCATTTTCAACTCAGTGGTTACGCCCACAGCCGTGGAGATTATGTCGATGCATTGCGCCAATTGCGCAATGGCTTACGTGCATCACCCTTGCAAGAACATGACCGTAAGCGTCTCAATGGACGCCTCGCCCAATATTTGGATGAAATACCGGATTCAGAGCGCAAGCGCGCGCGCGAAGAAGCACGCCATCGACGCGCGAATGATTAAGCCTTAGTTCTTTTCCGTTTCGTCGTCAGAAATGTCATCAACTTGTGGCGGTACGCCTATAGGCAAAGGCTCTTGAGCGAATTCTTCCTGCGAAGTTTCTATACCGAGACGGAATGCGGCAAAACCCGGCATTACAAATTGATTGAGCGCCCTGCCAAGAACCTTACCGTTATGTGGCGCAATGAGATCCGTGCGCACATTGCTCAAAGGATCGGTCACCGTGCCCAAGACATCACCGACTTTTACCGTGTCACCCAACTTGATGCCTGAAAACAAAATACCTCCGCGGTCGGCTCTCACCCAGTGCGATTCATAGAACACCGGTTGCGAGCTTTTCCATAGGAATGACTTCGGGGTCATGCCCAAATGGCTCATAAGTGACTCAATCCCCTTGACCCCCTGAGCCACTTCGGCCGTTTGCAAGCGGTCGGGCTCCCCCGCTTCCAAAGTCACCGTCGGAATGCCCGCTTGCGTCGCAGCTCGACGCAGTGTCCCGAGCGCCCCTGCGGTATGCAGCACAGCAATCGCGCCGAACCCCTTCGTCAGCTCCAATATTTGTGGGTTAAGCAAATCTGCGCGCAATTGCGGCAAATTAGAGCGCGCAAATGAACCGGTATGCACGTCCACCAAAAAGTTGCAGTGGCGCACAATACGTTGGAAGAAGTCATAACCGATGCGTGATGCCAGACTGCCTGTCGGGTCACCAGGGAAATGACGGTTGAGATCGCGACGATCAGGCAAATAGCGCGAGCCACGCTGGAATCCGGGAATATTCACGATAGGAACGCCGATCACCGAACCCGCTAAAGTCTGAGTATCCAGCCGCTGCATAATGCGACGCACCATCTCTATGCCGTTCAACTCATCCCCGTGCACCGCCGCCGTTATGCACAGTCTGGGCCCCGGCCGTACGCCATTTGCGACCAAAACCGGTGCAGATGCATCCAATTCACCAAAACCGTAGCTCGCCTTCCAAGTCAATCTACGTGTTTGTCCTGGCTCTATTTCGCTACCCAGCAAACTCAGAACCGGTTGCGGCGTGGGCTGCAAGGTGGGCGCTGGGGTTGTCAGCACGGGTTTAAAGTTTAACGGGCTAGCAGAGACGTCCGCAGCCTCAGATGTTGGTGCTTGAGCAGACGCTACTGAGCTAACAGTCAGCATCAACATTCCGAAAAATCTGCGACAATTCACTAATAAACCTCAAAAAATGAGCAACTTGTAATCGCCTATCTTAGCGATGAACACCACCTCTGGATACCTAATGACTCTTTTAGGCCAAATTAAATCAACATGTGTAAGGGCTGCCTATTTCGGATGTTTCCTGCTCGCTATAAACGTGTTTTTACCCAATGTGGCGCAAGCCAATGAAACGCATGCGGACAATCGTGTACTCGCGGGCTGGGTAGAGCGCATTGCGCTTAGGGCCAGTGGTGACGAGCTCAAAGCCAAATTGGACACGGGAGCAAAAACATCCTCAATTAACGCGACGAATATCAAGCGGTTGAAGCGCGACGGGAAAAAATGGGTTCAATTCACCTTGGAATACCAAACGGCCAAGGGGGGGCCGGGCAAAGTCCAACTAGAAAAACCATTGCGCCGCAATGTTCAGGTAAAAGAGCATGAAGGTGACAATGACCGCCGTGCCGTTGTCGACTTAGAATTCTGCTTCGCTGGGCAATGGCACGTGGCGCAGTTCAGCTTGGTAGATCGCAGAAAATTCGTTTACCCCGTTCTATTGGGCCGGCGCTTTCTACAAACCAGCACTTTAATTGACCCCTCCGCCACTTTTCTGACGGAGACCAATTGCGTCACTTCAAAGGCAAAAAACCATGACTGATGGCCCTCGCGTTGGCTTACTTGCATTAGCACTCTGCCTCATTGGCATCGGGGTTTGTACCTACAAATGGCAGGTTTTAAACATCCCTTTGAGTGCCGACCAAAGTACCGCGGTATGGACGGTGGAAGCACGTGCCAGCTTCAATAGCGACGGCAAAGTCAAAGCTCGCTTAGAAATCCCCGCCAACACTCCAGGGTTTGAAGTACTAGGCGAAGATTTCGTATCCCGAGATTTCGGTCTGGTGGTGGAAGAAGTTCAGGGCCAGCGCCATGCCTTGTGGTCTATTCGACGCGCAAAAGGTCCTCAAACCCTTTACTACCGCCTCAATTTGAACCCACTGGATCCCGTTGCCAGTCGTCCCGGAAAATTTCCAGGTTTCCCCACAAAGCCAGATTATCCAGAGCTGTATCGCACCGCGATAGAAACTCTACTCGGTGATGTTCGCGAACAATCGGCCGATATCAGTTCGTTTACCCGCCAGTTGGTGCACAAGCTCAATACCGACCAGAGCAATCCAGCGGTCACTTTGCTGCGCAACGAAACCAACAGTTCATCTGCTTGGGTCAACCAATTGGTTCATGTGTTAGCGGGCGCGCGTATTCCTGCCCGTGTGGTCTATGGACTGCAACTGAAACACGGCGTGTTGGATGCTCGTCTCGAGCCTTGGCTGGAAGTTCATAATGAAAAAGCTTGGCTTCCATTCAATCCCCTCACTGGCGAGCAAGGGTATCCAGACAACTTCTTGCTTTGGAAAGCTGGTGCGCAACGGGCTCTTGAAGTTGATGGTGGCGAATTGCCCGATTTACGGTTCGCGGTACGTCGAGGTTTGCGGGACACGCTCGCCCTCGCCCGTCATTCTGATTCATCGCTGATAAATCTATCGTTGCTGGGCCTGCCGCTCTACGTACAAAATGTGTACACCATATTGCTTATGGTGCCCTTGGGCGCGTTTTTGGTCGTCATATTGCGCAATCTCATAGGCATCAAAACCTTCGGCACCTTTATGCCGATTTTGATCGCCTTGTCGTTTCGAGAAACCGAACTGATGTGGGGGGTGTTGTTATTTAGCATGCTTGTCGCATTGGGTTTGGTTTTGCGCTTTGTCCTAGAGAAACTGAAACTCCTGCTGGTTCCCCGATTAGCTGCGGTGCTCATTCTAGTGATCATGCTGATGCTCCTAGTCAGCATCGCCAGCTACCGCATGGGCTTTGATCACGGTCTCTCAGTGGCCTTGTTCCCCATGGTGATCTTGGCGATGACGATTGAGCGCATGTCGATAGTTTGGGAAGAGCACGGATCAAATGAAGCCATCCTTCAAGGGCTCGGGAGCTTGGTCGTGGCCATGGTTGCGTTCTTGGTTATGAATATGGCCGCCTTGCAGTACCTAGTCGGTATGTTCCCTGAATTGTTGCTGGTCTTGCTCGCGTTTACTCTGCTTATGGGCCGCTATACCGGTTATCGCCTGACTGAATTGTGGCGCTTTCGCTCGGTTTGGATGAAACCCTCATGAGATGGCCGTGGAAAATCCTGCGTGAGGCCGGCATTGTCGGCATGAACGAACGCAATGGCCGTTATATCTCCATTTACAATCCACGCCGTTTATATCCCTTGGTCGATGACAAACTCATCACCAAACAATTGGCCATTGATGCCGGCATCGCAGTGCCTCCGCTCTATTATGAAATTAGCATTGAGCATGAGATACACGGTCTAGCAGAGGCGCTACAGCAGTATCAAAGCTTTGTAGTTAAACCCGCGAAAGGTGCCGGGGGTGATGGCATCGTGGTGATTACAGGGCGCCACGGAGAAGATTTTGTACGCTCCAGTGGCAGCCGTATGAGTTTCGCCGAACTCGCCCATCACATGTCTAACATACTGTCCGGCGCATTTAGCTTGGGTGGCCTGCCTGATCGCGCCATGGTCGAATACTGCGTGCAGTTTGACCCGGTATTCGCAGCTGTAAGCTTTCAAGGCGTACCGGATATTCGCACCATAGTGTTTCGCGGCATCCCTGTGGCCGCGATGTTGCGGTTACCGACACGCGCGTCCGACGGCAAAGCCAATCTCCACCAAGGTGCAGTTGGCGTCGGTATAGACCTAGTGACGGGCCGCACCTTAAAGGGCGTCATGAATAGCGCTCCGGTGACACATCATCCGGACACCCTGCATAGCTTGGCGCATTTTCAAGTGCCACAGTGGCCCAAAGTGTTGCAACTCGCCGCGCAATGCTATGACTTAGCGCGGCTCGGCTACTTGGGCGTAGACGTCGTTTTGGATCGAGACAAAGGTCCATTGGTTCTAGAGCTCAATGCGCGCCCAGGATTGGCCATACAACTGGCCAATGGTCGCGGTTTAGGTCCAACCTTAGAAAAAATCTCAGCGATGAAAAACCTACCCGATGCTGCCCACGAGCGTGTGGCACTGGCATTGGAGTTGGCAGCACAAAGCAACGGCAAGGCGGTTCCTGGCATTGCCTCAACGACAGTAGAGGCTGTGCAAAGTATTCCTGATACAGCCTCTTCGTCAGTAGCCTCAGCACAACAGATCGATACTCCGATTTTAAGCATCAGCCCAACATCTGAGGCGGATACACTCAGCAATCAGATAGCCGAATTACCGGCGACCGAACCATTATCCGACACCACCGAGGCACCGGACGGGACTAAACGTCTAGCAGCATCGGAAGCCAAGGACGAGTAAGCCAAATCCGGCAAGGGTCGGGTTGTATTCCACTCATGACAGCTGGGACACTGCCAATTCAATTGACGGGAGCTGAATCCACATTGGTCGCACAAATAGCTGTGTGCGGCCTGTAAAGGCTCATCGAGCACTTTAGCGAAGCTGCTAAACAACTCGCGCGCCTGTGCGTCTAATCCAGGCCAAGGGCGCGATAAGGCCGCATGCAGTCCCAACCAACTGGGATGTAGCGACAAATCATCCAGCATCCGCTGACGGGTTTCTTCATCATCCACACCGTCATTGGCTAAACGCATGAGTTCAACTTGGAGATGTGGGTGGGGCTCAAGCTGCAATTGAGCCAACAACGCGTCTCGCCAATGGTGTTGATCATTCAATGCGAGGAAGGCTGTCCGCCATGCGCCGAGCACATCGGGAATGAATTCGCTATGAAAACGAACGATATCCTGATAAATCTTCAATGCTTGCTTCGGCTTATCTTCCGCCATCGCCCGCTGAGCTTTTATCAGCTGAGCACGTACACAATGGCGATCCGCAGCTAGCGCCTTTTTGACATATTGCTCGCGCGCTTTGCTGTCTTCACGTCGCTGCGCCGTTTCCGCGAGTTCACACCAATACTGAGCAATTCGTGGCCCGAGATCGCGACCTTGAGCGCTGCCCAGCCACAATGCCGTATCAATAGCTTTGGCCCATTCGCGCTCACGTTCATAAATACGCAGCAAGCGTTTCAAGCTTTCCGCCAAGAACATACCTTGGTGCGCGAGTTCGAGAAAGATCTCTTCCGCCCTATCCAGGACCCCGGCGCCTAGATAGTCACGCGCTAATTCGAAACGCGCCTGATTGCGATGGGCCGGTTTAAGTTGCGGTCTCAGCACTAGGTTTTGGTGGATCCGTAAGGCGCGATCAACTTCACCGCGCTTCCGAAACAAACTACCCAACGCCAAATGCAGGTCGATGGTTCCTTCGTCCGCTTCCATCAAGCCAATAAAGATCTCTATGGCTTCATCGGTATCGTTATTGACCAAATGACTCAGGCCGCGAACGTAATCTGGGTTGAGTCCTTTTATTTCTTCCTCTTCACGCGGTCGAGATTGCCGCGCTACAAACCAGCCTGTTGCAGCCGCCAAGGGCAACAGCAACAACACCAGTCCAGAAAGATCACCCATCCTTGAGCGGCAACTGACGTAACTTATCGAGCTCTTTTTCCGCCCTTTCTAAGCGGCGACGCAAACGCAAGCGTTCTGCACGCCCTGGCAAAGCCAATAGCCAAGCCATTAACACCATCAGCGATATCACTGCAGCCGTCACCGACATGAGCAGCGCGCCCACCGGCACATCAGCTTGACCGATTAAATAATTCAGAGTTACCGGTTGTGGATTGTGATAACTGAATGCTGCGCCCATGCAAAACATCGCGATGAGCACGATCAAAACGATGATTTTTTGCATTACTCGCCCTGGAACTCGTCGTTGACGCGCTCACGCAGTTCCTTACCCGGTTTGAAATGCGGCACCCGCTTTTCCGGGATCGCCACCGCTTCACCTGTTTTCGGATTGCGCCCGGTGCGCGCTGGCCGATGATGCAAGGAAAAGCTGCCAAAGCCACGGATTTCTATACGTTCGTTATCTGCTAAGGCGTCGGATATGGTGTCCAACAACAATTTAACCCCAAGTTCTACATCCTTGTGGGACAAGTGCCTTTGGCTCATGGCCAGTCGGTCTATCAATTCTGATTTGGTCATAGTGTTCCCGATACCCCCAATGCGGTGCTGTAGGCAAGCCGGATTGAGTATTATCGATCGCCCTCAATAAAAAGGCCCGGTTGCGGACAACCGAGCCTACCTAAAAATATCTAGAAATTCCAGTGACATAGCCGTGATTCAAAGTTTCTGAACCACGGCTACGCAACGGAACTAAAGAATCAGGAGTCCTGACCTTCGATTTGACGCTTGAGCAAATCACCCATGGTAGTGGCACCTTCTTCTTCCGCACCATCGGCGTACTCTTTCATCGCTTGATCTTCGTCGTACATTTCCTTGGCCTTAATGGAAACGCCAAGGGTACGATTCTTACGATCAATCGTTACGATGCGAGCTTCAACATCATCACCGACATTCAGCACAGTGCGCGCATCTTCAACACGCTCACGCGCAATGTCAGAAGCACGTAAGAAGCCTTCAACGCCTTCAGCCAGTTCAATCTTGGCCACACGTTGCTCAACTTCAACGACCTTACCGGTCACGATGGAACCCTTAGGATGCTCAGCCATGAAGCTGGTCAAAGGATCGGTCTGCAACTGCTTGATACCCAGTGAGATGCGTTCACGACCGGCTTCGATAGCCAATACAGTCGCTTCAACTTCTTCACCTTTTTGGAATTGACGCAATGCTTCTTCGCCATCCATGTCCCAAGCCACATCAGAGGCATGAACCAAACCGTCGATACCGCCATCCAAGCCAATGAATACACCAAAATCAGTGATGGACTTGATGGTGCCCGCAACGCGGTCGCCTTTCTGATGGTTTTGCGCGAACTCTTCCCAAGGGTTCGGCACGCATTGCTTCATGCCTAAGGAGATACGACGACGTTCTTCGTCGATGTCCAAAATCATGACTTCGACTTCTTGGCCAACGTGAACAGTCTTATTCGGGTTGCAGTTCTTATTGGTCCAATCCATTTCGGATACGTGAACCAAACCTTCCACACCGTCTTCGATTTCCACGAAGGAGCCGTAATCGGTGATGTTGGTGACCTTACCGAACATGCGGGTGTTTTCAGGGTAACGACGAGCAATGTCGATCCAAGGATCGTCGCCCAGTTGTTTCAGACCCAAGGAAACGCGCATGCGCTCACGGTCGAATTTCAGTACTTTAACTTCAACTTCTTGACCGACTTCGATCACTTCGGATGGGTCTTTAACGCGCTTCCAAGACATATCAGTGATATGCAGCAAACCGTCAATGCCACCCAAGTCTACGAATGCACCGTAATCGACCAGGTTCTTGACCACACCAGTCAAGACCACGCCCTCTTGCAGGCGTTCCAACAGCATTTCGCGCTCTTGGCTGTATTCGGCTTCCAAAACTTCACGACGCGATACAACAACGTTGTTGCGCAGACGATCCAGTTTAATGACCTTAAATTCTAATGGCTTACCTTCCAAGTAGGAGGTGTCGCGAACAGGGCGAATATCGACCAATGAACCCGGCAAGAATGCCCGGACACGATCCACATCAACGGTATAACCACCCTTGACCTTGCCAGAAATGGTGCCGATGACAATAGCTTTGTCTTCGTGCGCCTTATTGAGGCGGTCCCAAGTGCGGATGCGCTCGGCCTTTTCTTTGGAGAGTTTGGTTTCGCCAAAACCGTCTTCCACGGCTTCCAATGCGACTTCAATGTCATCACCAGCTTGAATATCAATCTCACCTGCGAGATTTTTGAATTCTTCCAGTGGGATAACGCCTTCGGATTTTAGTCCGGCGTCGACGATGACAACATCGGCTTTAATTTCCAGCACAGTGGCATGGACAATGGCGCCAGGCTGCATGCTCTGGCCGGCCAATAAACTCGCTTCAAAGAGTTCTGCAAAACTTTCAGACATTAAAAAATGTTCCAACAAATAAATACAAGCTGCAGCAATCCTTGCCGCAACAGTCAAAAACAAGAAATCCGCCATCCATGGCGGATTCAGTAGGTGATTCTTCGGTTACTGGTGAGTTTTGATCAAACGATCAGATGTCGTTGACGCACCCATCGCATGACCAGTTGCAAGACTTCACTGGCATTTTTGCCTGTGCTATCCAGAACTTGCGCATCCTGCGCAGGTCGTAGAGGTGCTTCAATGCGATTACGATCTCGCTGATCTCGCTCACAAATTTCGCGAAAAATCTTTTCAAATATAACGGTTTTTCCTGCATCCAGCAATTCTTTTTCGCGGCGCCGTGCGCGTACCTCTGGGCTAGCCTCAAGAAATACCTTTAAAGGTGCGTCCGAAAACACCACAGTCCCCATGTCGCGACCATCGGCTACAAGGCCAGGAGCACGAGCAAACTGACGCTGTTTTTCCAGCAAGGCTTGACGCACATCGGCACGCACAGCGATCTGCGAAGCCAGTTCACCCACAGTCTCGTTACGAATGACAGACGCAACCGGCGATCCGTTTAAAAACACCTCGTTGTCATCCAAGCTAAATACGATGTCCATGTCTGCGGCTAATGCTGCCGTCTGGTCAGGTGGAACCTTGTTTTGCGCGGCCTGGTAAGCCAATAAACGGTACAAGGCACCAGAGTCTAAATAGTGCCAGCCTAGTTCACGGGCTAAACCGCGGCATAAGGTGCCCTTGCCTACTCCACCTGGACCATCAACGGTAATGACCGGAGCATTGCTCACCGAGCTTGCACCAGCATGCCGACTTGGGCCGCACGTTCGAGGAAGCTGGGAAAAGAGGTCGCGACGTTGGCGCAATCTTGCAATTCTATAGGCGCTTCGGCTCGTTGCGCGGCCACTGCGAAGGCCATCGCGATGCGGTGGTCTCCGTAGCTGTTAATACACCCACCTTGTAGCCGCCCGCCTTCGATGACTATGCCATCGGGCTGCGCTTGCGCGTCTATCCCGACGGCTTGCAAACCTTCTGCCATGGAGGCCACGCGATCACTTTCTTTGACTCGCAACTCCTCGGCTCCGGTGACTACGGTTTGCCCCTGCGCACAGGCCGCAGCAATAAACAGGACCGGCAATTCATCAATTGCTAAAGCGACCAAATCGGCACCGATGTTTATACCCTTAAGCTCTGTGCCGGTAACGCTTACCGTACCGACGGGCTCTCCCATGCTCAGGCGCTCATCACTGACTACGATCTCCGCGCCCATAAGGCGCAGAATCTCAATCACACCGATTCGAGTTGGATTCAATCCCACATTGTCGATACGGATGGTCGCGCCGGGCTGTATGGCCGCAGCAACCATAAAGAACGCTGCAGACGACAGGTCGCCTGGGACTTCGACGTCACTGGCAATCAACTCACCGCCACCACGCAAGGCAATACGATTGCCATCGCTTTCAACTTTGTAACCAAAGCCGCGCAGCATGCGCTCGGTATGGTCGCGCGTCACTTTCGGTTCTACCACGCTGGTTTCGCCTTGCGCGTACAAACCTGCCAGCAGCACCGCGGATTTCACCTGAGCGCTGGCCATGGGCATTGCATACTGCATGGCCTGAATGCGGGAACCGCCATGCACAGTCAAAGGTGCGGTACCCGCATCCGTCGTGCTAAAGCGTGCACCCATTTGGCTTAATGGGTCTGTCACTCGGCGCATAGGGCGACGGCTTAAAGATGCGTCACCAGTTAATGTGGCGTCAAAGCTTTGTCCGGCGAGCAAGCCACAAAACAAGCGCATGGATGTACCGGAATTGCCCAAATCCAAAGCCTGCTGCGGCGCCTGTAGACCGCGCAAACCAACACCGTGCACTCGCAAATGATTTTCACCCAGGGTTTCTATCTTGACCCCCATGGCCTGCATCGCAGCTGCAGTCGCTCGACAATCTGCGCCCGGCAAGAAGTTACGCACTTCTGTAACCCCGTTCGCCAAAGAGCCAAACATAACGGAGCGATGTGAAATCGATTTGTCTCCAGGCACTTGCAAACTGCCACCCACAGTATTGCTGGGGCTGGCTAGCCAATTGATTGGGTTTTGACTGCTCATACGGAATGCACTTCTGCGGTATGTATCCAACGGTCACGAGCATCTTTGGCTCGTTCGAAATGAGCCTGCAGCGCCTGCGCATCGGCAGATGCAATCAATTCACGCACCCGTGCCATATCACCCATGTACTGATCCAAACTAGCCAAAACAGCATCGCGATTGGCTAACATAATGTCAGCCCACATCTGCGGACTGCTCGACGCAATACGAGTTAAATCTTTTAGCCCGCCTGCGGCGAAACTAAACAGTTCGCGCTGCCCATCCAACTGAGCCAGCGTTTCGATCAATTGAAAAGCTATGACGTGCGGCAAATGGCTAGTAAGGGCCAATACTTCATCGTGATGCTCGGCACTCATGCAATGCACTTCAGCACCCACGGCTTGCCACATCGCGGTGACTGTTTCGACCGCTTCTGAATCGGTGTTGCCCTGCGGCGTCAATACCACACGCTTATGTCGATACAGCTCTGGGAAAGCCGCTGCAGGACCACTGCGCTCGGTGCCTGCAACTGGGTGTCCGGGGACGAAATTACTCGGAACCTCACCAAATACCGCCAGCGCATCTTGCACCACACTGGTTTTGCTGGAACCCGCATCAGTGACCACGGCATGCTCAGGCCAAATGGGTTTTAAGGCTTCGAAGACTTTGCGATATGCCCCCATGGGCACCGCTAGCATCACCATATCGGCACCGGCTAATGCTTCGGCTAAATCAGTGCTGCCAAAATCTATGAGATTAAGATAATGCGCTGTATCCAGGGTTTCCTGCCGCCGCGCGCATGCCGTAACGCGTTCAACGGCTTTGACCTGGCGTAATCCGGCGGCCAAAGAGCCGCCAATCAATCCCACTCCAATCAAACAAAGTTGCTTCATGCTTGGAGTACGAACTTGAGTGCTTGCAAGCACCGTTGATTTTCCTCAGGCGTACCTATGGTGATGCGCAAATGCTGCGGCATCGCGTAGCCATCCAAAGGCCGCACAATCACTCCTTGACGCAACAAGGCATCAAAAAGCGTTTTTGTCGGACGTTTGAAATCAACACAGACAAAATTGGCTTGACTGGGCAATATGCTTAAACCTAAATCCGGCAAGTGGCTCTCATACAGCGCCATGCCTTCCGCGTTAATCGCCACCGAAGCCGCAACGTGAGCTTGATCTTGCCAAGCGACCTCAGCCGCGGCCAATGCCAATGCATTGTTATTAAACGGCTGCCGAATACGATTGAGGTAGTCAGCCAATTCTGGATGCGATATACCGTAGCCTATACGCAATGCCGCCAAGCCAAAGACTTTGGAAAAAGTCCGAGTCACGACCAAATTCGGATAACGTGCCAGTAATTCCAGAGCATCAGGCCGCTGGCTTTCATCTTGGTACTCGCAATACGCCTCGTCCAAAACCACGATGACGTCTGCGGGGAGTTGCTGCAAAAGCTGCTCAATTGCCGCTGGATCAACCCATGTCCCCGTTGGGTTGTTTGGGTTGGCTATAAATATCAAACGCGTATTGTCATCCACAAACTCGGCAAAGCGGCTGAGGTCGTGACCGTAAGCTTGCGGGTGATTTGCAGGCAACGCTGGCACTTGGCGTAACTCAGCGCCAACCGCCAAAGTGACCAAGGGGTAGACCGCAAAGGCATGAGCCGAACAGACCGCATTGCTGCCGGGACGCAAAAAAGTGCGCGCCAATAATTCCAAAACGTCATTGGAACCGTTGCCCAAAGTGATTTGCGCAGGCTCTATGTGTAAAGAATCGCCAAGCAAACGCTTTAAGCGAAAGCCACTGCCGTCGGGATAGCGTGCAATATCGCCAGCGTCTTGCAGCACAGCCTCTACAGCAGGACTAGGACCTAATGGGTTTTCATTCGACGCCAACTTGATGATGTCGCTAATGCCCAACTCACGCTCCAGCTCTTCTACTGGCTTTCCCGGTTCATATGCGCGCAAGCCAACAACGCCTGCATTGGCCAGCGCGGAAAAGTTAGGAACCGACATCACATGACCGCCTTAGGATATGACCCGAGGAATTTATAAAACGCAGCATTGGCCTGCATGCCTTGCAACACCTGCTTAATCGCAGGCAGCTGAGAATGACCTTCAATATCGACGAAGAAGTTGTAATCCCATTGCGCGCGTCGTGATGGGCGCGATTCAATACGGGTTAAGTTGACACCGGCATCGGCAAAAGGACGCAGCAAGTCGTATAGCGCGCCTGGCTTGTTATGAGAGGACAACAATATCGATGACATATCGCTACCGCTGGGCGGCACAATCTGGCGGCCTATCACCAAAAACCGTGTGGTGTTGTCCGGCTCATCTTCTATATTTGCAGCCAAAATATTCAAGTCATAGCGCTCCGCAGCAGGCTTGCCTGCAATTGCAGCAGCACTAGCG
>JBPOFU010000050.1:0-19363 GCA_051252075.1 Oceanococcus sp. | reverse complement strand
TCGCCTTATCAATCGGCGTGGTGACTTGGCTGTGGTCCGTTCTGCAATTTCAAGCTGACATGGGCATCCTCATGGTATTCATGTTCCTCGCCAATATGCTGGGGGCTCTTTTCGTCCTCCCTGCCCTCGCACGATTTTTCGCGCGACCAAAAAGGCAGCGCTCGGGAACGGAACTGCGCTCTACCCACTCCAATGCAGACACAGCAGCGCAGGTGAAAGATGATCACTCAGCAAGTTAAACCTATGAATGGGCGTTTATTTTCGAGTTTAACTCTCGCCGTTTCGTTATTTTGCACGCCTGTAATTGCAAAAGTTTCTGTAGAACAGGCTGAACGACTGGGTGCAGACCTGACACCACTGGGCGGTGAAAAAGCAGGAAATGGCAGCACCATACCCAATTGGGATGGCGGACTCCCTAAGCGTGAGATGTCCCGTGGCGACAATCCATTTGCAGACGATAAGCCGCTTTTCACTATCGATAGCAACAATTACCAAAAATATGCCGCTAACTTAACCGAAGGCCAGAAAGCGCTTTTTAAAACATTCCCCAATAGCTACACCTTGCCCGTGTACCCGACTCGGCGCAGCGCTTCCTTCCCCGAATATATCTATGCCGCTAGTAAAGAAAACGCAACAGGTGTGGAATTAAGCAATAACGGTTTCGGGTTTTGCTGTGCTGCGCAAGGTTTTCCATTTCCTATCCCTGGTTCCGGGGTGGAAATATTGTGGAACCACATCATGCGCTACAACACCAAAGGTTACCGTGGCTATTTGAACCATGCGGCGACCGCAGCCGATGGAGACTATGTGGTTGAACGCAGTTATTTGGAACTGTCTTATCACTACAATCACCCAGAAACCACGCTCAAGAATTTGGATAATCAAAACCTCTGGCTACTGACTAAAGTGGTTGCTCCGGCTAATAAAGCCGGCGATGCTCATTTAATTCAAGTGCCCATAGATCGCATTGCAGAAATCACCGGTGTTTGGGTATTCAACCCCGGCTTGGGCCGGGTGAGGCGCATTGGTGAAGTTGGCTACGATAACCCCGCTTTTGACGGTCTCATGACTCACGATCAAATTGATATGTTTAATGGCCCCTTGGATCGTTATTCCGTCAAGCTGATTGGGAAAAAAGAAGTCTATGTACCTTATAACTCAAACAATCTTTATAGTCCGAAACACAAATATCGTGACATCGTAACCAAGGGGCATATTAATCAATCACTGACTCGCTATGAATTACACCGCGTTTGGGTTATCGAGGCGCAAGTGCGAGCAGGGTTCAGCCACATATATAAAAGACGTACATTCTATTTGGACGAGGACTCCTGGCTCATCCTAATGCAGGACATGTATGACGAGCATGATGCGTTTTGGCGAACTGCGGAAGCACACGCCGTTACCTTCCAAAATGTACCGCTCATTGTCAATGGCGTTCAAGTGCATTACGACCTGCAATCGCGCCGTTATGTGATACTTAATATGACCAACGAAGAGCGTGATGATATTGATTATGATTGGTATAAAGCCAAAAAACATTACTCTCCGCGCACACTTAAAAAATTCGCGACGCAGTTCTAATAAAATTATTTAGTTTGATTATTTGCTTGTAATTTAATTGCAGAGCGGTATTATCCGATCCGCAATTAAATAACCCCTAGGAGTATCCAATGTCCGTAGACGTCGGTAAATTAGATGTCAAACAATTGGTAGAGCTGCAGGCAAAAGTTCAGGCTGAGATGGCGCGTAAAAAGCAGGAGAATAAACGCGAAGTTATCAATCAAGTGAAAGCCTTGCTGGCAGAAAATGGCATGTCGCTTGATGATTTGCCGGGCCGTGGTGGTGCAGGCTCTTCACGCCCTCCAGTATTGCCGAAATACCGCAACCCTAAGAACCCCGAGCAAACATGGACCGGCCGTGGCCGTAAGCCACTTTGGGTTGTCGAGTTTCTAGATAAAGGCGGAAAAATGTCAAAGCTGGCGATTTAGTTTCTCCAGCATGCAAAAAAGCCGACTAAATGTCGGCCTTTTTATGCCCCTCAATTGACTACTCTAAGCGCAGAAAATGCTCGCGATAATGCTTGAGCTCGTCTATTGAGTCGCGAGTGTCATCCATGGCCAAGTGTCGTGCCTGTTTGTTCACTCCCATCAACATCTTAGGTGCCCAGCGCTTGGCCAGTTCCTTTAATGTGCTCACATCTAAGTTTCGATAGTGGAAAAATGCTTCCAATTTCGGCATGTAGCGCACAAGAAAGCGGCGATCCTGACCGATACTGTTTCCACACATCGGGGATTGCCCAGCTTCTAAATAAGGGCTCAGGAAAGCCAATGTACGTGCCTCCGCGTCAGCTTCCGTCAGATTTGATTCTTGAACACGGCGGGTGAGCCCAGATTCACCATGAGTCTTAGTGCACCACGCATCCATTTTGTCCATCTCGTTTGCCGGCTGATGTACGGCCAACGCCGGCCCTTCGGCTAATACATTGAGGTCTTTGTCCGTCACAATGGTTGCAATTTCAATAATGCGATGTTGCAAAGGATCTAGCCCGGTCATTTCCAGATCGATCCAAATAAGATTATCGGCGGATTTCATAGTGTGGGGTTTTTCAAACGTGGTTCCCATTATGCCCCAGAGCCAGCAACAGGATGCGTTGAGCTCTTGACGCTGCGCTGCTATGTTTGCGCGCTTTGTTAGAGGGCGTTGATATGTCCAGTGCATTGCGAGAACAAAGCTGCAAGGCCTGCGAAGGGGGTGTTCCTGCACTCACTGACGCTGAATTACAGCAAAACCTTCTGCAAATATCGTCGCAATGGCAACTCAACAATGAGGAGCCCAAGACTTTGCAGGCGCGATATTGCTTTCGAAACTACTACCAAACAATGGCTTTTGTTAACGCCTTGGCGTGGGTGGCGCATCAAGAGAACCATCATCCAGATGTGTCTTTTAGCTACCGGGAATGTACGGTGAAATGGACAACTCATGCCATCCACGGTTTAAGCTTGAACGACTTCATTTGCGCGGCCAAAACCGACGCCTTAGTTGAGAAACAACCATGATTTTGATTTTGCATCCCAATACCGATCAAAGCAGCAGTGCGTACACAACACTGCTAAGTCAGCTGGATCGTATACAGGGCGTTCATTATCGAGTGCATCAAGTCACCGGTGAGCAACAAACTTTAACTGAAATATATTTGTTGGGAGATACCGCCGGGTTACCGAAAGGCGATATGCAGGCTCTGCCCTGCGTAGAGCGTGTGGTGCGAATTTCTGAGGCGTATCGCATATTGGGACGCCATGCGGATGACCAGCGGCCTTGTGAATTCACCTACAAGGGCGTGAAATTTGGGCAAGACAATGTGAACGTCTTTGCTGGGCTATGCGCCGTAGATGTTCCAGAACACGTCGATCAAATGATGCAGGCGTTGACGGAACTGAATGGTCCATCGCAGGTTTGCACTCGCATGGGGGCCTATAAACCACGGACGAATCCTTATTCGTTCCAAGGTCACGGTGCAGATTGCTTGCCCTGGGTGTTCGAATTGGCGGGTAAACATGGCATGAAGGTCATTGCCATGGAGATCACTCATGAAAAAAACATAGATGAAATATACAACGCACTAGAAAAAACCGGGCATCCCACAGGCGTCATGCTGCAAATTGGCACGCGCAATACACAGAATTTTGAACTGCTTAAAGCGGTGGGGCGGCAGCAGGAATTTCCGGTGTTATTGAAACGCGGCTTTGGTATTACCTTGGAAGAGTCTCTTAATGCTGCGGAATACTTGGCCAGCGAAGGTAATAGCAATGTGGTGTTCTGCCTACGTGGCATGAAAACCAATATGGGTGATCCGCATCGTAATTTTGTTGATTTCTCGCATGTGCCTGTGGTGAAGCGTTTAACTCGCATGCCAGTGTGCATCGATCCGTCTCATTCTGTCGGTGCGCGAACGCGTGCGCCGGATGGGTTGCTCGATGTTTTTCACGCTACCGCCCAAGGCATAGTGGCCGGTGCCAATATGGTCTTAGTGGACTTTCACCCCAAGCCTGAAGTCGCTTTGGTTGATGGCCCACAGGCGCTGCGTATGAATGAATTGCAGCATTTTATGGATGATGTGCAGATTGCACGCAACGCGTATCAACAACGCGCCGAACTGGCACAACGCCACCTATAAACTATGAGTACAATTGAAGAGGCTGTGCCTAGCGATCAGGTCTATATAGATCGCCTAGCCCCTGGGCTGTGTGAGCAGGCACGTCACAGTAAGCAATGCCTATTGGTAGTGGCTGCTGATGAGCAGGAAGCTTATCGCTTGGAGGAGGCATTGCGCTTCTTCGCCGGGAATCTGCAGATTTGGCATTTTCCCGACCCGGAAACCCTGCCCTATGATCTCTATTCGCCGCATCAAGAACTGATTTCTGAACGTTTAGGCTTGCTCTATCAAATGGGCAGTTTAGACAAAGGTATTATTGTCACATCACCGTCGTGCTTGATGCAGCGCCTTCCGCCTGCTGATTTTCTCGGTCAGCGTGCGTTATTCGTAAAGCAGGGGCAAACCCTAAATCTGGATTTTGAACGCAGCCGTTTGGCTGCCGCCGGATATTCCGCCGTGGGTGAGGTTTACCATCATGGCGAGTACGCGGTGCGGGGTTCGATACTCGATATCTACCCCATGGGTGAACGCAGCGCCTATCGCATAGATTTATTTGATGATGTTGTCGATAGCATTCGACTATTTGACCCCGACAGTCAGCGCTCCAGCGAGAAAATTGACGCCATACGCCTGCTGCCAACGCGCGAAATCCCCTTGGATAAAGACGGCATCAATGCTTTCCGCGATCGTTACCGTGAGCGCTTTCCTGGGGATATACATCGCAGTCGCATTTTTGCTGATATCAGTAAAGGTATCGCACCCGGTGGGATTGAGTACTACCTTCCCTTGTTCTTTGAACAAACCGCCACCCTGTTCGACTATCTGCCTGCACGGTGCGCCATAAGCCTGTGCTGCGACGAACAAGCGCTGCATTTGCACTGGGATCAAATTGCGTCCCGCTACGATGAGCGGGGGCATGACATAGAACGGCCCTTGTTGCAGCCGACCGAGGTGTTTCTGGATCCCACACAGACTGTTCAGCGGATTCAGCAGCAAGGCGCACAAGTGGTCGCACAAGCTCCCGCGCCAGTTGATACCTCTTTATTAATTGAAGGGGCTGCTGCTGCAGGCGATCATCAAACACGCATGTTCCAGGCTCTGGAGCAAGCAAAGCGTGTTCTGTTTGTGGCGAGCTCAGCAGGTCGGCGGGAAAAACTATCGGAAGCGTTACGCGATCAAGGTATTACCGCGAAGCGACAAGAATCCTGGTCTGAATTTATCAGTGGGCGCAATCGTTATGGCTTAATCGCAGGTGCTTTGCAGCGTGGTTGCAGCTTAGACAACGGTGATATTCGGGTCGTAACCGAAGGCGACCTGTTCGGGCCTAGACCGCCGGTTAGACGAAAACGAAAGTCCGGACGCGATGCGGAATCACTACTCAAAGATCTCAACGACCTGAGCTTGGGTACGGCAGTCGTACATCGAGATCATGGCGTGGGCTTGTATCAGGGACTTAGCACCTTGGATGTGGGCGGCATGGCGCAGGAATTCCTTACCTTGGAATACCGCGGTGGCGATCGGATCTATGTGCCTGTCACCAGTCTCAATCTGATTCATCGCTACAGCGGTGGTGATTCCGAACACCCCCCCCTGCATGGTCTGGGATCGGATCGTTGGAAAAAGACCCGAGAAAAAGCGGCCAAACGTATCCGCGATGTAGCGGCGGAATTGCTGGAAATACAAGCCCGTCGAGCCGCAAGTAAAGGGCAACAAATTGAATCATCTTTGGTTGATTACGAGCGCTTTAGTGCGGGCTTTCCATTCACCGAAACCGAAGATCAATCGCAAGCAATCAACGACGTGCTCAATGATTTGGCCAGTCCGCGCGCGATGGATAGAGTGGTCTGTGGTGATGTTGGTTTTGGCAAAACAGAAGTGGCACTGCGCGCTGCATTTGTTGCGGCGCAGGCCGGAAAACAAGTTTGCATCCTGGTGCCCACGACTTTATTAGCACGGCAACATCTGCAAAATTTTCAGGATCGCTTTGCCGATTGGCCGCTACGGGTTGAAGGCTTGTCGCGTTTGAATGCAGGAAAACGGCAAACGGCTTTATTGCAAGATCTCGCTGACGGCAAAATTGATATCGTGATTGGCACGCACCGCCTATTGCAAAAAGATATTCATTTTTCCGATTTGGGCTTGGTCATCATTGATGAAGAGCAGCGCTTCGGGGTGCGCCACAAAGAGCGAATGAAGGCCTTGCGAGCCGAAGTGGATATGCTCACGCTCACGGCTACTCCGATACCTCGCACGCTGAATATGAGTATGAGCGGCTTGCGTGATATGTCGATCATCGCGACCCCACCGACTCGTCGCTTGGCGATCAAGACCTTTGTCAACGAATGGGAAAACGCGGTCATTCGGGAAGCCTGTCAGCGCGAGCTAAAACGCGGTGGGCAAATCTATTTTTTGCATAATCGCGTGCAAGATATACAACGCATCGCAGAAGAGTTAGCAGAAATTGTTCCAGAAGCACGTGTAGCTGTGGCCCATGGGCAAATGCACGAACGTGAAATGGAACAGGTGATGCTGGACTTCTATCACAACCGATTTAATTTACTGGTGGCCACCACCATTATTGAATCTGGTATTGATATACCCAACGCCAACACCATCATCATCAATCGTGCGGATAATTTAGGCTTGGCACAGTTGCACCAACTGCGTGGCCGAGTGGGACGTTCCCATCACCGTGCCTACGCCTATCTTTTGGTGGCGGACCGGCAGAATTTGAGTAGAGATGCAGAGCAGCGCTTGGCTGCGATTGAGGCCATGGGCGAATTGGGTGCCGGATTTCAATTGGCCACACATGACCTGGAAATCCGCGGTGCTGGCGAATTGCTGGGTGAGGACCAGAGTGGCCAGATTCAAGAAATTGGCTTCACCATGTACACCAGCATGCTCAATCGCGCGGTCCGTGCGTTGCAGACCGGAGATATTCCCGAAAGAGCGTTGGATGAAGAGCCCGTGGTTGAGGTCGACCTTGGGGTAACCGCCCTACTTCCCGACGACTTTATCCCTGACGTAAATACGCGATTGGTACTCTATAAGCGTATCAACAATGCAGATGAACTAGCCGCTCTAGATGATCTCAAAGTAGAGTTAATCGACCGCTTCGGCCTATTGCCGGAAGCGACTGAAAATCTCTTTAGCGTGCACAGCGTGCGTATTCAGGCGGAGCCATTGCAGCTCTCACGTATCGTTGCGCAAGACGACGGTGTGCGACTTTATTTTGGTAATCCGGAAGCCATATCCCCTGAAAAAGTGATCCGATTAATCCAATCCAATCCACGAGAATTTCGCCTACACGGTGACAAACGCTTGGACATTCAACGTACCATGCTGACATTGGCGCAACGCAATGTAGCCATTGGCGATGTGTTAACTCAGCTGACAGCAGAAAAATCCGCATGACCCGAATTCTTCCTTTTTTCTTTTTAGGTTTGCTTTGGCTTGTTCCCGTTCAGGCGCAAGAGTGGCAGTTGGACATTTTGGTCTTTGAGCGCGATACAGGCGCGGTATTTGACCCAAAACAAAGTGGTCAATTTAAACCCATCGATTGGCCAGAGTTGTTGCCCATCGATAACGAGCTCGGCATTCCACTCACAGAAGTTCCCTTTAGCGTGAGCCAAGCAGCCTCAGCACGCGGCATTCAAATTCTGAATAACACTTCATTCAGCTTGCTCGATGCCGCACGCAAATTGAACAGCAGCGGTCGCTATCAGGTATTGACTCAGCACAGTCTGCGTTTTCCTCAGAAAACCGTCACGCCGGTGATGCGCTTGCACTACGGCGCTCCTTTGCGGCTCATGCCGCGGGAGCAGCGTGAAACGGTGGTGGATGGCACTGAATATTGGCGCAGTCAGCCCGATTTAGCACCACCTATAGATGCTGAAACGCTTTTTGGCTGGTTTCAGTTATCTCATGAAATTCATCCCATACTCAGTATGGACATGAGTTATTTACGGGCAATACAGGCTGCCTTTCCTCTGCAAGTCACACCCGACGGCGTGCGTGAATATTATCGAGATCAGGTCAATCAATATCGTTTGAAATCCGAGCGTATGCTCAGAGCCGGCAAGATTGCCTATTTTGATCACCCCCAACTCGGTGTGTTGGCCCGTCTGACCAATCTGAGCGATCAAGTCGCGCCGTAATTCAGGCCTTGGATAATCTTATGCGCTTTGGCCATGCCGTGGCTGAGATGAGTTTCTATTTCAGCATGAATGGCGCCAGTGCCTAAGCCAGCAGCCCAATTGACCACCACGGCCAGGCAGGCATAAGGCAAATTCAATTCCATTGCTAACGCGGCCTCAGGCATGCCGGTCATACCGACCATGTCAGCGCCATCGCGTTTTAATCGACGGATTTCGGCGGCGCTTTCAAGCCGGGGGCCTTGGGTTACGGCGTGCACGCCGCCCGCTTGAATGTCCACCGACTGTTGCTGAGCACTGCGTATCAACGCGAGTCGTAAGGCTTCGCTGTAGGGGGCTGCAAATTCGATGTGCTGCAATTCGTCCGCAGCGGACATGCTGTAGCTGTGCTGGCGCCCCCAAGTGTAATCAATCACATCATCGGGAAGCGCGATTTGCGCAGGCGCGAGGTTATCGCTAATGCCGCCAACCGCCGCGACGCCGACGACATGGCTGACGCCGACGAGTTTTAAAGCAAAAAGGTTCGCCCGGTAATTAATGGCATGCGGCGGTATACGGTGATTTGTCCCGTGGCGTGGCAAAAAGGCAACTTCCTGCCCATTGAGCGTGCCCATTTGTATCGCTGCTGACGGTGCGCCATAGCGCGTCGCAACACTGCGGCGCTCGCCAATGTCCAAGCCATGCAAACGATTCAGCCCAGTTCCACCTATCAGTCCCAGCATTTTAGCCTGCTCTCAATGCGGCAATATACGGAAGCTGCCTATAGTAATTTCGATAATCCATACCACAGCCAATCAAATAACGATCTTCCAGTTTGGCGCCTACGTATTCTGCCTTAATGTGAGGATCACGGCGATCATGTTGCTTATCCACCAATACTGCAGTGGCTATCGATGCGGGTTCCTGCTTCAACAGGCAATGCATGATATTCGCCAGGGTGTGTCCTTCGTCCAAAATGTCGTCGATCACCAACACATGGCGGTCTTGCAAACTCAAACTCGGGCTGACTTTCCACACCAATTCCCCGCCGCGCGTTTCACCGCGATAGCGACTGGCTTGCAAATAGTCCAATTCAAAAGGAAAGGACAATCTTTTGGTGATTTCAGCGGTGGCGTGTAAGCCGCCTAGCATGACGCACAATATGACGGGGTCGGCATCGTGCAAGTCCTCAGAAATTTCCTTTGCTAAACGGTCATAGCAGGCTTGAACAGCGGCTTCGTCCAACAACACGTCGGCCTGTTCCAAAATATTCTCTGCTTTATGCAGGAAATCATTCATGCGCCGCTACCTTGCTTATCCATACTTGGCCCTTCCAGCTCTGGCGGCACCATGTGCAATGTCCGTGTGGGAAATGCAAACTCGGCGCCATGTCGCGTCACGATACCGTGGATGTCGATCAAGATGGCATGCTTAACCTCATGATAACGCACCCAATTGGTGGTCTTGGTTAAACAATAAATGAAGAAGTCCAAGGAGCTCGCACCGTAGGCGTTGAAGTTCACAATAACGGTCTGATCGTGATCAACCTCCGGATGGGCGTGCAGGTATTCCCGAACTTCGTTGACAACCTCATTCACCACGCCAGCGTCGTCATAGCGTAGGCCTATGGTTTCATTGATACGCCGGTTGGTCATGCGTGATGGATTTTCCACCACCATGCTGGTAAATAGCGAATTTGGAACATAAATGGGCCGCTTATCAAACCGACGTATGCGCGTGCTGCGCCAACCAATTTTCTCCACTGTGCCTTCAATATCGATGGTCGGTGAACGTACCCAATCACCGACTGAGAATGGCCTGTCCATGTAAACAGTTAAACCTCCGAAAAGGTTGGCCAACATGTCTTTTGCCGCGAAACCTATAGCTATACCGCCGATACCGCCGAAGGCCAGCACCCCTGATATGGAAAAGCCCAAGGTTTGCAGCACCACCAATACCGATGTGATGATGACGCTCAGACGTAACAGTTTCGC
This sequence comes from Oceanococcus sp., assembly GCA_051252075.1. Taxonomy (GTDB): domain Bacteria; phylum Pseudomonadota; class Gammaproteobacteria; order Nevskiales; family Oceanococcaceae; genus Oceanococcus. The sequence continues at coordinate 9,080 of JBPOFU010000050.1, read as the reverse complement.
CATGGCTTCAACCGTGGTGCGATCCAGGTCTTCACCTCGCAGCGTGCCACGCTGCAACATTGCGGATTCCATCTTTCTGATCAAGCGCACTAAGAACCAAGCAAAGCATGCAATCACTAGCAGGCGGCGTAATGGATCAATATAAGCAAATATGGTTTCGTCATTTAGCGGCTCTACTAAGTCGGCCGCTATGCCCAAACCGATTACCCACATCAAAAGTCGCAGCGGAGGATTGATGGCGTCATACAGAGCGTCGTCCCATATGGTCTCGCTGTTTCGCACTTTCTGCTGCAATCGATTGAGCACGATGCGTACGATCAAATTGACAGTGACGACAACGAGCACCACGCTGAATACGCGGTAAATCCAATGGCTGCTTTGATAGAAATCAATCAATGCCTGCATCATTCATTAACCTTTACTTTAATATGTTGATTTAATTGATTGTAATTGTTGGAATAAATTACTGTTTCGCGCAGTTCAGATAGGCTGTTCCAGTAACGTTTACGGCGCAAAGCACGCAACCTTCGCGAAGCCGCTTCATCCAAGGTCCATCGGCGATCTTGCAGCAAACTACGCAGATCATCCGGTTTGTTGCACACCGGCAGCATATCGCAGCCAGCGTCCTGCGCCATTTGAACACGGCTGCAAACATCACCAAATGTGGCTAAGCCGCCCATACTCAGATCATCACTAAATATCGCGCCCTGATAACCCATATCTTGCCGCAAGCACTGTTTTATCCAGCGCGGGCTAATACTGGCGGGCTTATCATCTACCTGCGGATAGCAAACATGAGCAATCATGACGGAATCCAGCAAAGCTTGTTCTGTGAGCTGCCGATACGGCGCTAGGTCACAATTGTCTATTTCAATTAAAGATCGTTGATCTAGCGGCATTTCGACATGAGAATCTGGCGCTACAAAGCCATGGCCAGGGAAATGCTTGCCGGTTGTTGCCATTCCCGCCGCTTGCATGCCGCGACTAAATGCCGCTGTCAGAGCGGTTACGGCAATAGCGTTCTTTGCAACGGCGCGATCTCCGATTACGCCAGAAACGCCGGTATCAATATCCAGCACCGGAGCAAATGCCAAATCAACACCAATGGCGCGCAGCTCTGCTGCCAGCAACCAGCCTCCAGCTGTAGCCGCGGCTATTGCAGTGGACTCGTCATCTGCCCACAGCTCACCAAAACATGCCATTGCGGGTAATGCCAAAAAGCCCGAGCGAAATCTCTGTACGCGGCCGCCTTCGGTGTCCGCAGCGATCAATAATTGTGGCCGCAATGCACGAATGTCTTTGATCAGTGCGGCAATTTGCCCTGCACTGACAAAGTTCCGAGTAAACAAAATAACGCCACCCACCGATGGGTTTTGCAGCTGTTCAATTTCTTGCTCATGCAGGCTGTGGCCACGCAAGTCCATCATGATGGGACCTAAGCCGCCCCCTACAGCCTCATTCATGGATATTCACAACGACGCCAGCGCTGACCTGATCAAATAATGCGATGACGTCTGCATTGGCCATGCGTATGCAGCCATGCGACATCGCTTGCCCCAGCAAATGCTCTTCGTTGGTGCCGTGTATGTAAATAAATCGCGCCTGGCTATCGACGTGACCATAGCGATTGAGCCGCGGCTCTAAACCACCCAACCACAATATCCTGCTAAGTATCCAATCTCGCTGCGGATATTGCCGTTGCAACTCGGGACTGAAAACCTCCCCAGTTGGACGCCGCCCAACAAAAACCGCCCCCTGGTTTAAACCTTTGCCTATACAGGCGCGTATACGATGACGACCTCGTGGTGTACAGCCGCTGCCCATTTGCTCGCCGGGCCCATTTAGGGCGGTAGAGACGCGATAGCAATCCCGCAATACACCGTCGTCCATCAGGCTCAAACGTTGGGCGCTGATATCAACATTGAGGCTGATGGCCGTCATGGGCGATGAAATACCGCGATAGATTCCACATGCCCAGTATGCGGGAACATATCCATCACGCCCGCTTGGCTACAACGGTAGCCTGCCGCGACGATGATGGCCGCATCCCGCGCCAAACTGGCTGGATGGCAGGACACATAAACGATGGTTTTTGGTTTAACCGCAAGGATGTCCGGCAAAATTTGTTCTGCCCCTGCACGCGGAGGATCAAGCAGCACTTTATCGAAGCCCGCTTGCAACCAAGGTGAGCCTTTTTGTGGCTCAAACAAATCCGCCACATGGTATTCAGCATCCAGCCCCTGGCGCTGTGCATTGGCACGTCCGCGCGCCACCAATCCTGCGTCACCTTCTACGGCCACAACGACAGCGCCTTCCCGCGCCAAGGGCAAGGTGAAATTACCGAGGCCGGCGAACAATTCCAATACCCGTTCACCAGGTTTGATATCCAACAATTTCAACGCGTGCGGAATCATCTTTTGATTCAATTCAGCATTGACCTGAACAAAATCGATGGGCGTAAATTCCAGATCGACGTCGTATTCCGGTAATGCGTAACGCAGTGGCGGATTATCGGGCATCAGCGGGGTTACCGTATCGGGACCACCACTTTGCAGGTAAATGCGCATGCCGCTGTGCTCGGCGTAGTCTTTGAATTTGCTGACATCGTCATCGCTAAGCGCTTGCAAATGACGAAACACCAAACAAACATCATCATCGCCCATAGACACTTCAATTTGTGGAATGCTTTCACGTGCATCCATGCTTTGTATCAATTGAGCGAGCTCTTCAAGCTTATAGCCTACCCGTGGATCCAACACCTCACATTGAACAATATCTGCCACATAAGGTTTGCCACGTTCACGAAAACCAACCAGAACGCGCTCTTTCTTATGCACATATTTGACCCCTAACCGTGCGCGACGGCGATAGCCCCATAACGGACCGGTCAAAGCTTGTAGCCATGCTTTGGGGCTGACTTGGCCAATGCGCGTAAACACGTCAGCCAAATGTTTTTGTTTTTGCTCTAGCTGGAAACTGGGCTCGACGTGTTGCAAGGCGCAGCCACCACACACTCCAAAGTGAGCGCATTTCGCCTCCACTCTGTGCTCAGAAGCTTGCAACACTTCCAGCAATTCGCCTTCATCGTAGCGACGATTCGCACGCATAGCCCGGTAGCTTACGACCTCGCCCGTAAGCACATCAGGCACAAAAACTGTTTTACCTTCGTGGCGTATAACGCCACGCCCGTCGTGGCTTAAATCCACAACCTCACCTTGCCGCGGGTCGCGGTTTACCTTACGTCGACTCATAAATTTTGCTCTTAAGCGGGATAAACGCCGGTTGAGATATAACGATCACCGCGATCGCAGACGATGCTCACGATGACGGCATCGGGTTGTTCATTGGCTATCTCCAAGGCGCAGTACATCGCACCTCCAGAGGAAACGCCAGCGAATATGCCCTCTTTTGCGGCCAATTCTCGCATGCAGTTTTCAGCATCGGTTTGGTTGACTTCCATGACCCGATCAACCCGCTGTGCATTATAAATGCGGGGTAAATATTCCTGCGGCCAACGTCGAATGCCCGGGATAGAGGACTCGCCTTCCGGCTGCACCCCAATGATTTGGATATTTGGATTTTGTTCCTTGAGAAATTTGGAACATCCCATAATCGTGCCGGTGGTGCCCATCGATGATACAAAGTGGGTGATCTTGCCCTGGGTGTCGCGCCAAATTTCGGGCCCGGTGCCTTCATAGTGGGCAAGCGGATTGTCTTCATTGGCAAATTGATCGAGAACGCAACCTTCACCGCGTTCTTGCATGGCCAGCGCAAGATCACGCGCGCCTTCCATACCGACTTGCTTGCTCACCAAGATCAGTTCCGCACCAAAGGCTTTCATGCTGGCGCGCCGTTCCGCGGATAAATGTTCCGGCATGATCAAAGTCATGCGGTAGCCTTTCATCGCCGCGACCATTGCCAATGCGATGCCGGTGTTACCACTGGTGGCTTCGATCAAGCAGTCACCTTGCTTTATATCGCCACGCGCTTCGGCCCGCTGAATCATCGATAAAGCCGGTCGATCTTTAACCGAACCCGCCGGATTGTTGCCCTCTAACTTGGCCAAAACAGTGCCCCCAGATGCGGCGGCGCCTAATCTTTGCAGGCGCACCAAGGGTGTGTTGCCGACAAAGTCTTGTAGTGAATTATTCATGGGCAGAGATTTTACAGGCTCAGGCGGACAAGCTCTCCCATTGCGATGCTCAAAGCGGCAAAATCAGGCTGCCCCAAGGTGACCAATTCATTCAAACGTTTGTCCGCAAACTGTAGGGCGGTCGCGGCTTCGCGTTTCCAATTCTGCTCTCTTTCTTGTGGGTTCTCACCCTCGCTACGTAAGGCCCGCGCAACAACCTGACGATGTTGGCCATACACATCTTCGCGCAAATTATTTCGTGCCAAGGCTTGCCAGCGCCCTTCAACCTGCAAATGGTTAATGGATGACAGCAACCACGGCAGGTGCAATTGGCCGCCAATACTGAAGTAAACCTGCGCGACATCAACCACTGCAAAGTCAAAATCTGTAGCCAAACGACTAACATCTAAGGCCGAACCGATAACATGGTGGTTAGCAAAAGCTTCGGCCAGTTCGGGTGGTGCGCCACGTTTTACGATAGTCGCCAAATATTTATCGCGCTGCTGTTGATAAACCTCCGGCAGCACGTCCTGCAAACGGCTCTCTAGCTCTTGCACCGGTTCCGCATACTGCGCAATCAGTTCAGACAATGGTGTGTTGCTAGGCGCGTGGCGCAACAGCCATTGACTGGCATGTTTAATTAAGCCCATAACGCGTTCCATCAACTCATATTGCAGGTCCGTGGCGATCTGGCCATCCATAGCTTCAATATCAGCAAAACGCTGCTCGGAATCAAAAATCTGCCGTGCCGCCAAATACGCCCACACCGCTCGATCTGGACTCAAGCCCCTGTCTTCACCAGTACGGTGAGCAAAGGTCACGCCCATGCGGTTCACGCATTGATTGGTAACTAAAGTGGCAATGATTTCACGGCGCAAACGATGCACCTTCAATGCCTCGGTTTGTGATTGCGCTAAGGCCTGCGGGAAGTACGCTAACAAATCACTGAGCAGCAAAGGGTCGTCAGGCAGATCACTGTCCACTACTGCGTCATACAGAGTGATTTTGCCGTAGGACAGCAGGACGGCTTGCTCAGGAGTGGTGAGACCACGTTTGTCCTTAATCCGATCTGCTAGCTTTTCGTCATCCGGCAAATACTCGATGGCTCGATCAAGCAACTGCGCACGCTCCAAACTACGCATAAAGTTGGCGTGTTCATCGATTCGCGCCACGGACTGGCGTTGCATCAAGGCTAAGGCTTGAGTTTGCAAATAGGAATCGCGCAATACGGCGTTGGCGACATTTTCGGTCATGGATTCCAACAGCACATTACGATCTTCCACGACCATGGCACCCTCAGCCATGAGCTTGTTCAACGGAATCTTAATATTGACTTCGCGGTCGGATGAATTCACCCCGCCAGCATTGTCATTAAAATCGGTGATGACACGCCCGCCATTGAGCGAAAACTCTATACGCCCGAGCTGAGTTAAACCGAGGTTGCCTCCCTCGCCTACAATCTTGCAGCGTAGATCTTGTCCATCTATACGCAGCCCGTCGTTGGCTCGGTCGCCTACATCCAGGTGGCTTTCCGTGCGGGCCTTAACGTAGGTCCCGATACCGCCATTCCACAGCAAGTCGACTGGTGATTTGAGTATTTCGTGTATGAGTGCCGTCGGTGTGAGTTTGCTTTGATCTATGCCCAAGGCCTTGCGTGCAGCCTCGCTCAGTTCAATCTGTTTTGCTGAGCGCTGGTAGATACCGCCGCCACTCGAAATGAGATCCGCGTTGTAATCGGTCCAACTCGAGCGTGGCAAATTAAATAAGCGCTGGCGCTCAGCAAAACTTTTTGCAGGATCTGGGTCTGGGTCTATAAAAATATGTAGGTGATTAAACGCTGCATTCAATTTGATGTGTTCAGAAAGCAGCATGCCGTTGCCGAACACATCTCCCGCCATATCACCAATGCCAACGCAGGTGAAATCCTGACTTTGGCTGTCGTGGCCAATCTCTCGGAAATTGCGTTTAACCGATTCCCAGGCACTGCGCGCGGTGATGCCCATCTTCTTGTGGTCGTAACCCGCTGACCCACCCGATGCAAAAGCATCTCCCAACCAAAAGTCATATTCCTGAGATACACCATTTGCGATATCGGAGAAGGTGGCGGTGCCTTTGTCCGCTGCAACCACCAAATAGGTGTCTTCTTCATCCAAGCAAACCACATCAATCGGAGGTACCACTACACCATCAATAAAGTTGTCGGTGATGTCCAATAAGCCACGAATAAAGGTTTTATAGCAAGCAATGCCGGCTTGCATAAAGGCGTCACGGTCCAGTCCCTCCAAAGAGCGTTTCACGACAAATCCGCCCTTCGCACCGACTGGAACAATAACCGCGTTTTTCACCATTTGTGCTTTGACTAAACCCAGCACTTCAGTACGGAAATCCTGTCGGCGATCGGACCAGCGCAAGCCACCACGGGCCACTTTTCCGCCACGCAGATGTATACCTTCCACTTCAGGTGAATAGACGAAGGTTTCAAACATGGGGCGTGGCCGTGGCAATTCCGCTATGCCATGCGGATTCAGCTTAATGCTGATGTAAGACTTGGGTTTTCCCACGGAGGTACGTTGAAAATAGTTGGTGCGTAAGGTGGAGCTCACCACACTTAGGTAGCCACGCAATACCCGGTCCGCATCCAGACTGCTAATAGCCTCCAATTCATTTTGAATTTGTGCGGTCAGCCGTTCAACTTGGCTGTCGCGTTCGGCCTCATCGACGTTGGGATCAAATTGCGATTCAAATAATTTGACCAACTGCCCAGCAAGATTTGAATTCGCGGACAAAATGGATTCAACATAACTTTGGCTGTATGGCCAAGCCGTTTGCTGCAAGTATTTGCAAATGGTGCGTATCAGCGCAGCTTGGCGGCCGGTGAGCCCAGCGCTTAACACCAGACCATTAAAGCCGTCATCTTCCAACTCATTGCGCACAGTGCGCAGGAAGGCATCTTCAAACAAGGTACGCATGCGCTCCGTGGTCAGCACGCATACACCGGTTTGAGTGAGATCAAACTCCTGAATCCACAAGCTGCTATCGTTTTGCGGGCGAACTTCATACGGCCGCTGTGTCATCACTTGCAGGCCAAAATGCTCCAAAGTCGGCAACACACCAGACAAGCTCGCGGGCTCTTTGTGTACATAGAGTTTTAAGCGCAGGTCACAATCGTCCTGCTGTTTGTCCAGCAAGCGCACCAGCAAAGGTTCTTCAGCACTGAGGCGATGCAGATATTGCAGGTCCGTGGCTGCATCAATAGGCCAAGACTTTTCTCGATAGCTGATTGGGAAGGCGCCATGGAAACGATCAGCCAAACGCCAGGCATCGGCGTCGGGCAAAATTTTCGCAAGATATTCGCGTAGGCCATCATCCCAGGATCGCGATGCTTCTTGCAGCCTTCGCTCCAATTCCCCTACCGTCAGCAAAGTTTTGCTTCCTGCCGGCGTGCGCACTATGTATTGCAAGCGGGCCAGGCCATCTCGTTGGATGGTGACGTGGTGCTCTAAATCAGTGCCTTCCAGCAATTCACACAATAAGTCGCCCATGCGCTCGCGTACGCGTGAGCTGTATTGGTCCCGCTGCACATAGACCAAACAAGAATAGAAGCGCCGGTAGCGATCTTGTCGCAGAAAAAGGCGTAAACGCTGAGTTTCACGCAATGAACGCACGCCCAGTCCCAGTTCCAGCAATTCCGATGCACTGGATTGGAACAGCTCGTCTGTAGGCAAACTGCTGAGAATTTCGGACAGTTGCTTGTGTGCATGACTGCCTGTGCGTGAGCGTGACTCACGCATGACCCAATCCAGTTTTTGTCGAACAACGGGTATGGTTTTGGGTGACGAGTTGTAGACCTCATTGGAAAACAAGCCTACGAAACGGCAGGTTCCGCTGGCTTGGCCGTTTTCGTCAAAACGTTTAACCGAAATAGAATCTAAAAATTCGTGATGGTGTATGTGTGATCGAACGTTAGTTTTGGTCACGATAACGGGGCGCCGCGAGCCCGTGTATTTATCCATTTCCGCGGCTGGTGCAACCAAATCCTGGTCGTTTATCGAGCGTCGCAACAAACCCAAGGAAGATCCATCAACACCTTGAAAGCCGGTTTGCTCTCCGCTGCTAACCACTTTGGATTCGATATAGCCCAAGAAGGTGAAATGGTCCAAATCCAACCAGCGCAGCAAATCAGCGACTTCGACTAGATCTTCTGCATCCATGCCCGGCGGTACATGAGCCAGATGATCTATGAGTTCAGCTAATTTTTCCCGCATAGGGAAATAGTCATCAACCACCGCGCGCAAATCTTCCAACACCGTCTCGACGCGTAGCTGCAAGGCCTGCAAGTCAGCGTCGTCAGAAAGACCATGAATGTGCAGCTGTATGAAGGATTCGAGCGAACCGCCCTCATCACCTGCGCTGCTGACGGACTGCATTAGCCCGTGGGCATCTCGCTTGACGTCCAACACGGGATGAATGATCCAACGGATCTGGCCACCCGCTGCGCGAACGGCCATGGCGATGGTATCCACCAGAAAAGGACGATCGCTAACCGTGGTTTCCAAGACGGTGACATCTTGATGCCATCCATGATCTTGTTCTACGGGTTTAAACACCCGGACTTTGGCGTCGGTTCTAGCGCGCTCTTTACTGGCAGCGTAATGACCGGCCGCGATGGCGAACAGGGTTGGAGGGTTTAAATCAGACAGCACTTCATCACTGACTGATTCGAAGTAGCAGCGAATAAATGCGATCAGCTGATCGCGCTCCTCACCTTGAAAGCGAGAAGCCGCGATTGCCTCAATTTGAGCCAATTGCAGCCCGAATTCTTGTTCTTGTTTTGCGTTCACCAAGGCCTCCTAGTCTGTGAGTTCGACTATAGGAGTCTGCAGCGCAGCAATACAAGCCCTTTAGGTTTAGCCTTGTGCAACCGCGCGTTGCAAACGATCTGTTTGGG
>JBPOFU010000005.1:0-78423 GCA_051252075.1 Oceanococcus sp. | reverse complement strand
ACCATTGACCGCCCACAAGCAGCGCTGTGCAATGAAACTTCTCCAGATGTCAGTCATACGGAAACTACAATATGCCGGCAAATACAACAACGTAGCAACATCGCGATGGAACCATGTATTTTGGCTGTTGAACGGGCACCATTGGTTCGCCGACAAGGCGAGTGGCTCCGCATCCAAATCAAAATGCACTGGCAGTGGCCGAGTTAATCGATAAACAGCATCTACATCTGGGTTTTCGTCAGCGAGCCCCTGGATGATTTTTGCGTCAACTTCCCGCTTCTCCTGTTGCTCTGACTGAATCTGCCCTCCTTGAATTTCATCCAAGGGAAGTCCTCTGGGCCAAACCGACTGGCTAGGCCCGAAAAAATCATACGCGTTAACCCATGCAGCCCCCGCCTTGAGCGTTCGCGCGTTGAGCCGGGCGCTTGGAGGGGTCAAAAATCCAGGCAACGGATCGTTATCATCGTCGGTTTCCACGATCCACTGCGCGCCTGTTTCCAGCGCCGCCAAATATCCTAAGTTCTTTCGAACATAGTGTCCCGTTGGTAGCATCTGGCTAAATGCACCGAAACGTTTATGCTGAATTTCTAGCGAAAAAAACTCCGCCGCCGGTAATAAATAACTCGCTGGAGATTTCGCATCTCCAATGACGAAAAACGGCACATTGGCCTTGCTTGCAGCCTTAGCCAAGTTTTTCATAATAGGAACGGGTTCGTTGATGGTTGTTACCACCAAGGCGGCCGTGGGCGCAGTTTTGCTCATGGCAAATTTCTCTTCTCTAATTACAGTTCAAAGTCGAAACTTAACAAGCGGCGAAATAGGCAACCGCTGCTTTCAGGCCTTCTTGCAAGGAGGTGCTTGGCTCCCAATTCAGCTCTTTCTTGGCGAGCGCTATGTCAGGCTTGCGTTGCTTTGGGTCATCTACAGGCAAGGGGTAATGCTCGATGGCAGATGTGGAGTTTGTTTCCTCAATGACCAACGCTGCCAATTCCGTCACTGAAAACTCACCAGGGTTACCCAAATTAATGGGCCCAATCACGTCATCATCGCTATTCATTAAGCGAATCAACCCATCAACAAGATCATCAACGTAACAAAATGCTCTGGTTTGACTACCGTCGCCATACACTGTGATGTTTTCACCCTTTAGTGCCTGCACGATGAAGTTGCTCACGACCCGCCCATCTTGAGGGTGCATACGTGGGCCATAGGTATTAAAAATACGAGCGACTTTGATTCTCACCTTATGCTGGCGAAAATAGTCAAAAAACAAAGTCTCCGCACAGCGCTTTCCTTCGTCGTAACAGGACCTCGGCCCTGTAGGATTAACGTGCCCCCAATAGCTCTCGGGTTGCGGGTGTACTAGCGGGTCGCCATAGACTTCACTGGTGGACGCCTGCAAGATTTTGGCGCCAACACGCTTTGCCAAACCCAGCATATTGATTGCACCATGCACACTGGTTTTGGTTGTCTGCACGGGATCATGCTGATAATGAACTGGCGAAGCGGGGCACGCCAGATTATATATTTCATCCACCTCAACGTAGAGAGGAAAACACACATCGTGCCTCATCAATTCGAAATAAGGGCTGTCCATTAAGTGGACAATATTGCTTTTTGAACCCGTAAAGAAATTATCAAGACAGATAACTTCATGCCCTTGCGAGAGCAATTTTTCACACAAGTGCGAACCAATGAACCCGGCACCACCGGTGACCAAAATCCTTTTCAATGTCTACTCCATAAACCGCAGCACAAGCGGTTTTTTGCGCTTCGCCCCTCACTTAGATGCGGGCCGATGCCTCGTTATTTTTATACCAGGCAAATGTTTCCATTAGCCCGTGCTCAAGTTGAACAGTAGGCGACCACCCCAACTGACTTGCTTTCGACGTATCTAGCAACTTTCGTGGGGTACCATCAGGCTTGCTTGAATCAAACTCTAATCCACCATCATACCCCACAACCTTTGCGATAGTAGCGGCCAAATCTGCAATGGTGACGTCCTGCCCCCAACCGATGTTGACCGCTATTTCATCAGAATAGTGCTTCATAAAATGCAAACATGCACTTGCTAAATCATCGACGTGCAAAAACTCTCGCATTGGTCGGCCACTGCCCCAAATCTCTACTGTTGCTTGTGCATTCACCTTAGCTGAATAGAATTTCCGAATAAGCGCAGGCAGCACATGAGAGCTTTTCAAATCAAAGTTGTCTCCAGGCCCATACAAATTCGTCGGCATTAACGAAATGGCATCGAAACCATATTGTCGCCGGTAAGCCTGACACATTTTCAAACCGGCTATTTTTGCTATCGCGTACCACTCATTGGTGGGCTCCAACGCTCCTGTTAACATGAACTCTTCCTTCAACGGCTGTGGCGCCATTTTTGGATAAATGCAGGAAGACCCCAGAAACAACAGCTTTTCACAAGCGTGCCGCCAAGCGGCATCAATAACATTGGTCTGAATTTGCAAGTTGTCACGAATAAAGTCGGCGGGGTAAATATTGTTTGCTTGTATGCCCCCGACCTTGGCTGCTGCCAAAAAAACAAACTCAGGCCGCTGATCCTGAAAGTATGCATCGACTTGTGTCGACCGCCGTAAATCAAGTTCGGCTTTACCCGGTAGCAAAAGATTCTCAAAGCCCTCTTGCCGAAGTTTACGCACGATGGCTGAGCCGACCATGCCACGATGACCGGCCACATAAATGCGACTATTCGGTCGCATTCCCTGCGCCTCACTCATGGTAATCAAAGGCCTTAAAGCCAGCCGATCGAACCAGTTCATCCCGGCGAGCGAGTTTTAGATCCTCATCGACCATTTCATTCACCAGCTCATCAAAACTGATCTCTGGCACCCAGCCCAGTTTGTCCCGCGCTTTGCTGGCATCGCCGAGTAAAGTCTCAACTTCTGTCGGCCTAAAATAGCGCGGATCAACCCGCGCTATGATCTGACCAACGTCGACTGCTGAATCTTCGGGAGCGACGGCGACTATGGCATGTTCATCTTCACCCTGACCGTGCCAATCAACTTCTATACCCAATCGCGCAGCGGCCTTACTGACGAACTCACGCACCGTATATTGGACACCTGACGCTATGACAAAATCTTCGGCCTCATCTTGCTGCAGCATCATCCATTGCATACGGACATAGTCGCGCGCATGCCCCCAATCGCGCTTTGATGAAAGATTACCCAGGTAAATACAGTCTTGCAGCCCGAGAAAAATTCTCGCCATGGCTCGCGTAATTTTGCGGGTAACGAAGGTTTCGCCGCGAATGGGCGACTCATGGTTAAACAAGATGCCATTGCAGGCATACAAGCCATACGCTTCACGGTAGTTGACCGTTATCCAATAGGCGTACAGCTTCGCAACCGCATAAGGTGAGCGCGGGTAAAACGGCGTCTCTTCCGTTTGCGGAATCTGCTGAACTTTGCCATACAGCTCAGATGTCGATGCTTGATAAAACCGCGTTTTCTTTTCTAAGCCAAGGATGCGTACGGCCTCCAAAAGCCGCAAGGTACCGAATGCATCTGTATTCGCCGTGTATTCCGGTGTTTCAAACGAAACAGCGACGTGGCTCTGGGCGCCCAAATTATAGATTTCATCCGGCTGGACTTCCTGCACCACCCTAATCAAATTGGTCGCATCGGTTAAGTCACCGTAATGCAATATGAAACGACGATCATCTAGGTGTGGGTCTTGATACAAATGGTCAATTCGCTCGGTATTGAAGGACGATGCACGCCGCTTAATACCGTGTACCTGATACCCTTTCTGCAATAAAAATTCAGCCAGATAGGCCCCATCCTGGCCTGTCGTTCCTGTAATTAACGCACGCTTCATGCGTATCCCGCCCCAGCAAAATAAGCAACTATACCGCAGCCCTCCTACAATACGTGCAGACCATTCTCTGTGAATAGAATAACGCCTATGAGCGACCAGATTGAGCACCTCAGACAAGCACTAGACAGCGGCCTTCGCGGGCCGGTCCAGCGCGTGTTGTCATCTTTGCATCCGGCAGAGATTTCCGTCTTGATTGAATCGCTGCCCCCAGGTGAGCGCGAAATCGTTTGGAACCTGGTGAGCGACGACGATCGCGGTGAGGTGTTGCTGCATCTCAATGACGAGCTGCGCGCTTGGCTCATCAAAGCCATGGATGTGGAAGCCGTTGTTTCCGCATCTGAAGGCTTAGAAATCGATGATCTAGCTGATTTCATTGACGATTTACCGGAGAAGCTGACTCAACGCGTCCTCGACTCTATGGACGAAGCCAGGCGTGCGCGAGTTGAGTCGGTGATGTCGTATTCCTACGACACTGCTGGCGGTTTGATGAACACCGACCCGATCAGCGTGCGTCCGAATGTGACCTTAGAAGTCGTGCTGCGCTATTTACGCATGCTGGGGAGCTTGCCGGACCACACCGACATCTTGTTTGTGGTCGATCGCTACGGTCATTTTTTGGGCACTTTAGCAATCAATAAGGTTGTTACCCTCAACCCAGAATCCATGGTCAGCGAGATCATGGATAGAGATTTCCCAGCGCTTTCTGTGGATACGACCTCCACCGAAGTGGCCAAGCGCTTCGAAGACCGAGATTTGATTTCCGCCCCGGTTGTTGACGAGCGCAATATCCTACTCGGGCGTGTCACCATCGATGACGTGGTCGATGTGATTCGCGATGAGGCCGAGCACAACTTGTTGGCACCGGCAGGTTTGGACGAAGAAGACGATATTTTCGCGCCGGTACATCGCAGTGCGCGGCGGCGGGCTGTCTGGTTGGGGATCAACTTAGTCACTGCGTTTATGGCGGCGGGCGTGGTCGGCCTATTCGAAGCGACTTTGGACCAAGTCGTGGCGCTGGCAGTATTGATGCCGGTTGTGGCCAGCATGGGCGGCATAGGTGGTAGCCAAACATTGACATTAATGATTCGCGGTTTGGCGCTAGGCCAAATCAGCACGGCCAATGCATCGGCCTTACTGAAAAAGGAACTCGCAGTCGCGCTGATCAACGGGACGTTGTGGGCCGTGGTTGTAGCGGTGGCCGTTCTCGCGTGGTTTCAGTCGCCTATGCTGGCATTGGTCATCGCAATGGCTTTGATTCTCAATCAGGTCAGCGCTTCTTTAGCGGGCGTTGGTTTGCCGCTGCTACTCAAGAAACTCGACATCGATCCCGCCCTTGCGGGGAGTGTCGTTTTAACAACGATCACGGACATTATTGGATTTTTCGCTTTCTTAGGATTGGGCGCGCTTCTACTAATCGATTAATTAGGACTCTAGGCGAGCAAAAAACTTCCCGTCCGGCGCAAGAAAAAATGGTCGCAGGTCAGCAGATAGAATTCGCTCCCACCGTCTTCGCTACGCCGCTGCCAAAAAGTCTTCGGCAATCACAAACCCACCATATTCGCGTATGTACGCCTCACAGATAATGTTCGGCACATCTTTGCCATCGAAGCAGGCTTGATATCCATAGCAGGCGGCAAACTCATATTCTGCTTTGACCGCAACGTAGTGTTCTTTCTTATCCTTGTAGAGCAACATGGGTATCTCCCGTATTCAATCATGCGTGGTAAAGACTAAAACGCGTTTTGAATGAAAATCCGGACAACAGAAAAATCGGAGGCGCAGCACCGTCGATGACGCGCTTGACTGGATGCCACACGGCGTCAGCGAATGGTTGACACGCAAAGGGCGGATAAGCGCCCCATCAATTTAGGTGTCTAGGCGCGCAAAAAGCGCCCGGTACGTCGTAAGAAGAAATAGAAGCCTAGGTACCCAACACCCGCCAAAAGCGCCAACAGCTTTAGCGTGACAGTGTCGTGACTCCAAAAATAAGCCGAAATTGAAAAGCAACCGCCAGCGATAATGATGGCTGTTGCTGTCGCCGCATTGACCATCCAAATATCCCAACGCCAGCGCCGTCGCAATATCCAATACAGGTTGCGATACAGCAGCGAGTGGAAATGCAAATGATCGGGCTTCAATACACCAGCACGCTCTATCAGCAGCCGACGGACAAAAGTGAACACGGTTTCGTAAACCGGATACGCGGCGGCCACCAGGGGGAACCAAGCAGACACTTCTTCATGCCGACTTACGATCAACGCGGAGACGCAGGCAACGACAAAGCCGAGAAAATAGGCACCGCCATCGCCGAGAAAAATCAGGCCTCGTGGAAAAGTCAGCAGCCATAGACCCAAGGCTGAGGCCGCAGAAACCCAACACAAGGTCGCAAGTTCAACATCACCCGCATCGAAAGCAACCGCCCCAACTGTCGCCAATGAAATGCCCCCTGCCCCCAAAGCAAGTCCATTCTTGCCGTCAATGATGTTGAAGGATTGCGCGACACCCGCCAAGCAAAACAAGCTGAACACCACCATGACCGGATACCACTGCAATGCGGCGTCCAAAAGGCTGACATCCAAACGCGAGACGAACGCGCCTGCAAATATGAGTGCACAAGCTGCAGAAAATAAAGTGGCGACGTAGCGAATTGCCGGCCCCACCTTTCCAGCAAAGTCTTCAGCCAGGCCAATTAAAAGCACCGGCAATCCCGAGATCAACACGGCCCACATCATGGGGTGCTCACCGCCCAAGTAAAGCATGTCCAAGGTGGCGCCAAGCAGCACCGCGCAGGCCAGAGGGATGCCCCCAATGCGCGGTGTCAGCCCCCTATGGATGTGCTGTGGGTCAACCGTATCCAGCATGTGCAGTGGATCACCCAAGCGCTGGTTCATGACGATAATGAGCGCCAGTGAAAAACTGGCAATCGCACAGGCGCTGAGCAATAGAATCACAACACTCGTCCTGTGATCCTGATGTTTGTGCACGGTGTGGTTGAGCGCAAAAACATTTGGCGCTCAAGATAGTTTGAGATTTTAATTAAACCGCGGACACGGCCAATAGAAATAGATGGAGCACGCAAGTGCATCTTGGGCATCACACAGCGGTTGCTTGGCAAACTACCAATTTCAATTTTATCAGCAAAACCAGGACTATAAAAAGCAAAGCCCGCAGTCTTTCGAGTGCGGGCTGCTCAGTAAAGAAGCTTAGCCGAGAAATTTAGCTACGCTTACCCAAGGGTTGGAATTCCAAGTTTTCTGGCCCGATGTAATTCGCACTCGGGCGAATGATCTTGCCATCCACGCGCTGCTCCATGATGTGGGCGCTCCAGCCTGCGGTACGCGCGATCACAAACAGGGGTGTAAACATGGCGGTGGGGACACCCATCATGTGATAGCTAACGGCGCTGAACCAATCCAAATTCGGGAACATTTTCTTAATGTCCATCATCACCGTTTCTAAACGCTCGGCAATGTCGTACATCTTCATACTGCCTTGTTCTGCAGACAAATCCTTAGCGACCTGTTTGATCACTTCGTTACGCGGATCAGAGATGGTGTAAACCGGATGACCGAAACCGATGATCACTTCTTTGTTGGCCACACGCTCACGAATATCGGCTTCCGCTTCATCGGCATTGTCATAGCGTTTTTGAATTTCAAACGCGACTTCATTGGCGCCGCCGTGCTTAGGCCCACGCAATGCACCAATGCCACCACAAATGGCGGAATAGATGTCAGAACCGGTGCCGGTAATAACCCGTGTGGCGAAAGTGGATGCATTGAATTCGTGCTCGGCATACAAGACCAAAGAGGTGTGCATGGCTTTCACCCAGGAATCACACGGCGCTTTGCCATGTAACAAATGCAGGAAATGTCCGCCTATGGAATCATCTTCGGTCTCCACTTCTATCCGGCGACCGTTGTGGCTGAAGTGATACCAGTACAACAACATCGAACCCAGAGAGGCCAGCAGGCGATCGGCAATATCACGTGCATCCGGGTGATTATGGTCATCCTTTTCCGGCAACACCGTGCCCAAAACAGACACGCCGGTACGCATAACATCCATAGGATGAGCATTGGCTGGAGTTGCTTCCAGTGCAGCCATTACTGCAGCAGGTAGGCCGCGTAGGGCGCGCAGTTTGTTTTTATACGCGGCCAACTCTGCAGCGGTCGGCAATTTACCGTGGATTAACAGATGGGCGACTTCTTCAAAGTCACAGGCTTGAGCCAAATCAAGAATGTCGTAACCGCAATAATGCAGGTCGTTGCCGCTGCGCCCTACGGTACACAGCGCGGTATTA
The DNA here is from genome assembly GCA_051252075.1 of Oceanococcus sp. Lineage (GTDB taxonomy): Bacteria > Pseudomonadota > Gammaproteobacteria > Nevskiales > Oceanococcaceae > Oceanococcus. The sequence continues at coordinate 70,274 of JBPOFU010000005.1, read as the reverse complement.
CCGGCAGGCACACCAGAAAGAGCAACGGATTTTTTTGGCTTAAAGCCGGGTTTGTTCTCAGACATCTCGATTTCCCCTAAACGTTCGGTTAATTCTGCGGCGGGCATCCTACCATTATTGCCCTGTAAATCAGCCCAGTCTCGCCAAGCCTTTACTGCCAATATCCTTGCGGTACTGCATGCCAGACCATGTAATAGCAGGGATTGCGGCATAGGCTGCGGATTGTGCGTCGTTCAAATTCGCGCCTACAGCACAAACGCACAACACGCGACCACCTGCGGTGCTCACGTCATTGTTTTGCAACTTCGTTCCAGCGTGGAAGACTTTCACATCGTCACCAAAGTCAGTATCCAGACCGGAGATAATATCGCCTTTCGGATAGTCGCCTGGATAGCCGCCAGCAGCCAGCACCACGCCAACACTGCAGCGTTCATCCCACTGTAATTCCACTTCATTCAAACGACCATCTACGGCAGCTTCAATGGCGTCGAGAAGATCCGACTGCAAGCGGAACAGTATGGGCTGGGTTTCTGGGTCGCCCATGCGCACATTGAATTCCACCACCTTGGTTTCACCCTGCGGAGAAATCATCAGCCCGGCGTATAAAAAACCAACAAATCGACGGCCTTCTGTAGCCATGCCACGCACGGTGGGTAGCATGACGTCTTGCATAGCTTTTTCGATGAGTTCCTCACTCAACACAGGTGCTGGCGAATACGCTCCCATACCGCCGGTGTTGGGGCCTTGGTCGCCATCAAAAACACGCTTGTGGTCTTGCGACGATGCTAAAGCCAGCACATTCTCACCATCAACGAGCGCAATAAAGCTGGCTTCCTCACCGTGAAGAAACTCTTCTACCACCACGCGGTGGCCCGCGTCGCCAAAGCTATTGCCTTCCAGCATATCGCGCACCGCAGCTTCTGCTTCAGAACGCTGCTCCGTCACGATCACACCCTTGCCTGCCGCCAACCCGTCCGCCTTAATCACAAACGGCGCCGTCATCGTCGCGAGATAAGCCAAGGCTGGCTCGACTTCGGTAAAGTTGCCATACGCCGCAGTGGGTATGTTGTGGCGCGCCAAGAAATCTTTGGTGAACGCTTTGGATGCTTCCAGCTCCGCCGCTGCCTGACTGGGACCAAACGCTCGCACACCCGCGGCTTGAAGTCGGTCTACCAAACCAGCTGCCAGCGGTGCCTCTGGGCCGACGACGACCAAATCTATCGCCTCTTGCGCAACCAAACTGAGCAAACCCTCGATGTCTTCCGCTGCCACCGCAACATTGCGCACGCACGCTTCTGTTGCAGTACCCGCATTGCCTGGCGCCACCAAAACCTCACTTACGCGCTCAGACTGCGCAAGTTTCCAGGCCAGAGCATGCTCGCGCCCACCACCACCAACTACCAATAATTTCATGAGCTTGTCCGCCAATTGACCATCATGCGCCCGCACACAACGGGCGCGAAAAACGACATACGATAGCAACCACGTGGCGGCGCAGGAAGGTGCTTAGCTTCAGCTTGTCACCTAGCTGCAACATAAACCCACTAGCCTGCCGCTATGGCTAAGCAAACTGAACTACAACATCCCGCCGGCAAGACCAAAGTTCGCAGCATTTGGATTTCCGATGTGCACCTGGGCACCCCCGGCTGCCAAGCCGAAGCATTGGCGCAATTCCTAGGCCAGCACGACTGTGACTATTTGTACTTGGTCGGCGACATTATCGATGGCTGGCAGTTGAAAAAAAGCTTCTTCTGGCCACAAGAACACACCAATGTCGTGCGCAAAATACTCACCCGCGCCAAACGCGGCACCAAGGTGGTTTATATCACCGGAAATCACGATGAATTTTTACGTAAATTCGTCGACTACAAATTGGATATTGGCAATATAGAACTGGCCAACGAAGTCGTCCACACCACCGCCGATGGGCGCAAATTCTTGGTCCTCCACGGCGATATTTTCGACGTAATCACACGCTACCATCGTTGGATTGCGCGTGCCGGAGACAGCCTATACAACAGCATGATGCTGGCCAACCGGCATCTCAACCGGGTGCGTCGCAGCATAGGCTTGCCCTATTTCTCTTTGTCCGCTTATGCCAAGAAAACGGTGAAATCCGCCGTCAACATAGTCACCGAGTTTGAAGAATCTGTCGCCAGAGAATGTGACTCTCGTCAGCTCGATGGTGCTATCTGCGGTCACATACACCACGCGGAAATCCGTGAAATCGGCAACAGTTTGTATTTGAATTGTGGTGACTGGGTTGAATCCTGCACTGCCCTTGTGGAAGACCAAAACGGTGACATTCGCATTGTGCATTGGCCCAACGAGAATATTGGCCGGGAAAACGCTAGGGTTGTCGAATTCCGCGCCAAGCCCAAGGCTGCCTGAGCAAACACTGCAACGCAGTGATGTATCAGCGCGTCGTGACTATTGGCTGGTGATATTCAATGCACAATGCTGCACCAAGCACTGCACCGCCTCATCTGCCGCTTGAACGCGGCGATCCATTCGCCCCTCTTCGCGCACCCAAATGGCCATAGTCGCTGGGAATTTATTCTCAGGGTGATGCCGATACAGGGTCAGCAAATGTGAGCCGCCGCCCGTTCGACGGAAGCTCACAGCGACTTGATCCTGTTCGCGCGCAATACTGAAGTAACGCAGCTTCGGATTGTCTTTAAGTTTCGTCCGCAAAGCCTTCGCCGCATCCAGCACCGCTTGCCATGCCTGATTCAGTCGATCTTCTTCGTCAGCGTGCTGCTGAGCACGCCAATCACGATGACTGTTGATCGCGTTGACCGTGTCATCGAGCTTGCTCAGTACATCCTTGTCTGAATCATTATCAGAACTCATTTCGTTTTCAACGCGGCTTTCTATACGGGCAATTCAATTATGCCTGCCCCTGCAACTGAGCAACAATAGCTGGATTTTCCAAGGTGGAGATGTCTTGCGTAATTTCCTCGCCCTTGGCTATCGCACGCAGCAAACGGCGCATGATTTTGCCGGAGCGCGTTTTCGGTAAATTGTCAGCAAAACGAATTTCATCGGGCTTGGCAATGGCCCCAATTTCCTGAGCTACCCAGTCACGCAACTCTTTGACCAGTGCGTCTGCCTCAGCGCCTTCCGGACGCTCACCGTTACAAATCACATAGGCAAAAATGGACTCACCTTTAGTGTCATGAGGCTTACCCACAACAGCAGCCTCAGCCACCGCCGGGTGAGCAACCAAAGCGGATTCGACTTCCATAGTGCCCATGCGATGACCGGACACATTCAGCACATCATCGATACGCCCCATGATCCAGTAATAACCATCAACATCACGGTGCGCTGAATCACCGGCCACGTAGTAGCGATTATTGAACATAGACCAATAGGTATCGATGTAGCGGTCATTGTCGCCCCACACCGTCCGCAACATCGACGGCCAAGGCTTGGTCACCACCAAATAGCCTCCGGCATCGCGGCCTTCAATCAACTGGCCTTCTTCATCCACGATGGCCGCGGCAATTCCGGGCAAAGGCTTGGTACAAGAACCCGGCTTGGTTTTGGTCACACCCGGCACTGGCGACATCATGATCGCGCCGGTTTCGGTTTGCCACCAGGTGTCGACTATCGGGCATCGTTCTTTACCGATCACCGTGTGATACCACATCCACGCTTCAGGATTGATCGGCTCGCCGACACTACCAAGCAGCCGTAGATGGCTTAAATCGTATTGATTCGGCCACTCATCACCCAGTTTCATCAGTGCGCGAATCGCGGTGGGTGCGGTATAGAAAATACTGACCTTGTGGTCTTGCACCATGCGCCAAAACCGTCCCGCATCCGGAACGGTCGGCGCGCCTTCATAAATGACGATGGTCGAACCGGCAGCCAAAGGCCCATAGGCCACATAGCTGTGCCCGGTAATCCAACCCACATCAGCAGTACACCAAAACACATCGCCATCGCGCAAGTCGAAAACCCAGCGGCTGCTCATGATGCCATTGAGCAAATACCCAGCACTGGAATGTTGAATACCTTTTGGCTTACCGGTGGAGCCGGAGGTGTATAGCAAAAACAGTGGATGCTCGGCTTCCACCCATTCCGGAGTGCAATCATCCGGCTGGCCAGCCACCGCATCGTGCCACCAGATATCGCGCTGCCCATCCATGGCCACACCATGTTCTGAACGTTGCAATACCACGACTTTTTCTATGCTGTCGCAACCCTGATTTAGGGCATCGTCCGCTGCCTGCTTCAACGGAACGATGCTACCGCCACGATGACCGCCATCAGCAGTGATCAAGAAACGCGCTTGCGCCCCTTCTATCCGGTCGCGCAGGGACGCTGCGGAGAACCCACCAAAAACCACCGAATGGATTGCACCGATACGGGCGCAGGCCTGCATCGCAATCACGGCCTCGGCCACCATCGGCATATACAGCACGATGCGATCACCCTTGGTCGCGCCCAAAGCCTTCAAGGCGTTGGCAAAGCGACAAACTTCGACATGCAATTCGCGGTAGGTGAAATTGCGGGTATCGCCTTTTTCACCTTCGAAACGTATAGCGACCTGATCACCGCGACTATCCAAATGGCGGTCTATGCAGTTGTACGACACGTTCAAACGGCCATCGGCGAACCAACGATAATTGGGCGCTTCCGATTCATCCAAGCCCTGGGTGAAGGGCGTGTGCCAATCCAATTCCTCACGTGCTAAGTCGCACCAGAACCCTTCATGGTCTTCAGCCGCGCGCGCATACAGCGCGGCAAGCTTGTCTTGTGGAAACTGGGCCTGACTGGAAAATTCAGCCGCTGGGGCAAATAAACGGGTTTCCTTGAGAATGGATTCGATATCCTTGCTACTCATGGCGATCTCTGCAGCTCAGTTCAAAATAGGCCGCCAAGCATAACCCTCACGTCGCTACGATAAAACCAACACATGACCGAACCTAAAGATGCCACCACTCTGCACACAGCCGACTTTCTAGAACTGCGTCGCAGCCAGCATTGGGAATATGTGCGGCGGGTAAATTCCAGCGGAGGCGCCGCCTTTATGGTCGCGACCACGCAAGACCAGGAACTGGTGTTGGTGGAACAACTACGATTACCCGTCAACCGACCCGTAATTGAATTGCCTGCCGGCATCATCGGCGATCACGACGAAAGCGAAGACCCCGCAACAGCGGCGCTACGCGAACTCGAAGAAGAAACCGGTTTTCGCGCCAATAATATTCGCCCGCTTTATGATGGCCCTACCGCAGCAGGCATCACCTGCGAATGGGCCTGGCACTTCCGTCTCAGCGATTTGACTCGGGTGCACAGCGGAGGTGGTGTGGATGATGAAAATATCATCACCCATGTTGTACCTATTCGTGAGATCCACGCATGGCTAGCCACGCAACAAGCTCAGGGCAAGGCCATTTGCTCGCGTATTTATGCCGCACTTTATTGGCTGGCTCTAGAAAACGATTGAACGCTCACTGCAACCGACAATGAGCTGTTTTAGGTCTGATTTAACTAAATCACATCGACTGCATGAGCAGCACAGGGCCCCAAGAGGGCTGAATGCGACACAAACAACAGATACATAAACATTTGAATAAAAACATAATTTAAACAGCACGCAGTAACTGGCTTGGAAATTGCTTCACTGCAACATAATTCCAATTTGGGCCTTTCCATGCCAAACGCTCACACCAAGAAGCACCCCGTACTTCTGCTATGCGCACTTAGCGCCATTCCTCAATCCGCCTTCGCAACCGATGTCTTAACCCAGCCCGTGGATATCGTGTGGGTTGCTGTCGCGGCAGCGCTGGTTTTCTTTATGCAAGCTGGATTTGCCTTACTTGAAGGCGGCTCGGTGCGCGCCAAAAACAGCACCAACGTCATACTCAAAAATTACGCCGATCTGTGCTTCGGCATCCTCGGGTTCTGGTTGATTGGCTATGGCTTAATGTTCGGCACCAATCCCAGTGGTTGGTTTGGAATTGACCATTTCATGCCGGATTCCAAGCCTGGCAATGAAGCCGTGTTCTTCCTATTTCAGGCCATGTTTGCCGCCACTGCGGCCACAATTGTCGCCGGAGCTGTCGCCGAACGCATGCGGTTTTGGCCCTATTTAGCCGCATCGTTTGTGGTTACTGCGCTGATTTACCCCGTATCAGGCTCCTGGGTCTGGGGTAGTTTTTACGAGGGTAGCGGCTGGCTTGCCGCGCGTGGTTTTGTCGATTTTGCAGGCTCCACTGTGGTGCATTCCGTTGGCGGCTGGTGCGCTCTCGCAGCGGTTATTCTGCTCGGCCCACGCTTGGGCCGATTTGCTAAGGATGGCTCAGCACGCACCATTCCGGGGCACAACTTGCCCATGGTGTCTACCGGAGTGTTTGTGCTTTGGCTAGGCTGGTTCGGATTTAACGGCGGATCCACTTTAGCCGCGTCGGAAGACATAGGAACGGTACTTATGAACACTCAAATCGCCGCCGTGACCGGGGTGATTGGAGCCATGCTATGCGCACTTCTACTCCGCCGCCCCCTCGCCGCTATCACCATACTGAATGGCGGTTTGGCTGGCTTGGTGTCCATCACAGCGGGCTGCGCCTCTATGTCCGCAGGTTTTTCCGCACTGACCGGCATTATCGGTGGTTTCGTGATGGTTATTTCAGGCGTTCTTCTTGAGCGACTGCGGATCGATGACGTGGTTGGGGCTATTCCAGTGCATGGCTTTGCAGGCGCCTGGGGGACTCTTGCCGCAGGCATGTTCTACACCGGAGATTTGTTTAACGCTTCGCGTATCAGCGTTCAGCTACTCGGCATAGGCGTTATTTTTGCCTGGGCGTTTGGCACCGCCTTGGTGCTATTTGGCGTGCTGAAAGCGGTCATAGGGATACGTGCATCAACTCTGCACGAACAGCACGGCCTAGACTACACAGAACATGCCGATATCGGTTATCCCGAATTCCAAACCAGCATTGCACCTCGGAGCTAAACATGTCCGAGACAACCATCTGGAAAATGGAGCTACCAGATATCCTGGCAGAACTTTTAGGCCCTCACATTGGCGCACAGGCCGCTGATCTTTGGATCGGTAAATACGCCAGCGATCCGAGCGCCAGTGTCATCAATTTCATGCGTGAGGTCTCACAAGACCTGCAATTTGACTCTCGCCAACGAAATGCTCTGCGCACCGCGGTGCATCGCGCTAGAACCGGTCAAAACACGAGTAGCCAAGGTGCTTCCCCCCAAGAAAGCGCAGGTGAAAAGGTCGCGCTTGCACTGCTGGCCTCCATCCGCAAGGCCTTGGCAGGCAGCAGCGGGCGTCCGTCTTCCGATTTCATAGAAGATTTAGGGCAACGGCTGTCCAGCAAAGATGGATTGCAGGAGATGGCCGCTCCGGCGCTGGGTTGGATAGTTCAAGGCGGGCAGATGCCCGAACTCACTATCGAGCAACTTACAAGCCTCGTTCACAAGGTATACGTCACCCTCTGCACCAGCCTCGGCCCAGTAGCTGCCGACAAAATTTTCTATACCGCAGTGGAACACGCCAAAACACTTCCCGAAGCGGACGTGTTTCCACCCTCCAACCTCATCTTCACAAGCACTCTTTAGAGCTACCTATGCATCAGATAAAAGTTGCTTTCCTCGACCTCGATGACGCCGACCAACGCCCGCTAAAATCTGCTTTGGGTATATGCACCCGCTCGCTAGACACGGAGTTCGAGTGGGTAGCGGTAGAAAATGCCGACATTTGCGTGGTCAATGTCCATGGCCATACATCCAGCCCAGATCACGCCGTGCTTGTGCGCTATTCCGCATACAAAAATGGTGCGCCATTCGACATTGCGCGACCGGTGCAAACCCGCACCATGCTCGCAGTTTTTGCCCAAGCCATTAAAGACGTCGAGAAAAGAGCCCCCGCTTACGCCCGAACAGGGGTGTCGACAAAACGATATCGAGGTGCAATTGTTGAGTAGCGCCACAGCCGCAAGAGGCCATCCCCTTAATAGCCAATAACGCACGCAATTACGGATTGTTTTAGCCGCAACGGGTGCTACTAACCCTAGCGGGCAGTACACTAGTCGTACACACTCAACAGCGATACCTCAATGAGCGCCCTGGCCAAAGACATCGTCGACAAAACCCGCAGCCTAAGCAAAGAAGTTATTCAGAGCTTCCCTGCATCCAGCAAGATTTATGTCGATGGCAGCAGGCCGGATATCCGCGTACCCATGCGCGAAATCGCACTGCAATCAACACGCGGAAAAGACGGCTTGGAGCAAAATCCACCGCTCACCGTCTACGACACCTCAGGGCCATACCAGGACCCAGAAGCAAAGATTGATTTAATGTCAGGTCTGTTGCCATTGCGCGCAGATTGGATAGCAGAGCGAGGCGACAGTGAACAACTGCAAGGCCCCAGTTCAGGTTTCGGACAGACTAGAGAAACCGACCCCGCTTTAATCCCATTGCGCTTTGAACATATACGCGCTCCACGACGTGCCAGTGCTGGGGCCAATGTGACCCAGATGCATTACGCCAGGCGCGGCATCATCACCCCGGAAATGGAATTCGTCGCAATTCGCGAAAATGCCCGGCTACAGGAATTGCGCGAGGAATATCAAGCGGCCAATTATTTGAAGAACCGCCATCCCGGACAAAGCTTTGGGGCCAATCTGCCGGAAGAGGTCACTGCTGAATTTGTGCGCGATGAGATCGCTGCTGGCCGCGCCATCATACCCAACAACATCAATCACCCTGAATCCGAGCCTATGATAATCGGGCGCAATTTCCGGGTTAAAATCAACGCCAACATCGGCAATTCCGCGGTTTCATCGTCCATTGTGGAAGAAGTGGAGAAAATGGTTTGGTCGACCCGTTGGGGCGCCGACACCATCATGGATTTGTCGACCGGCAAAAATATTCATGAAACGCGGGAATGGATATTGCGCAATTCTCCTGTTCCTATTGGCACTGTCCCCATCTACCAAGCTTTAGAAAAAGTCGACGGCAAAGCCGAAAATCTAACTTGGGAATTGTTCCGCGACACCCTGATTGAACAAGCCGAGCAAGGGGTGGATTACTTCACCATTCATGCTGGCGTGCGTTTGCAATATGTACCGCTGACCGCCGACCGCCTGACGGGTATCGTTTCTCGCGGCGGCTCCATCATGGCCAAGTGGTGCCTGGCGCATCATCAAGAATCCTTCTTGTACACGCATTTTGAAGATATTTGCGAAATCATGAAGGCCTACGATGTGGCTTTTTCATTAGGTGACGGTTTGCGCCCGGGCTGCTTGGCCGATGCCAATGACGCCGCCCAATTTGGCGAATTGGAAACCCTAGGCGAACTCACCAAAATTGCCTGGGAGCACGATTGCCAAGTCATGATCGAAGGCCCCGGCCACGTCCCCATGCAACTCATAAAAGAGAATATGGATAAAGAGTTGGAGGATTGCTTTGAAGCGCCCTTCTACACACTCGGCCCACTAACCACCGACATCGCGCCTGGCTACGATCACATCACCTCAGCCATCGGCGCGGCGCAAATCGGCTGGTATGGCACGGCCATGCTCTGCTACGTGACGCCCAAAGAACACCTCGGCCTGCCAGATAAAGATGACGTGCGTGACGGCATCGTGACTTACAAAATCGCTGCCCATGCCGCTGACTTAGCCAAAGGTCACCCTGGCGCTCAAGTGCGTGACAACGCTTTGTCCAAAGCACGCTTCGAATTCCGCTGGGAAGATCAATTTAATTTATCGCTAGACCCAGAGCGGGCGCGTGATTATCACGACCAAACCCTGCCCAAAGAAGGCCACAAAGTGGCGCATTTCTGCTCTATGTGTGGCCCCAACTTCTGCTCCATGAAAATCACCCAAGACGTACGTGATTACGCAGAACAGAAAAAAATCGACGCCGCCAATGCGCTAAAAACGGGTATGCAAGAAAAAGCGGCAGAGTTCCGTGAGCAGGGCGCAGAGATTTATCAGGACTCCTAAGCCGTGAGTGAAAACTCAGTCCCTTGCCGTGTTTTACGTTGCTCCCGACAGCAAGAAATGTATATCTATCTACGCCAAGATTTGGGCGAGGAAGATATTCCAGAGCACTTACGTAAACGCCTAGGAGAGCTCAGGGTAGTCATGCAGTTGGACTTGCATGAGCAGAGGCCCTTGGCGCGGGTGCAAGTCAAAGAGGTCATCAAGGGCTTGCGCTCTGATGGCTTTTTTCTACAAATGCCTCCGGCAGGGCATCTCAACGCGCGACTGCACTTCGGCGACTAAACCGTGCGCTAACGGCATACAGCTTGCACGTCCTGCGCGAGCCCGTCTGCGTGCACATCAATGCCTTCACCTGTCAGCCATCAAAAATCGCCGAACAAAAGCCAACCGGACACCGAATCCGCCCTGTTCGCGGTACGCGATATGACCCAGTCGGACAGCTCCGACCTCATGCGCAGGCGTTTTGCAGAAAACCTGGCCAGTCTATTTTCTTTGGTCTCCATCAACTTTTTGACACCAACGGCGGCAAACCGACTCAACATCACCCTGCGCTGTGAAATCATCCAGGACGGCGGAAAACCCAATTTTAACTGGGATAACAAGCCGAGCCGCGGCGTGATCGCACAAGGTGCATTAGCGCGCGCCATGACCGAACACACCCCACAAGTACCTAGCGATGATCCCTATGTGGATTACTTTCCTATTTGCGTGGAACGAAAAGTGCTGGAAGTCATAGAGGTTCGCCGATCGCCACTGCTATCAAACAACCGCGAATCCATGAGCCACGTATTGGCGATCTACAGTAATTTCGTACGCATACTGCATTTTCAAGAATTGGATGCCTTAACCGGCGCTCTCAATCGCGGGGCCTTCGACAACAAAATCAGCATCACCACGCAGGCCATGCGACAGAAAACCGATTTCAGCCCCGATCCGGCGCATTGGTGGCTGTTCATGGTCGATGTCGATCACTTCAAAAGAATCAATGACAACTTTGGTCATTTAATTGGAGATGAAGTGTTGCTGCTGATCACTAGAATCATGCAAGCCACAGTGCGCGCAGTGGACACGGTGTATCGCTATGGTGGCGAAGAGTTCGCCATCCTCGTAAGTCCCTGCAAGCGGGTCGATGCCAGCAATTTGGCTGAGCGTATGCGCAGCAAGATTGCAAGCGCCCACTTCCCTCAGATCGAACACATCACGGTAAGCATAGGCATGGCTCCAATTGACCGCTTCGATCACGCCGCAAACATCATAGGCCGCGCCGATCAGGCGCTGTACAAAGCAAAGCGCGAAGGACGAAACCGCGTCTGCATGCATCAAGAATCAATCACATCCTTACACCCCGGTCTGCAAGCGCCAGGCGCACTGGAACTGTTTAATTGAGCCCATATCCGATTTGATGCATTTCGATCGCGCACGCCCTATGCCATGATGGGCTCCCTCTTGCTCTATACACTGCTATGTCTGCACTTGGCATCAAAATCCTTCCAGTTACACCGTTTCAGCAAAATTGCAGCCTGATTTGGGACAAGTCCACCATGCAAGGTGCATTGGTTGATGCGGGGGGCGAAATTGAGATGTTGCTGGAAGCGGTCGCCGCTGAAGGAATAACGCTTGAGAAGTTGCTGGTCACCCATGGCCACCTAGATCATGTTGGCATGGTTGCGGAACTCGCGGAACGTCTGGAGCTGCCCATAGAAGGCCCGCACAAAGACGATCAATTTTGGATCGATATGTTGCCGGCACAGGCGCAGCAAATGGGCTTTCCGCCCAGCCGCGCTTTCACCCCCAATCGTTGGCTTAACGATGGCGATACGGTGACGGTTGGAACTATCGTTCTGGATGTGATTCATTGCCCTGGCCACACCCCAGGCCATGTGGTATTTCACCAAAAAGACTTGTCTCTAGCCATAGTCGGCGATGTCATATTCCAAGGCTCGATTGGCCGCACAGACTTTCCACGCGGCAATCACGCTGACTTAGTGAACTCGATACGCAACAAGCTATTCCCTCTGGGCGACGATATTCAATTTGTGCCTGGGCACGGCCCGACATCCAGCTTCGGTCAAGAACGCATAAGCAATCCCTTCGTCAGTGACGGAGCTTACGGCTAGGAAGGGAACGCTAAGCCTCTGCCGCCTGTGCGCAGCTCATACACAAGCGCACTGCGGGATCAAACTGCAATCGCGCCCATGCAATGGGTTCATCGCATTCTGTACACAAGCCAAAATCGACGTGCTCCAAGTTGCCCGCAGCCCGCTTTAGCCCCTGCTGTTGCCGCTGTAGCCGCTGACTAGCCGCCTGCGCCATCGCTTGTCCCTGCATGGCATCCATACGCGATAAGCGGCCTTGCAGGGTCTGATCCAGTTCTACGGGTTGCGCCGACTCCTGTGCTTGCAACAAGGCAGGCCCCAGCTCTGATTGCAGCGCCTTTATGCGCTCGCTCAATTGTTTCCGCTGCTGTGTTGTCAGGCTCATCGCCGCCCCTGGGAAGCTCTGATTGAATCTGGGCGCGAGCAGCGCGCTGGGGAAAACCAATTTGAGACGGGAAACGCAGCGAATAGCCAGCTATTGGCAAGTTTTCCAACGATAAAGGGGCAATTTTTAACTAGCGATGCTGTGTTCATGATTCGATCAGAGCTTCCCTTCTGTCAGTCATCATCCTGCTGTAAAAGCTCAGCCAATTCCAGCCAACGTGCCTCTATCTCATCCAACTGCTTGCGCTCGCGAGTTTGTTGCTGCGCCAGTTCAGAAGCACGCTGTGGATTTTCAACATACAAAGCGGGGTCAGACAACTCTTGTTCACGCTGCCCTAAGGCCGCTTCCAAACGCTCCATATCCCGCTCGCAACGCTTTAACTCATCGCGCCAGGGCTTTTGCGTCGCACGTTTGGCGGCGGCAGCTTGGCGCTGCTCGCGCGCATTGGGTTTGCTGCTGCTGGGGCTGGCTGACACTTGATCTTCTTGCGATACGCGTTTACGCACAAAACTGGCGTAATCATCCAGATCACCCACGAAGGGCTGACAACTACCCTCACCGACGACCCACAGCTGATCGACCGTACTCGCGAGCATATGCCTATCATGTGACACCATCACCACCGCACCTTCAAAGCCCTGCAAAGCAAGCTCCAAGGCATGACGCATTTCCAAATCCAGATGATTGGTAGGCTCATCCAGCAACAAAAGATTGGGTTTCTGCCAGACCAGCAAGGCCAGCGCCAAGCGCGCTTTTTCACCACCTGAAAATGGCTCTATGGCCTCAAACACGCGCTCACCGTGAAAATCAAAGCCACCCAAATAGTCGCGCAGCTCTTGCTCTTTTAGCGGCACATCCAAGATTTTGTTGAGACGCTCCAAATGCGCCATGGGGCTAGAAGGCAGATGCAGGCTGTCCAACTGATGTTGCGCAAAATATCCTACCTTTAGATGCCGATCGCGCATCTGCTCACCGCCCAGAGCTGCCTGGCTGCCGGCCAAGGTGCGCATCACAGTGGACTTACCCGCGCCATTACGCCCCAGCAAGGCGATGCGATCGCCGGGCGCTAGGGTCAGATTGATATTCTCCACCACAGCTTGGTCGTTGTAGCCCGCTGCCACGCCCTGAAATGACAGCAACGGCGCGGGCAAGCGATCCAACTCGGCAAAACGAAAATCAAACGGAGTATCCCAGTGCGCTGGGGCCACAAGCTGCATTTTTTCCAGCATCTTGACTCGGCTTTGTGCTTGCCGAGCTTTGCTGGCCTTGGCTTTGAAGCGGTCCACAAAGCTTTGTAAATGCGCTACGTGGCGTTGCTGCGTTGCGTATTCCGCCGCCTGTTGATTGATGCGTTCCGCACGCTGCTTCTCACTGGAAGAATAATTGCCGGTGTATTGCGTAGCCTGATTGCGCTCAATATGCAGAATATGGGTGGTCACGGAATCCAGAAAATCCCGATCATGGGAAATAACCAACAAAGTGCCGGGGTAACTGTTCAGCCAATCCTGCACCCAAACCACAGCATCCAAATCCAAGTGGTTAGTAGGCTCATCCAGCAACAACACATCGGAGCGGCACATCAAAGCCTGCGCCAAATTCAGACGCATACGCCAACCGCCTGAAAAGGCACTCACCGGCCGAACGTCGTCAGTGACAGCAAATCCCAGACCATGCAGCAAACGTGCAGCCCGCGTCGGCGCGGTATAGCCATCTATAGCGTGCAGTTTTTCATGCAATAACGCGATTTTGTCGCCTTCGTGATTCGCTTCCGCTTGTTGCAAGCGAGTATTTAAATCACGCCAATGCACATCACCATCCAGCACATAATCCAAGGCGCTGATCTCTAACGCAGGCGTTTCTTGACGCACATGGGCAAACACCAAATCTCGCCCAAAACTTAAATCACCCGCATCAGGTGCCAATTCTCCGAGCAACATCGAGAGCAGACTGGATTTACCGGTGCCATTGCGCCCAGTGATGCCCACACGCTGACCAGAAAAAATGGTCAGGTTGAGCTTGTCAATCAGAACCCTGGGGCCGCGGCGCAGGACCAGGTCGGTAAAATTCAGCATGGGTGGTTGCTTGCTTGGAGCTTTTGAATACCGAGGTTACGTATGCGGTCAAAACATACTGCGGTCGGGGCGTTTATGAATGAGCTGGCTGAAGACGAGCTCAAGTAGGTCCGTGTATCGCTACACATCGCACATCCTGTGCGCTGAGGGTCTGATTAGGTCTGAACCACTTCGGATAACGCTACGCTGCCGGTTTCTCTATCATAATGCACAGCCGCGTCAAATTGGCAGGAAAGTAACGCAGCGAGACTTTGTGCCGAGAAAGCTTCGCTCCTTCCGACTCTAACGCGCTACATGCCGTTGTAAAGTGAACCTGGGGGTAGCGATACAGTCGGGATACTAGCCTTCCTATCAAGCCTTGGTTCATTTCCATGTCCAAGATCACTCCTCCAGGCTTTAACATCTTGTATAAGTCGATCAAAGTACGTTCAACATTACTTGAATAGCCAATATTCGCCCCAGCACAAATTACATCGAAAGATTCGGCTCCTATCTCCAGTTCGCTTTCACCCAATAGCGAAACTGCTCCTGGGCGCGAAATGTCGGCAAGCCCTACCCGCACCCGCGGGTTGTTAGCTGTCTGACGACGAACCTGCTCCAGAAGACTGCAGTTTATGTCGGTAAACAAAACTTTGGCCTCGGGATAGAGACGCGCTAGGCATATACCTGCATTGCCAGTGCCACACCCCGCATCAAGTACAGACTCTACACATCGATCTTGATTAAAGCGTTCAGCGATATACCGTTTGAGCTGCTGATCGAAACCAAACGTTTTTACAACCAAGTTATAGCGCCGATATAGTGCAAGCACATAGTCCGGTTTCATTTCAGTCGTGAACTGGGAAGACTGAAATGACACCCCTTCCGAGCATACTGCGTTTTCATCTGTTTCGGCAGCGCTGGTTGAGCCGACTACGCTAACTGGTTGGTGAGTCACTTCGATCGTTCCTTCCGGGGCGATCAAGGCCCCATTCTTTAATAAGTTTTTTCGCGTTCAAGTGAGTTACCGGATCGGCCAAGAGATTTTGAATTTCCTTGGGATCCTCGACGAGATCGAAGACGTATTCAGACTCTTTTAAGCCCCTAAAAGATGACTGAAACATGTACTTGTAAAGGCTGCCAGCATTAGGGTTATAGACGATTTTTGCAAACGATTCGGATCTATCGGGGATGTAGTGCTCCGATATGCTCACGGCTTTCTTCTTGGTTTGCAGAGCGTGCCCCGCCCAAGAATCGGGGGCTGGGATGTTAACTGCGCGAAGCACCGTTGGGGCAATATCAAGCTGAGTTCCGAATGTCGTTTCTTGCAAGTTCACGTTTGGCTGTGGTCTCTCGACCATGATTAAGGGAACTCCAAGACTCTCATTGTACAAGCCCTTGATGTGCCCTCGGTAGCCATGCTCCATTAAGCCTTGCCCGTGATCCCCTACTAGGACAACCAATGAGTTCTGCAGGAAGCCCTTGCTCTCAAGCAGCCGAAATAACTCTGAAAGCACCAAGTCGGCTTGAAAAATTTTATTGTCTAGCCAGTCTATGCCCTGTTGATGTTTATTGCCATCCTTGGAATCGAACTGAGGGGCAATAGGATTTTTGACAAGAAATCCGGGTTTGACCCCCAAAACACCCTGCCCCAAATACCGACCATATTTTATCCCAGCCTCATGTGCGGAAAACAAATGAAAGTGGAAGTAGTTTGGAGAGCCATTGTATTCAGGCCAACCCTTCATTACTTCGACCAATCCACGATCATCATTCAGCGGATACTGTGAGAAGTTCACGCCATCGACATAGTAATCAAACGGCTGATAAGCACGCTTCAAACCACCGAAAGCATGGTCAGAACTCAGAAGAAAGTTAATCTGGTACCCGTTCTCTTGCAAAATGCCATGCAACGCGTCGTCACGCGCGTCATTAGTATTCTGCCCTAAGAAGTTCTGCGACGTGAGAATGGACCTGATGCCGCACTTGGATTCATCACAGCTCGAAAACATATTGTCTACCCACGCGCCTTGGTGCTCTTCAACATACTGCGAAAGAAACGGCATCGTATTTCGACTATATCCATACAGCTGCAGATGATCCGATCTCAAGCAATCGACCACCACTAAAATAATATTCTTTTTGTTTCGGTCAATCGTTGCTTCCCGCGGTAATACATATTCGCGGGATTGCTGGAGAGATATGGCATCCATGCCTACATCGGCATCGGCGAGATAGTCATTATGCGCATCGGTATATTCTCTCACCAAGTCCAATAGCATCTCACCGTAGATGTATGTTTCCAGTTGCGCTCGGTCTGCTGAGTGATACCAAGTATTAAAGTTCAGTAGTAGAAAGGCAGCGATAGCCATGCTAATAAATACGTGTCTAGCTGGCTGAAAAATGCCTTTGGCTTGTCCGAACCCACGGTGGAGAAGCAAGGCAATCAAGGAAAATATTGCTGCTATCAATAACAACAAGACCGCAACAGTGGACCAGCTGTACAGCGCGTAATAATGGCCCACCATTCTGTAAATCAGGCTCAGATTAAGGTGCGCCTTCCAGAAATAGTTGCTTACGCCGTTGCCAATATACAACGCCACGAGAAGGCTAGAAAATACTGCGTAGGGGAGCAGGTGTAAAAATGTCCGCCCTCTGGTTAGCGACCAATTTGCTAAAACAATCGACACCGCAGCACATAGAAAGTAGGCGAACAAACACAGCGCTGAGTGGGTTAAAACGAGACCAAGCGGGTAGTTGCCAAAAAAATAAATCGAGCCTGCAACCACGGCACAAATGACGCAAAGAAGCAACGTTAGGCGAATGTAAGCCATATGCTGGTCAACTCATCCACGAATGAAGTGTCAAAGCTCGCTAGTATAGTGAATTCAATACCTGCGGGATTGAATCGACCACTGATTCCTGGGCCACTGCCAAAACGAATCGCCCTCTGTGTATAAAGCCGCTAAAGCTCAGCTTTACGAAAACATATCCACGCATCCTGGAATCAACGGCAAGTCTGAAAAGCGCAGGGTCGCGCGCCACCTTATTCATCTATGGCCGAGTCCTGATTGCCCAAACCTCATGCAACTTTGAAGCCGGTTTCTGAACTTCGGAATCGAGGTCAGCCCAAAGAACTGCAATGGCCCGTTCCATACGATGGTGCTATCAGCAAGGCCCTCCACACTGGAAGGGCCTTTGAACCACTTAGCAAAGATTAACCTTTGTAAGCGTCCATCGATTTTTGAATCTCTTCTTTAGCGCGCGCTGCACCTTCCCAGCCGGTCACTTTGACCCACTTGCCTTCTTCATTGTCTTTATAACGCTCAAAGAAGTGCGTGATTTCTTTCTGCAGGCGCTCTGGCACATCGGCCAAATCTTTCATGTCTTTGTAGTAACCGGTGGACACTTTATCCGTAGGCACGGCCAAAATCTTGGCATCCATACCGGACTCGTCTTCGGTCATCAGCACAGCCACAGGACGTGCTTTGATCACGCAGCCCGGCACGATGGGATACGGGGTCAATACCAAGACATCAACAGGATCGCCGTCATCGTACAAAGTCTTGTTTACAAAGCCGTAGTTGGCTGGGTAATGCATGGCGACATTCATGAAACGATCGACAAACAAGGTGTTTGAATCCTTATCGACTTCATATTTCACTGGCGCGCCGTGAGCGGCGATCTCAATGACAACTTGAATCTCATCGGGGGCGTTTTTGCCCGGGCCTATTGCTTCGTAACCCATGGAATACTCCTATCTAAATCGAAAAATCAGGGACTTCAAGAAACTGTGAACTCGCGACCGGTCTTTTTCTCAACCGCGATGTTTTTAAGCGTCGCGTAGGCTGGAAGGCCATTACGATATGGCGGGTAATCTTCCCCCGCAATCAAAGGTAATAAGTATCGGCGGCAGGCTTCGGTAATGTGAAAACCATCTTCGGAAATATAGTCCGCTGGCATTTTCTTTTCCACATTTGCGACCTGATCCAATGGCGCTTCACCCACCGTCCAGGTGTACGGCTCATCGGATAGGCGTTCAATAGCCGCCATAATCCCGCTCTTACCCGCTATGGCCATTTCAACAGCCGCCTCGCCTACGGCATAGGCCTGCTCTACATCGGTTCGTGAGGCCACGTGACGGGCGGAGCGCATCAAGTAATCCGCAATGGCGTAGTGATATTTCAGGCCCAGCTGCGATTGGATACGACTAGCCAAAGTGCTGGCAACACCACCCAATTGGGTATGCCCAAAAGCATCCACGTTGCCCGCGTCAGCAACAAACTTACCGGCGGCGTTCTTTATTCCTTCCGATGCAACAATGGTGCAGTAACCATAGGCATCGACGCAGGCCTGAACGCGGGCGAGGAATTTCGCTTCGTCAAAAACCACTTCCGGAAACAAAATGATGTGCGGATCATCGCCCTCTTGTTCCGCTGCCAAGCCTCCAGCAGCTGCGGTCCAACCGGCATGGCGGCCCATCACTTCCAAGATGAAAACTTTGGTTGATGTTTTGCACATGGAGCGCAGATCAAAACCCGCTTCACGGATGGAAACGGCAGTGTATTTGGCCACTGAGCCGAACCCAGGACAGCAATCGGTTAATGGTAAATCGTTATCCATGGTTTTGGGCACATGGATCGCCTGAATCGGGTAACCCATTTTTTCAGCCAACTGGCTGACCTTCAAACAGGTATCAGCCGAATCGCCACCACCGTTGTAAAAAAAGTAGCCAATATCGTGCGCTTTGAACACTTCGATTAAGCGCTCGTATTCCGCCAGATTTTTTTCAAAGCCTTTGAGCTTGTAACGACAAGAGCCAAACGCGCCAGCAGGCGTGTGTTTTAGCGCAGCGATCGCCGCCGGTGGCTCTTGCGAGGTGTCAATCAAGTCTTCCGTCAGCGCGCCAATGATGCCATCGCGTCCAGCAAACACTTTGCCGATTTTTGTCGGGTGTTTGCGCGCAGTTTCTATCACCGCAGCAGCTGAAACATTGATAACGGCGGTCACACCACCAGATTGCGCGTAAAACGCGTTTTTGGGACTGGGCATCCCGGCTCCCATCAAAATAGGTAAATACAAAAGAGATGCCGCGGGCAGACAGACCACAGCGCAAAACTGGCGCGAATTGTACTGAATTTGCCCCGATGACGCTTATAAAGAAGCGTTGACGACTGCGTTTTCAGCGGCTAGGGTTCGCGGTTCCAGCCCGGATTGGGGCTACACGGACAGATTTATGCGTATTGTTCTGCTTGGCGCACCAGGCTCCGGCAAAGGCACACAAGCCAAGAAGTTGATGGATGCTCACAGCATTCCCCAAATCTCAACCGGCGACTTGCTGCGCGCCGCAGTGAAAGCCCAATCCGAATTGGGCCAACGCGCGAAACAAGCCATGGATGCCGGTGCTTTAGTGGCCGATGACATCGTGATTGGCATGATCGGCGAACGCTTGAATGAAGCTGACACGCAAAACGGATTCATTCTCGACGGATTCCCGCGCAGTACTGCGCAGGCTGCCGCGCTCGATGAGATGTTAAGCAAATTGGGCAAACCACTGCAGAAAGCGATCTTGATCAACGTTGAGTTCGCCAATTTGGTGAAACGTTTGACCGGTCGCCGCACTTGCAGCAGCTGCGGGCAGATGTACAACGTTTACTTTAGCCCTCCGCAAAACGACGGCGTTTGTGATCGCTGTGGTGGCACTGATTTGGCCCATCGCGCAGACGACAATGAAGAAACAATTTCACACCGTTTGAACGTTTACCAGGATCAAACCGAACCTTTGGTGAACTACTACGATGAACAAGGCAAGCTGGCCAGCATCGAAGGTGAAGGTGAGCTCGACGCTGTGTTTGCAAGCATTACCGCAGCATTAGCCGACGCATAATTCACCGCCGCGAGACGCTACCGTCTCGCGCGGACAGCGCTATAAAATAGCCAACAAGGCTTGGTTCACGACGTGATGACGCCAACCTTGTTGCAAGCGCTCGCTGCTGCCATTCAACGCGAGCGCATTGAGGTCAGAGCGTGTTGCCAATACGCTGGCATCGAGTTGCAGCTCTTCCGCAACACTGCGCAGTTCTTGCTGCAAACGCTTAACTAGTGCTTTGTCTGGCATACGCTGATCCAACACGGGAATCTCGCCATCTTGAGCCAGCGCGATGCACTCCAACAATGCATCAGATTGCTTGCGCACCACGCCTTCGGGCACGTCCTTGATTTGCTGCAGTTGTTGATGCGATGTCGGCTGCGCTCTCGCCAAGGCCAGTAGGGCCTCATCAGACAAAACCCAGCGGCGCGGCCGGTTACTTGATTTAGCAAGGCGTTCGCGCCACGCAGCCAGTGCTTGCAGCACCGCCAGAGCCCGCCCTTGAAGCTGCGCTTTGCCCTTAACCCGCCCCCAAACTTCGTCGTCGTTCACATCCAGCTCTTGAGTGGCCACGCGCTGCATATCCTCGGTGAACCAAGAAAAGCGCTTGGATCGCTGCAAACGCTCAGTCAACTGCTCGCGTATATCGTGCAAATAACGGACATCGTCAGCCGCATACTCCAACTGCGCGCTGCTCAGCGGCCTGCGCGTCCAATCAGTACGCGTAGCACCCTTGGCTAAGCTGACCCCGCACAATTCATTGACCAGCGTTGCATAGGAGGCTTGCGGCGCAAAACCACACAGCGCCGCGGCATATTGGGTATCAAACAGGGGTTGAGGCACACGCGATAGTGCAGCTTGCAAAACCTCCTGATCCTGCCTGCAGGCGTGCAAAATTTTGTCCGGCCCAAGCGGCATTAATTGCGCAAGAGGCTTGAGATCAACCTCACTCAACGGGTCGATTAATACAATCTCACCCGGTATAGCTGCCTGAATCAGGCACAATTCGGGATAATAGGTACGCTCGCGCATAAACTCGGTATCCAACGCCAAAGCTTGGACTTGGTTTGCGCGATCACAAAAAGCAGCCAGACTGTCGCTGCAACTGAGTAATTCGGTCATCAATTCATCATACGGACTATCGGCCCGCCCATGTTCAATGTCATTGCATCACGCCTGACGCAGCTCATGCTGCTCAAAGCCGGCCCGCAAGACTTACCTTCCTCTACCAGCCTGCTACAAGTCTCTGCCGGGTTATTTTTTCTCTCTGCATTTGCGCGCATGATGTTGGTCAGCGATTACGCTGCAGCACTGACTCAATCGCTGATGAGTATGGCGATATTGGCTGTGTTTGTGCGCAGTTTATTAAATTGGCGCAAAACGCCTGAGCGTTTTAACCAAACACTGTCGGCCCTTTTTCTTGCCGGCACCGCAATCGGCGCGCTGTTGCTGTTCCCGCTCAATACCCTCAAACCACTGCTCACCGCGCTTACGGAAAACCCGGAAATCTCGCCACAACAGCTGGATGTCCCCGCTATAGCGATGTACGCCTGGGCCGGTTTGAGCATATGGGGTTTAATGATCAGTGCGCATATTTTCCGGCATGCCCTGGGCCTAACCCTAGGCTTAGGTGTCTGTGTTTCGCTGCTGTATGAAATTCTGCTCATCGTGATCGTAGGCATGTTGAGCAGCTTGTTCTAATGCATATCCACATACTTGGTATTTGCGGCACGTTTATGGCCGGTATCGCCGCGCTTGCACGTGAAGCGGGACACAAGGTGACGGGTTCCGATGCCGCTGCCTGGCCGCCCATGAGCACGCAGTTAGAAGCCCTCGGGATTGAGGTGATGAACGGCTACGACCCGGCGCACTTGGATCCGCTGCCCGACCAAATCGTCGTAGGCAATGTGGTCGCGCGCGGAAATCCAGCCATGGAATATGTATTGGATCGTGGTTTTCCTTACATTTCCGGACCGCAATGGCTGGCCGAGAACCTACTCAAGGATCGCTGGGTACTCGCCGTCGCAGGCACCCACGGCAAAACCACGACTAGCTCCATGCTGGCGTGGATACTGGAAGACGCCAAGCTCAACCCGGGCTTTTTAATTGGCGGCTTACCCGGCAATTTCCCAGTCTCTGCACGTATGGGAGCTGCGCCCTTTTTTGTCATAGAAGCCGACGAATACGATACCGCGTTCTTTGATAAGCGCTCTAAATTTGTGCATTACCGCCCACGCACGGCGATCCTGAACAACTTGGAATTCGACCACGCCGACATCTTCGATAATTTGGCCGCCATCGAGCGGCAATTTCACCATCTGGTACGCACCATTCCTAGCAGCGGCCAAGTCATACTGCCCCACGACGACGACGCACTGCAGCGTGTATTACAACAAGGCTGCTGGTCGGATACCTGCCTCGCCGGCGCACCAACCGGCTGGCACTTGCGGCCTCAATCGGAAGACTGGAGCCAATTCGATATCTATTGCGCAGATCAACGACAGGCGCAAATCCATTGGTCGCAACGCGGGGAACACAATGCGCAAAATGCGCTGATGGCCGTGCTCGCTGCGCGCCATGCGGGTGTGACACCGCCGATAGCTGCGGAAGCGCTAGCGCGCTTTAAAGGCGTCGCACGACGGCTCGATTTAAAAGGCGAGATTGATGGCATCCGTGTCTATGACGATTTTGCCCATCACCCTACGGCCATCGCGAAAACCATACGCGCCTTAAAAGCCGGACAAACCCAGGGCCGACTTATCGTGGCGCTGGAACCGCGCAGCAATTCCATGCGCGCCGGAGCCCATGCCGCAGCCCTTGGCCCATCATTGCAAGGCGCCGACATCATTCACATTTTGGCGCGTCCAGAGCTAAGTTGGTCTACCCATGATTTGCAACAGCAATTGGGTGACAAGCTGCACTGCCACGCCAACAGCCCAGACCTCAGCGCCGCGATTTGCGCGCAAGCTCAAGCCGGCGACACCATCGTACTCATGAGCAATGGCAGCTTTGATGGCTTGCCTACGCACCTCCCCCAACAATTGAAGGAAACCCGCGCATGAGCACTCGCGTGGCCACTAAAGCCATAGACCAAAACCTACCCGAAGAAGCCGCCCTGTACGAGATTGGGCAGTTGGCTTTGGATCGCGCCAAACATTTCGGTGCCACAGCAGCCTCGGTTTCGCTGGGCAGCACTTGCGGCCTGACCACGCAGCTGCGCAACAGAGAATTGGAATCGGTCGAATTTCAGCGTGACAATGACCTCGGTATTACCGTGTATTTTGGCCAGCGCCGCGGACATGCCAATACCGGAGACCTCAAACCGGACTCTATAGGTGAAATCGTTGAAGCCGCGTGCACCATTGCGCGCTACACCCAAGAAGATGAAGCCGCCGGCCTGCCCGACAAAGCACGCCTGGCCACCGACTTTGGCGACCCCGCACTGGACCATCCCAGCCCCTTGTCAGTGGACCAAAGCCGTGCACTGGCTTTGCAATGCGAGCAGGCCGCCTTCGACACTGACGCCAAAATCAGCAATTCCGAAGGCGCCAGCGTGAATGCTCACAGGAGCCGCGATGTGCTGATGAGCTCGGACGGCTTTCGTGGAGCGCGCACCAGCACCGACTACAGTGTGTCGGTGGCGGTGATTGCCAACAGCGACCAGGATATGCAGCGCGACTACTGGTATTCACGCGCCAGCAACTTCGCGCAACTGCAAAACGCGCAGGACATCGGCCGTATTGCCGCACAACGCGCGGTGACGCGACTAGACCCACAAAAAGTAAAAACGCAACGTGCCGGCGTGGTATTCCCACCCGAGCTCGCACGCGGCCTGCTAGGCCACATGCTGGGCGCCATCAGCGGCGGCGCCCTGTACCGCCGCTCCAGCTTTTTATTGGACAAGCTGGATCAACAGATTTTTCCAGAAGCGGTCAATCTCATACAACGCCCACACATTGCGGGACGCTATGGCTGCGGTTGGTTCGATGGCGAAGGGGTGGCAACGCGCGAACAAGCCATCATTCAAGATGGGCACCTGCGCACGTGGTTGCTGGGCAGCTACTCCGCACGCAAATTGGGCCTGGAGACCACCGGCAACGCGGGCGGCATGCGCTCAACAGAAGTCAGCGCCACCGTGCAAGCCGATCAACATCAGCTCATGGCGCAACTCGGCACTGGCTTGCTGATCACCGAATTGATGGGGCAAGGCGTGAACAGCAGCACTGGCGATTATTCACGCGGTGCCGCTGGCATTTGGTATGAAAATGGCGCTCCGGCCTATCCCGTTGCAGGGATCACCATTGCGGGCAACTTGCTGGACATGTACGCGGACATTCAAGCCATAGGCTCCGATATTGAAACCGCGGCCACTCTACGTTGCGGCTCCATCATGCTGGGCTCGATGATGATTGCAGGCAGTTAATCGCAACTGTGCAAACGCACTTGTTGTAAAAACAAAAGGCCCAGCGATTGCTGGGCCTTTTTATTTATAACCGATACGGCTAATTGCGCTTCATAGCAGCAAAAAAGTCAGCATTGGTTTTGGTCTGCTTCATGCGGTCCAACAACAACTCCATCGCGCCCAATTCGTCCATGGAATGCAGCAACTTGCGCAAAATCCACACGCTTTGCAGTTCTGACGGGTCGGTGGTGAGCTCTTCACGGCGGGTACCAGAGCGGTTGATGTTAATGGCTGGGAACACACGCTTCTCAGCGATGCGCCTATCCAAATGCAGCTCCATGTTGCCCGTGCCCTTGAACTCTTCGTAGATCACTTCATCCATGCGCGAGCCGGTATCCACCAAGGCTGTTGCGATGATGGTTAATGAGCCACCTTCTTCAATGTTGCGTGCCGCACCAAAGAAACGCTTCGGTTTTTGCAAGGCGTTGGCGTCCACACCACCGGACAAGACCTTGCCGGAGGACGGAGCTACCGTATTGTAAGCTCGCGCCAAACGCGTGATGGAATCCAGCAGGATCACCACATTGCGTTTGTGCTCGACTAGGCGCTTGGCTTTTTCGATCACCATCTCAGCCACTTGCACATGACGCTGCGCCGGTTGATCAAAAGTGGACGATAAGACTTCGCCGCGCACTGTGCGCTGCATATCGGTCACTTCCTCTGGCCGCTCATCAATCAACAGCACCAGTAAGAAATGTTCTGGATAGTTGTGCGCAATGCTTTGAGCAATGTTTTGCAACAACACCGTTTTACCGGCTTTCGGAGGAGCCACGATCAAACCACGCTGACCACAACCTATAGGCGCACAAAGATCAACAACACGCGCCGTAATGTCTTCAGTAGAGCCATTGCCGCGCTCCATGCGAATACGCTCATTCGGGAACAAAGGCGTCAGATTTTCAAACGGCACCTTGGTGCGCGAATTCTCAGGCGGCTCATAGTTGATGGTGTCGACTTTGAGCAAAGCGAAATACCGCTCACCCTGTTTCGGCGGACGAATGGAACCCGTAATGGTGTCACCCGTGCGCAATGAGAATCGACGCACTTGGCTAGGCGATACGTAGATATCGTCTGGACCGGAATCATAAGAATCATCGGTATTGCGCAAGAAGCCGTAACCGTCAGACAGAATCTCAAGAACTCCAGTGACATCAAGCTGATGCCCAGCGCGGGCAAAACCTTTCAGCAATTGAAAAATCAAATCCTGCTTTTTAATGCGGGATATGTTTTCAATCTCCAGCTTCTGCGCAATCGTCAGTAGCTCTTCACCGCGCTTGCGCTTGAGCTCAACCAAGTCAATCGCTGGCAATTCTTCATTAACGACATAGCGCGGCTCATTTGCCCCGCCACCATCACCGCGATTGTCATTACGGCCATCGCCGCGATTGTCATTGCGGTTGTCGTTGCTACGAGGACCACGGGGATTGCGCCGATTACGTCCGCGCTGCCGATTGTTGTTGCTGTTGTTGCGATTTTGACCACGGTCGTTGTTGCCTCGATCATTGTTACCACGGTCAGAATCACCACCAGAGTCATCATTCTGCCCGCCAGAGGGCTTTTGCTCTCTGTTCGCTTGTCCAGCAGCTTCAGCAGGTTTAGCGGGAGTTTCGGCAGGCTTTGCGGGCGCTGACTCACTCGCAGCAGGAGCTGGCGATTCTGCAGCGGCCGCAGGGGCTGCTGCCACTTTGGGTTTACGCGGGGCACGCGGCTTACGCGCAGGCTTAGCCGCTGCCGGCGCTGCTGCATTATCGCCACTGCTGGCGGTTGATTTGTTGTCAGTCGTCGTTACGACGAGAGTGTTATCAGTGCTTTCGTTCGACACCATGAAAACCTGTTGGATTAAAGAGCAGAATCAATAAATTGAGCGAGTTGTGCTTTTGACACAGCACCCACTTGAGTACCGGCAACTTCGCCGTTTTTAAATATCAACAAAGTAGGGATTCCGCGCACACCAAAGTTAGCGGTAGTTTGTTGATTGTCATCAATGTTGAGCTTGCCGATCTTGGCTTTACCCGCGTATTCGGGGGCCAGCTCTTCCAGGATAGGCGCAATCATGCGGCAAGGACCGCACCATTCAGCCCAGAAATCCACCAGTACGGGGATATCGGATTTCAGCACATCAGCGTCAAAGCTGTCATCGCTAAGCTTAAGGATTTGGTCACTCATCTGGATTGTCCTTATTTTTTAGTAAATTCAATATTTTCAAACTGTTAAAGCCAAAACTCGGGTTAAAAAGCGGGCTCTAAGGTATGTAATACCCCGCATGACATAGTGCAAATTACGAGGTACACGATTAGGATTGCGGTGAGCATCGGACTCAATCAAAGCAGAACTATCTGCGAATAACCGGGATCAATGACTCTGCCTGTTATGATTGCGAATGGCTTCGAGCTCGTTGCCAGACCATGGCGTAAGTCGCAGTCATGCCGAACCGGCTGATGCGACGCGATTCGCGTTTGCGCTATTGTCGACCCAAACTTCTAATAATTGCAAGCACCCATTTATGAGTAAACCGACCCACCTGACCGATGTCCGCCTGGACAGTCTCGATCTGCACCCTAATTTAATAGCCGGTGTGCAAGATGTGGGCCTGGAATATTGCACACCGATACAAGCAGAAACTCTTCCTCTGGCTTTAGCGGGTAAAAACGTTGCTGGACAGGCGCAAACTGGCACAGGTAAGACCGCCGCTTTTTTGCTCGCCACCATCAACCGCCTACTCAATCAGGAGCCGCCGAAAGGCCGTCGCGCCAATCAACCGCGCGCGCTCATTGTCGCACCAACTCGCGAATTGGCGCAGCAAATTGCCGCCGATGCCAAGCCGCTGTGTGAGAAAGTCGGCTTAACTTTTTGCGTCGTTTATGGAGGCACCGCCTACAAATCGCAGCAACAAGCCGTTATAGACGGTGTTGATATCTTGATTGGCACCCCCGGGCGCTTGATCGATTACCACAAACAGCACAATTACGACCTCAAAGTGCTAGAGGTGGCGGTACTGGATGAGGCTGATCGCATGTTTGATCTTGGCTTCATCAAAGACATACGCTACCTGTTTAATCGCATGCCAGCACCCGACAAACGCTTAAACCTGCTGTTTTCCGCCACCCTGTCGCACAAGGTGATGGAACTGGCTTACGAGCATTTGGGCGAGCCAAAGTGGATACGCACAGAAACCGATAGCGTCACCGCCGAACGTGTTCGCCAGCAGCTGTTCCATGTGGAAAGCCGTGACAAAATTTGGTTGCTGCTACACATATTGAAGACCCACGACCCTGAGCGCACCATGCTGTTCGTCAATACCCGTCGCGAAGCCGACGAAGTAACGGACAAATTGGAGCGCGCAGGCTACAAGGTTGGCGCCCTGTCTGGCGACGTGCCACAAAACAAACGTGAAAGCCTGTTGCAGGACTTCCGCGAAAACAAACTACCAATTTTAGTTGCCACCGATGTCGCTGCGCGCGGCTTGCATGTTCCTGCGGTCAGTCACGTCATCAATTACGACCTACCGCAAGATGCAGAAGATTATGTACACCGCATTGGTCGGACTGCGCGCGCCGGTGCCGATGGAGATGCCATTTCTTTCTGCTGCGAGCGCTATGTCTACTCTTTGCCCGACATTGAAGAGTACTTAGGGCAAAAATTCAGCGTCGAACACCCTGACCAGGAATGGCTGACACCTTGGGATCTACCCCCAAGCACGCGCAAGAAACGTCCACCTAACCCTCGTGGCGGCGGGCGCCGCCCAGGCGGCGGTGGTGGCGGAAACCGCGGCGGTGGCGGTCGCAGACGCTAAGGCGTCATCAGTCAGAGGGCATCAGCTCACTCAGGCCACGCACATGCGGCCAATCGCCAAAAGCTTGCCGCGCGGGGGTCGAGCTATCCGGCGCCAAAATCCCACACACTTGGGCGACACCGCCGGCCAGCGCGCCGCGCAAAACGGCTTCGCTATCGTCTACGAATAGACTGCGCTGCAAATCAACGCGGCAGTCTGCCGCAAATTCCGGCCAAAACTGCGCATCTTCCTTGGGACGCCCCCAATCATGCGAGCTGCGCAGTTCATCGAAATAGTCCTCTAGAGGGCATTCCGCTTGTTTAATGGCTAGAGCTTGCGGGTGGGCATTGGTGACCAGCAGCAATCGCCGCCCACTGGTCTTTACGCGCTGCAAAAAAGCTTCTGCCCCGGGCAAAAAGCCTATGCGCTCGCGGATTTCATGCTTGAGCGCCGCAACATCCAATTGCAGCACTTCGCTCCAATGCTCTAAGCAATACCAACGCAAGCTACCGCGCGACTCTATAAAGTGCGGCATCAGTTCTTGCAGCGCTGCTTCACTGTCCAAACCACGCGGACGCCCCCAAGCGGCGGGCATGTGCTGCAACCAAAAGTAGTTATCAAAAGCCAGATCCAGCACCGTACCGTCCATATCCAGCAGGACGGTGTCTACCTGTGTCCAATCAATCATTGTCATGGCTAATATGTTAGCTTTCGCCGCCTTGCACTGCAGCTTTGCTGCGCTTTTTGTGAAAAAAATATGGACTACCCAAAGATAGAAAGCTTGCTGACACTGGCCGAACATGCCGGCGCCGCGATCATGAAAATCTACGACGGCGCGATCGAAGTGGAACAGAAAGCCGACAGCTCTCCGCTGACGCAGGCGGATCTGGCCGCGCACAAAGTGATCGCAGCAGGGCTCTCCTCCCTGACCCCTGATATTCCGGTTTTATCAGAAGAAGGCGGCATTCCAGGCTATTCCGAGCGTCAAGGCTGGCAGTGCTATTGGTTGGTAGACCCCTTGGATGGCACCAAGGAATTCATTAAGCGCAATGGCGAATTCACCGTCAATATCGCCTTAATTGAAAATGGTCGCGCGGTACGCAGTGTGGTTCTAGCGCCCGCTTTAGGCACTGCCTATTGGGGCTGCAACCAAGAGGGTGCATTCAAGCGCGATGCCGATGGAAAAGTCACGCAAATTCGCTGCCGCCAGCTGCCTGAGAAGGACTGGAAAGTGCTGGTCAGCCGCAGCCACCGCGCGCCTGAAGTGGATGCCTTGCTCAGTAAAATCCCACCGCATGAACCGGTGTCCGCCGGGAGTTCTTTGAAATTCTGTCTCATCGCCGAAGGTTCTGCAGATTTTTACCCTCGCCTGGGTTTAACCTCTGAATGGGATACCGGTGCTGGCCAGTGTGTTTTGGAAGCGGCCGGTGGCGCAGTGATCAAAACTGACGGCAAAGCCCTGCGCTATAACAGCAAGGAAGAGTTGCTAAACCCCCACTTTTTGGCTGTCAGCACGACGCGTTATGACTGGGTTTCCCTGCTCGCCGAAAGCTAGTCAGCAAGCTCAATCCAGCCTGAACATGCCCCGCATCGACAACAAATGAGCAAGGTCGGAATCTTTGATTCGGGTTTGGGTGGCTTAACTGTCTGGTCTGCAATCCAACAACTGCAGCCGTCGATACCGTGCTTGTATTTGGCAGACCAAGCCCACCTGCCTTATGGCCCCCGCAGCCAGCATGAAATTCAACAATTGGCCTGCTCCATTACCCAATGCTTAATGGAACAAGGCGCACAGTTGATCGTAGTGGCCTGCAATACGGCCTCTGCGGCGGCTCTAAGCACCTTGCGCCAAAATTTTCCACAACTGCGCTTTGTCGGCATGGAACCTGCGGTTAAGCCAGCGGCATTGAGTACACTCTCAGGCGTGGTCGGCCTCATGGCGACACGAGGCACCTTGCAAGGGGATTTGCTGCGCAATACCGCACAGCGCTTTGCCCGCGAAGTGAAAATCGTAAGCAGCGAATGTCCTGGTTTAGCCGAGGCCATCGAACGAGGCGACGATAATGCACAACTGCGGGCCATGCTGAACGAGCACTTGTACGAGATGAATCGCGCAGGAGTGGATACAGTGGTGTTGGGCTGCACCCATTACCCACTGATTGCCCCGCTCATCCGCCAAGCCTTAAATAACGACGTGGAATTAATAGATCCGGCCCCTGCCGTCGCACGGCAAGTATTACGCCTGTTCCAAGAACTCCAACTGTCAGAAAACGGCGCAAGCGGGCACCATTTCGCCACTTCCGGCGATTCACAGTTATTCCAAGAGTTTCTGCAGACCCGCTTTCATACGCCAAGCTCAGTTGAAACCTGGACTTGGAATGGGGCTAAACTCACTCCATTGATCGCAAATTAATCGTCGTTATGCCTGCTCGCTCGAAATGTATTCCGTTATTGCTTTGTAGTGCCTTGTTCGCCTGTGAGGGTGCCGTCAATATCGACCTCAGTGCAACGCCACCGGAAGACGTAGATAGTGCAATTCTGCAGATTAAAACCGTACGCTTGCTGGGGGAAAACGCCAACACTCAAAGTTTCGACTTGGCTGACAACTTTGAAATCAATCTACTCACCATAGATCGTGGCAGCGCGCGACGCTTACTCAGTGATAAGAAAATCCCAGCGGGTAATTACAGCGGCATAGAGTTGGTACTAGAGGCTGAGAGCGATACGCTGGACTCCTACCTGAGCAAGGACGGCGAAAACACCTCACTCATCGTGCGTGCGGGCCGCGACACACAAGCCGACAATAGCTTTCGCATCAAAGATGAAGAAAATAGCACCATAACGCTGCACTTTGATTTACGCAGTTCTTTACTGCGAGATGCAAGCGCAGACGGTGACCGAGAACTGATTCCTCAACTACGTTTGGTTGACAACGAAGACAGCGGAACCCTGTCCGGCGATGTCGCCACTGCTCTACTAGAGCAGCAAGGCTGTGACGACGACAACGACCCTTCCCTAGGCGAGGTCGTTTATGTGTTTAGTGGCAACAGCATCACCATCGATGAGCTCGACGGACAAAACGCAGAGCCCATCAGCACCGCGTTGATCAGCCGCGATGCTGCCAATGCAGACTACATCGCCGCTTTTCTTCCTGCTGGAAACTACACCGTCGCGGTGAGTTGCAACGCGGATCTGGATGATCCGTTACAAGATGATGGCATCAGTTTTATCGCCAGTGACACAGCTACCATCACTGCAGGAAGCAGCACCACACTCAATTTCTCACTCAGTGAATAAGCTGAATCCGCGAATCATCAAACGGCGATAAGCCCGGCGCAAGCAACTGAATGTAACGATCAAAGTACAGCAGTTGCTTAAGCAGCAACGCAAACTCTTTGGGGAATTTAACGCCGTGCTTGCGCCCCAGATCGACAATCGACAACATAAAGCGCTCCGCCTCGTCCACATCCAAATCGACTTCCAGTGGACCTTCGATCATGTTCTGCATGGATTCGATCAGTTCACGTAGATCACGCGCCAAATCGTCCACAATGACCTTTTCCGAGGTCACACCGATGGTCAACATGCATTGCGCCATCATGCGGTAATCACCGGAGGCGCGGCCCTGCATAAAGTCGATCAAGGCTTGCCAAGTGTCCTTGCGGATATGGCCCACAATGCCAAAGTCGATAAAGCCGACACGGCCATCTTCCAGCACCATCAAATTGCCAGCGTGCACATCGGCGTGGAAAAATTGGCAACGCACCAGTGAATCCATCCAAGTATTCAGCGCATTGATGAGTGTGAATTCCGGTTGTGGCGAGTACTTCTTTATAGAATCCAAATCGGTAAAGGGCACGCCGTAGAGGCGCTCCATGGTCAGTACACGTCGGGTGGTGGCGTGGTGATACACCTTGGGGGCAACTGCAAATTCATTGCCCGACTCCCGCAGAAATTTGCGGAAAATCTCGATGTTATTGGCCTCAGCCAAGAAATCGCACTCTTTCAGCATAGTCGCTTGTACATCACCGATGATGTCGCCCATAGATGCCCGGTGCACACCCGGCACCAGTTTTTCCACGATGCGTGCAGAAGCGTACAAAACATTAAAATCCGTGACCAAGACGTTCTCCACGCCCGGCTTTTGCACCTTAATGACAACGTCTTCGCCGCCTATCAGGGTAGCCGCATGCACCTGCGCAATGGAGGCGGATGCCAAAGGTGTTTCTTCAATATGAGAAAAAATCTCACTTAAGGGCCGGTCAAACTCTTGCTCCAAAGTCTTTTTTACATAGGCATACGGCAAACTAGGCACGTCATCCAAGCAACCTTGGAATGCTTTTACATACTCGCGCGGAAACAAAGACGGCGCACTGGCAATGAACTGACCTAGCTTGATGTAGGTCGCACCCAATTGCTCAAAAGTCTCTCGCATCAACACCGGGGCAGGCGGACGCTGACCGCGTAACCAGTTGAAACCAACCCGACTGACAACACCGGCTGTCTGCCCAATGCGCATACTGCTGGTCAGCGTATCGCGCATCAATTGAATTGGTTTATTGCGTTGCAACATTTTCAGCTCCAAAAAATGCCACGGCATTGAACTGCAGTGGCTGAGGCGCGGTATTATAGTCCAGTGCCCTAAAATTGCGGGAGTTTGCAGCATGTATCACTCAATTCTTTGTCTAGTGGCGACTAACGAAGCCAGTCGCCAGTTGGTTGAGCGAGCACAAAATCTGGCAAAACAGTTCCAGGCCGAATTAAGGCTGTTGCACGTGGTCGAGTACGTACCATTGACAGGCACGGAAGATGCCATGCTCACAGCCCCAATCGCCATGGGGGAAGAACTAGAAAAGCAGGCGCGTGGTTTTGTAAGCAAACTTGCACAGGAATTTTCCATTGCAGCGGACAGAACCGCCGTAGTCAGCGGCGATCTAAGCGCCGAATTGAACAGCGCTATCCAAGCCCATCAAATTGACTTGGTTGTTATCGGCAATCATTGTCGTAGTGGCTTTTCTGCTTTCTTCAATCACGCTGAAGATGAAGTGCTGCACCATTGCGTCTGCGACCTTATGGCCATCAACTTAGGCTGAGAAAGGCCAACAATACCGCCGGCTCTTCATCGCCAGACCACGCTAAACGTAAATTTGCCTGACGCGACTCTCCATCGGCACGCTGTACCTGCACGGCCATATCGCAATGAACCTCACTGCCTGATTTCAGCAAAGTCACTTTTTGCTGCAGGGATCGTGCATCCAAATCTTCAATCAAATGGCTCAAGCTCATACGTCGTAATTGATCTTCGGCGTAACCCAAATCAACGACAGCTTGTGGATTTACCGCATTGCAATAGCCGTTTTCCGGCTCCAAAATCAATAAACCACAGGGCGTAGCGGCCAAAATAGCCGCAAAACGCTGGGCCAAGTTCTCTTCCTGCTGGCGAGCCGCACGATCCCGAATCAGCAGTAAGTAGGCTTGTTCATCATCAAACAATTCCTCCACCCTTAGATCTACCGCAAACGTGCTGGCATCTTGCCGCCATCCAACCACCGCGGGGCTGCCTGCCCTTCGCTGGGGCAAATAGCTCTTTAAGCTCACATTGGCATCGTTGAGAAATGGCACCGGCATGAGCTTACTAACGGTTAGCCCTTCTAGCGTTTGCCCAGGATAAGAAAAGAGCTCCTGCATCTTCTTATTGCAGCGCGTGATGCGCCCATAGCGATTGGTGATAGCCAAGCCATCACTCATGTAATCCAAAGTTTTCGCTGCCAAACTCGCTTCGCTGCGTAACTCATCAAGCTCCGATTTCTGCGCGCGCACATCAGCCAAAATCAGTAGTAGCCCATCGGGCTCCTTCTCACGACGTAATGGAATTTGGGTTATCACCACAGGAATTAAACTTTCATCACGCTGACGCAATGAAAATGGCCGGCTAAAGCCTTGTTCCGAATAGCGCCCCAGTGTGGGCGTTGAATCCCCATTAATCCAGTTACTGTCGGCCTCTATTTTGACGACAGAGGTCAGTGGCAAACCATTTGCCTCTTGTGCTTGCCAACCGGTTAATGACTGAGCAGCAGTATTCATGCTGGCCACACAGGCCTCGGAATTCACTCGAATTAAGCCGAAGCCCAACTGCTCTAAGGGACTGCCTAGCGTCTCAAACAACGCATCAACTTTTGGCTTTCTCCCGCCGCCGCTCTGGCTCTGTATTTGTGCAGGTGCTGAGAAAGGCGTCGCCCCCATCCTCAGCAAGCTCCATAGAGCCATTAGGGCAAGGACCAAGGTCGCCAAATGCAAGCCGCTTTGGCGAGTTAATAACAACCAGCCTCGCGGTTGATACACTTCCATTTCGCCGACTACGTATCCTTCGTGCATCAAGCGCATGCGTTCTGCTTTTGCCACCACTGACAAGCACGCTCGATAAGCTTCTTGTAGAGGCTGGGCAAACATCCCCCATTCTGATGCGGTAAACGGCACTGGCCAGACCGCGACAGATTGCCCCCCGCGGTCAAACACCTCAAAGCGCAAACTACCCGCCGACTGATGTTGCTTTAATAGAGCTTGATAACCTCGGTTATGGCCCTGGGCGAGTAAATTCGCCAACGCCGGCTGCAGTTGTTCAGCCAACTGCGCCTGCATGCCCGACACTCGGTCATATCGGATCAAGTCGCTCGCAGACAGAAACAATAGGGCCAACAGCCCAAGCAACGGCCAACAACGCCCGGCAACGGGTTTCAGCATGGAATTGACATTTAGTTTGAGCGTATAAGTGCAGGAGGCGGCATATCGACTTCCATTACACTAACGTGCGCACCGCCTACGCTGAGCCCCAAAGCAGCCAATATCGGATCCAGCAAGGCGTCGTCCAGCGCTGTGGTCAGCACGGGTAAAAACTGCGAAATGACCTGTCCAATCAAAGCATCTTCGCTACCAAGTCCAAGCACAAGCAACAGACCATTGAGCCCACCCAAAGGGCCACACAACTCTGGAGGGCTTTGCACCAAAATGTCATTCAGGGCGCTCGTCAAAGTAGCGCCAACGGCCGAACCGACCGCTTGAGTTTGCGGGTTGTCTGGATCAAACGGACCAGTAAAAGGAATTACGGTATAAGCATCGCTACCCAACTCAACTTCACCTTCCCAGCACACTTTGATTAAACCCAAAACGTCTATGAGCGGATTAGCCTCATCATTGTTCACCTCTAAACGGGCTAAATTGGTGGTGACGCCGATATCGACCTCATGATCGGGGCGGCCGCGGCCAGCGCAACGAATTGCGGTGAGATCCGCTGTTGCTTCGGCCAAATCCAAGCCCAATTCCAAGTTGACCGACCCTAAACCAGCCAAGTCCAAACTCAGACCAAGATCGGCTCGCCCTTGTACATTGCGCGCCGAGGTTACAAATTGTGAACTGCTGTCTTGCAAGGCGGGCCCAACGGCCAAAGATGGGGCCTGACCGATGGTAATTATGCCGCCGACACCAATCAGAGGCGGCAATGTTAGGCCAGGGGTCAACTGAATCACTGGATCGCCAACCTGGTAGGCCAGAGCCTGAACAAAATCCAGTGTATTCACCGCCAAGCCACCTGTAGCAGAAAAAAAATCATCCGGCGAGCCCACAACATCACCCAAAATAACCGTGTCATTTGGTGCGGCAGCGGCCAGTGTATCGAATGCCGCAGCGGCAATTCCTTTTCCACTGGCAAACAACACATCGGCTATTGCGGTCAATAAACCCGGCAATTCGATCGGGCTGGTTAACAACTCATCCGGTTCAATACCGGGCAAAAATTCAGGGATATCGGCCAAGGGAACCGAAGACGTCAGTAAACCTTGAGGAGAAAGTGCCGTTAAACTCAGCGGACTGCCCAGAGTGCTTCCCAAAACATCGTTCAATACCGATTGCTCAGTGGGATCGAGAGAGGCACCAAAAGATGAAACCGAAAAACTCGCTCTGGGCGCCATCATCGATGCTGCATTTGCCCGCATTTCGGCGCCACCATCTTGTTGCGCAGGCATCGGCAAAATCAAGCGCGGCATAGGCTGACGTAATTCCAGCTCGAAGGCGTAGGCTTCGCCCGCATCCTCCACCACAGCACTTTGGAATTGGCGCAAACCGTTCGCATCCACCAGGGCGCGGCCCAATCGAACCCCACCACCTTGCAACCACTCCGCCTTCCCGCCAAGCCCGGCAAGGGTGTCAGCCGCTGTTTGATTGGCTGTTGCTTGTCGATCAGCACTGGGCGCTAAGCAGCCACCTGCCGCACGTGCCACGTCCAAGGCCGCCAAATTGGCCATGTTTTGTAAATCGCGTTTGGCCACATACAACTGTGCGAGATCGATGGCAAAGGCCGATGCAATCAACATGCCCAGCATGCCAATCGCGGCAAACAGGGCGGCTGCGCCGCGTTGTGCAGTAGGCCCAGAACGCATCATGTTGGCTTATTCAACACTCACGCCGGTTTCGAATTCTTCAGGCACATCCGATTCGAAGCTTTTCAGGTAGCGTTGGTAATTGCGCTTGGCGACGTCGCCATCCAAGGGCCGCTCTTCTGTGCTCGCCTGCGCACCCGACTTATGCAAATCCAACCATTGCTGGGTCCGTTCACCAACTGATGGGGATTCAGCGGCGTTGGCGGTAAAGCCCAGGCAAAGTGCGCTCATCGCGAACAGTATTTTGGGATTCATAAGCCGGTTTCTCCTTATTCGAGGTGGCCATAGCGGCCGCCGAAATATCATTAAATTCCGCAGCTCTAGCGGCCATAAGACGGCGCATAACGGCGCTTTCTGCACGTATTTGACGCACTTGCTCTTGGCCCAAGTCAAAGCTGCGGGCAAATTGCATCGCCTTTCTGTCTTGTCCGTCTACAAAAAAACTCAAAATTAAATTGTTCTGTGCTTGTACAGCATTGGGGTTGAGTTCGGTCGCTGTGGCCAGATGATGGCGAGCTTCGGTCAGACGACCGGCCAACATAAGGGTATATCCGAGATCATTGCGAACTTGTGCATCTGTGGGACGCGCACCAACGGCGCGGTTAAAATAGTGAACAGATTCCGCCAAATTGCGTTGTGCCGCGATCAAACCTAGGCCGTGCCACGCCTGCCCAGCGTAGCGGGTATCCAATAAGGCTCGGTAATTTTTTTCGGATTCAACAAAGTCACTCAACTTGTATTGAGCTGTCGCGCGTAGCCAACGCAACATATCGGAATCAGAGCCCTTGCGTGATTCCAATTCTTCTATATGCGCCATGGCCGCATAGCTCTGACCTTGGGAAAGCATGGTTTGCACCAAATCTGCATGCACTTGTGGCTTATCAGGACGCTCGCGCAAAGCTGCTTCGTCTGCGCTATCTGGAACGATTGCGCAGGAAAGTAAGTTCAATGCAGCCACTATCAGAGCTGCTTTCGCTGAGGCGCTCATCCTTGCCCTCCCAGGGCTCGAACTATGGACAAAAAGGCTGGCCCGGCGACAAAAATTAGTAATGCAGGAAAAAAGAACAGCACCATGACCACGGTCATGCGGCCTGACATTTCATTTACCTTTTCACGCAAACTCAACTGCCGGCGTTCTTCAACAACGGATAGTGCATCCATCAAGGGCTCCCGCAATTCACCGCCATAACGATCCACTTGGCGCAGCACCCCAAGAACGGCGCTCAGTTCGGCGACATCCAAGCCTCGGCCCATAGTATGCAATGCTTCCGCCGGCTCAGCCCCCGCTTCGAGCTGACGCAAAACCATGCGAATTTCTTGCCCAAGTGCGGGCAATACGCCTTGTCCTTCTCGCACCAAACTCGCTAAGGCCTGCCGCAGGCTAAGACCCGCATCAAATAACAGGGCAAGCAGATGTATAAACATGGCAACTTCGTTACGCACGAGTTGTTGACGGCTACGCGCCGTACGACGTAACCACATACGTGGCGCCAATAGACCTGCGCATAACACGCCAAACCCGTAGACAACACCGATAGCGCCTTCTAGCCGCCCTAGTAGGACAGCAACTATTACAACGATGATGCCGAGCATAGGAAGCAATGCTTGTGCCGCAAAGTAAGCCCCACGACGCACGCTGGTGCGCATGCCGGCTTGCAGCAAAAGGCGTTCAGTTTCGCCGTCGTCATCAAACCAACTATCCACACTGCGGCCGGGATTGGAAAACAGACTCCACCAACGGTCGTCTTCGTGCTGATCATCTATCGCGATTTGCATCTCAATTCGCCGTGCTGCTTGTTGCGATTCACGCGCACTTAACAGCCACCAAATGGCCAAAAATGCAGCAAGCACTAATACCACTGCCGCCGCCGCCAAGAGTAGGGCCGCAATATTCACGCGCCACGCTCCGCAGTTCGTAACATGCGCCATATAACGGCCACACCACTCGCTTGTAGGAACACGGACAACAACAACAAACTCCGACCTTGCGATTCATTCCACATGTCGACGTAGTAATCAGGGTTCTGCAGCAATATGTACAAACTGAGGACGATGGGCACGATGCCCAAGACCATGGCTGAGAAACGCGTCTCCGCAGTTAAAGCACGCAATTCTCTAGCTGCAGCATCACGCTCACGTATGGCTTGTACCAGACTTTTGAAGATACGCTTGAGACTACCACCGTAACGACGGTTCACTCGAGCGGCCATCGCAATTACGCGTATATCTGTAATGTCGTGATCTGCCGCAGCCTGATCCAAAACGTCTTCTATCGGTGCGCCTAAACGCACTTGCCGCCCGACACTAAGGAACAGTTCGCGAATGGGGTTCTCCGCGTCAGCTGTTGCGCTGTAAAGGGATTCTTCCAAGCTATTGCCCGCACTCAAAGCACGCACCATGTGCTCAACGAAATCAGGCAACTGCTCCAAAATTCGCGCTTTCCGTTTGGCTTCCTTGTTCAATATCCACAACCACAAGGAGAACAGCAGCACCAAAAAGATGACCAAGCCCAACAGCAACCCCAAGGCCAAAATCGCCAGGAGCACAATGCCTACAACAAAAAACAGCCCGCGACGCACACTCGGGGCAGACGGTTCGAGACCGGCTCGCAACAAACTACGATGGAACCAGTTTTGACTGCTGACCAATGAAGTCACTGGGGATATTGTGGGATCCAAACTTCGTGTATCGCCAGCGACACGAGCA
Organism: Oceanococcus sp.; assembly: GCA_051252075.1. GTDB lineage: Bacteria > Pseudomonadota > Gammaproteobacteria > Nevskiales > Oceanococcaceae > Oceanococcus. The sequence continues at coordinate 30,521 of JBPOFU010000005.1, read as the reverse complement.
GCCCAGTCGATTTCACCGCTTTGGCCGCGCTTGCCGCCCATCCACAGCAAGGCCGCTGCAAGCAACAATAAAACCACCGTAAGTGTCAAAAGTAGAGGCAGCACGCTTACACCACTTGCTCAAAAGCGTCGTCTGCTTCGACATAACGAAACAGCGGCACGACATGCAATTCATCGTTTTGCAATCGCAATTCACTCACTGCCAATAAACGGCGACGCCCATCCGGCAATCGCGCGAGCTGCACCATTAAATCCAAAGCACTCCCAATTTGCCGCGACAGGGTACGCGTATCGCCATTGAAACCGGCAAACCCCGCTAACAATTCGAGTCGATGCAAAGCATCTTGCGCCGAATTCGCATGCAAGGTCGTCATAGAACCTTCGTGACCTGTGTTCATGGCTTGCAACATGTCGAGTACTTCGTCACCACGCACTTCACCCAACACGATGCGATCTGGACGCATACGCAATGCATTGCGGACCAAATCACGGGCGTCGATCTCGCCGCCACCTTCCAAATTCGCTGGGCGCGTTTCCAAACGCACAACATGTTCGTTGGTCAGTCGCAATTCTGCGGCATCTTCGATGGTGATGACACGTTCACCAAGCGGTATCCACTGACTGAGCAAGTTTAAAAACGTGGTTTTGCCAGAACCCGTACCACCAACCACCAACAAGCTTCGTCGCGCAAGGACAGAAGCCATGAGAAAATCGAGTATCTCTTGGCTCACCGAGCCGGCGTTAACCAGGTCCTTGGCACTCAAAGGATCACGACGAAACTTACGAATAGAAACGCAGGGACCGTCCAAAGCAACCGGCGGGATAATCGCATTCACTCGACTGCCGTCCGGTAGACGTGCATCCACCATGGGGTTGGATTCATCCACACGCCGCCCAATAGGCGACAATATACGTTGCACTATTCTGGTGACATGAGCGTTATCGGCGAAACGGATATTGGCCCGCTCCAACACACCGCTGCGTTCTATGAAGACGCGGTTAGGGCCATTGACGACGATGTCATCGATGCTGTCGTCATCCACCAAGGGCTGAATCGGACCGAAGCCAATCAATTCATCTTCAACGTCGCTGACTAAGAAACCCGCCTCGCGCGTGTTCACAGGCAAACGATGGTCGATCACATACTGGCGCACATGCTCGTCTATGAAACGCTTAAGCTTGGCCTCAGGCCAATCTGCCACCTGCAAATCGCGCTCTTCGATTTGTCGAATTAAGTGGAGATGCAGCCGTGTCTTAAGCTCTAGGTACTGGTCGCTGAGTCGAAAGCCGCTGGGATTGTCCATGGGGTTCTAATCGCCAAACATGCGTTTCAGCAAGCCGCGCTTTTCGTCCTGCACGGAAAGATTTTTTGCATCTTGCACAATGAGGCGCTTGGCGAAACCCCTCATTTCAGCACAATACGCATCTTTCGGCGCACCGGTGAACAGCGGCTCGCCAGCGTTCATCGCTTGTAGGCGACTCTGAAAATTCACTGGCATTACCCCCCACAAGGGCAGCTCTAACAACTTCGCTAAGCCTCGGGCATCTAGGCCTCGGGCTATGCCGTCGCTATCCACAAGCATGCCTAAACGCTCCAAACTGACATCTTCCAAGCGCAAAGCTCTAATAAGGTGCTTATTGGCACGACTATTCAGGATACTGCCATCACTGAGCACGAAACTGGCATGCGCTCGACTGATGACTCCAGCCAAGGTTGCTGCCGCTAAATTCGCACCTGTACACAAGACGATGCTGTGGAAATGCTTGCTCAGCACATCCAATAACGACAAGAAATCCTGGTCATCTAAGCGCGCAGGTTCAACTTGGTCCTCTGGCATTGCCAGAACATGCAAGCCGGAAACATGCTTAGAAAATGCAGTATCAATCAGGGTCTGGTCGCAGCGATAAACATCCTGAACCGCATCCAACAAAGAATAGCTTTGGGCAATATTGAGAAAGACTAATGACGCGCCATGCGGTGTCGCCAAGTCAATCAGCAGCACTTTGTCACCAGGGCGGCAGGTTTCCTGCAACGACAAGGCCAAATGCTCGGCCGTCCAAGCCAAAGCAGGCCCGCCGGTCGCTGAATGTATGGAGAAAATTCGCCCCGCCCTATCGTTGGCCTGATTCAACTGAGAGGTTTTGCGCATCAACTTGCGCAAGCGTTCCGACAACTCCTGGTCGTCGCGCCCCATAACAAAGAAATCACGCGCCCCCGCTCGCATCGCTTCAATAACGGCTTGGGTTGGGCTGTCCGCACCGATGGCTATGATCAAAACATGTGGGTGACTGTCGGCCAACTCCTCAAGCATGACGCTGCTGTAGCCGCTCATATCAGCCTCAACGAAAACCAGTTCCAACTGCTCGATACTGAGCAGCTGCGCAGGCACCGGTTCAGCAGCATCGCCTGGACGAATCCAATTCAGCTCAACACCGGCGCCCAAAGTTTCTTTCAGCCACGTCAGATAAACCGGATCGGAGGCAATGACCGCGGCCTGCGTTTTCATCGGCTATACCCAGTTTTAAATTGACCACTTTCCAAAAAGATCAGGTCTGCTGAATTCGGTTTATAACTGTCGTATTCTGCCCCGGGTAAGGCTGGTGTTTTAGCCCCAGCTTTCAACGGTTTCACCAAATGAGGTGTTACCACCATCACCAGTTCTCGCTCTTCCCGATCGTAGCGGCTGCTTTTAAAGAAAGCGCCAAGTATGGGGACAGAGCCGATAAAAGGCACTTTGTCGACATTCGCCATCATGCTGCGGCTGATCAGCCCACTGATAACAAAACTCTCACCATCGCCCAATTCAACCATGGTGTCGGTTCTACGTACCGTCAGTGCAGGAACCGAAGTTCCGCCAATCTGGACACCTGAGGAAAAATCGAGCTCGCTAACTTCCGGTGCCACTTTGAGAGCGATTCTATTGGAGGCCAGCACAGTCGGTGTTAGCGAAAGGCGCACACCGAACTCTTTGTATTCGATAGAAATCCCGCCGGAGCCTCCTTGTGACACAGGAATAGGAAATTCACCACCAGCGAGGAATGTCGCTGTTTGCCCGGTCATCGCCACCAAACTCGGCTGCGCCAATACACGAACCAAACCCTGGTTTTCCAACATGCTCAGGGCACCAACCAAGCTTTCACTCACCTTACTGAAAACAATATTAAATGCATTGCTCAAGGGCAAAATGCCAAATGCATTCTCTATTCCTGAAGCCGACGCCTGCTGACTGGAATCGCCCACGCCACCGACACTGCCTGGCTTGAACACGCCAACGCCACCGTCGTTACCCTGGAACAGGAAATTCAGACCGTACTGCTTGAGCGTGTTACGAGAGAGTTCGGCAATCTTTATTTCCGTCAGAACTTGAGTGCCAATGGGCAACACAGAGGCGTCAATGGCACCGTCACCGGCTTGATGAAGTGCACGACTGTGTGCGCCCAAGCTTGGAAGCTCTCCGGCGAGATCGCCCTCCTTGATGCGTGCCGCTTGCAAAGCCGTATCGGGCTTCGCACCTTGTTGCAAAGGATTTTCTATATCTTTGACTACCACACGGTAGGCGCGCGTTTGCTTTAGCTCTTTGTACCAAACCAACAAACTGGTCACGCCCTTACTTTTGCCGGTAATCAATAGTTCGTGCCGGTTAATGACGTTCACATTGGCAATTGACTCGTCGCCAACAGCAACCCGAGTAACGCTCAAGCGCTCACGCAACAACTCGTGAGTACCTTGTTCAACAATCACGACGTCTTTGGGATCAACTTTGGCGAACGCAGTGGCTGCCAAAACCAGTAATACCGCGGCGGCAATTACTTTTTGCATAGTCGCTTTCATCATTCGGTCACCTTCTGCGCGTCACTGCCACGAAAGACTTGAATCGTATAGGGGCGCGGGGTGGGTTTAGCCGCTTTGCGCTTCGCCAATCGACTCAGTTCAGCCAGAGTGATTGGTTGTTCAATGGCTATTTGATCAACTTCCTTTTCCGCTTTAGCCGGCGCCGCTGAGGCTTTTGGCAGCGGGCTACCATCTTGCTCATTGACATCAGATCCCGCGACGATTTGACGGCGCAAGGCCAGACGCAAACTGCCTAAGCTAGCGCCCAACATCACCTTGGTTGTGTGCTCGTCAGGAATCGCCACTACCGTCGTACGTACACGGCTGCGCCGTTCATTGCGACCTTCAGATTCGGTTAAACCTTGCGGCCGTTCGATGATGCGATCTTCATATGCCAACACCAATACTTGTGGCAGCAATATGCGAGATTGCGCAGGTGCGTCACCACCACGCAAGAACATCAATAAATCCACTTCATCACCAGGGCGCACAAATCCGCCAACAGCAACAACATCGGAAATTTCCAAGGACATCGCTTTGTGCCCAGCAGGAATCAAACGTGCCAATACATTGGAATCTCGGAAATAGCGTGGTGTAACCGGCGCTCCCGCATCGATATCAATCAGAGGTTCACGCCCAATGACATCTTCGACTTGGGCAAAGTAACGTTCGGGAACGACAGCGACCGGCTTTAATGCCACATCATCTGCACCTATAGGTCGCGTTGCAGCCAGTGGCCGCAACGCTATAACGGCCAATGTTGTTTGTTCTTGACGCGTCAGAGCCTGTTGCTGTGCCAGCAACTCGGCCTCAGCGTTCTCACGTGCATTATCCGTCATTGACACACTGACTCTCCAAGCCAGCACACCAAGAATTACCGCCAGCACTACTGCTGCCAGTGCGGCTAGTTTCAGCCCCTGATTTCCCATGCGGTGTTCCTTCTCCCGTAACCGACATAATTGCCGGGTCGCAGATTTACGATGTTATCAGGTCTAGCGAACTATCTTGCCCCAAGCTGCTGTTCTGCTTCGAAAAAGCCTTGGCACAACCTTAACTTTCACCGACTAAAGCTGAACCGCTACCGATGAGAACATCCGGCATCGGCGGCAGCGTTCCAATAAGCGGCATGCTTAATTTAGGAAACAAATTTCCTACCTGCAGCCGCGAAGTGATAGTCACAACATGGCTAGCGCTGATCTGGATATAGGTGCCGCCCTGATCATCTCCCAAGGCAGTGCGCCCGCAAACATTCACACCTAGATCTTCCTGTTGGTTTTCTGTCATCCAAGCCAATGCTTGCTTCAAACGAGGACACACTAAATCTTCCACTGATTGGTCAAAATCAGCTGCCACTACCGGATCAACCCGATGCGCAGCGGCAGCAGCCTCTTGCGCAGCAAAACTAATACTTTCCTGCAAAACAAACAGATAGGCGTAGACCACCACACTGTAGAAAAGCATGAAAAGCAATGGGAAAACCAGCGCAAATTCAACCGCAGTCGCGCCCGATTGGCGTTTATTCAAAGGCACACTCGTCAATAGTGCAGAAAATGTTGTCGGTTTACTCTGACCCAGCAAAAGTACAAGGTTCGCCGGTCATACAATCAACTATATTTTGGAATGTGGTATCAAAACCATCTCCCAAGACCGAAATTGCTACAACCAATATGGCCGCGAGCAGTCCTGCTATCAAGGCGTATTCAATCGCTGACGCTCCGCGCTGGGCCGACGCCAACACCATATGCGCTTGTTTCATCCTGAACCTCCAGTATTGTTCTGTTCATCATTGGTCAGTCACACTTACATTGCAAGCTGTGAGCAATCCGAAAAAGTCTGCGTTCATAAGCAAACAGGCCAAACTTGAATACTACGGGCAGAGTGTCAAAAAATTGTGAATACTTACTGTATCGGAGATGTCCAAGGTTGCTACGACGAACTTGTAGCACTTTTGGACAGCGTTAACTTTGACCCTGCCAGCGATGAACTCGTTCTGCTGGGGGATATTATCAATCGTGGTCCCAAGTCGCTGCAAACATTACGTTTCGCGAAAAGCTTAGGTGATTCCTGCCGTGCTGTTTTGGGCAACCATGATTTAAGCGTACTCGCGAAAATTCATACCCGCCCCATCGAGGCTAAAAACAAAACAATGCGCCAAATAATTGGCGCCAGTGACGCTGAGGAACTCCTAACGTGGCTTAGGTCGCAACCACTCGCGCTGCAATTCAGTGATGAACACGAATCCGTATTGATGATTCATGCTGGGGTCCCTCCGCAATGGTCGATTGCACAAACCCTGCAATATGCAGCAGAAGTTGAATCGGCCTTACGTGGCGATAATTTCTCTGACTTCTTTGACGGAATGTTTGGTGACGAGCCGCAATTTTGGTCGAGCACCCTATCCGGCATTGAACGTTTGCGCTTTATAACCAATTGCCTCACCCGATTACGCTATTGCGATTCCGAAGGACGTCTGGCCTTACACATTAAATCGGAAGATGGTCGCCACATAAACACAGGGACAAAACCACTACTGCCTTGGTTCGCTGTACCGCAGAGGGCCAGCGCCGATCAATTAATCCTATTTGGCCACTGGTCCCAGCTAAGCCAAGTGTTTTGGCCACAATACCGCGTTTGGGGTATGGATACCGGCTGCGTTTGGGGAGGCCGACTTAGCGCCCTGCACTTGCAATCGCGCCGTCTAATTCAGGCTCCATTACAAGCATAAAAAAGCCGGATGCTGGCTTACCACCAACATCCGGCTCTTCAGCATCCTTTGCCTAGTCGGCTGCTTTATCCAAAAAGGTCTCGTGCTTGACCAAGAAACGGGCCAATGCCGGCAACACCAATATGGCACCAAACATATTTGCAGTGAACATAAACACCAGCAAAATACCCATGTCCGCTTGGAACTGCAGATCCGACATCAACCAAGTTGATACCGAGCCGCCTAAAGCGATACCTGTGAAGATAACGGCTTTACCCGTTTTGTGCAGGGTGTCATAAAACGCTTCTTCTAAGGTCCGCCCCCGACTTAAACCATCCAACAACGTGGAATAAATGTAGATGCCGTAATCCACACCAATACCCACCGCCAGCGCTACGACTGGCAAGGTGGCGACCTTTAGGCCAATGCCAAACGAGGCCATGACCGCATAAGCCAATGACGACACCAGTGACAGTGGCAAGACCACACAGATCACCCCACATACGGTACGGAAAGAAAGCCACATGAACAGCAGAATCACCAGATACACATAGCCGACAACTTGCAGCTCCTGCTCTTTGACCACCTCGTTTGTCGCCGCCATAACCCCGACATTACCGGTAGCCAAAGCGAAGTTAACGTGGCTGGCGTCCTCTTTGTTAAATCGCTTCACCTCAGAAACAATACGCTGAATGGTTTCTGCTCGATGATCTTCAGTAAAGATCATCACCGCCATTGCTGAGCAATCCGGGTTCAACAGTCCAGAGGATGTTGGTATGGGCGTGATCGCCTGCACCAAAATAAACTGGTTACGCTGCAGCATCTGGAATTTGGGCGTGCCCTCGTTAAATTGCCCGTTCACAATCTTCGCGACTTGAGGCAGAGAAATGCTGGAGCTCACTCCCTTGGTGTTATCCATGCGCCAAGCGAAGCGATCAATCTCCTCCATCACTTCATATTGAATACAAGACTCAGGTGGTGCTTCCGCAATCACCTTGAGGATATCAACACCGATACTAAAGTTGTTTACGATCGCTCGTGAGTCTTGGTTGTAACGCGAGTCCGGACGAAGCTCTGGCACGCCTTCTTGCGAGTCACCAACTTGCAAATCACCGTATTTCCACAGCGACCAGCCCAACAAAATTGCGCATACAACCAAGGTCATCAATGCCGGCACAGGCCGGGTAACCTTTGCAATGAAGCGCCACAGGCCATCGCCCATGTGCTCGCGCTTGATCTGTTTCTTACGAAACGCGTCCATGTCGTTGATCTTGATATAGGTCAACCAGATCGGCGCCAACATCTTATTGGTCACGATAATAGCCAACATCCCGAATGCCGCATTAATCGACATCTCGCGAATAATATCGATAGGGATCAAGTAAATGGTCGCAAAACCGGCAACGTCAGTAATCAACGCAGTGGTACCTGGGATCGCCAAACGCCGGAAGGTTTCTAAGGACGCATTAAAGGGATCTTTGCCCTGATCAACTTCACCAACCCAAGCATTCACATATTGCACACCGTGGCTCGTCGACACCGAGAGCACAAGAAATGGAATCAAAATCGCAAAGGGGTCAAGCCCAAACCCTGCCGTTGTCAGTAGACCAAACTCCCAAATCACCGCAACCAAGGAGCACACCAACACAACCATGGAAAGCTTAAATGATCCGGTGTACAACCACAGCAGCACGGCGGTCATGACCAATGCCAGCATGAAGAAAAGAACAACTTCCAGCGCCGCATCTGTCACATCACCAATAACTTTGGCGAAACCTACGATGTGGACCTTAATGTTGCCTTTTTCAAACCGAGTACGAATGTCCTCTAAGTTTCTGGCAACCACACGGTAGTCGAGCTTCTCGCCGGTCACTGGGTCAGTTTCCAGCAACTCTGCGAAAACCATGGCACCAGACTGACTCGTCGTTACATAACGCCCAATAATCCCCGCTTTACCGATATTGGCCTTAACCAAATCGAACATTTCCGGTGTTGGCGCATATTCCGCAGGAATAACATTACCGCCAGCAAATCCGCCTTCGACCACTTCGGTAAAACGGACATCCGGCGTAAACAGCGAACTAACGCGCGAACGATCAACTCCCGGCAAGAAGAACACCTCATCAGTGACATCTTTCAATGTGCCCAGGAAGTCTTCGTTGTAGATATCGCCGTCGTCTTGGATCAAGGCAACTAATACCGTATTACCCCCACCAAAGTCCGACTGATATTTTTTCAGGGTCTTCATGTACGGGTGGTCGAGAGGAATCGACTTATCGAAACCCGCATCCACTTGCGTTTGAGAGGCTTTCCAGCCAAAAAAGACAGTAAGGACCAGCAGTATAATGAGGCCAATCATACGTTGGCCGTAAACCAGTGGTTCGACGACTTTTAGAATTCGATCAGTTGCAGTCATGTTTTTTCTACACCTTTGTCAGGCGCTGCTCCCCATTTAATTTTTTATGATTTGAGCGCCGGCTTCGCCGACAACTACAAGCGCGCCTTCCACTGGCACAACGCCAGCCAAAGTTATACCTGCTGAGTTTTCAATCTGTTCGACAGAACTAACCCCATTCGAAGTTTTGAAAATCACCCCATTGATACCCACCATGACCGCCTCACCATTTGGCAGTTGTGCGGCGCCAATCAGGGAACTCTCGCTACCCACATCAACCTTCTGCCAATCCGGCTCACTCACATCACTGGTGTAAAACGCATTTCCGCGAAGACCAACTATCAAAACGCCGTTTTCTCCGACTGCCGTCGCATCGAACATGGAGCTGGAATATGGGGATTCGAGATTTTCCCAAGCCTCACCATTGTCATGGGAAATCGCCAAAGTACCCGCTTCCCCAGCAATAAATAAAGCACCGTTGTTCAGCTTGGTAATGGCATTAAAGTGCCATTCATCTTCACGGACGGGTGAATCCACCTCTTCCCAGCTATCTCCGCCATCATGTGTCACATACATCAAGCTGTACGCACCGACAGCCATGCCATGACTAGAATTTAAGAAAATGACATCGAGAAAAGGTTTTTCCAATTCGGGCTGGAAATTCTGCAACACCCATGAGCGACCACCATCTCGAGTGCGAATAATGACCGCATCATGCCCAACCGCCCAACCATTTTCGGCGTCAGCGAATTCCACTGCTGTGAGCCCAGCGCGCACTGGCGTTGGCACTTGCACCCAATCACTACCATTGAGCGATCCAATCACATGGCCACGTTCACCCACTGCGACAAAACGTTTACCGGTGTCGGCGACATCCAAAAGCATGGAATGCCCTGCGGCCAACGGCATCATTTCAGCCGGTTGTGGAGAAATATCTCCGGAATCAACGCCTTGAGCTTGCACCACCAGCGGCAGCATCAACCCGACCAAAACCCCAATACGACTTGGTCTCATCCCATTACTCCCCAGTCGGCCGCTGTTAATAGCAGCCGTAAAATTAAAATGTGTATTGCAGTGTAAACATCAAATTGTCGCGATCACGAATCGGATTCAAATCGCCATCCAAATACGTGTAACGCAGTTCAGTAAACCAACGCGACTGATAATCAAAGCGAAAACCGAGCAGTCCTGTTATACGCCCTTCTTGAAAATTCTGCCCCAAACCTGGCGCTATACCTTCGATGTCATAGAACAAGGCCACTAATGGCTCGAAGTTCCAGCCCATGATGAAATCTTGGTACTTGGTCAGCGTTAGGATGCGAATGCCGTAGGACAATTCGTCTCCGAAACCGTTGGGGTCCTGTGCCGTAGGATTTTGCCGGCAAGGTTCGGCTTCTGCCCCACCAATAGTGTCGAAGGCTTGACGCACACACCGAATATCGCCATCACCGTCCGTTACCGTACCGTTGGTCTGTGCCGCGCTATCTGAGATGCTGTTGGTCGTGCCATCGGCACCACTACTGGCGTGCGTATCAGTGCCACCACCTTGAAACTGTATTTGGTCCAAGCCCGGCATATCAATGATATGGGTAAGTCCAAACTCCGCCAGCATGAGCACTTGATCAGCACCAAACGGATTACTCGCTGCACCGAAGGTACGTAACAAAGAGGTTACGAATTGACCCTGTTTGAGTTCTTCATAACCACGAATGTACATACCCGGTGTTACTTCTTCGCCGCGGTAAATTGTTTGCACATAATCGGGCACAGCCATACGGCGCCCAGGCAAAACCGTGGCTGGTAATCCCGTCGCAGCCAAGCCTTGTAGGGCTGGCAAGATCAGTGGATCCAATTGATCCAATACGCCTGGGTCAATCAAACTCAAATCAGCCGGCAAGCCTACGTTGATGTTGTGTTTGGGAAAGGCGGGTTGCAATGCAGCGAAAATCAAATCGACGGTGTGAATTTGTACCGGATGATTGGGGCGGAACGTGTATTCCCCTGCCCAAGCAAAATCGCCAATAGTGGTATTAAAACTCACCCCGAGCATATGCCGATTTTCCGGATACTCAGCAAACAACCGCACGGTATCAACCGGCAAAGGTTCCTCGGACAACCGCAAGGTGCCGATTTCACCCAAGCCTGCTCCGCAGTCGACAGCCAGCTCAATCACATTGGTTGAATCTGTTGCGCAGGAGGGCTGAGCTGCTTGAAAACTCACGCTGGGAATGCGTGAGTGTGTATTGGTGTAATAAAAGCCGACTTCCGTGCCGTTATTGAAGTTTTCTGCAAAATACTTCAAAGCAAAGCCAAACTGCCCGCCATCTTTAGGCTTAACATCGGGCTTGCGATAAACAGTACGACTTCCAGCGGATCCCAAAGCAAACGGATCTTCGCCGTTGTCTTGTGAGGAATAGATTTGATACGGATCTTCTGGCGCTTTACCAAAAGACAACATGGCGAATTGGCCGCCATCGTCACTACCGCCCAAAATATCGCTTACAGAGAAGTACGTTCCCGGCGCATCAACACGTACCGGCACCCACTCATACTGATAAAAGACCTCAGCAAACAAATTTAAGGTCAAATCCACCCCGGCGTACAACATCCCCACTGGTTGGAACAGTTCCGATAGATCAAAGCCTGGAGTCCGTTGCCGCACCTGATCCGGCGGATTCACTGTATTTATACTGTTCAAGGGCAAAGCATTGCTTTCACCCCAGATGAAACCTTGCCGCCCCAAACGGATGCCGATTTCGCGATCAAACAACGGAATCGAAGTTGAAATAACCGCATCTTCTAACTCGAAATGCGTTCCAAATTGATCAACCGTGTCGTCCGCCAATGCTGAGGTCGGGCTGCGTAAAGTCGTATCAGGGTGGGTTTCGTCAAAGCCAACATAGGTGTCGTTGAACATCCAAATACCGCGTACTTGCAAATCAAACATTCCCCAATTCAGTTTGAGATTGGTATTCATTTTTGCAGCCGCAGACACGATGTCGCCGCGATCGAAATTCAGGTTGCCGTCATCCCCATTGATATTGAATGAACCCGGCGCATTCACATAAGCATTGTTAAATGAAGGGTCGCTAGTGCTGTTACAGGTGTTGCCAATCAAACCACGTTCTTCATAAGTGGCCGCATCAGCATAAGTAACGCCTTGGCTAAAATCGGGGTTGTCGGTGTAATTCGACAAAGTACACAAGCCAGGCTGTAAATTAATTTTGCCGATTAAGCTGGGATCGCGCTCTTCCATGCGCCACGCCGCGCCTAGTGTGAACGTATTTTCCATGGAGCCATATAAGTCTCCGATTTCAAACTGCAGCGCATGCGCAGCACCCCCCATTCCCGCGACAAAGATTATTCCCGCGGCAGGTATTCCCCGACCGATTTTTTTCAGCACAATAGTTCCCCAAAACTTTGTTACACGCACCACGATGAGTTGGCCCGTTACAGCCATTGACTGCGTATTTTATGCATTTCTAACATGAGTTTGTAACAGACGCCCCAATCCCAAGCAAGCTGGCCGCGACGTTTCAAAATTCCCGCCAAATCAAGGCTGCCATGCGTCCTGTAACGTAATCACGGCGAAATGAGAAAAATTGTTCCGAATTATTAAAGGTACAAGCCTCACTGCGCCAGATATCTGTGACACCGTTTGCGCACAATTGCAGCTGCGCCAAGGCCCTAAGGTCGGCCAGCCAATGACCCGCTCGAGCCGGCCGAAAATGCGCTTGCGCTTGCGCATCGAGCCGCACAAAAGCCTGCTGAACTTCGCTCCCCACCTCAAAGGCATTTGGACCGATGCACGGCCCCAACCAAGCCTGCCAAGTGGCTTCGGGATGACGCCGCCGAAGCTCACTGATTACAGCCCCCACAATCCCTTCTTCCAAGCCGCGCCAACCTGCGTGAATTGCGGCAACACATTGCCCAGTCTGATCGCGCAGCAAAATGGGCAAACAATCTGCAACCATGACCGCGCACACTTTCCTAGGCAGTGAGGTCCAAATGGCATCTGCCGCATCACCCTCAACGGCATCTGAGTGTGCTAACAAGCGAGTTCCGTGCACTTGATTTAGCCAAGGTGGCCGCTCAGGCAAGCCAAGCGCATCCGCCAAAAGCTTTCTATTGCGCTGCACTTGTTGCGCATCGTCACCCACGTGAGCCCCCAAATTGAGCCCGGCCCAAGGCGCTTCGCTGCAGCCTGGGTAACGCAAGCTAAATGCGGCCCGCACGCCAGGAATTGCGGGCCAATTCGGCTCAAGCCAGTTCGCTGCGCCACTCATCCAATACGCTCTGCATATCCGCAGGGATAGCCGCTTCAAAACTCAGATCTTCACCAGTACGCGGATGAGTCAACTGCAATTTAACCGCATGCAAAGCTTGCCGACCTAGGGTGGCCCGATAAGGATCGCCACGCCGGCCATACAGCGGGTCGCCTATGAGTGGGTAGCCCTGATGTTGCATATGCACACGAATTTGATGAGTCCGTCCCGTTTCCAATGTCACCTGCAGGCGCGCATGTTTGTAGAATTTTTCTGCGACTCGAAAGTGGGTCACTGCATCGCGCCCACCCGGCCGCACCGAGAAACGGATTCGCTCACGAGGATGGCGCCCCAAGGGTTGGTCTATGGTGCTGCCTGCGACTGGAGTGCCCCACACCAGAGCGACATATTCACGCTGGATGTTGCGCTCTTGCAGATCGCGCACCAACTGCGTTTGTGCCTGCGGCGTCGCGGCGACAATCATCACTCCCGACGTATCCTTATCCAAGCGATGCACGATTCCTGCGCGAGCGACTTGTGCCAGTGCCGGGCGATAGTGCAGCAAGCCGTTTTGCAAAGTGCCATCTGGCTGCCCCGCTCCGGGATGAACCGTGAGCCCCGCGGGCTTGTTCACTATGAGGATGTCATCGTCTTCATAAAGCACACCAAAATCGATGGCTTGAGGCTCCATTGGGCGCTCATCGGGCTCGAAAACGGGCTGCATTTGTATGCGGCTGCCAAACTGCAGCCGGGTCTTTGCTGGCAGCTGCTGACCATCGACCTGCACGCGCCCTTGCTTAATCCAAGATTGGATGCGGGCACGCGAATGCTCTGGCAACAATTCGGCCAATAACTTGTCCAAACGCGTACCGTCTTTTTCGACGGATACTTCAAACTGCAATGGGTCCTGCTCAACAGCGCCATCCGACGCTGCCTCAGGCTCCGCTATACTACGTGGTTCGCTCAAGGGAAAATCTCATGTCTCGGCTGCAACACCGACTTATTCACATCTGTTCATTGTGCACTGTGCTTGTTCTGGCGTCTTGCGCCAGTGATGGTGGCTCAAATTCTCCAGGCTCTTTGCGTGATGATCCACTGCGCTCTGGCGCGCTGGATGAGCAAAGGGTCGCACGACTCAGCGCACAACAACTGTACCGATCTGCGCGCGAGGCGTTGAATTCCAGCGACTACACGACGGCATTACAGCTATATGACCGACTAGACGCTTTGTACCCCTTCACTGAGTTCGCAACGCAGGGGCGTTTGGAAGGCATCTACGCCCATTACCGAGCCTTTTCACCCGAGCTTGCGCTGAGTGCGGCAGATCGTTTTATGCGCGCTAATCCGCGCCATGAACATCTGGACTATGTCCTCTATTTGCGCGGTTTAGTGAACTTCGATCGCGGCGCAACAGATTTATTGGACATGCTCGACATCGATTCTTCGACCCGCGATCCCATCAATGCCCGCCGTGCGTTTGATGATTTTGGCCGTTTGGTTCGGCGCTTTCCGTCCAGCGCCTACGCACCGGATGCGCGCCAACGCATGGTCTATCTGCGCGAGCGCATAGCCAGACACGAAATGTCGATTGCCCGCTTTTACGAAAAACGCCGAGCTTGGGTAGCCACCAGCCGCCGCGCGCAGGACATCATCAACAAGTACCAAGGCAGTGCTGTGATGCCCGAAGCACTGGCCATGCTGGAACGCAGCTACCTGGGCCTAGGCTTGGAAGATCGTGCCAGCGAAATTCGTGCTGTCCGGCTCGCAAGCTTTCCAGAAGACATGAAGCTCGCGGAACCAGCCAAACCCCAGCAGCCCGCAGAAAATGCAGCACCACCGACGGTGCAGACCGAGGAAGCAAACGAAGCTAGCGCCAGTTAATGAAGCTGTTGCTGCGGCAACAGTTTATAAGCCGGCGTATTGCGCCGTAATTGGATAGCGTCGCTCGCGTCCAAAAGCGCAAACAGAGACCTTGGGACCAGGCGCCGCTTGACGGCGCTTGTATTCCGAAAGCCTGACCAAACGCACGATCTGATCAACTTCTTTGCGATCAAAACCACGCGTATAGAGCTCAGCCACACTGGCCTCCCCCTCAATATAGGCTTCGAGTATTGCGTCTAGGCGCTCATAAGCAGGCAATGATTCATCATCACGTTGATCGGGGCGCAACTCTGCAGATGGAGGCCGAGTAATGACGCGCTCGGGAATGACTGGCGACAAAGTATTGCGATAACGCGCCAAATCGTAGACTTGCAGCTTATAAACATCTTTGAGCGGGGCAAAGCCGCCGCACATATCACCGTACAAGGTGCAATACCCCACGGCCATCTCACTCTTGTTACCTGTAGTTAACACGATGCCGGAAAACTTATTGGCCAGGGCCATCAGCAAACCACCGCGAATTCTTGCCTGCAAGTTTTCCTCTGTGGTGTCGACCGACAATCCTGCAAAGGACGGCGACAGCATCTGTTCATAAGCCAGCATTGCCGGCTCAATCGCAATTTCTCGAAAATCGATACCCATAGCGGCGGCTTGCTGTGCAGCATCGCTGGCGCTGATATCAGCACTGTAACGGGAAGGCATAGTCACCGCCTTAACCCCATCCGCCCCTAAGGCATCAACAGCGATAGCCAGCGTCACCGCGGAATCAATACCGCCAGACAAGCCCACAAACGCTGTTTTAAAGCCGTTGCGCCCTACATAATCTCGTACGGAACGCAGCAAAGCCTGATACAACAAATTGATTTGCGCCGGCTCGGTGAAATCGCCGTGTTCTTCAGGATCTATCAAACCTTCGCGGAAAGCTTCAGCGCGGGCCAAGCACACGCCAGCGCTATCCCAAAGCTGGGAATCACCATCAAAGACCACGTCATCCTGGCCACCAACGGCATTGACGTAGGCCATGGCCATGCCGGTCTCTGCAATGCGCCTTTGAATCACTTGACGACGCCCAGCGCGCTTTTGCAAATCGAATGGCGATGCGTTGATGTTCAGCAGAACCTTTGCACCCTGAGCGGCTGCCTGTGCGGCCACTTCGGGCTGCCAGATGTCCTCACAAATACTTAAGCCATAGTACTGTGATTCGAACTCGAATACACAAGCCTGATCTCCCGACTCAAAATGCCGACGCTCATCAAATACGCCGGTATTGGGAAGACATTGCTTGCGATAGTTATAAAGCTTTTGACCTCGCCACAAAACAGCAGCCGCATTGAAAACGCCATGATCGGTGAACTCTGGATAACCCAAGACCAAGAGCAGATCCAAATCAAGATCCAGCAAGCTTTGCATAGCCTGCTCAATAAGCTGAGGCAAACCACGACGTTGCAGTAAATCATCCGCTGGATATCCCAACAAAGCCAGTTCCGGACACAGCAAGATGCGTTGGCCACGCTGATGCGCCTGCTTCGCAGCTTGGGCAATACGCTGCGCGTTACCCATAACGTCACCGACATGCACCGGCAATTGCGCCAAGGCAATCTGCTTCAAATTATTTTGAACACTCATACACAAAAAAGGCCCGGTTGAACCGGGCCCCTCGTCGTCTTGTAAAACCGAGCCCTTAGCTTAGAGCCTCGAGCATCGCTTTGCCCAAATGCGCTGGGGAGCGCACCGTGGATACGCCTGCTGCTTCTAAGGCTGCAAACTTATCGTCAGCCGTGCCTTTACCACCAGCGATGATGGCACCAGCATGGCCCATGCGCTTGCCCGGAGGTGCGGTCACACCGGCAATGTAAGCGACAACCGGCTTGCTCACATTCGCTTTGATGTAATCCGCAGCTTCTTCTTCTTTACTGCCACCGATTTCGCCAACCATGATGATGCCTTCGGTTTGCGGATCTTGCTGGAAACGCTCTATGCATTCGATAAAGCCCAAGCCATGCACTGGATCACCACCAATACCAACGCAGGTGGACTGACCCAAGCCATTGTTGGTGGTTTGGAAGACCGCTTCATAGGTCAAGGTGCCTGAGCGCGACACAATACCGATCTTGCCGGGCTTATGAATGTGCCCCGGCATAATCCCAATTTTGCATTCGCCCGGCGTAATCGTACCTGGGCAATTCGGGCCAATCAGCACCGCATCCGGGTAATCAGTCAAAGCCGCTTTCACTTTCACCATATCTGAAACGGGGATATGTTCAGTAATGCAAACAATGATCTGAATACCCGCATCAGCGGCTTCCAAAATCGCATCGGCCGCAAAAGGCGCCGGCACATAAATCATCGAAGCCGTAGCGCCGGTTTCGGCAACCGCGTCGTGACACGTATTAAAGACCGGACGATCCAGATGAGATTGCCCCGCTTTGCCCGGAGTGACCCCACCAACTAGCTGAGTGCCGTATGCGATGGATTGCTCAGAGTGAAAACTACCCTGTTTACCGGTAAAGCCCTGGCAAATGACCTTGGTGTCTTTGTTGATCAAAATGCTCATGAACTAGGCTCCCTTTGCAGCAGCGACCACGCGCTCAGCTGCATCCGATAAATCATTAGCGGCGATGATGTCGAAACCGCTATTGGCCAAAATTTCTCGACCTTTCTCCACATTAGTGCCTTCCAAGCGGGCAACAACAGGAATATTCAAGCCGACTTCCTTTACTGCAGAAACAATCCCCTCTGCAATCAAGTCGCAACGCACGATGCCACCAAAAATATTCACCAATATGGCTTTGACGTCTGTGCCTGAAGTAATCAATTTAAACGCTTCAGCGACACGCTCAGCGGTGGTACCACCACCAACGTCTAAGAAATTAGCTGGTTCGCCACCGTGCAATTTGATGATGTCCATAGTGGCCATAGCCAAGCCCGCACCATTCACCATGCAGCCAATATCGCCATCAAGAGTGACGTAATTCAGATCATGTGCTGCAGCAGCGCGCTCTTTTTCATCTTCTTGTGAAGGATCACGCAAATCAGCAATACGCTTCTGACGGAACAGCCCGTTATCGTCAATGCTCAGCTTGCCATCCAAAGGCAACAAGCTGCCGGAGTCTGTGACGACCAGCGGGTTAATTTCCACCAGCGCGGCATCACATTCCATGAAAATACGGTAAAGACCTTGCAAAATCTTGAAGAATTCACCGATCTGGCTTTTTTCCAAACCGATGAAAAAGCCCAGCTCGCGTGCATGAAAGCCCTGCAAACCGGCCGCTGGATTGAGAAAGACCGTTTTAATACGCTCCGGCGTTTCTTCAGCCACTTCTTCGATGCTCATGCCACCATCCGGGGAGGCAATA
Source organism: Oceanococcus sp. (assembly GCA_051252075.1). Lineage (GTDB taxonomy): Bacteria > Pseudomonadota > Gammaproteobacteria > Nevskiales > Oceanococcaceae > Oceanococcus. The sequence goes on along the minus strand of JBPOFU010000005.1, from coordinate 12,089 downwards.
ATCGCAACTCGATCCGTGGAGCGGTCAATCAACATCGACAAATACAATTCACGCGCAATGGGTTGTGGCGATTCCACATAAACGGAATTGACTGGCAAGCCTTCGGGGCCCGTTTGAATGGTTACGAGGCGAGTGCCTAATAAAGCTTCCGCAGTTGCTTCCACCGCGTCTATGCTATCGACCAACTTCACGCCGCCGGCCTTGCCACGCGCACCTGCATGGACTTGAGCTTTGACCACCCAGCGATCGCCACCGAGGCTTTTCGCCTTTTGCCGCGCTTCTTCGACGGAATTGGCCAATTCGCCTGGAGGCACCGGAATGCCAAAGCGAGCGAACAGGTCTTTCGCCTGATACTCGTGTAAATTCATGATGTATTCCCAAAGTTGAGCGCCCAGAAGGCTAGCCGATCCTGCTGGCTGGGGCAAAGGTCAAAAGGATGATGATACTACTGCGGGTTGTATTACTGCTGGGCATCTGCTTTTTAATATGGAAAGCTTGGCGGGTTTTACGACCAGCCAAGCCCCCTTCCGTTAAAGGCGCATTTGAACCGATGGTGCAATGCCAAGTGTGTGCTGTGCATATCCCGCGCGCACAAGCCATCAAACAAGAAGAAGCGTACTTCTGCCAACAGCACGCTTCGGACGCGCCCAAAAACTCGTGAGTCAAACCCGGTCAGACATTTCGGGTATAGACCCGTGGCGCACTCTGGAAGCCATGAGTTTCTACCGCGCGGCCGTTTGCGTTGCTCTACTAACCCTGGCGGTCAGCAACTACCGCCCACCCTATTTTGATTCGAGCTACGCCACGCACATCGATGCGACCTTGTATGTGTATTTGTTCATGGCCGCGCTGTTGTTGGTGATGGCTCGAGGCCAACGCCCCGCTTTGCCCTGGCAAGTCTCAGCTCAAATCGGCATCGACATCCTGGTAGTCATTCTCTTAGCGTTTTTCTCTGGCGGAGTTGGTAGTGGCCTAGGGGCACTACTGGTCACACCCGTTGCTGCCGGCAGCCTGCTACTAAGCCGGCGCGTTAGTGTTGTACCACCAGCAATCGCAACAATTGCACTCCTAGCAATTGAAACCTATTTAGCCCTGCAAATTGCCGACAATACGCAAAACTATACCCAAGCGGGAATCCTAGGGGCCGGTCTTTTTATCATTGCCCTGACTGGAGGCGCCTTAGCAAGGCGCGCCCGTGAATCAGAGACAAGAGCACTAAAAGCACAGCATGATTTGACTAAGCTCGCCATGCTGAGTGAGAACGTGATTCAGAAAATGCAGGCCGGCGTATTGGTGGTCAATGCACAGGGCCAAATCGAATTATTGAATCGCGCTGCACGCCAATTGGTTGGCGCCGGCGCCGCGCCAGGCCGACATTTATCGGCCTGCGCACCGACCATTTGGCAAAGACTCAATCACTGGAAAAAAGACCCTAGCGCATTAACCAACACGGCCTTGGCGCTATCAGAAGACCGCACGGCCTGGACCCAATACACGCGACTTGGCGCGGGCAGCGACGCCTCCTCGTTGGTCGTGCTCGACGATGCCAGCCGGGTGGCCGAACAGGCTCAGTCGATGAAACTCGCCTCGTTGGGCCGTTTAGCCGCCAGTATTGCGCATGAAATCCGCAACCCATTAGCCGCCATCCAGCATGCCGCTGAATTGACCTCGGAATCGCCTCACCTGCATGAGGACGATGCCGCTTTGGTAGAAATCATTAAAAGGCAATCCAACCGCCTGGCGGCAATCGTGACCAGCGTATTGAGCTTGTCACGAAAAAATTCCGACATACCTCCCTTATTCAAAGTTCGTCAACTCATACAGTCAGCGCTGTCAGAATTCGAATCGCCAGATCAAAAAACCGGCATAAAAACTGACATATGCGTCGAACCACCCAGTCTGGCCATTGCAATTGAATCAGTACAATTCAACCAAATTCTTCATAATTTACTGCACAACGCTTTGCTCCATGCTCAGCCTGCAAGCCATGAAGTTAACGTGAATATCCACGCCAGAATTTCTACAGATGGCAATCTTGCGTTACTCGACATTAGTGACAATGGTGTCGGCATTTCACCCGCTGTAGCTCGCCACATATTCGAACCCTTCTTCAGCACACGGCACGAAGGCACCGGCCTCGGACTCTTCATCACGCGAGAGCTCTGCACCGCCGCGCAGGGCGACTTACAGCTGATCCAACGAGAAGATGGAGAACAAGGGGCCTATTTTAGGCTGTCATTCCCAGCCAGCCTTATGGGACTGTAAAACCATGACCACACAAGCCACAGCGCTCATCATCGACGATGAAGCCGATATTCGCGCCCTATTGGAAATCACCTTATCGCGGATGGGGCTGCAGACTCATGCAGCGGCTAATCTGAGTGAAGCGCGAGAAGCTCTAAAAACAAAACAATTTTCGCTGTGCCTTACGGATATGCGCCTGCCCGATGGCAAAGGACTGGAAATAGTTCGAGAAATTCAGGCCAGTCACAAGCACTTACCTGTAGCCGTCATAACCGCATACGGCAATATGGAAGATGCGGTCGAAAGCCTGAAAGCGGGTGCCTTTGATTTTGTAACCAAACCCGTTGACATAGACACGCTACGTCGCTTGGTTAACAGCGCGCTCGACGCATCTAAAGCTGCTGAAAATCTGCCTGAACCACGCATAACCGCAAGCCCAAAAGATCAGCTGACCGGCCAATCAACAGCAATCAAAAACTTACGGCGCATGATTGAAAAAGTTGCAAGAAATCAAGCACCCGTTCACATCTGCGGCGAATCAGGCACGGGCAAAGAGCTGGTCGCCAAAATCATCCACTCGCAGAGTGGCCGCGCGAAGAAAGCCTTTGTAGCGGTGAACTGCGGTGCGGTACCAACAGAGCTTATGGAAAGTGAATTCTTTGGGCATGTGAAGGGCAGCTTTACCGGAGCGGTGAACGACAACCCCGGCCTGTTTCGAGCCGCAGAAGGCGGCACGCTGTTTCTGGATGAAATTGGTGACCTGCCGCTGCACATGCAAGTCAAGCTACTCCGCGCCATTCAAGAGCGGAATGTTAGACCTGTCGGCCACAGCCAAGAAATCTCCGTTGACGTGCGTATTATCTCGGCCACGCATCACAAACTTACCGATCGAATTCAAACTGGCGATTTCCGAGAAGACCTCTACTACCGACTAAACGTCATTGAACTCAGCGTTCCCCCGCTTAGAGAGCGCTTAGAAGATTTAAAAACCCTGTCTCAACAAATTTTAGAAAAAATTGCCCAACGCAACCAACAAGCCGCACACCAGCTGGACGAGAGCGCGCTCACAACCTTGATGAGCTACAACTTCCCTGGAAATATTCGAGAATTGGAAAACATTCTCGAGCGTGCTGCTGCTTTGGCCGATAACGAGCACATCCTAGCCGACGACCTCGCGTTGCCAGCTGCGGCCAGAGATACCCCTGCCGAAATCGACACCGCCAATATCGATGACAGCTTGGCGGCAACAGAGCGCGACCGAATAGAAGATGCACTCAAAAAAACCCGCTACAACAAAACGCGAGCCGCCGAACTCTTAGGCATCAGCTTTCGCTCGCTACGCTATCGCTTGAAGAAACTCAATATCGATTGACGGTTTGACACTTTTTGTCACAAAGTGACGCAATACGTAACATCCATTCCGATTGATTTCACCGAAATTTCACAACAAAAACCAATACTTCCATGTTGGCACGAACAGTGCTAACTGCTTACCCGCCGTCTAGGCATTCAAGAATTCTTGACTTACATATTGGAGAAACACCATGCAAAAAGTTCAACAGGGCTTTACCCTAATCGAACTGATGATCGTTGTTGCGATCATTGGTATTTTGGCGGCAATCGCTCTGCCTGCTTACCAGGACTACACGATTCGTGCAAAAGTCTCTGAAGGTATCGTTTCAGCAGCTGGCCTCAAAGCTGGCGTTTCCGAAAGTTTTGCGGATGACGGCGTAGCAGGCATCGCCTCCTATGCGGCAGTTATCGTTGCTGATCCACCTAACACTGCGAAAATTACTGCCACAGTAATTGATGCAGCTTTGGGCACTATTACCTTAACAATGGGCGGCATTCCGCAACTAGCAGCGCTGAATTCGCTGGTTTTCCACCCACAAATTGACGGCGCTGATCTTGCTGATACCAACTCAGCAGGCGCAATTGAATGGGATTGCTCGGATACAAGCAACGCTGCAGCTTCAACTACCATTGAAGACAAGTACTTGCCGGCAACCTGTCGTTAATTGTAAATTTAGTTTGTAAGAAGGGAGGCTATTAGCCTCCCTTTTTTTTGCTTGAAAATCGACAGCCCATTGCTGAGCCGCTAATAGCGGCCAGCGATTCTTATAAACAACCGAACGTGATACCGATAGACTTGAAAGCAATCGCCCCACCGCTCCGAAGATTCAAAGCCAGTGGCTTCCACTTAATAGGAAGCGCGACGGTCGCTTTGTGCTTGCTGTCACTGACCTTGTTACTATGGTACCCCCAACCTCTTGCAACACTTCAAGGCGCAGATGAGATCATCTGGCTGGTTCTATTCGTTGACGTAGCCTTAGGGCCCTTTTGTACGCTCATCATCGCTTCACCAAGCAAGAGTACGCGCGAGCTCAAACGCGACCTCATTACTATCATAGTCTTGCAATGCATTGCTTTGGCATATGGCATCGCAACCCTAGCGTCAACACGCCCTGCCTTCTTGGTGTACGCAAAAGACCGTATTGAAGTCATTTCTGCAGACGAGCTCGCCCAACTCGACGATTCCAACACTGCGGTCAAATTCAAAACATCTTGGCTGAAACCGCAATTGGTCTCGTTATCATCACCGACAGATTCTGAATTGGCCATGCGCATCAGTGTCGATGCACTGAACGGTGGCTCAGATCTAGCGCAGTACCCGGTTTTCTATATTGCATTTGAGTCACAGCGCGACATGCTGCTGGACCACTTAATTCCAATCAAAAATCTAAGCCTTTCAAAGGAAATGCTTTCCAGCTTACATACCAAACAAGAGCAGCCGGCCGACGAAGAAACATTGCTCTACTTGCCCGTGACAGCCCGCACACGCGATGGCATTGCGGTATTCACAGCACACGGGGAGCTCATAACTCTGGCTGCCATACAACCGATTTGGCCCTCTCGCTTACCAAACAAGCAAAAGTAGCGGTATCTGTCCACTTTTTGTGCGCATTTCGCAGCCACCTAGGTACCCTCATTCCGCAACAACCATGACCAAAGTCTTAGCCGCCCCCTGTATGAAAAACCAACGCAGCGGGATGCACCGATCAACTTACAAAAGCCCGCCTCACAGAACGTCGCAATTGCATCACTTTGTCGCTATCATCAATGGAATTCCCTATGGCATATTGGATGCAGCATGAGCGACGGAAAATCAGGCGGCGGTTACCTAAGCGGATTGGCACGCCGCTTGGTGAAGGATGAGATCCTTGACGAGTCCAAAGCGCGTGATGCACAAAAAACTGCACTGAAGGAGCGTCGCTCCTTAGTCAGCCACATCGTCGAAAACAATTTGGCCGATGCGCAATCCGTAGCTATCGCAGCGAGCCAAGAATTTGGCATCCCACTTTTTGATTTAAGCACGATTCGCCCGGAACCCGGTCTCTTTGAGAAAATTGACCTTAAACTACTTGAAAAGCATCGAGCCCTCCCGCTTTGTACACGAGGCAACCGGCTTTTTTTGGCCATATCTGACCCAAACAGCCTCGATGCGATTGATGAATTTAAGTTCAACACGGGAATGCCCACCGAGGCGGTACTTGGTAACCACACCACACTAAGCAAGCTGGTAGACCAAGCACTTGCGTCCATGGAATCCAGCAGCATGGATCTGGGCGACACTGATCTCGACAATATCGACATCGATGATACTGATAGCAGCAGCACAACGGATATCAGCAGAGCGGACGTCGATGACGCCCCAATCGTGCGCTTTGTCAATAAAATCTTGCTGGATGCCATCAACAAAGGGGTGTCCGACATTCACATGGAACCCTATGAGTATAAATACCGCATCCGCTACCGCCTAGACGGCATACTTCAAGAGGTTGCATCTCCTCCAATCTCGCAAGGAGGACGCATCGCCGCGCGCATAAAGGTGATGTCACGTTTAGATCTCGCAGAAAAACGAATACCTCAAGATGGACGAATCAAGCTAAAACTATCCAAGAGCAAAGCAATAGACTTTCGGGTCAGCACTTGCCCCATCTTGTTTGGCGAAAAAATAGTAATGCGGATCCTGGATCCCTCCAGCGCAAAACTGGGGATTGATGCGCTCGGTTATGAACCATTCCAAAAAGAGCTCTACTTAAACGCCCTTTCAAGGCCCTATGGAATGATTCTAGTTACCGGTCCCACTGGATCAGGGAAAACCGTATCGCTATACACGGGGGTCAATATTTTGAACACCCCCGATCGAAATATATCAACGGCAGAGGATCCCGCTGAGATCAATCTCGAAGGGGTCAACCAAGTTAATGTTAACCCAAGGGTCGGACTGACGTTTTCCTCAGCCCTGAAAGCCTTCTTGCGCCAAGATCCTGATGTTATTTTGGTTGGAGAAATTCGCGATTTAGAAACCGGTGAGATCGCAATTAAGGCGGCACAAACTGGTCACCTTGTGCTATCAACACTGCACACCAATGATGCACCACAGACACTGACTCGCCTACTCAACATGGGGGTACCCGCGTTCAATATAGCAACGTCCGTCACCCTGATTATTGCTCAACGCTTAGCCCGCAGACTATGCAAAAATTGTAAGACGCAAGTGGACATTCCTGAAGAAGAACTCATTAAGGAAGGTTTTTCTAAAGAGAACATCAACTCACCCGACTTTCAAATTTATGAGGCTAACGGCTGCGATTTATGTATCGGAGGCTACAAAGGCCGCGCAGGGATTTATCAGGTAATGCCGGTATCGGAGGAGATGGGACGCATCATTATGCAGCAGGGTAATTCGATCCAAATTGCAGACCAAGCCGATAAGGAAGGAGTTTGGGACTTACGTCGCTCAGCTCTGGAAAAAGTCAAACAAGGTATAACCAGCCTGTCCGAAGCCAACCGCGTCACGTTAGACTAACACTCACACTAGATGCGCCTTCTAGCAAATAATTAAGGAACTTATTAATGGCAAATAAAGAGCAAAAGCTCATTTCCTACCGCTGGCAGGCTATTAATAAGGCGGGCAGTCGAGTTAAGGGATTGATCCAAGCTTCTAGTGACGCCGCGGCCAAGGCCGAATTGCGCAAGCAGCAGCTGACCCAAATAAAATTATCCAAGGAACTAAAGTTATTCGGGCCAGCTAAGAAAAAAATTGAAACTGCCGATATCGCAATTTTCAGTCGCCAGTTGGCCACAATGATGGAAGCTGGAGTGCCCTTAGTTCAAGCACTTGAAATTGTTGCAAAGGGACATGAAAACCCATCAATGGGCGAGCTAATAAGTGCCGTTAAAACCAGCATTGAGGGAGGCTCATCTCTAGCTGAGTCCTTAGCAGAGCACCCATTGCATTTTGATGACCTATTTGTAAATCTAACCGCGGCTGGTGAAGCCTCAGGCGCTTTAGAAACATTACTCGATAAAATTGCCACGTACAAAGAAAAAACGGAAGCCATTAAGAAAAAAGTCAAGAAAGCTTTGACCTACCCGATCGCTGTTTTGGTTGTAGCCTTTATCGTGACGGCCATACTGCTTCTGTTTGTGGTTCCAGTCTTTGAAGATTTATTTCAAAGCTTTGGCGCAGATCTACCTGCATTTACCCAATTCACTATCAACATGTCCCAGTGGATGCAGGCCAACTGGCTTTATCTAGGCATAGTTATGGTGGGTACTGGGGTGGCGTTTAGCCAGACCAAAAAACGCTCCCCCACATTTCGTCGTTTTCTTGATCGCATTTCCTTACGCCTACCTGTTATAGGACCGATATTGGAGAAATCTGCCATTGCTCGTTTTGCTCGCACTTTGTCCACAATGTTTTCTGCAGGCGTGCCACTGGTGGATGCTCTAGAGTCTGTAGCAAAAGCGTCTGGCAACATCATCTTCGAAGAAGGCATTATGGAAATGCGAGAGCAGGTCTCAACCGGCACACAACTGCAACTTACGATGGCGCAAAGCGGCCTCTTCCCTGCAATGGCGACGCAAATGGTCGCTATTGGTGAAGAGTCGGGGGCCCTAGATGGTATGTGCGCACGAGTTGCAACATTTTACGAAGATGAGGTTGATGCCATGGTCGATTCCCTATCCAGCCTCCTAGAGCCTTTCATCATGGCTATTCTAGGCACACTGGTTGGTGGGTTAGTCGTTTCGATGTATCTGCCCATATTTAAACTTGGGTCCGTTATTTAGTCAGCGCACTAGCCAAGGTAATACCAATGGAGATGCTCAATCTTCTGGAACAGTCGCAATTTGCTTTTGTTGCATTTTCCGTATGTGTTGGCCTGTTAGTCGGCAGTTTTCTCAACGTTGTGATCAGCCGCTTGCCACGCATGATGCAAGCCGAGTGGAAGCAGGAGTGCTCGGCACTTTTGGAATTGGAAGCGCCCAAGAATATTGGGCTCAGCTTATCCAAGCCGGCGTCGCACTGCCCTCAATGCAAAACACCCATTCGGGCTTGGCAAAACATCCCGATTGTCAGTTGGTTGTTGCTGCGCGGGCGTTGCGCACAGTGTCAAACCGGTATTTCACCACAGTACCCGTTGGTGGAGCTCGCTGCAGGTCTGCTTGCTGCGTGGGCCGCCTGGCATTTCGGCTCTGGCTGGCAGGCCGTCATGGCGATCGCACTGGCCTGGGCATTGCTCACGTTAACTATGATCGATGCGCAAACTCAGCTACTACCCGATTCCATTGTTTTGCCGCTGTTATGGCTGGGTTTGCTGGCCAATATGTACGAACTCTATGTTCCGCTGGAACAGGCAGTCGCTGGCGCCATGGTGGGCTACTTGAGCCTGTGGACGGTGTATTGGGGCTTTAAGCTGCTCACCGGCAAAGAAGGTATGGGCTACGGCGACTTTAAGCTGCTAGCCGCGCTGGGTGCCTGGATGGGTTGGCAGCAATTGCCTTGGGTTATTTTGGCCTCATCGGCCGTCGGCGCCATCTTTGGCATTGGCATGATGCTAACCAAGCGCTTAAGCCAAGGCCAAGCCATGCCATTCGGCCCTTATTTGGCGATCGCTGGGTGGTTAAGCTTTCTGTATGGTGATGAATTCTCGACTTGGTATTTTGGGTTTATGACTTGAGCCTCTGCGTTGGACTCACCGGTGGAATTGCCAGTGGAAAATCCACGGTTGCTGGTCTTTTTGTAGGCCACGGAGTCCCGGTTGTTGACGCAGATCAAACGGCTCGAGATGTTGTCGCTCCCGGCAGCGTAGGCCTGCAGGCCGTCATAGAGCATTTTGGTGAAAACTTTCTGAGCGACGAGGGAACACTAAACCGACGCATGATGCGGGAAGCCGTATTTTCCGAACCAGAAAAGCGCGCAAAGTTAGAAGGCATACTGCATCCGCTTATTCGTCAATCATTGCAAAAGTGGCGCGAAGACTTAAGCAGCGGCTACGGCATACTCATGGCTCCTATCATGCGCCAAGGTGGTTTCGACAAAATGACAGACCGCATGCTCGTCGTCGATGTATCCAGAGACACACAGAAGCAACGCCTCATGCAGCGTGACGATATCAACGCGACTTTGGCCGAACAAATGCTCAATGCCCAAAGCAGCAGGAGCGAACGCCTGGCTATGGCTGACGATGTCATTGATAACAGTGCAGCACCGCAGGCGCTGCAAGCACAGGTCACTCAGTTGCATCATCGCTACCTCAAACTGGCTCAGGATTGATCCGCGAGCCGTGACAGCAGACAATAACGATCAAGTTCTGCCCAAGTGCGCGCTGTGAGCAATACCGAAATAATTTTCGAACAACCGATCAACGAACGTGTGCGCACGATGCTACGCCTTGAGCATTTATTTTCGGGGCTAGCCCACCATCGTGAAGACAGCAGCGAATGGGGCGTGCGCGCCAGCATTGGCATGCTGATCGACATACTGAGCGTATTCAGTCGCAACGACTTAAAAACGGAAATCTCGCGAGAACTGCAGGAAAAATACCTTGCGCTGGAGCCCTTACGCGAGCACACCGGTGTCGATACCGGCCTACTGGATAAGACACTCAAGGAAATCGAACTAGCGCGAACCCAAGTGCAAGCTTGCTCTTCTCAACAAATCAGTGAAGCGCTCAAAAACAGTGAGTTTTTATTGGCCGTCATCAACCGTTCCGCCATTCCTGGTGGAACAAGCCACATTGACATGCCAGCGCTGCATCGCTGGCTCAACGATCCTGCTCAAGTCTGCCAACGTGATTTGGATCATTGGCTGGGACATCTTGAGGTTTTCGAACGGGCCGCATCGCTGTATCTGCGTATGTTGCGACAAAGCAGCAGCTGGCAAACCGTAGCAACCGAAGACGGGCTCTACACCCACAAAACGCAGGACCGTTATCATCTGATTCGAATAGCGCTGCCCGCCAGTGCGCGTGCCTACCCCGAAATTAGCGCCGGCCGCCAGCGGTTTAGCGTGCGCTTTATGCAACAATCTTCAGCCAGAGAGCGTGAAACTCCACGTTCACAGAAATTTGAATTCAAATTGAGCTTATGCAGCCTGTAACCTGCCCCGAGTGCAAACAAACTACGGACTTAAGTCCCGCTAACCCATTTCGCCCATTTTGTAGCGAGCGCTGCAAGATGATTGATCTGGGCGAATGGTTTGGGGAAAACCGCGGTATAGCCGCCGAAGAGCAAGACGAGTGGGACGGCAATCCAGCCCCAGACAACGACTACCAGTAGGCTCGTATTGCAGCAATTCCTTGGGCACCTGCAGCCTGAGCTCGGCTGATATCCACTACTTCCATTCCACCTATCGCATAGACCGGTACGTGAGCTTCTTCTAGCAAACGAGAAAACTCAGCCCAACCCAAAGTCGATTGATCGGGATGCGTTTGCGTGGGGCAGACAGCGCCGAGAACCAAGGCATCGACACCACCCGCTTGCGCCATAGCGATATCTTTGGCGTTGTGCACAGAGGCGAACAACCAACGGTAGCTGCGCTTGAGCGGCCGATCCAAAAGATGCAAATCACTGCCACGCAGCTGCAGGCCAGCAACACCTTCAAATTTGCGTGCTGCCTCAATTCGGTCGACTACAATGCCAGCGTCGAAGCCAGCCGCCAAGCGTGCAAGCTGCTCAGCCGCAGCGATGTACTCTTGATCATCGAGCTGCGGTGCGCGCAGTCGCAGCAAAGTATGGCCTTGACGAAAGAGCTCACCACTACGCTGCAATAAGTCTGAAACATCACGGAAAGCCCCGGTAATGGGCAAAGCTTCCGGCAGGCAAAGAGCATTGAGTATCGGCACATCCGCTTCTAAAATATCGAATCTATCTGCGACATCTTCCGCGCTGGACCACGCTAAGGCCTGCCCCTCTAAGCCCTGCGGCTCGCCCTGCCACTCGCTGACCAGCCAGGTATCGAGCTCAACCGTACGCTCGGTGTAGGCATGACGCAGACGTATCAAAGGACGGGCTTGCTTGACCACTATGCCGATTTCTTCGGCGAGCTCTCTTGCTAAGGCCAGGGGCGCTGTTTCATCACTCTCGATTTTTCCGCCAGGAAACTCCCAGCGGCCTGCGGCAATCTTCCCTTCGGGTCTTTGCGCCAGCAAGATCTGCCCATCAGGGCGTCGCAGCACACCGGCTGCAACGCACACAATCATGTGCGGTATTCGGCGTTGATCTTGATGTAGTCGTAGCTGTAATCGCAGGTCCAGATACGCACCTGCGCATCACCACGGCCCAGTGCAACACGTATGGATAATTCGCTTTGACCAGCGACCGCTGAACCGCGCGCTTCAGAATATTCCGAATCGGGCTCTCCACCACGAATCAAGCAGACATCATCGAGAAACAAGTCGATGCGACTCAAATCCAAATCAACGACACCGCTACGACCGACGGCAGCCAAAATGCGGCCCCAATTGGGGTCTCCGGCGAACAATGCTGTTTTAACC
>JBPOFU010000049.1:0-20090 GCA_051252075.1 Oceanococcus sp. | reverse complement strand
ATTCAGTTCATCACCCACAGACAGCGGCAGATAGGACAGCACCGTTTCCGGCTCCAAACGCTGTAAACCTTGTGCGCTGATGCTTTCAATACGAAACGGAGCAATTGCTGCTACCAGACCGTGAATCAACATCAGGGCCCCGAACAGACCAAAGCGATTTAACACTCTTTTTCCCTTTAGCGTCGTTAACCGGCGAATAATTCACCCGATTTATCCGACCAATCGAACAATGTCGTTGTAAAAAGCCACACTCATTAACATGAGCAAAGCGGCCATACCCAATTGCTGCCCCATCATCTGCAGCTTTTCGGGAACCGGTGAACCTTTCACCCATTCCACCAAGTAATACAGCAAATGCCCACCATCCAGCACAGGGATAGGCAACAGATTCAAAACCCCTAAGCTGATACTGATGACGGCCAAAAAATTCAGATACGCCACGAAACCCACAGCAGCTGTGACTCCGGCGTATTCTGCGATATGCAAAGGCCCGCTGATATTGCGAACCGACACATCGCCGGTGACCATACGAAAGAGCATTTTCAGCGTCAATGCCGACATATCGATCATTTGCCCAAACGCACTAGGAACAGCTTTCAACGGCCCTAAACGCCAGTCAACCTGCAAATCCTGCCACAGTTCCGGCTGAGCCGCTACGCCAGCACCGAATCGACCGACTGTTTTGCCTTCCTCTTCATGCAAACCTATCGCCATTTCTAGACGCAAGGCTTGCCCGTCACGCAGGTAATCAACGCTGACAATTTCGCCGGGATGCTGGCGCACCCAGAGGCGCAATTGTTGCCAGCTTTGCATGCTCTGATCATTCAGCGCTTGAATACGGTCGCCGCTTTGCAAACCTACTCGAGCAGCCGCCTCACCTTCAACGATAAAGCCCAAAATCGGCGCGTACACGGGTCGTGGCGGATTCAAGCCGATCTGTTGGAATACCGCTTGTGGATCTACGCTGACACCTCGCAAATCCAATTGCAGCGTATCGATGGCGCCAGATTCTCGTTTCACTTCGACCGGCAATGAGCGCTGGTTCAGCGCCGCTTCCAGTAGCATAGGACGCAATTCATCCCACACCGTGAGGGACTGACCATCCAACTGTAAAATTTCGTCGCCTTCATGCAATTGGGCCTGCGCCGCGCGAGAATTGTCAGCGACTGGCCCTATGACCGGACGAATGCTTTGCTGCCCGATGACCAGAATCGCCCAGTAGGCGACAAAAGCAAATAAGAAGTTCGCCGCGGGACCAGCCAAGACTATGGCAATACGCTGCTGCACCGGTTTGCGATTGAAAGCTCGGTCTAATTGCTGTTCGGGGACTTCTCCTTCACGTTCATCCAACATTTTGACGTAGCCGCCCAAAGGGATCGCCGACAAAGCGTATTCGACACCATCAGCAGCTTTGTGACGCAACAATACGGGGCCAAAGCCAATTGAGAAACGCTGAACGCCAACGCCACAACGGCGGGCCACCCAAAAATGTCCAAATTCGTGAAACGCGACGAGAAATCCAACCGCCACGATGAACGCACCGGCCGACCACAATACTTCAAGCATGCTTTATACCCAGATAGCTTCGCGCCTGCTCTCGAGCCCAGTGATCTGCGGCCAGCACGGAAGGTAAATCATCCGGCAAATCCAAGCCCGCGGATTCCATCCTATTGAGGCTCTCTTCAACGCAGGCGGGAATATCCATAAACCCTGCCTGACCATCGAGGAATGCTTGCACTGCGATCTCATTGGCCGCGTTGAGCACTGCTGGCGCATTACCGCCCGCCTCCAAAGCTGAGCGCGCCAATCCTAAACAAGGAAAACGCTGCGTATCCGCTTCCTCAAAATCCATTCTAGCCACAGCGACTAAATCAACTGACTTGGCGCCAGACTCAAAGCGCTGCGGCCAAGCCAAAGCATGGGCAATGGGTATCCGCATATCCGCGGAGCCTATCTGCGCTAAGAAAGACGAATCCTCAAATTCCACCAGAGAATGAATCACACTTTGCGGATGCAATAAGACGTCGATGCGAGAAGACGGCATGTCAAACAACCACGCCGCTTCGATCAGCTCCAAGCCTTTGTTCATCATGCTGGCGGAATCCACTGAAATTTTCTGCCCCATAGTCCAATTTGGGTGAGCCACAGCTTGCGCCGGACTCACACTGGAAAATTTATCCAGCGGCAAGGTCCGAAACGGCCCGCCGGATGCGGTTAAGATCAAGCGGCGCACACCTTTAGGGGCATGACCACAGTGACTGTCCGCTGGTAGACACTGAAAGATCGCATTATGTTCACTATCAATGGGCAAAAGTTCGGCACTGCTGCCGTGCAAAGCCTGCATGAACACCTTACCGCTCATGACCAAAGCTTCTTTGGTTGCCAATAGGACGCGCTTCCCTGCTTTCACTGCAGCCAAGGTCGGTAGCAAGCCGGCAGCTCCCACTACAGCGGCCATAACACTACTGGCTTCGCTCAAACTCGCCAGCTCACACAGGGCCTCGTCGCCCTGCAACACTTGTGTCACTAAGCCTGCCTCGGCAATGCGCGATTTCAGCCGCAGGGCGGCCTGCGCATCGCCCATCGCGGCATAAGCCACAGCATGGTCTCGGCATATCTGAAACAGACCCTGGTCATCGGTATTGGCTGAGACACCAAGTACACAGATGTCCTGTGGATGGCGCGCGGCCACATCCAAGGTGTTGCGCCCTATGGTCCCAGTCGCACCCAAAATAACCAGTTGTTGCATCAAGCCGCTGCCAAATACAAGCACAGCGCCAGCATCACCGGTGCCGCAGACAGCATGCTATCCAAACGATCCAGCGCGCCACCGTGACCAGGAAATAGGTTGCCCGTATCTTTGATGCCGGTCTGCCGCTTGAACATGCTCACCATGAGGTCGCCGACCACGGAAACCAAAGCCACAAGTAAGCCAAGGCTCAGCGCGGTAATCCAAGCAAACTGAAAAACAATGTGGTTACCCAACAGTGCCAATAAAACTGCTAGCGCGACGCCTCCAATCAATCCTTCCCAGGTTTTTTTGGGGCTAATCTGAACGGCCAATTTGCGTCGACCGAATTGCTTGCCCGCAAAATATCCGCCGGTATCGGTAGCCCACACGAGGAACAGCAGCAAAAAGATGAGTTCACGCCCTTGCGGCAAACTGTGCAACTGCCAAAAACCGATATAACACGGCACGATGGCCAGATAACCAATCAGTGCGCGCAACCACGGTGCAGGCGCATTGTCAGCAAATCCGCGTGGATACAACCGCAGCCATACGCTGGCCGCCAACCACCACAACAAACCGGCGAACAGCCAAGGCTGAGCGAGCTGCGCACCGTAAACATCAGGATGGGCCACCGCCATCAGCGCTGCAGCAACTGCCGCGTAAGCAATCCTTCCTGACTTTTGCAGCGGCACAAACAAGCTCCATTCCCAAGCGCAGGCGAGCATCAAGCCCCCCACCAGCACAGAGATACCGGCAGTGGGCAAATACCACAGCGCGGCAAAAACCAGAGGTATGAGTATCAGTGCGGTAATGATGCGCTGCTTAAGCATGGCTTATCCGTTTCAGGCTTTTTTCTCAGGTAAGCCGCCGAATCGGCGCTCACGTGAGGAATAGCCAGCTATCGCTTGATCCAAAGCCGCAGCATCAAAATCGGGCCACAACTTCTCAGTGAAATACAGTTCGGTATACGCCAACTGCCACAACAAGAAATTACTGATGCGCAGCTCCCCACCGGTGCGGATGAATAAATCTGGTGGCGGTAAGTCACCCAAGGCGACATCCGCATCAATGCGCTCCATGGTGATGTCTTCCGGCTGCAACTCACCGGCCTTGACTTGCTCGGCTAAACGCCGGGCTACACCGGCAATATCCTGCCGACCGCCATAACTGACCGCCACACTGAGCTGCAGCCCATTATTGTTGGCCGTTTGCTCTTCTGCGCGTTGCATTTCTTCGCGCAATGACGGCGCAAAGCTCTCACGATCTCCAATAAAGCGCATACGCGCACCGCGACCATGGAATTCATCCATGCGATCACGCAGGGTGCTGAGAAACAAATCCATCAGCACGCCCACCTCTTTTTTAGGGCGCCCCCAGTTCTCTGTGCTAAACGCAAACAGCGTTAAACATTCGATGCCGCGTTCATCGCAGGCTTCTATAATTTTTTGTGCCACTTTACCGCCAGCGCGGTGCCCCATAGTGCGTGGCATGGCACGTTTCTGCGCCCAGCGGCCATTGCCATCCATAATGATGGCCACGTGACGTGGCATACCATGGTTAGGATTGGGATCGTGGTTCGGAGAAATGATGTCGCTTGCCATTAGACCGACATAATCTCCTGCTCTTTTGAATCCAACAGCACTTCCACCTCGGCGACAAATTTATCTGTGAGCTTTTGCACTTCTTGTTCGCCGCGGCGTTCGTCGTCTTCGCTGATCATTTTTTCTTTGACCATTTCTTTCAGGTCATTATTGGCATCACGACGGGCATTGCGAATGGAGATACGCGCATTTTCCCCTTCTCCACGCATGATTTTTGCTAAGTCGCGACGCCGCTCTTCCGTCAACGGTGGCAAATTGATACGAATCACGGTGCCAGCAGTGTTGGGGTTTAGCCCCAAATCCGACTTCAGGATGGCCTTTTCAATTTTGCCAACCAAATCCTTTTCCCACGGCGTAATGGTCAAGCTGCGGCCATCATCAGTGGTGATATTGGCACACTGACTAATCGGCACAGCACCACCGTAGTAATCCACCATGACATGATCGAGCAAGCTCGGGTGCGCACGCCCGGTACGAATTTTGCTCAAACTGCTACGCAGCGCTTCTATGCTTTTACCCATTTGCGCGGCGGCGTCTTTCTTAACATCTTCAATCACGCTTCGTCTCCATTTACGCAGCGGTTTGATTATCGACCCAGGTTCCAATGTCCTGGTTACCCTTCAAAATACTGAGCAGTGCCCCTTCGCGCGTCATGTCGTACACACACAAGGGCATGTCGTGATCGCGGCATAGCACAATTGCTGTTTGATCCATCACTTGCAAACGCTGATCTAAGACTTCGTCATAGCTCAAGCGATCATAACGACGCGCGTCTGGATTTTTCGCCGGATCTGAATCGTAGATACCATCAACCTTAGTAGCCTTCAGCACCAAATCCGCATTAATTTCCACCGCGCGCAAGGCCGCGGCCGAATCGGTAGTGAAAAACGGATTGCCTGTGCCAGAAGCGAAAATCACGATGCGGCCTTTTTCCAGATGACGCACTGCCCGGCGGCGAATATAGTCTTCACACACCTGATTGATACGAACGGCAGATAGCACCCGGCAGTATTGGCCGTGTTGCTCCAATGCGTCTTGCATCGCTAGCGCATTAATGACCGTTGCCAACATCCCCATATGGTCGCCAGTGACACGATCCATACCTGCACCGGCCAAGCCTGCCCCACGGAAGATATTGCCACCACCGACCACAATGGCGACTTGAGCCCCGGCAGAAACCAGCTCGCCAATTTGCGCCGCCAAAGTGTTCATCACCTCGGGGGAAATACCATAATCGGCTTGCCCCATTAAGGCTTCGCCGCTCAATTTAAGAAGAATTCGCTTATAACGCAGATCACTCATGAACGAGGCTCGTTTCCTGTTGCTGGCCCACCTGAAAAAAGGCCCCGTTTCCGGGGCCTGACTTTCTATCTCAGCATTATCGCTTATTTCGACCACTTTGGCCGAGTCGCGCATGCTGTATTTGAACTAAGCTCGCTGCTCAGCCCAATTTACAGCTTACGCGCCAGCCGATGCCGCGGCTTGAGCAGCAACTTCATCTGCAAAGTTGGTTTCGTCTTTCGCTATGCCTTCGCCCACTTCAAGGCGAACAAAACCACTCACGCTAGCACCCGCATTTTTCAGCAGCTTCTCAACTGTGATATCCGGATCCTTCACGAAGGGTTGGCCAAGCAAAGTGATTTCTTGCAAGAACTTGCGCACGCGGCCTTCAACCATTTTTTCGATGATTTCTAGCGGCTTGCCACTGCCTTCAGCTTGAGCGATGAGAATTTCGCGCTCTTTTTCCAACACTTCAGCAGGCACGTCATCCGCAGAAACGTTCGCTGGCGCACTTGCGGCAACATGCATCGCAATGTCTTTGCCCAGCTCTTCGTTGCCACCTTCAATTGCAACCAAAACACCAATGCGCACACCGTGCAGATAACTGAATACCGCACCGTTACTTTCCAGTCGGACAATACGGCGCAAGCTCATGTTTTCACCCAGCTTAGCAATCAAATTGCGGCGAGTTTCATCCAGCGTTTCACCGCCAGCTTGCTGCTGTAGCAATTCAGCGGGGTCAGTAATACCCGTAGCCAAAGCAGTATCAGCAGCGGTTTGTGCCAAAGCTTGGAAATCGTCACCTTTGGAGACGAAATCGGTTTCGCTGTTGTATTCGACCATGACAGCCTGCTTACCGTCATCGCTAATTGCGATTTTCAGTATGCCTTCAGCAGCCACACGACCAGCTTTTTTATCAGCCTTGGCTTGGCCGTCTTTGCGCATCTTGTCCAATGCAGCATCGACGTCACCATCAGTCGCCTGCAACGCACGCTTGCAGTCCATCATCGCAGCGCCTGAGCGCTCACGCAGTTCTTTTACCAGTGCAGCGGTAATTGCAGCCATGATTATTTGCTTTCCTCTGGTGCGGCGGCATCAGCTGCTGGAGCAACTGCTGCGGCTTCAGGGGCGGCGGCAGCAGGTGCAACTGCTGCGGCCTCGGGAGCAGCTTCAGCAACAGGTGCAGCTGCTGCAGCTTCAGGAGCCGCAGCTTCAGCAGCAGGTGCTTCCACTTTAGCTTTGGCTTCTGCTTTCTCTGCAGCTTTTGCCTTGCGAGCGGTGGTTACAGAACCACGGCCGGCTAAGACAGCATCAGCGATAGCGCCAGCGTAAACTTTGATCGCACGCGTCGCGTCATCATTGCCTGGAATAACCGTATCAACGCCATCAGGCGAGTTATTGGTATCCACTACCGCGATAATTGGGATACCCAATTTGCGCGCTTCCTTAATCGCAATGCTTTCATAGCCAACATCGACAACAAACAATGCGTCAGGCAAGGACGTCATGTTACGAATACCTTGCAAGCTACGGTTTAGCTTGTCGTACTCGCGCTGCATCATCAGCGATTCTTTCTTGTTGAACTTGTATTTAGCAGCATTGTTGATCTGCTCTTCCAGCTCTTCCATACGCTTGATGGATTGCTTGACCGTTTTGAAGTTGGTCAACATGCCACCCAACCAGCGATGGTTGACGTAAGGCATGTCGCAACGTTCAGCCTCAGAACGTATCACGTCACGCGCGGAACGCTTGGTCCCAACAAACATGACACGGCCGCCACTAGCGGCAGTACGACTTACACTGTTGTAAGCCTCTTTGAGCAACGGCAAAGTTTGCTCAAGGTTGATAATGTGGATCTTATTCCGCGCACCGAAAATATACGGTGCCATGTGCGGATTCCAGTAACGGGTACGGTGCCCGAAATGTGCGCCTGCTTCTAGCAATTGGCGCATAGTGACTTGCGTCATGATTAACTCCTATGGGGTTTTAAGCCTTCCACATACCCCGTGCTGGCCTGCAAGCAGGACCCCCAGTAACGGTTTAGGCATGTGTGCGGATTACCGAAATATTTCGGCGGGTAACCTGTGCGGGCATACAACACACACAGGTCTGTACACCCCAGCCAAGAACAAAGCCCAAGGCGTGGGGGCGCGCTTTATAGCATATTGCCAGACTTAACCCAAGTCAGCGGCGTGTGTAGCGGTCGCAGCGGCATCGCGAAAAATATCGATATAGGACCTATACATCGCCAAAAACCCGACGGGTGTAAGCACCAATAGCCCCAAGCCAAACGGCAACACGGCGAGTACCGCGAGTGGAATCATGATCAGACTAAAGACGGTCAAGCTACCTAGGTTACTGAGACAACCTGAGAAGCTCATCTTGAATGCCGCCACTGGAGATAGCTCATGCAAAGCCACCAAGTTGGTAGAAAACCACAATGCCATCAATACCGGCAAGGTCAGCACCATAAATAACAACAGACCAATTAGAAGCTGCACCGAACCCCATTGCATGGCATCTGCGTCAAAGTCGCCCATCAACACCGCAAATACAACACCAACGACCACAGCAACCAAGAGGATCAATAGCAAGGTTAAGAAACCGAGCAAGGCCAATTGCCCAAAACGTGGGCTTTTAAAGCCAGATAATAGATGGCCCACACCAACCTCATGACCCGCCTCTTGATCGCGCGCGGCGAATAGAATGCCCGCATTAATGACCGGACCCAGCACGCCCAGCGCCAACCCTGCCATAGGCACGATGCCAGCCAGAAATTGGATAAGCATCCACAACACGATTAAACCCAGCCACATACCTGGCATCGCTTTAAACAAGCCCCAAGCCTCGACGATCCATTCCCAGCCGCGTCCCGCGGGGCGATGTTGCGGCTGCGCAAGTGCAACCGAATTTTGAAATTCAGCCATGGCGATCACTCCCATTGGTTAGTGGGCACAGTGTACGCGCACAGCAATGGCCTTCAATACTTCCTGCAGCAGCCGGCATATTCTGCGAAAATAGGCGGTTGAGTTGCCATCTGATTGTTATTGGCAACGAGTCCACAGCGGTGAAGCCCCATGCCTATCAGCATCAAGACATCAGAAGAAATCGAATACATGCGCACTGCAGGCCGACTGGCCTCGGAGGTGCTAGATATGATTACCCCGCATGTCAATGCTGGCATCAGCACAGATGAGATCAATGCCATTTGCCATGACTACATCGTCAATGAACAAACAGCGATCCCCGCACCTCTGAATTACAACGGCTTTCCTAAATCAGTGTGCACCTCAGTGAATCATGTGGTCTGCCATGGCATACCCAGTGATAAAAAACTGAAGCGTGGCGATATCGTCAATATAGATATTACGGTTATTAAGGATGGATTCCACGGCGATACCAGTCGGATGTTTTACGTGGGCGATGTGCCCATACGCGCACAGCGCGTTTGTGAAACGGCGCGCGATGCCATGCATGTGGGCATTGCAATGGTGAAGCCCGGCATCCAGCTCGGCGATATCGGCCACGCCATCCAAACCTTGGCAGAAAAGGCGGGCTTTTCTGTAGTGCGTGAGTATTGTGGACACGGTATAGGACGCGTGTTTCATGAAGATCCACAAGTGCTGCATTACGGCAAACCCGGCACCGGTGTCGCATTGCAAGCCGGCATGACATTCACCATCGAGCCCATGATTAACGTCGGCCGCAAAGAGGTGAAGTTGCTGAAAGATGATTGGACGGTCGTGACCCGTGACCGTTCATTGTCCGCGCAATGGGAGCACACAGTATTGGTCACACCTACCGGCCATGAAATCCTGACCACATCAGCGGGCGCAGCGTGAACGCGATAACTGCTGATTTAGCAGAAATCAGCCCTGCCGAGCTGGATGAACGACTGGCGCAGCACCCGAACGATGCCATTGCTTGGCGCGGCCTACTCAACGACATCCGCGAAGCCCAATTCGAAGCTTTTCGTGACGGCACCCCCGCTAGTGACCTCATCCCCCGTTATACCGCGGTGGTCGATCACATGCTCATCGCCGCCTGGGAGCAACTGGTACCCAAAGATGCTCCAGCCGCTCTTGTGGCTGTTGGCGGCTACGGCCGTAGCGAGTTATTACCTCGCTCTGACATCGATCTGCTCATCCTGTATCAGGATGGACACATCGAAACCTTGGAAGCCGGCATCGGGCAGTTTGTCACCTACGCTTGGGACATGGGGCTAGAGATTGGCCACAGCGTGCGTTCACCTGAGGAATGTGCCAAAGAGGCGCTCGCGGATATTACCGTTGTTACCAATTTGATGGAAAGCCGCCGATTGGTTGGTGATGAAGCGCTGTACACCGCGATGCAAGCCACAATCTCCGTCGACAAAGTATGGTCAGATCAAGAGTTCTTTCTGGCCAAAACGGCAGAGCAAGTACAACGCTACAAACAGTATGACGACACTGCTTACAAACTAGAGCCCAATACCAAAGAAGGCCCGGGCGGCTTGCGCGATATCCAAGTCATAGGCTGGGTCACCCAACGTCACTACGGCACCGCAGGCCTAGAGGAACTGCACGCACGCGGCCTGCTGCGAGCCAACGAAATCAGTCACCTGATTTCTGGCCGCGCCTTTTTGTGGCAGGTGAGATTTGCCCTGCACATGCTCACGAATCGCGCTGAAGACCGCTTATTGTTCGACCATCAATTGAAAGTTGGCGAGTTGTTTGGTTACAAAGACAAAACGCACAACCTCGCGGTAGAGCAGTTCATGCAGCTGTACTACCGGACCATTAAAGGCCTATCCGTCCTCAATGACATCTTCCTGCAACTTATGGAAGAAGAAATCTTCCTTAGAAAACAGGATGATCAACGCCAAGCGCTGAATGAACACTTTCAGCTGCGCCATGGTTTTATCGAATGCCGCGAAGCCGATTTGTTTGAGCAACGCCCATTAGCCTTGCTCGAAATTTTCAAAGTCTGGGCCGAAAACGAACATCTCAAAATTCGGGGCATCAGCGCGGATACATTGCGGCTGATTCGCGGCCACCGCAATCGCATCAAAGTCATACGTGATACCCGCGAGGCGCGCAGCATCTTTATGGACATGCTACGCATGGAGCGCGGTGTGCTGCACAGCCTGCGACGAATGAATCGCTATGGCATTTTGGGGCGCTACATTCCGGCCTTTGGGCACATTATTGGTCGCATGCAGTACGATCTATTCCACACCTTGACGGTGGATGAGCACACCCTCTTTGTGGTGCGCAATATGCGACGCCTCGCTGTTCCAGAATTCCGCCACGAATTCCCCGTACTTTCAGCCCTACACGACGACTTACGCAAGCCAGAGCTACTTTACCTAGCAGGCTTGTTCCATGACATCGCCAAAGGACGTGAGGGCGATCACTCTGAACTTGGCGAAGCTGACGCACGCGAATTTTGCCTAAGCCACGGCTTATCCAGCCAGGACAGCGAAACCGTGGCCTGGTTGGTACGCAACCATTTGCTGATGTCGATGACAGCCCAGCGTAAAGATGTATCCGATCCCGATGAAATCAACACATTTGCGACCAAGGTCGGCTCGCGCGAACGCCTAGATCTCATATACCTGCTGACCGTCTGCGATATCCGAGCGACCAATCCCAAGCTGTGGAACGGCTTCCGCGAAGGATTACTCAATACGCTGTACAGTTCTACGCGACGCGTTTTGGAACGTGGCGACCCTATGGCCAGCTCAGAACTGGTCGCAGAAACACGGCAAGCCGCAAGCTTGCATTGCTTCGAGTCCGGCCTGAGTGAGGATCAAATCAAGCCCGTTTGGGCGCGCTTTGATGATGACTACTTCCTCAAACATAGCAGTGAAGAAGTTGCCTGGCACACCCAAGCCATCATCAATGCGCAAGTAGGAAAACCCAGCGTCTTGGTACGCCACTTCCCGAATCGCGGCACAGCCGTCTTGGTCTACATGCCCGATGCGGCACGTTTATTTAGCACCACGAGTTCTTGTTTAGCCCAACTGGGCTTGAGCATTTTGGATGCGCGCATTCATTCCACCAATGATGACTACGTATTGGACACTTTTATCGTCGGTGAAGCCCACGGTAAGGAAATCGTTGACCCGGAACGTCGCCAAGAGATTGGCAGCAAACTTGCTGAAGCTCTGGAGAATCCGCACGCCCCTATCCCCAAAGTAGGACGACGAATTACCCAACGGCAGCGGCATTTCACAACGCCCGTACAAATTTATTTCACACCGGACAACGCGCATCGTCAAACCCTGATGGAACTGGTCGCAGATGACCGCCCTGGCTTGCTGGCTGCCATCGGCTTGGTATTCGATGAAATGGCGGTGCAACTGCGCGCTGCAAAAATCGGCACCATCGGCGAGCGCGCTGAAGATGTTTTCTTTTTATCAGACACCAAGGGCCAGGCGCTTAGCGACCCCGCCCTGCTTCACGAACTGCGTGAACGTGTTACCGACCAAATCAATCTCGTCACCGACGCATAAAGAAATAGACTCATGGACCAATTGCAAAACCTCATCGAATCCGCCTTTGAAAACCGCGCCAATATAGACCCTAGCGATAGCGCGCTACACGATGCCGTTAGCCAAGCAATCGCTGGCATTGATAATGGCAGCCTGCGTGTTGCGGAACCTATTGCTGGCGGATGGCAAGTCAACCAGTGGTTGAAGAAGGCCGTTTTGCTGTATTTCCGTCTACATGACAATGTCGTTATTGATGGTGGAGAAACCCAATTCTTCGACAAAGTACCTGCGAAATTCGCGGGTTGGACGAACGACGACTTCCAGAAATTGGGCGCACGTGTCGTGCCGCCAGCGATGGTGCGTAAAGGCGCCTATATCGCCCCCAATACCGTGCTCATGCCTAGCTACGTCAATATCGGCGCTTATGTGGATTCTGGGACCATGGTCGATACTTGGGCCACAGTAGGCTCTTGCGCACAGATTGGTAAAAACGTGCATCTATCTGGCGGCGTAGGAATAGGCGGGGTTCTGGAACCGCTGCAAGCCAACCCAACCATCATCGAAGACGACTGTTTTGTTGGCGCCCGCTCCGAAGTCGTTGAGGGCGTAATCGTTGAACAAGGCTCGGTCATTTCTATGGGCGTTTTCATCGGTCAAAGCACGCCCATTTTCAACCGCGAAACAGGCGAAATCAGCTACGGCCGCGTACCCGCTGGCAGTGTCGTTGTGGCTGGCTCCCTACCGAAGAACGGCCCTGGCGGCCCTTACAATTTGAATTGTGCGGTGATCGTTAAGCAAGTCACTGCCAGCACACGTGCGAAGGTGAGTATCAACGAACTGCTGCGCGAAGCCGCTACCCAGTCGTGAATGACAGCGCAAGTCGTGGCTTAGCCCTACTTCAAGAGCTGATCTCACGCCGCTCGCTAACCCCTGATGATGCTGGTTGCTGCGATCTGCTAACGGCCAAACTGTCTGTTCTGGGATTTGAGCACGAATGGATCAATCACAACGGTGTGACCAATCTGTGGTCACTACGCCGTTGCGGTATCGAAGATGCTCCACTGCTGGTTTTTGCTGGGCACACGGATGTCGTGCCACCTGGCGACCGCAGTCAATGGGAAAGCGATCCCTTTGTCCCTACCATTCGTGACGGCGTGCTGTATGGCCGTGGTGCGGCAGACATGAAATCGGGTTTGGCTGCGATGACGACTGCGGTCGAAGACGTGATGGCTGGCAACGTGCGATTCGACATGGCGTTTCTCATCACCAGCGATGAAGAAGGTCCGTGTCGTGATGGCACCCGTCATGTCGCACAAGTACTGCAAGAGCGTGGCATTACACCTGACTATGTCATCGTTGGCGAAGCCACAGCGGATGAGAGTGTGGGTGACCGCTTCATCGTAGGACGACGTGGCTCGCTGGGCTGCAATCTCACGGTTCATGGTGTACAGGGACATGTGGCCTATCCACACAAAGCTGATAATCCGGTTCATCGCATGCTGCCCGCATTGAATGAGCTGGTGGCAACACAGTGGGACCAAGGCAACGCTGACTTCCCACCGACCAGCTTTCAAATCAGCAATGTGCACAGCGGCGAAGGCGTGACCAATGTCATACCTGGCGATGCAAAAGTCATTTTCAACTTTCGCTATTCGCCAGCCTCGCAAGCCGAAGATCTCAAGCAGCAAGTGCACGCTTGCCTGGATCGCCACGAAGTAAAATACACCGCCGATTGGTGGCACACGGGCACGCCCTATTACACCGCGCCCGACCTGCTGACCCATTGTACTGATGCTGCAATTTTGGCTGCCACAGGCCGCACCGCCACGCATTTCACCGGCGGCGGCACATCCGATGGTCGCTTTCTAGCACCGCTGGGTGCGCAGGTGATTGAATTGGGTCCAGTCAGCGCCAGTATTCATAAATTCAATGAGCATTTACGGCTCAGTGACTACACCCAATTGATTGAAATTTACACTCAGTTGTTACAGGAAATTTCTGAAGCCTGCACCGTGCCAGAAGCCGGATAAAAAAACGGCTGGTCAATGCCAGCCGTTTTTAACAAGGATTGGGGCACCGCTTAAGCGGCACTTTCCATGTCAGCTGAGTACTCACCCAAAGCCGCAGCGCTATTACAACGCGCTCTATGCATAAACGCAGCCTGCCCTGCAGCCACATTTTCTGTAGCACCGCCCCAAGCACGCAAAGCTGCCGCTTGCAGAGCACGACCATAGGAAAAGCTCATTACCCAAGGGTGTGGCCCTAGCTTGTTCATGGCCCCCAAATGAGCTGTTGCCAAGGCATCACTCTGCCCACCAGACAAAAACACTATGCCGGGCACAGCAGCAGGCACATAGCGCCTTAAACAACGCACTGTAGCTGCCGCAACTGTCTGCACATCCGCCTGTTCAGCGCACTGCGTCCCAGAAATCACCATATTGGGCTTCAGCAACATGCCTTCAAAAGCCACACCTTGAGCATCCAAGTGCCCAAATACAGTCGACAAGGCCGCTGAGGTCACGTCTTCGCAGGTCGCCAAATCGTGACTGCCATCCATGATCACTTCTGGCTCTACGATGGGCACGATATCTTGCTCTTGGCACAAAGCCGCATAACGCGCCAAAGCGTGAGCATTGGTATCCAAGCAATACATGCTGGGCGATTCATCATTGATGTTGATCACTGCACGCCATTTGGCAAACCGTGCACCCGCCTTACGAAACTCGATTAAACGATCACGCAAACCATCCAAGCCTTCTGTGATCGTCTCGCCTTCAGAACAAGCTAAAGGTTTTGCACCTTTGTCGACTTTAATGCCAGGAACGATTCCCTTCGCCGCAAGCATTTGCGGGAACGGCGTTCCATCAGCTGCTTTTTGAAACAAAGTTTCTTCGTAAAGAATCACACCGCTAACGTGTTGCTCAACGCCAGGCGTAGAAAACAACATATCGCGATAAGCACGACGGCTCTCTTCGGTGGACTCTACCCCGATGGAGTCAAAGCGCTTCTTGATTGTGGGCGAGCTCTCATCAGCGGCTAAAATGCCCCGACCTTTGCCGACCAACTCAAGTGCTGTCGCACTCAGCACATCAAGATTCATTACTCACTCCTTTCGAAAAATTCAGTTAGCGCATACGCATTAATAGTGCGAATTCGCTTCATATATTGGGGGGGGGATGGGACAAGCATCACGTCTACGCAGGGATTTTAGCAGAACCGTGTCCGACACAAAGCCATGTATAGCAAATATCCTCTAGGCCCGCCCCGATAAATATCGCAAGCGATAGGCATGACTCGCCGCCAAAACCTTGGGTGACAAAATAATCGTAGCCGTCATCGTTGGAATTGCCATCAACGCATACATACCGTCGATCAAATTCAGTGCAGCATTTAGAGGCAGCAAGGCCACCCCTACAATAGAGACAAGATAGGCCGTGCGGTAATGGCGCTCCGCCTGTGTTCCGAACAAATAGACAGCGCATTGAGCGCCATAAAACCAATAGGTTGTAAGGGTGGTTAAGCCAAAAAGCAGCACCGCTAAATAGAGCATCAAGGTGCCCCAGCCACCATAAGTCACCGCAAAAGCAGCACTGGTTAGGCTGGCGCCGGTTAAATCACTACTCTGCGCAACTCCTGTCACCAACAATGCCAAGGCTGTCGCGGTACACACTAATAAGGTGTCGATGATGGGACCCATCATGGCCACAATACCTTCTCGCACTGGCTCTCTGGTTTTCGCTGTGCCGTGCGCCATGACTTCCGTGCCGATACCCGCTTCATTCGAAAACAGACCGCGTCGCACACCGAGCAGCATCACCGCGACCAGACCACCCACACCGGCTGCCTGCGGATTAAAAGCTTCAACAACTATAGACGCAAGGGCTGCGGGGACCTCGTTCCAGTGTTGCAGCAAAATACCTGATACCGCAAATAGGTATAAAACGCACATGATGGGAACAATGCGCCCAGCAAAGCTGCCGATGCGGCTAATGCCATCTCGGACTACCCACCAACAGAACGCCATCAGCAAACAGCCGAGAACAATCGGTGCATAGTGGCTGTCCCAACCCATGGGTTGCAAAACTAAGGTACGGCTGGTTTCTACCAATTGATTGACCTGCAAAGCGGGTAAACAACCAATCATTCCTGCAATACAAAATAGAGTTGCCAAGGGATGCCACGCCGCCGGCAAGGCCTCGCGGATGACGTACATAGGCCCGCCACGTAGCCCTCCTTTATCATCGCGACCGCGATACATCACCGCCAAGGTCCCGGTGAAAAACTTGGTTGCTACGCCGACCACCGCCGTCATCCACATCCAGAAAATCGCACCCGGGCCACCTAGCTTTACCGCGACCGCGACACCCGCAATATTGCCTAAGCCGATAGTGCCAGCTAAAGCGGCGCTCAGCGCTTGGTAGTGGCTCAATTGGCCTTCTGCTTCAGCGTCCTCGACGATCCCTTTGCCACGTAGCAAAGAAATGGAATGTGGCAACAAGCGATAAGGCACACCACGGCTCAATAGCAGCAGGAAAAACCCGCCACCGAGCAACAAGATGACCAATGGCATGCCCCAAACAAAGCCGGCGAAATCGGCAAGAAACTGATCAATCACTGTCATCCTGTCATCCTGGCACTACAACACTTATGTAACGAAATCCCTACAAGCTGGCCATGTTTACGCTACAGACAAGCTTGCTTCGCTCACGCAAAATGCGTCGCATCTTTACTACAGCGGCGTAACCACGCCCTTGCAATTATGAAAAATGGTTTTCTTGGCCTCGTGGCCACACTCGGTTTAAGTCTATCTGCTCATGCCAGCGACATAGGCTTAATTGACGATCAGTACATTGTCACTCTAGACCATTCCAATATCACCAATCTGGATGAAACTGTTAGTGGTTTGCTCGCCAGCCTACCGGGCAGCCAATTGCTGAACCAGTATGACACCGTATTGTTCGGCTTTGCCGCCAGCATGAGCGCTGAACAAGCTGAACTGCTCAGCTTGAATCCCTTGATTCGTGCGATTGAGCAAGATCGTTTGGTTGTCGCCAACGCCAGCCAAAGCAACGCGACTTGGGGCATTGATCGCATCGATCAAATCAACCTGCCGCTTGATAGCACCTACAACCACGTTGATGGTGCAGGCGCTGGTGCGCACGTCTACATTATCGACACTGGCATTAATCCTAACCATGTTGAATTCGCCGGCCGCCTAGGTGCTTCGCAAAATTTCGTTGCTGGTGCGGTTCTTTTTGGCAGCGCTGATCCAGATGACTGGGATGATTGCAACGGACATGGCACGCATGTTGCCAGCACCACTGCTGGCAACACTTGGGGTGTAGCCAAACAGGCCACCATTCACACCGTGCGCGTTTTGGATTGCCTAGGCTCCGGCTCCGGCTCCGCCATTATTGCAGGCATGGAATGGGTCGCGGACAACGCCGAATTCCCAGCTGTGGCCAATATGTCGCTCGGCACCGTCAATGGTCGCTCCAGCGCTCAAGAAGAAGCTGCACGCAATCTCTACAACGCTGGCGTATTGCCTGTGGTCGCCGCAGGAAACGACAGCACCGATGCCTGCACCACCTCCCCTTCCGCTGAACCTTTGGCTTTGACCATCGCTTCCAGCGACAAAAATGACTTGCAGTCATCCTTTTCTAACCATGGCCTTTGCGTAGACGTTTTCGCACCGGGTAGCGACATAACGGCAGCCCACTACAACAACAACACAGGCTCACAAGTCATGAGTGGCACCTCCATGGCCAGCCCACATGCCGCTGGAGTAGCCGCAGTATTGTTATCACAAACACCAAATCTGACGCCCGCCGATTTAAGCCAAGCGATTGTCGACACTGCGACTGCTGGCACCCTAAACAACGTCAGCGCCAACACGCCCAACCTCCTGGTCTATCTGTCTGCTGACGGCGACATACCATCGCCCGTTGATCGTGCTCCGAACGCCAATTTCACCGTCAATTGCGACGAGCGTAACTGCAGCTTCGATGCCAGTTCATCCAATGACGACAACAGCATTGCCGGTTACAGCTGGAGCTTGGGCGATGGCAGCAATGCCAGCGGCGTAAACGTCAGTCACGAATATGCTGAAGATGGTGACTACACCGTGACACTGACCGTTACAGATAGCGCTGGCCAAACCTCCAGCAAAACTCAAACCGTAACGGCCGAAATTAACAGTAACTGCGGTCTGTTCGGCTGTGGTGGTGGCGGTTGGATTTTCTAAACCCCAAATACCATGTAAAAGGGGCAAGCCTAGGCTTGCCCCTTTTTTATGCACCGCATTAACCACTGGCCGACCGGGCATCACTGCGATCGAAACCCACGGTCTATGGAAGAAAATCACAATGCATACCGCAGCCACAAAAAGGCCCGAAAACACTAGGTATTCGGGCTGAATTGGGTGCCTTTGAATAGGCTATCTGGTGCCGAAAGAGGATCAATAACGTGGAATTAATACGCTGTTTTTAAATGACTAATCCGATCAAACACCAACTCCATACTGCCACCCATACCGCCAAAATGAACCGGTGGGAGATTTTTGATCGCCATCAACCCGTGAGCTTGCCAGCGTATTTCGATGCCCAAAGTCAGCGTTTAGCGCGCTTGCCCCTCCTCCAAGACATTCACCGCTTACCATTCAGATAGTTACCATTGCATCACATTGAGCCCACTGCGGCCAGTGTGGCGTTTGAGCCGCCTGCCTTCAGCATAGATTCGCGTATAGGCCAGCTTAGATGAAAGTGGCTCATGGCGGGGTTATGGTTGAAGGGTTCCTCGGCGTCTATTTGCTAGGTGAACGGAAATTGAGTGAGAATCTAGTTAAGTTTCTTTTAGAGAGCGTAAATGAGCCGATCAATTGCTAGTCGAATGAATGTCTATTTGGGCTCAATTCTCACCCTCATCTGCGTAGGCTGCGGTGGTGGGGGCGGAAGCAGCTCCACCTCTGTTATCGATACACCAAAATCGGAGTACTCAACTTTTCTGACACCAGACAAGAAGCTCTGGCTAACAACACTAAACAGTGAAAATTTATTAACCACCGAGCCAGTTATTGAGGGCATTACCTCCCGATTTGATCGAGCAAATGCCAGAAACATTCTGACATTATCGTTGAACGAATCAGAAGGTGTAATTTTTCCCGGGACACTTGACTTCACCCTCGCGCTAACTTCGGTTGGAGCCGTGGCAATCGATCCAGTAACAAAACTCAAGTCTTCAGTGCTGGAGTCTGCTCGATGCCGTATCACTGGGTTTTATTACGACCTCTCCGATATATCAAAATCCGTAATTACATTTGATGGCACTCCTGGTGACTGTGTTTCCACCCGCGCACAAAATGTATTAGGTGTTGCCTTAAATTCACCCGGACCGGGTGTCCCACTTGACGATTGCCTCCAATCGATTGTGCCTACATACACAGAGCTAGGTAAGCTCCAATCCTTCATTTGTACGGCATACAGCGATAACCGAATTCGAATTCTACGAATAGCACCTAACCTCAGCTCAATTGAACAGGTTGATGGGTTTTCCTCCCAGGAAATTTCTGCTCTTAAACGACTCGGCGCGTATTATGCAGTTACGCCGGCACAACGAATTGTCGCTTTCCACGACATGGATCGTGGTGAAGATCACTTCGTTTTTTATGACGAAGAAACTAAAAATGCGAGGGATTTTCTACAAAACGATGGTGTAGATAGAACCGACCGGAATGAGCGCACTCGCGATATCGTTGATGGCGATGACAATACGATCTACATAGCTTCTGGAGGGCGATTTTTCTCATTTTCTACCACCGACCTGAGCGCACCACTCATTTCAACGTCGTTCCCTGTCGATGGCACAGCAGTACGTGTAGGCAATAGCGATACCGCAATATTTGTACTTCTTGCTTCGACGAATGGATCTTCGATTGTCCGCTCACTCAAAAGCGACCCATCGGGTACGTTCACTATCATCGCGGAAAATCTTCAAGGAGATTTCA
>JBPOFU010000048.1:0-20408 GCA_051252075.1 Oceanococcus sp. | reverse complement strand
GCCTCCCGCGTGCGACATTGCTTGAACAAATGTCGTCATTGGACAATGCGCATCAACATGTACTGCAAGTGGACGCTGCCATGCCTCGGATCCTCGTTGCACACATGCACAGTTTGTATCGTGACGCAGCGCATTTGAGTGACGTAGAAGCAACTGTGGTCGGCGATATGACGGTGGCCTTGGTGGTTGCCGCCTTGCAATCCGCGATGGGGGATTTACCAGACGACAATACTGCGCTGCGTAGCTCTATGCGCATGCGTGCCAACGATGCCATTGAAAGCTTGCTGCGGTGTCCGGATTTAAGTCCGGCGATGATTGCCGCAAAAGTGCCTTGCTCGCGTACGCGTCTGTTCGCACTTTTTAGCGATGATGGTGGCGTGGCGCAATATATTCTCCGTCGCCGCTTGCACCGTGTATTGCGGGACTTGATTGTATTTAACCTGCGGCACTATTCGATCAGTTCCATCGCCTATGACTGGGGTTTTAGCAATATTCCCAGTTTCAATCGCGCATTCAGGGCCGAGTTCGATATGACCCCTGGTGCGGCGCGCCAAGATGCCATAAGTCTGCGGGCGCGACATGACCGGGCGGGTGATGCTCAGCAACGTGAACAGAATTCACACACCTTCGAATCCTGGGTTATGAACCTGTTGACTTCGTAGCTAAAAACTCTGCGCAAATAGTATGAGGACGCTGTGCAAAGTCCGTTGCTCCAGCACTGTTAGCATCAATTCATGGTGGCAAAGAGAGACTGCGCCAGCTAAGAATTATTGGAGAACAGGATGAAAATTTTTGTTTTGACAGTTTGGATCGCATTGTTGTGTCCAACGACAATTTTGGCAAGTGGAGGTCTCAGTAGTGGGAGCCCCGGCGATACGGACGATGGCAGCAAGCGAAATAAGTTTCTTCCCTCAGTTGGAAGTGTTTCCGTTTCATACAAACGAGCGGACAGTCTGCGCTTGGCAAAAACGGTTGCTAAGGAGCTCGGGGGCGAGGAATTAGCCGGTGAACTGCCAGGTGAATGGGAAGTTGTTCAAGCAGCTGTCACCTTCCCGTGGGTGGCTTCGTCTGATGGATTAGAGTTGCAATTGCTTGCGTTGGCATTGCCCGCGTCGTCGCAAGGCGAAGCACGTTATGCAGCGTCTGGTTGGCATCGCGAGGCGTTCTTTCTCGATTTGGGCGACGGAGTGCCACGCTTGTTCTCTGCTGAACTGGTTGATCCACAATTTGTGCCCAATGGCGAGGAGGCTCTGGTTGAGTCCGGTCAGCTATGGACCAATCGCTATGTTCTCTACCAGGAAAAGGAGAGCCTGGATACTGACCCGGATTTCTATGCGAATTACCCCGACCGAGCTTCTTTAGCGGATGTCGAATTTGTAACAGATGACGAGGGCCGGGTTAAGCAAGTCGCAATCAATATCTATGACGACGAGCTCAATTATCTGTACAGCGTCGAGCCAAAAGTTGGCGACCGCTACAACCCAGGACTACTGGGCTATGACTTAGAAAATCCAGACGTGCTCTACGTGCGCTACTACGCTAACGATTTGCTTGAGATAGAAGAAGACATTGTGCTGTCGCGCCAGTACTTTGTCCCCAATGGAGCATTGGACGATGCTTTGCCTGGTGATTTTGACGCCACGAACCTGACTTTAGATTTGATTCTCGAAGGCGTGGATAGTAATGGCAATTTTGCTTACAGCTTGCCCGCCACGCTGGGTTATACCTGGGGCGAAGCCAAAGCAAACAGCAACACGCCGGATACAGCAATGGCTTCCAGTGGTAGCGGTGGGCTTGGCGCGCCGCTTCTGCTTTTGCTGCAATTGACATGGTTGGGCCGTCGGTTCCGAAGCAGGAGTTCGTTATGAGATTAACTATAGTCTCGACGGGCCTGCTTTTTGCGGCGCTGGTAGTGGCCATCCCTCAAGTCAGCATCGCTCTGCCCATTTCTTGCGACGATACGCTGAAGTCGCACATCAGCTATAAGCGCTTACGTACGCCTGTGGATTCCAATTCCAGTATGAGGAAAAATCTGGGTGGAGAAACTCTGCAAGGCACCATCGCTGGTGTGCAAGATGAAGTCTACGCTTACGTCACTTACATCTCACCGTACTTCGATCAGGAAGATTTGTATGTTGTCACTCTGGGATTGCCAGCGCAAAAGCAAGCTGAGCAGAATTACAGTGCCAGCGGCTGGTTTCGGGAAGCGTATTTTCTTGATTTAGGCGATGGCTTGCCGCGGTTGCTCGCGGCAAGTCTCATAGATACTGATTTTATTCCAGAATCCGGTGACGCGCTGTCACAAGGCGGCCAGCTATGGGTTTCACAGTATCTTATGTACCAAGAAGCCGAAGAGCTCGCGCGCGACCCCAAATACTATGACAGCTTCGCAAATCGCCCCTTGAACGCCGAAATCCGTTTTGTGACAGATGACAACGGTGATGTGTTGGAACTGGCTATCGATATTTACGATGTCTTTCAGGAGTATCAATATACCGTGTCACCGCAGGCGGGGGATCGAATCAACCCCGGTATGCAGTCTTTTGCGCTGTCGGATCCGAACTATCTTTGGGTATCGTTCTACTTTGAGCAACCCGTGCCTATTTCACCGGAATTTCTCAGTTTGAAGCGCGACTATATTGTGCCGGATGCGCTACTGGACCCGGAGCTTCCGGAGGGTTTTAGCGCGGCTGATTTGGACGTCTATTTGTTGCTCGAAGGCTACAATGCTGAAACTGAGAATTTCGCCTACGGTACGCCGCAGGCTCTTGGCTATACCTGGGGCGAGGCGAAAAACAAGACGCCAGCCGGTGGCTCGGCTAGCGGTGCGATGACGCCACTGCTGCTAAGTCTGCTGATCAGCCTCTGGGGATTACGCGTAGGTTGGTCTCGGCGGTCATAGACAACGCTGTGAATCGCGGTGTTTTGGTGCAGGCCCGCAATTTAGTCGTGCGTCTAGTCTTGGTCGGTTTGTGCGCAGGGCTCAGCTGGCTCGCCACACCCGGCCTAGGAGGGCAAGTTTACTTGGCCGGGGTCGCGCTCACGCCTGTGTTTTTGCTCATGCAACACGGTGATGCTAGGCGCGCATTCGGCTGGACCCTATTGGGTGCGATGACCCATTACGCCACCGGCAAATGGCAAACTTTTGAGCATGCTGTAGCGGTCAATCCCGGCTTGGTTTTACCAGATGCAGTGCTATTGCTGCTGTTCTTTGCCAGCCTAGCCCTGCCTTACGCGGTGTTTGCGGTGCTCTGGCTCAAGCTCAGATCCTCGGAGGATGACTGGTTGAGCCCATGGCGAGTTGGTTTTGTCCTCGCGCTGCTGATTATGTTGAGCCCCAAATTATTCCCCTATACCCCGGTGGTATTGATCAGTTCATCACCAGCCCTGATTCAGCTTGCCGATGTGGGGGGAGAGGCCTTGTTGCTAGGTCTGCTACTCACCGTGAACGCCGGTGTCGCTCATTTCATACTGCACGCGCGCCGAGGAGGGACTGCGGCCTGCATCGCTGCACTTGCCATGGTCTTGCCCTTAGTCGCCGCGCTGAGTTATGGGCTTTGGTCGCAGCGCAGCCTTGCACATGAAGCAGGGCAAAGCTTTCGGGTGCTGGGCATGCAATCTCAATGGCCGTCACGTTCGGGAGATCAGGTGCTGTTGAGGGATGCACGACAAGGCCCTGCGCGATCTGCGGTTGAATTAACTCGTCAAGGTTTAGCGCGCAATCCACAGTGCCAGGCCGTGGTTTGGCCGGAAACACCTCGCGCCGTCGGTGCTACTGATCGCAGCTGCGAAAGGGCGGGAGAATTGGCGACCGAATTGCAGCGGCCGGTGCTCGCTAACTGTCACGTTAAGCACGCAGGTCAACGCATTTTTCCTGCTCGACTTTATAACGAATCTGGACTGGTGGCGGAACACCGCAAAAGTCGTTTGATCCCGGCGTACGAGAAGGCGTTTGCGGGGCATGCGGTGGATCATTTGTCAGCGGGTGACGGGCCCAGTGTTTTTAAAATCATGGACTTGCCGGTTCTTTCGCCGAGTATTTGCTTCGAGGTCCATTTCGCTGCAGATTTGCGTCAAGCCACCATTGAGGGGGCTGAGTTGTTTCTGCACATGGCCAATTTCAGCTTGTTTCGCAGCCCCCTTATCAGTCACTGGGATCTCGCTATGGTTCGGCTGCGCGCGGTGGAAAATCGACGCAGCATTGTACGCTCAGTCAATGCCGGATTAGCGGGTGCGATACTGCCGAATGGACGCTGGTTATCCACATTGAGCAATGGCGATTATGGTGCGCAGTGCCATGAGGTGCCTTTGAATCAGCGCCTAAGCGTGTACACACGCTACGGACATGCTGTGTTTTATCTATTGCTGGGATTCATCGTATTGGCTGGTTTCGCCGGTAAAGCCCGGATTCGAGGCAGGGTTGCTGTGAACACAGCGTCCGAAACGTCCGATAGACCATAAAAAAGCCCGACGCATTGCGCCGGGCTTTGTTCAATGCTGAATTTATCGCAAGAGCAAGAACAATGCGCCTTGGCCGCGATGCAGATGCAACAGCACCTGGGCATCTTCTTCCAGTTCCGACACGATGCTCTGCAGCTCGCTAATCGATTTCACCGGCTTGCGGTTTACCGAATCGATAACGTCACCGCTGCGCAAGCCACTGCTTGCAGCGGGACTTCCTTTGGCGATGTCTTCAACCAGTATTCCGCCTTCTAACTGCTCGGCCAGCGGATGATCATCCGGAAGTTGACTCAGTTTGGCGCCTTGTAGTTTGGGATGTTCCACGTTGCTTGAGGTCGGGTCTTGGCTCTTTCCTAATGCCAACTTGACGCTCATTTTCTTGCCGTCGCGCAAAAAGTGGATAGTGACCTTATCGCCTTCACGGTGTAGGCCTATGGCGTTACGCAGAGCATCGAAGTTGCGAATTTCCTGCTTGTTGACATGGGTGATGATGTCACCGGGCTGCAGGCCGGCAGATTTCGCTGCGGAGTCATCCAGCACACGGGCGACAACGGCGCCGCGAGCGGCGTCCATGCCAAAGGCTTTGGCTAAATCAGGGGTTAAATCTTGGCCTATCACTCCCAGCATGCCGCGTTTAACGCTGCCGTGCTCGACGATTTGATCCATGACCGAAACCGCCAGCTTGACTGGAATCGCGAAGCCGATACCGACGCTGCCGCCGCTGGTGGAAATAATCGCCGTGTTGATGCCAATGAGGCGGCCACGCAAGTCGACTAAAGCGCCGCCTGAGTTTCCGCGGTTAATCGACGCATCTGTTTGTATGAAGTTTTCATAGCGGTTGCCCAGGCCTGAGCGGCCCTTGGCGCTAACGATGCCAGAGGTGACGGTTTGGCGCAGGCCAAAAGGATTACCAATGGCGACGACGAAGTCACCGACTTCTAGGGTGTCGGAGTTGCCCATGGTCACTGCGGTGAGGTTTTCAGCGGGTATGCGCAAGACTGCGA
Source organism: Oceanococcus sp. (assembly GCA_051252075.1). Lineage (GTDB taxonomy): Bacteria > Pseudomonadota > Gammaproteobacteria > Nevskiales > Oceanococcaceae > Oceanococcus. Next base: position 14,943 of record JBPOFU010000048.1, on the reverse strand, counting down.
GGTCACTGTCTGGATCCGAACCAACCAATTCGGCGACCAATTCCCGATCATCCGCTAAGCGAATTTTGATTTCATCGGCTTCGGCAATGACATGGTGATTGGTGAGTACCAAGCCCTTTTTCGCATCCACAATTACGCCGGAGCCAAGGCCGCGTACTTCACGTTCTGGTACGCGGTCGCCGAAGAATTGGCGGAAATTCGGGTCATTGAAAAACGGATGTTGTGCTTTTCCGTGGCCCTTAATCAAAACGTTGACCACCGCCGGAGTGACGGTTTTGAGCATCGGCGCGAGGCTGGGAACTTCACCGTTAATCGCCGCTTGGGGGATGGCTGCATGGGCAGAGGTGCCAAGTAGCAGAGCAGTACAAACGAGCAGGGTTTTGTGCATAGGAGCTTTATTGTTTGAATGAAGTGTTGCTGTGACTCGAATCCGTTCGCAGGGTTCCGTAAACGGCGAGATGCTTATCGAATTCTCGTCGCGCACAGGCCTTGCCATTGCGTGCCATACGTATTTGCGCGAGTTTAAGCAGGAACTGCGGGGTTGAGGCTGTAGGTGGCCGTAAGCGTGGCTTCGCCGAGCACACGACCTTCTAAGGCTTTGCGTAATGCGGTGAGATCAAAGCCTTTGGGTAAATTCAGACTTTCTTGGTCCACCGCGTACACGGTGAAGTGGTAATGGTGAACCAAGCTGTCATTCCAGGGTGGGCAAGGGCCGTCGTAACCTAAGTAAGTGCCAGCCATATCGGCATCGCCAGCAAACCAAGCGGTGTAGTCATTCACGCCCTGTACGCTACCATCTGGGCCTGCAGGAGAGGACTTACCACCGGCGGTGATTTCTTTTGAGCAGCGGCCGTTGTCAATGTCGGTGATGCCAGCAGGAATATCCGCTATCAGCCAGTGCACAAATTCAGTGCGCGGCAGTTCGGCCGGAACCACACGACCTTCTTGATTCACATCATCGGCCTTGGTCGGTACATCGGTATCGATGCAACAAATCACAAACGATTGTGTGCCTTCGGGAATGTTCGACCATGTTAGGTGAGGATTGCGGTTGTCCGACAAAGCAACGTGCTGTTGTGGATCAATCACCCCAAATGCACAGCGGCCAGGGATAGGCATGTTATGGCTAAGGTCGTCGCTACGAATCTGCATGGTGCTCTCCAGCTTTTCTCAGTAGGGTGCCTGATTTGTCAGGGCTTTATTCGCTTTGTAAGCGCACTGCGTCATGGCGATTAACCGCCATGGGTTTGCGAAAAGCCTGTACGGCATGAGACAGACGCTCGCTCAAGGCTTGACGTGTTTTGTATGCAATGGTGTAGATGTCACGCGTTTTGAGGCTTTGTAACAAGTAGTCATCACTGGTTTTGATTTCATCGATCAAGCCCATTTCCAAAGCACGTTTGCCATACCAATGTTCACCGGTCGCCACTTTGTCCAAATCCAAATTGGGGCGGTTATCCAGCAAAAACTCTTTGAATAGCTCGTGCGTGTCTTGGATTTCTTCGCGAAATTTTTCCCGCGCTTTGTCGTCGTTCTCACCGAACATGGTCAAAGTGCGTTTGTATTCGCCTGCGGTAATCATTTCGAAGTCGATGTCGTTTTTCTTCAATACTTTGTTGAAGTTAGGGATTTGAGCGATAACCCCGATTGAACCGACGATGGCGAAAGGTGCGGCGATGATGTGCTCCGCGACACCGGCCATCATGTAGCCACCGCTGGCGGCAACGCGGTCGATGGCAACAACCAGGCGTACATCTTTGTCGCGCAGTCGGCGTAGCTGAGATGCGGCCAAACCATAGCTGTGTACCAAGCCACCACCGGATTCTATCTTGACCAGGACTTCGTCTTCGGCTTTGGCGACTTGCAGTATGGCGCTGATTTCTTCCCGCAAGTTTTCTACCGCGCTAGCTCGGATATCTCCATCGAAATCCAAAACAAACAATTTCGGGCGTGAGGGTTTATGCCCCTTCTTTGCGGCCTTGGCTTCTGCCTTTTGTTCTTTCTTTTTAAGCTTTTGTTGTTCTTTGTTTTGTTCTGGGCTCATCAACTCCTGATTCAGGATCTCCGCCATCGTTTCATAACGACGATTGATGTTTTTGATGTCCAATTGCTCGGCCAACTGTTCGCGCGCTTGGCGCACTAAGGTGGCCAGTGTGCCCACAACGAAAAGAATTGCGGCGACGAGGGTGACGGCTTTGGCTAAAAACAAACCGTATTGCAGGAGAATTTCAATCATTCAAATTTCTTAGGGAATCAAATAGGGCTGTAATAGCTGAGCTAGAGCATCGATATGTTCAGGCTCGCTGTTTAGCGCGGGGATGTATCGCAGGGCTTTGCCGCCTGCGGCAACAAAGGTTTCAGCAGCTTGTATGCGGATTTCTTCGAGAGTTTCAAGGCAATCAGCCGGAAAACCGGGACAAATAATGTCCACGGACCGCACTCCTTGCTCTGCCCAGCTTTGCAAAGTGGGCTCGGTATAGGGTTGCAGCCAGACCTGTTTTCCAAAGCGGCTTTGGTAGGTGAGCCCCCACTCATCTGACTTGAGCTCTAAGGCTTCAGCTAATAGTTGGCCTGTGATCCGACATTGCTTTTGGTAAGGGTCGCCTTCATCCACGTTGCGTTGCGGCAGGCCATGGAAGCTCATCAATAAACGCTCAGCCCGTTCGTTTTGCTGCCAGTGTTGTTGCACGCTGTTGGCGAGCGCGTGAATATAACCAGGATCGGCATGATACTCAGCAATCCAATTCAAGCTCGGCATGTCGCGTCGCTGGCGGTATATGTCACTGACTTTGTCAAAAACGGTGGCGCTGGTGGTGGCCGAGAATTGTGGATACAGCGGCAGTACGGCAATGCCATCACAGCCTTGTTCTTGTAAGGCATCAAGCCCCGTTTGCAGGCTGGGTTGACCGTAGCGATAAGCGGCAACAACAGGGCAGCCCAGTTGTTCTTGTAAAGCGTGTGCGATGTCGCTGGTGTAAACAGCCAAAGGCGAGCCGCGATCCAGCCAAATTTGGGCGTAATTCCCAGCGACACGCTTGCAGCGTAGAGGCAAAATAATCCCGTACAGCAGCGGTAGCCACAGCAAACGGGGAATTTCCACCACACGTTTATCGGCTAGGAATTCCGCCAAATAGCGCCGCACTTCAGCTGCAGTGGGCGCTTGAGGGGTGCCCAAATTGACCAGCAATACGCCGGTTTTTTTTGCCATGTTCAGACTTCTGTGATCTCACCAGCTTGTAAGCGCCGGAAGTAGTCTTTGTAAGCCGCCATGGCCTTGCCGCCCAGCACTAACATCACCGGTAAATTGATCGCCATCATAAAGCCCAATGCAACTGTGGATATGGTGTCAATTTCGTTGACTGTGCGAATCAGGCCCAAACAGGACACTACAATCAAAGCGCACCAAATCACCCGAAATGGCAGTATGAATTTATTGCCAGACAGGTACACCATGCCTTGTTCGCCGTAGTAGCACCAAGTGATCATGGTTGAGATGGCAAACAGCCATATTGTGATAGTCACCATCCAGCGACCCAAGCCTTCAAAGCCGGTGTCAAAGGCGCGTGCAGTCAGAGTTGAGGCGGGTAAGTTTTCATAGAGACCGCCATCGACCAGCATAGGCTGGGTGTCGTGCTGCATAGGACGCCATTGAATCGCGAGTCGGTTTGGCTTTCCTGCAACATCCCCATACAAGCGATGATGTTCGATTTTGTTTCCCATAGATGTGGTTTCCACCACAACGAAAACGGTATCGCCGTCTTTCCAAGGACCATTGGGGGCTTCATTCGTGGTCAGCTCCCAGCCGTCGGTTCCTAAAATCGTGTTGGGTGCACTATCCCACTGCCCTGCGGGGCCGCGTTGCCACACACCGCTGGACAAAATCACCAAAGCGGTAATGGTGCAGACCACCAGAGTGTCGATGAAAGGCTCCAAGCCTGCAACCACACCTTCGGTCACCGGTTCCTTGGTTTTTACCGCCGCGTGAGCAATCGGTGCGCTGCCTAAGCCGGCTTCCGAGGAGAACAAAGCGCGCTTCATGCCAAAGATAAAAGCGGTACCCATACTGGCGCCCAAAAAGGCACCGGACGCTTCGGCAGGGTTAAAGGCTGAGCTGAAAGTCAGACGAATGATGGAGGGCAGGGCATCTGCATTTACGATAATGACAAAAATGCCGCAGAGGATGTATATCCCGCACATCAGTGGCACTAAAGTGCCAGCAATCAGGCCAATACGCTTGATGCCGCCGAGTATCACTAAGCCGACCACGGTGGCCATAACGACACCAGAGATCCATGTCGGTATACCAAAGTAACTGTGGGTGGTTTCCGCGACGCTCCAAGCTTGGAACATATTGCCGCCGGTGAGGGCGAACAAAATGAGCGGCAGGCAGAACAAGCCACCAATGAGCGTTGCGAGCTTACCCAGGGATGGGAACATTTCCTTTAGCCCGCGTGCGGCCACCCACATGGTGCCGCCGTGCGGATTGTCGGGGTCATCAGTGTTGCGGTAGAGCATGGACAAGGTGACTTCCACGCTTTTGATGGCCATGCCTGCAAAACCAACCATCCACATCCAAAACACCGCGCCTGGCCCGCCCAGTTCTACGGCTATGGCAACGCCGGCAATATTGCCCAAGCCAACGGTGGCTGAGAGTGCCGCTGACAAGGCCTGAAAATGTGTAATCGCACCGGGTGCGTCGTCGCTATCGTGCTTGCCGCTTAATAAGCCGACACCGTGGGTCAAAGAGCGATATTGGCAAAACCCACTCCAGAATGTGAATAGAACGCCGATACTCAACAAGGCCAGCAGTACTGGCACTGAGAGCATGACGCCGTTGATTGCGCCGAGTATGTCCATCAAAGTTTGCATTAGATAAATCCTGCGATGAGCACCCAGGCAATGCCCAGTGGCGCGATGATGCGGCAGATGAATAACCACAGTTTGGCCAAGGGGAAGGGTACTTCTCCGTGGTTGGTGATCTCATCCACTATGCGCGGTCCCATGACCCAGCCCACAAATAATGCGGTTAACAGGCCGCCCAGCGGTAACAAAATATCGGTTAGTTGTGCGGCCCAATCCAGAAAGGATTTCCCGCCGAAGACGAATCCGTCGACAGCACCTTGTGACAGTGCTGAAGGTATGGCCAGCAGCATACAAACGCTTGCAGCCACAGCCACGGCCGCGCCGCGCCCCATGTTTTGCTCATCGACTAGCCAAGTGACGACGACTTCGAGCAAGGATACCGCCGAGGTCAGCGCGGCAACAAAAAGCAGGGCAAAAAAGACAAAGCCGAAGATGGTGCCGGCGGGCATTTGTGCAAACACCACAGGTAATGTGATGAAGGTTAAACCCGGGCCAGCGCCAGGATCCAATCCGTAAGCGAAGACTGCGGGTAGGATCATTAAACCGGCTAAAACGGCGACCAGCGTATCTAGGCCGACCACCATAAAAGCAGCGCCGGGCAGCCGTTCTGTTTTCGACAAATAGGAGCCGTAGGTAATCAGTGCACCCATGCCTAATGACAAAGAAAAGAACGCCTGGCCGATGGCTGCAGTAAAGGTGCTGCCGGTGACTTTGGAGAAGTCTGGTACTAGATAAAAGGCTAAGCCTTCACCGGCACCATCCAAGGTGACTGCACGTCCGACCAGTACCAACAACATTATGAACAGGGCCGGCATGAGCAAGCGTGAGGCGCGCTCTATTCCGCGACCAATACCGCCGATGACGACGCCGCAGGTTGTCAGCAGAAATATAGCTGCCAGCACTAAGGGCCAGAAACTACCGCCAATGAGATTGGTGAACACATGGGCAATTTCAGCGCTGTCGGTGGTGGCCAGTTCGCCGCTGAGCATGAACACCATATAGGCGACCGTCCAGCCGGCGATCACGATGTAAAAAGACAAAATGATGAAGCCGGTTGCTACGCCGAGATAACCCACCAAAGGCCATGCGCCGCCGGCTAATTGCTTAAAAGCACCGACAGGGTTTTTTTGCGTCATGCGGCCTATGGCCATTTCAGCCATGACCAGAGAAACGCCAAACACCAAGATGAATGCCAGGTACAGCAGCAAAAAAGCGCCGCCGCCGTTTTCACCTGTGACATACGGAAATTTCCAGATGTTGCCCAAGCCGACGGCAGAACCGGCCGCCGCCATCACAAAGCCAAAGCGGCTACCCCAGTGTTCGCGTGCTTGCATGTATGAAATCCAAATTGTTCCCCAACCAATAAGCATACCGTTTGCTGTGGAGTTTGAGTATGAATCTTGCAGGCTCATGCATTGAGCCTGAGGGTGCTCACACTACCCTTATCAATTATCAGGAGTCTGCAATGTCTAGCTTAGGTAAATCTCGTAAAAGCCGAATGACGAACCAACTGCATCGTGCTGGTGGAGTTTTCGTCGTGCTGTTTTTAATGGCGGGTCAGTCGGGTCAAGAAGTTGTGCAGGCCAGTTTTTTGCTACTGGCGGCTGCGTGCTTGGCTGGAGCTGAATTTGGTTCTGAGCGCGAAACATCATTGCTGCTGACAAAATAAAAGGGCCGCATAAGCGGCCCCTTGTTCTCCCCGCACCTTGCCTAGGATCTATGCCCTAGGTTTTTGGTGTCCCCCTATCGACTTTTGCGTATCAGCGCTTAAGCCTTCAGCTTGTTGCGACCCGCGAGCAGGCCCAGTATGAGCATCAAAGTCCAAGACAGTGCACCGCCACGGCTGATATTCGTGCTGCGAGCTTCTTCGTCGCTTTCGCTGTCGTCAGTATCGTCTGCAGGTGCGTCTGCTTCGAAGTAATTTGCAGCCAATGCAACGGCTTTACGGGTGTTTACTAAGCCCCAGCCTGAAGCGTTGTCAAAGCCAGGCACCAGTTCGGCATCACCTTCCACCACCATGTCATCCGCAGTGCGAATTAAAACATCGCGGATCTGTGCCGGTGTGAGCTCCGGATTGGCTTGAACGACCAAAGCAACCACACCAGCAATGTGGGGTGAAGCCATAGAGGTGCCGCTCATGTGGGTGTATGCCACGTGGTTTTGTAATTGGTCTTGCGGTGCGTCACCGAAATAGCCTGTTTGTCCCAGTGGGTACAGTACTGACGGTGAGGCGGTCGAAAGAATATTGTCGCCGGGAGCAGTGATGTCCACGCTTGCACCGCGTGACGAAAAGCCACTCATGCCGCCAGGGGTACAGCCATCATGATTTTTGCAGGCAGAGGCGACCGAAATGACCTCTTCCATGGCATTGGGGATAGGGCGAACGGTGTCTGCTTCTGGGCCATCATTACCAGCTGAAAACACCATGACGATGCCGGCGTCGACCGCGGCACGTACGATTTCAGCAACCGGGTCAAAGTCGGTAGGTCCCAATAAACCTTCAGCTTCTTCTTCCAATAAGCCCCAGGAATTATTGGCAACGCGTACATTGCCCAATTCTTCGCGGTGCCGAATCAAATAGTCGATGGCGGTGACCGCACCGGCTTCAAACCCAGCATCCACGACAACACCGTTGGCAGCGCTGGCAATCTTCAAAGAAACGATCTGTGCGCCAGGAGCGATGCCGCGATTATCCAAGCCCGAAGCGGAAAAGCCATCGCCAGCAATGGTGCCGGAGACATGTGTGCCATGTCCCACTTCGTCTTGCAGCGCTAACAGGGCTGTCGCTTCGGCGTATTGGTCCCATTGCTCAACCGACAAAACCCCTAGCATTCGATTGGCCAATGACAATTCAAAATTGGCACCAGCAACAATGCGCGACTCGCCCGGAATGCCGAAATCAGGGTGCAGCGAAAACACACCGCTATCGATGACGGCCACCGTGACGCCAGCGCCGGTGACCGCAGGGCGGTCCAGTTCTCCGCTGCCTGGATTGAAAAATTCGGCTTGGTCCAGGTCATTCGCTTGGATTTGTTCACGAGATGCATACATATGCAACTGCAATTTACGCTGCAAGGTGACCGCTTTAACCCGTGGATCAGCGGCATACAGTTCCAGAACTTCGCGTGGAGCAACAACAGAAACAGCATTGATAGTGGGGATAACCCGACCCTGCTCAATACCTTTTAGAGTGAGCTCTTGAGCTATGCCTGAAGGCAGCGGCTGATGGAAGGCGATAAAGGCTGGAATGTTGGCGAAAACAGTTTGACTGACAAGCAGGCAACTTAAGCCTAGTAGCGAGGCGCGTAGGCGCATTGAAGATCTCCGTGTGTTTTTATGTCCCCATATTTGGGGCGTGAGATTCACACGCTTGATCGCTGCAATCCGTTCCATCGCATTTTTTAAAGACGAAAAAAAACCGCAAACCCAGTTCAGGTTTGCGGTTCGTGTTCAAGCAACAAAGTCGGGATGAACCCGACCTATTGTTCTATGGGCGTTCGATGATTGCCGCTACACCCATACCACCTGCGGTGCAGACCGAAATCAGGCCGCGGCCCTTTTTGTTTTCTTCTAGGATCTTGGCCAAGGTGCCGACGATGCGTGCACCGGTAGCGCCAAAGGGATGGCCGTAAGCCAAAGAGCTGCCTTTCACGTTCAACTTTTCACGTGGCACTTTGCCGACGGGCTTGTCGCGGCCCAGGTACTGTTTGCAGAACTTAGGATCTTCCCAAGCCTTCATAGTGCACAGCACTTGAGCAGCGAAAGCTTCGTGAATTTCGAAGAAGTCGATATCGTCGAAACTTAGGCCCATGCGTTCCAGCATGTTCGGAACCGCTTGTGCCGGTGCCATCAGCAAACCTTCAGAGCCACGCACAAAATTGTCGCGACTTTCATTGCCATTGACGTAGTCGATAGCCGCCGTTTCACCTGTGATGAAATAGGCTTGAACCGGCAGTTTGTGCTTCTTGGCGTATTCCTCTGAACACAAGAACACCGCAGCCGCGCCGTCAGTCAATGGTGTGGAGTTTGCGGCGGTTAAAGTCGCTGCATCGGACTTACTAAAGCACGGCTTTAGGCTGGCGAGCTTTTCCAAGGAAGTGTCCGGGCGCATATTGTTGTCGCGCTGTACACCGTTGCAAGGGAAGACGAGATCGTCAAAGAATCCCTCATCGTAGGCGGCTGCCGCTTTTTTATGGCTTTCAAAGGCCAGTTGATCTTGCTCTTCGCGAGGTATGCCCCAGGCTTGAGTCATGTCTTCACAGGCTTGGCCCATGGATTTTCCTGTCCGTGCTTCAGCATTTTGCGGAATGCTCGGTACCACGTGCTTAGGACGAATCTTAGCTAAGGCCTTAGCCCGCTGAGCGCCGGTTTTGGCGCGATTCACTTCCATGAATATTTTACGCAGACCTTCATTGACGCCAACTGGCGCGTCTGAGGTTGTATCGGTGCCGGCAGCGATGCCGCAGTCGATTTGGCCCAATGCAATCTTATTGGCAACCAAAATAACGGTTTCCAAGGATGTGCCACAGTACTGGCCAACATCATAAGCCGGTGTGTTATTGGCCAATTTGGACTCCATTACCGCTTCGCGGGTCATGGTGTCTTGTGGGTTGAGCTTTAGCACCGTACCACCGGCAACTTCGCCCAAAGTCTTACCAGCCAAATTGTATTTGTCAGACAGCGCGTTAAGAGCTGCTGTCAGCATTTGGTGGTTGGACAGCTTGGCGTAGGCTGTATTGGAACGACAAAATGGAATACGAGCGCCGCCAACAATGGCGACTTTGCGTGCGGATGTCATAGAGGTTTACTCCAATTATGAGTTGCGCTGCAGTGCACAAATGTGGGCAAACCCTACGGGATTTGCCATGCAGAGGCAAGAAAAACATACGCCATGGTATGGCGATAAAGTGGACAAATCATCAGCAGACTGGAGCAAGCACGGGTCCCAGGTATTTGATTTTTCGCCTGAATTGTATAGCGCGCGTGGAATTCCCAAGCGCTGGATTGATAGCCGCGACGCGAGTTGCCGTGACGAATCGGAAAGTTAAGCTCCGTGTTGGACATGGCCATTGCGTGAATTAGCCCTGTGTTTGCGGTTGTATACAAGCTTGATCGACATAGAAATGTCGACCTACATCGTCATTCGCGAGTATGGCTATACTTCGCCGCCATTTTTCCACAAAGGTCAGCCTCGTGATTAGCCACAACAGTTATTTTGATGATCAAGTCCAAAGCCTCGGTTTTGAGCGCAATGGACGCAAGGCCAGTGTCGGGGTGTTGGCTGCAGGTGAATACCATTTCGGCACCGCAGCGGCGGAACGCATGAATATTGTGAGCGGGCTGGTCAGTGTGCAATTGGATGGTGAATCAGACTGCCGCGATTTCCCCGCGGGAACCAGCTTTGAAATCGCGGCCGACAGTGGTTTCGACATAAAAGTGCTTGGTGGCCCTGCCGCATATCTCTGCGAATACCTCTAAGTTCAGACAAAAAACTTTGTATTGGGCCCTTGAAAGCCCCAAGCGCAACCCCACTTTGGCAGTCAGCAGGGGAGAGTGCTAATTCTTGGTTTCATCGCCCCGCGTATGTGAGATTTCAGGTAAACGCCTGAATTTATTTACTTATTGTTCTTCGGTAGGAGATCGAAACATGAGTTTGCGTCCTTTGCACGATCGCGTGATCGTCAAACGTTTGGAAGAAGAAACTACTTCTCCCGGCGGTATTGTTATTCCCGACACTGCTACAGAAAAGCCTTCCCGCGGTGAAATCGTCGCTGCTGGCAACGGCAAAATCCAGGACAACGGCGAAGTGCGCCCCCTGGATGTGAAAGTGGGTGACACCATTCTGTTCGGAAAATATTCCGGCACTGAAGTCAAAGTCGACGGCGACGAGCTTCTCGTTATGCGCGAAGACGACATCATGGCTATCGTCGAATAAGAGCCTCCTCCCGACGCTGCCGCGATTTGCTGCTGGTTAAATACCGCTGCTTCTTCGTTGCAGGCCTTGACCATAGCGCTGCTATGGCCTGCGGCCCGCGCCTCGAATCAACGACATTTACCGGCGCATCAAACCCGCGTCAGCATCGCTCGGAGTCTCTCGAGCTTGATCACCGAATTTATATAGAAATTTAAAGGAAACGAAAATGGCTGCTAAAGAAGTCAAATTCTCCGATTCCGCCCGAGCCAAGATGCTCACCGGCGTGAACACTCTGGCCAATGCGGTCAAAGTAACTCTGGGCCCTAAAGGCCGTAACGTTGTACTCGACAAATCCTTCGGCGCACCGACTGTCACTAAAGATGGTGTTTCAGTGGCTAAGGAAATCGAACTGGAAGACAAGTTCGAAAACATGGGCGCTCAGTTGGTTAAGGAAGTTGCTTCCAAAACGTCTGACATCGCTGGTGACGGCACCACAACCGCTACGGTTTTGGCTCAAGCCATCCTGCGCGAAGGCATGAAGGCTGTTGCAGCCGGCATGAATCCTATGGATCTGAAGCGTGGCATCGACAAAGCAGTGGTTGCTGCTGTTGGCGAATTGCACAAGCTGTCCAAGCCTTGCGATGACGGCAAATCGATTGCTCAAGTGGGCACGATTTCCGCTAACTCTGACACGGTAATCGGCGACAAAATCGCTGAAGCCATGGACAAAGTCGGCAAAGAAGGCGTCATTACCGTTGAAGAAGGTTCCGGCCTAGAAGACGAGTTGGACGTTGTTGAAGGCATGCAGTTCGATCGTGGCTACTTGTCACCGTACTTCGTGACTGATCAGCAAGCCATGCAGGTTGAGTTGGAAAACCCCCTCATCTTGTTGCACGACAAGAAAATCTCCAACATCCGCGACTTGCTTCCTTTGTTGGAAGGCGCTGCCAAATCCAGCCGTCCTTTGTTGTTGATTGCTGAAGACATCGAAGGCGAAGCGTTGGCAACCTTGGTTGTTAACAACATGCGCGGCATCGTGAAAGTATGTGCGGTTAAAGCACCAGGCTTCGGCGATCGTCGTAAAGCTATGTTGGAAGACATCGCGTTCTTGACCGGCGGTACTGTCATTTCCGAAGAAATGGGCATGCAGTTGGAAAAAGCGACTCTGGATCAACTGGGCTCTGCTAAGAAAATCCAAATTACCAAAGAGAACACCACCATCGTTGATGGCGCCGGTTCTTCCGAAGGTATCCAAGGCCGTATTTCCAGCATTCGTGCTCAGATCGAAGATTCAAGCTCCGATTACGATCGCGAAAAACTGCAAGAGCGCGTAGCCAAGTTGGCTGGTGGTGTTGCTGTCATTAAGGTTGGCGCTGCCACTGAAGTGGAAATGAAAGAGAAGAAAGCACGCGTTGAAGATGCTCTGCATGCAACACGCGCTGCCGTTGAAGAAGGTGTGGTTCCAGGCGGTGGTACTGCTTTGATCCGTTGCTTGGTTTCCCTGGCTGACCTGAAAGGCGACAACGCTGATCAAGACGCTGGTATCGCGATTTTGCGTCGTGCAGTGGAAGAGCCTTTGCGTCAAATCGTGATCAACTCCGGTGCAGAAGCCTCGGTTGTTGTGAACAACATCGCTGAGCACCAAGACAGCACTAACTACGGTTACAACGCTGCGACTGGCGAATACGGCGACATGATCGAAATGGGTATTTTGGATCCAACCAAAGTGACTCGTTCTGCTCTGCAGCACGCCGCTTCGATCTCCGGTCTGATGATTACGACTGAAGCTATGATTGCCGAAGTGCCTCAGGAAAATGCACCTGCCATGGGTGGCGCTCCTGATATGGGCGGCATGGGCGGTATGGGCGGCATGATGTAATGCCCCTGGGTCGCTAATTTAGCGACCGCCTGTGCAACATGCACAAGAATCGAAACCCCGCTTCGGCGGGGTTTTTTTGTTTTGGTTTGCACTTCTTGGCGGGTTAAACTAAGACCACTCCGGATAGGGGTGGTGGTTCGTCATTGGGCCTACAGGCAAAAAATTGCCACTGTGCACGGATGCACTTGAACGCACAGCTTTTCCAATACATCATCCTATCGGAGTCATTTTGCATGCAGCGTCTTGCCAGTTTGTTTGTAGTTCTCTTTATTGCTGCTTGTAGCTCGGGGGGCGGCTCTAGCTCTCCAGCGGCGGCGGAACCCACGCCCACTGCGTCAGCGACTCCCACGGCCACGCCTGATGCAGCTGCGCCCACGTCAACGCCTATGCCCACACCAACCGGCACTGCGGCGCTGCAGGATGGGGACAATGATGGTATCGATGACGCTGTTGATAACTGCCCCGATGTTGCCAATGCCAATCAGGCCGATAGCGATAACGACGGCACTGGCGATTTGTGCGAAGGCCCTAGCTGCAGCGCGAATGAGCTTGCTTTGGCATGGCCGTTTTACGGTGCTGATGGCAGCGATTGGGTAGTGAACAATTATGTGGATCTCGACGCGGGCCCGGGCGTGTCTGACTATATAGGCACCACGGGTGGTGATGCACGGACATTTAATACCCATCAAGGTACCGATATTGATGTGCCGACATTCCGTCAAATGGATGCGGATTTTCCTGTGTTAGCGGTGGCTGCAGGTAGTGTGGTGGCGATAGAAGACAGTAATTTTGATCGCAATACGAGCTGTACTGGTGAATGGAATTTCGTGCGGGTGTTGCACAACAACGGCTTCCTTGCCGATTACGGACATTTGAAACAGGGTTCGGTCACCGTACTTCCCGGCGATGCCGTTGCTGTTGGCGACATTTTGGGCGTAGTGGGAAGCTCTGGTTGCTCAACTCAGCCGCATCTGCATTTCGAGTTGCGCAATTGTGACAATCAAACCGTGGACCCTTTTCAACTGCAGATGTGGAATGAGCCACCGCAATACAACACAGCGCTGGGTGTGATGGATCTGGTTTTTGTTGCGGGTGGAATGAATTCCATCGATGAAATCAAAGACCCCCAGCCCAATGCAACGCGGGTGGGGCTGGCTGCTAACGTAGGTCTGGGCCTGTCCCTAGCTGGTGGGCAGCGAGGCGATACCGTCACCTTGCGGTTGGTGGATCCGGACGGCGCGACGCATTTCAGTGCGGATATCGATTTTGATCAGATTTATCGCCATAGCTTCTGGTTCAAAAATGCAGCGGTAGGTGTCCAAACAGGACCTTGGGTATTTCAAGTTCGATTTAATGGACAATTGGCAGATGAGTATCAATTTGAAGTCGGAATTTGATGATGAATAAACGCTTTTCTTTAACAACAGGGCATGCCGTGCTCTGCTTGAGTCTATTGGCTGTTTCAGCGTGCAACTCAGATTCCAATGGCGAAGCGGTTGCGGATTCGCAAGAACAAGAAGTGGTGCAGGGTGACTACGATTGCAGTCAACCTGTTGCAGGAAACCCATGGCTGGAACGGAGGCCCATCAATTTCTCCCATCGCGGCGGTGCCGTCGAGTTTCCAGAAAACACCTTGTATTCCTATAAGCGCTCAGTCGAAGTCGGCGCTGACGTGCTGGAAATGGATGTGTATGAAACTGCCGATGGAGAACTGGTGGTTTTACACGATGTCAGCATTGATCGCACGACCAATGGCACCGGCGATGTGTCTTCTTACACCGTGGACGAATTGAAGGCCTTTGATGCGGCTCATTGGTTTGTGCCCGGTGTTGGAACGAAAACCGATGCCGACGAGGCAGAGTACATCTGGCGCGGTGTTGCTACAGGCGAAAAACCAGCACCGCAAGGATTTGATGCCAATGATTTTCGCATCCCAACCCTGGCCGAAACGCTCGATGCTTTCCCCGATGTATTGATCAATATTGAGTTAAAGCCAGATCCTGACTCGACTGGCAGTTACGAGGGCAAGGTGGCCGAGTTGCTAATCGAGCGGCAACGCTCGGATGACGTGATTGTGGCCTCTTTTATTGATCCGCCCGCTTTGTTGTTCAAAGCACAAGCACCTTGTGTCAGTACCTCTTATCCCACCGGGCAAGCCGCTTTGGCAGTTTTGGCCAGTCAAGGGCCGCTGCCTTTGTTGCCGAACCCCGTGCATCATGCCTTTCAGGTTCCGCCGAGCGTAGGGGTGGAGGTTGGGACTCAAGATTTTGTCGACGCTGCCCATGCC
>JBPOFU010000047.1:0-20451 GCA_051252075.1 Oceanococcus sp. | reverse complement strand
AGCCTGGCCCATCGTCTCCAATCACTCTGATCTTGGTCACGGCGGCGAAATTGTTTACTCCGCCCGCGCGCATTAAGTAATGTATGAGATTGTCTTCTGGGGCAAAGGAAAAGCTGCCGGGCGTGTGCACTTGACCAAAAATACTGACGCTGTCTTGGGCATTCTCACTACTGTCACCATTGGCCAGAAGTAAGGTCGCATCAAATGGCATTTCGACCTGCCCCGTCAATGGCGAAATGGGCACAAACAGGACGTCGAGGGTGCGTAATTCAGGCAATTGACTGATATCGCCGCTGTCCAAATAGGCTTTGAAATCGAAGGGTATTGTGGTTTCGCCGCGGCGGATGTGTAGCCGATTGAGCTGCGCCCCAGGTTTGAGACCGCCTGCCTGTGTAAGGGCGGTTTGAATGCTTGCACTGGCTTCTAAGTCAACTTCACCCGGTTGATTCACTTGTCCGAGCACGCTGACTAACTTGCGTCGTTCTCGCAGCTGCATTTCGTAACCGAGTAAATCACGGTAATAGACCTGCAGGGCGCCCTTTACCGATTGTCGCGCCTGCGCCAAAGTGCTCCCTGACAGCTCTAGGCTACCTACTTCTGGTATCCAAATTGTTCCGCGTCGGTTGATGCGGAACTCTGTGTTGAGCGACGGCTCACCAGGTAGGCCGATGAACAAGATGTCGCCGGTTTGTAATACGGCATTTTCATACTTTTCCATCTGCGCTGTTGCAGGCATGTTGAAACAGGCAAGTAGCAGCACAAAGAGCTGTAGGTAGTATCGGGGCAGTTGTGCCCATAAACGAGTCAAAAAGTAGTCCTCGTCAGCTATTGCGCGGGCTGCGCTTGCAGCGGTACTGGCGTTTGTAGGTAAATCTCTACGCGCCGATTGGCTGCACGGCCTTGCTCGGTTGAGTTGGAATCCGTGGGTTGCATTTCACCAAAACTCGCCATGTTCATGAGTTGTCTAGGAACGCCCAATCCAGCAAGGATATTGGCAACGCGTTGTGCCCGACGATTGGCTAATTCGCGGTTATAGCTTTCAGAGCCTTCCGCACTGGCATGACCCTGTATCAAGATGCGTGGGTTAGCGCGTTGTTTTAATTGCACGGCAAATTGTTCCAGATAGCCGTGATATTCAGGCAAAACTTGGTCGGAGTTATACGGGAACTGTGCCTTGAGAAACAGATTGTCCGGTAATTGAAAACCGTTGGGTATCTGACCATGATGCTGCCGATGCGCATCATGCGTGCGCTGCTTTTTGCTCCACGGGCATAGCCCGTCGTTGCAGGGCTTTGCATGGACTTTATGAGCGCCGGATTGGCAAGGTTTTACTTTGCCGCAACCAGGCTTGCGTAATTCGTCTGGGCCACTGGCGCAGTTAAATTCTTCTCCCGGGTGCCCGCAATCCAGGCCATGGCCCCCACAATCGCCGTGCCCGGTGCAGGTGGACTGATAGTGACCGTTGTGATGTCGATTGCGTTGATCCAGGCAGCCATGATCAGCGCCTGCAATTTCCAAACGCCTGTCGATTTCATCCAACTGATTATTGAGGGCGCGTAAATCAACAAACGAGTCCTCGTAATATTCCGCGGCAAAAGCCCTAAGTGCCTTGTTGTATTGCCGTTCAGCTACGCTGACGTAGGCTGGAAAAAGCAACCACGCACAGCCTTCGCGCATGTGCTTTAAGCGAACTTGAGCTGTTCGGAACTCATTCGGAACTTTGTCTGGGTGGTTCATTTGCTCCGCCCAGCTATCTCCAGTGGCGCGGTAGGGCCAACGCCATTCAGCGTAGCCACCGTAGCCCTGCGGAGGATTCGCATCGCCGTGCGGCATGCCGGCGCAGCCCGTTAACAAAACCAGGAATAAGCCGGGGATTAGCGCTTTCACAACTTTTGCTCCTTTTTCAGCATGGCTAGGTCGGTATAGCAAGGAATCACTTTGTCGATTCGTAGAAATTTCATCATTTCTCCGACTTGGCCAATGGCACCGATGAAATAGACATTCTTGCCGACTCTTTTGAGTGTTTTATGGGCAGCAACAATGGCGCCTATGCCCGTCGAGTCTATGAACGAAACGCCGGATAAATCCAAGGCAACGTGGGCTTGTTCCAAAGTGTCCCAAGCGTCTATGTTTTGTCGTAGGTCAATGGCATCATCGCCAATAAGCTGACCAATGAGTTCAACGATGAGCAGCGTTCCATCTGCTTGTTTATTAATTTGCATTACAAGTGTCCTAGCCTGATATAACTGTTGAGCCAGTGCGGCCTATTGGCCCCGGCCTGCCAGTGCGACATAGATTGTTTTCCCCAGCACCCAAACATCCATTTTTAGCCAGCTAGAAAAGCCCGACAATGCCGCCGCATAAGCATAGTCATAGGCCATCTTGCCATAGATCTGATCGGCCGCTTCTTGATAGGTCATTTCGACTTGGGCGAATCCGGTTATTCCTGGTTTCACTTCGTCAGTCCGCTCGTTAAATAGGGGATAACGGTCCTCAAGTTCTATCGCCAGTTCTGGACGTTCGGGGCGCGGCCCAACCAGCGACATTTCACCCACCAAGACATTCCAAAATTGTGGCAATTCGTCTATTCGTGTTTTACGTAAAAAACGCCCTGTTCGAGTGATTCTTGGATCATCACTTTCAGCCAAAACGGGGCCGGTGAGTTTTTCCGCATCAGTCACCATAGTGCGGAATTTGTGCACTCGAAATTGGGAGGTTTGATTGTTGCCTCGACTGATGCCCAGCCGTACTTGACTGAAAATGATGGGGCCAGGGCCGTCGCGCCGTATCGCTAGGGCGATGAGTGGAAATAACGGGAGTAGCAACAGTAGGCCAAAGAGGGCGCCGATAATATCCATGCTGCGCTTGCAAAAGCGTATGGGCCGTGGAATGTAGCTGCTGTGTTTTATGCCCACTGAAAATTTCCCTTGCGGACAAAATAGTCGTATAGCCCGCGCGCTCCCGCGACGTGTCCTGCCACTATGTAATGAAGAACACGCATTATTTTAAAATCGGGCCAATTAGGAATGAAATGTTGCCATGCGGCGATTGTGTAGGCCAAGATTTGTAAGAGCGCGATAGGAATCATCCATGGATATTCCCAGGCACTGCAAATGCTGGCGATGACGGCGCTTAACAGAATCACAGGCATCCAAGCCCGCAGCACTTTTCCGGACAGAAAATTAAACGCGACCCAACCGTAGCGAGGATGCAACATGTCGACGAGTTGTAGGCTCATTTGAACATTGCCGACGGCAATACGTCGTCGTCTACGAATTTCATCACGTTCTGCCAAATGCTCCAGTTCCAAAGCGACGATTGTGGGAGCGTAACGCACCCGATAGCCCTGTCGGATGACATACATGGGAATTAGAAAATCATCGTTGATGCTGCCGTCAGGTGGGGCTTGGAATAAGTCACGGCGCAAAATGTAAAAGGCACCGTGGGCACCGAGTGTCGAACCCCGTGCATCCTCCTGTTGTTTAATGAAGACTTGGTAAGACCAATAGGCGCTTTGACCATCGCCCCCAGAATCCAACAATTGGTAGCGACCGCTAATACAGCCCGTTTGTGGGTCTTGGAATAGGCCAGCGGCGATGCGGAACGCGTCTATGGATACCAGTGCAGAGGCATCGCTTAAGGCGAGTAGTTCTTCCGTCATCATTGGCACGGTTTCGCGTAAGCATTGCAATTTTCCACAATTTTCTGTCCGCTCCAAAACTTCGATCTGGAGATCTGAGCAGATTGTGGCAGCGGTGCGAGCCGTGTCCGCGGTGTTATCTGTGCAGCCATCGCAAACGATGTATATTTTCAATTTGTTCTGTGGGTAATCACAGGCGGCCAAATTATGCAGCTTCTGTGCGATGACTGCTGCTTCGTTGTAGCAGGGAATAAGCACACCAATGCTAGGGCAGGCTTCGTCCAATACAGTGCATGCCTTGATTTCAGTGTCATTGTCCGGCTTAATTAAAGCCATGAATTTGAGCAATAAGGGATAGCCCAGATGGTGATAAACCACCAGCGAAATGGCGACCCAACTCAACGCTAAAGCCAGCATGCTCATGCCGCTGACCTGGCGACTTGTTGGTACAGAGTATCGTAGGCTTGACTCATTTTCTCGATGTTGAATGCAGAACGTACCGACTCTCGTGGAGAAGGTAAGGATTGCCGGTAAAGTGCTTGTAATTGCTGCGCTAACGCGTCGGCATCGTCAGGCGCCGTAGACCATGTTCCAGGCCAACCACTGATTTGTGCACTGGCTCCGACATCACTTATCACGCATGGTGTTCCGCAGGCCTGCGCTTCTATGGGTGCCAATGGCAATCCTTCGTTGCGCGACGGTTGGCAGTACAAGTCGGCAGCACCGTATAGCTTTTCTGGCTGTTCAACGTGGCCGAGAAAGTGCACGCGTTGCTGTGTGCCGAGCTGATGGCTAAGTGCCCGTAAAGCATCTGCTTGGCTGCCTAGACCGCCGATAGCGAGAACGCAATCATCGGGAAGCATGGCGTGCGCTTTAAGCAAAACATCCACCCCTTTCACTGTCTCGAGTCGCGCTGCGCAAGCGATGATCCATGCGGAGCTAGGAAGCCCCAGAGCATCACGGCACGCATTTTTGTCCTGCACAGTAAAGCGCTGCATATCGACGCTGTTGGCGATGACCCGGGTATCGAAACGCGGCCAAATGTTTTTTATTGATGAGGCCACGTGCTGTCCCACGCTGACATGCTGTGGTGCGGACCAGCGCATGCTGAGTTCCTGCAATCGACGCGCTTTATGATCCTGCAAATGCCAAGCATCATGCTCTGTATGCACTAAGGGCAATCGCCTTGGCGCATGGCTGAAAGCGCTGTAGAACAGCGGTCCAATATGATGCGTGTGCACAGCGAATGGCTTTAAAAGTTGCAAATGGCTGCGTAAGGCCTTCAGTGTGGCCCAAGAAAAACCGGCCGGTTTATTCAAAAATAGAGGTGGCCTAGCCAGTTTAGACAGCCGCTCCCATATCGAAACAGCTTCGCTGTAGTCGCCATCCAGGCTAATCAACTGATGTGGGTAGCGTGAATGCTCTGCCAAATTCAGCGCGACGCTTTCCAAGCCACCAGGTCGCAGGTGCTGTACGACTTGGACAACCAAATGCTGCATGCTAAGCCCCAGAAATTCTTGCCAGCACAGGCAAGCCCGTCAAGCTTGTCACTTCGTCGCTGCGCTTGATGCGGGTGTCCAGTACTTCCAGTACAAAAGCCATACCCAAGCCTGCCATCAACCCGCCAAGTAAGCCGACTAGGCTGTAGATAAACCAAGGAAGATTGATAGGAGAACTCGGGGTAAAGGGTGGATCTATAATTTTGATGCGCTCGCCAGCTTCGAATTCGCCCAAAGCACGTGTCACCTGTGCCAGTTCCCAGCGCTTTAGCAAATCACTGTAGATTTCTTGTTTGGCTTGCAGATCACGGGTTAATTCGTTGAGTTGCATTTCGGTTGTGCCAAACGCGCGAATTTTTTCTTGAGTTTCTATAAGTAGAGTGCCTAAAAACTCCAATTCACGGGTTAAGCCTTGTTCTTTCTGGGTGGCGATGTGCAGGCTTTCAAGTTGCAGGTAGAGCAAGGACTGTTGGCTGGGTTCCGCACTGAGCTCCGGCGTGGTCAACATATTCCACAAGCGGTCTAAATCCTCTGTAGTGAGCGGCTGCGTTTTCTCCAAAATGCGCGAGCGTTCGGCCAGTAAATGATCCAGCTTGCGTTGTACTCCACGTACTTCACTGTGTGCATCGGTATAGCTGGCGCTGGCCTGGGCAAGGCGTGCGCGCAAATCTATGATCACCTTTTCCAAATTGCCCAATAGGGGATTGGCCTGCGACAGCTTTTGCCGCGCGGCGGACAGCTGCGCTTGAGCGCCGCTCAGTTCGGTGCGTTTTTCTGCCAGAGTACGAGTTAAGCGCTGGGCTTCACTGACATTGGCTGCATGCAGTTCGGGTAGTTTTTCTGAGTTTTTCGATTTGTAGTCGGCGAGGGCTTGTTCCGCAACCAATAGGCCTCGATGGCGTTCATCCAATTGGTCGCGCAGGAATTGGGCGCTGCTGGTTACAGATGATTTCTCGGGCGCAACGATTTGGTTGACCAGTTGTTTAGTAACGGCATCCAAAACCTCGCGCATGCCGCGCGGATCGTCATCGGTAAAGTATATCTTTACTAAATCACTGCCCACCAAATCGATATCCAATTTGTATGACATGTAACTGACATACCATTCTATGGTTTCGTTATTTTCGTTTTCATCAAGTTGTCCGAGATCTTGGCCTACCGCGGTGAGTACATGCCGACTGTGTACCAAGGAGGTGAGGCCAGGCATGCGATCTTCGAGATTGGTAGCGACCGCTAAATCTTCCAAAAATGGATTAAATAATGCCGGCTCTTGTATCAGTATCGAGGTGTAAGTTTGATACGTTTTGCTGCCGGTGAGCCCAATCAGCGTACCGACGATAGGCATGATGACCAGCGGCACGAGGATCAAGCGGCGGCGTAACCAAATCCCAATGAACAGGCAGTGCAAGCGCTTTTGTATGCGTATGGAAGAGGCGTCTGGTTCAGTCATGCGTTAGCGTCCTGATGATGCGTGCCGGATTGCCACCTATGAGCACATGCTCAGGCATGGATTTCGTGACCACACTGTCTGACGCCACAATGCTGGCTTGGCCTATAGTCACGCCAGCATTTATGGTCGCACCAGTACCCACCCAAACATCGTTTTCTATGATGATGTCACGGGCTTGATCGTCAGTGTCGGGAAGACCCTCAGCGCGGTCCTTGGCATTCACTGGGTGCCCAGGATAACCGGCAAGACTGACTTTTCCAGCAAAACGAACATTGTTGCCAATGCGAATGTTTGTGCCCACGCTCAAACTGTTTTGCCAGCCAATATCGCAGTTGTCGCCAATCTCCAGCAATGGCAAGGGAGTTGATGAACTGCGTCCATTGAGTGTGGTTTGGCCAGAGATCCGACAATTTCGCCCTATGCGTATGCGCAGGGGGCCAGCAATATAGGGCATGCCCGTGTACAGATACAGCCGACCACCGCAACTTTCACATCTGGAACGAAACAGAGGAGAAAAATAAAACGTTTGTATCAGCCAGTGCCAACTCCCAGTCAGGCGTCGATGCAACAAGTAGAGCAGCGTATGCACACCGGGGATAAGGGGGACGGTGAAATAGCGTAGTTCGTAATACAGCCGTGCGGTCGCACGTGCGTAGCGGCTGTCACCATGTTTAGCCCATCGTGCAAGGCGGCCAATATGACTCACGTACTGGCTCCTAGGAGCTGCAGTAAACCGTCGCGCAAATCAACGTCGGCAGTGTGGCCTAAAGCCTTGTGTGCCGCTGCTGGGTTGCCACAGGAATGGCGTATATCACCATTTCGTGCAGCGCTGTTGCCGATTTTGCTAGCGCTACCAATCAAGGATCGCAAGAGCTCAGCCAGCGTTTGAATGCTGGTCTGGCGTCCGGTGCAGACATTCAGAACGCGGGCGACGGTGGGTACATTACTTTGCATGGCCTGCAGCAGGCTGCGCACAACATCGGCAACATAGATGAAATCACGGGTTTGTTGCCCGTCTCCATGAATACTGATGTCCCGATGATCTTTCAAGCGCTGCGCAAAAATGGATATCACCCCAGAGTAAGGCGAATGGGGATCTTGTCGCGGACCATACACATTAAAAAAACGTAGTCCGGTGGATGCGAGCCCAAAACTGGCAGCAGCGGCTTGAGCATGCAATTCCATGCCGGCCTTATCGGCGCCATAGGGCGACGTCGGGTTCGCTGCTTCGGATTCGAGCAGAGGAACGTTCGGATTGTCGCCATAAATCGCAGCAGATGAAGCGTAAACCACTGGGGTGCAGTTTCGCCGCGCGCAATCCAATATGTTTACTGTCGCACTGAGATTGATGCGGTGTGTCTCCAACCATTCCTGGCAAGAACGCTCTACCGAGGCGATAGCAGCGAGGTGAAAACAACCATCGATGCCTTCGAATGCTTTTTGCACGGTCGCTTGATCGCTAATGCACGCGTGTGTGAACTCAGCGTCTGCGGCTAAATTTTCTCGCTTACCGCTGGACAAATCATCTATAACGCGCACAGCATGGCCGGCGCGCAGCAAAGCGTCACACAAATGAGAGCCGATAAAACCGGCTCCGCCAGTCACTAGGTAAGTTGCCATGACCTGCGTCAAAAAAATGTCGGATGCGTTAGTCTATCACCGCATAGGGCAAAGTTATTAAATTTTTCAGGGTGTTAGAGTCGAAAAGTGAATGCGTATGAAGGTCCTGAACAATGGGCGCAGGGTCTGCTGATCAGTGCGGTATTCGGTGGAATTTGGTATTTGCTACCGCTGGCTCCTCTTCCTTTGCTATTGGCGCTGTTGCCGGTCGCCGCTTGGGTGGTCTTTCGTCAACCCTTTTTGGTCTGCCTGCTATTTGTGTTGTTCAGTTTTTTCCGCATTCACGAAGCCGTTCCCGCTCTGTTGAATTTTAAAATTCCTCAGTTGCTTGCATTGGGCGCGCTGGCAGGGCTGGGATGGACTTGGGTGACCGGGGGGATGAAGACCTGGCTTACTCCGGAACTAAAGATTTTTTTGGCATTTTCCGTTGTCGTGTTGGGCAGCGTTTTAGGATCAAGTTTGCGGCCATCCTCGATGGAATACTTCACCTCGGTTTACAGCAAGATCATATTGATGACTTTTGTCATCGCGTGGCTGGCGACCAGCCGCTTGCATTTCAAACTCGCCATCACCGGTGTGCTGCTATCCGGATTGTTGGTTGCCAAGGTGGCGATCTCCAATAAATTGGCAGGTATAGGCTTGGTGGAGGAAACGCGAGTGACCATTGGACGTGACATTAGCTCTGTCTTGGGTGATCCAAACGATCTGGCCGTGGTGCTTTTGTTTCCCTTAAGTTTCGCGCTCGCACTGGCCGCGACGCGTCGCTCTCCTTGGTTTTTGCGGTTGCTTGGAATTCTATCGGCTGGTTTAATTTGTTGGGCCATATTGGCCACTCAAAGCCGTGGTGGAATGCTTGGCGTACTTGCGGTCTGTGGGGTGCTGGGTTGGCAGCGCGTTAAAAATAAGGTGCTGCTTGTGGCTGTGTCTGCGGTGTTGGCATCCGTGCTGTACGCGGCATCCGGTATTGGTGATCGGGCCACAGTGCAACGTGGCGAAGGCGACGTCGATTTGTCCGCTCAGGGCCGTCTAAATGCATGGGAAGCGGCGGTATCAATGGCGGTAGACCATCCATTGACTGGGGTGGGTTTGAACATGTATTTGGGCAATTACTATTTGTATACCCCGCACTGGGATGGCCGCGCTCATGCGGTACACAGCAGTTGGTTCGGCGTTCTCGGTGAGACTGGATTTATTGGGCTGCTGTTGTTTATTGCACTGAATCTGACAGTGACAAAACGAGCCTGGAAAATGGACAGTGGATTGCGACAAACTGAAGGTATACCGCTTAGCGTATTACTCATGTCTCAGGCCTTGTTGGCCGGCTTGGTCGGTAATATGGTCTCAGGAACTTTTTTAACGCATGCATTTTTGTGGCCGTTCTATATTTTGTTGGCCCTGACAATTGCACTGTATCGTTATGTAGAAACCAACCATCCCATCGCTTTGGAGAAATCTATGGGCGTTGAATCCAATTCGGCCAAGCTGGCCACTAGGGCCAAAACTTAATGTCTTTAAAAATTATCAATGTGGCGGGTGCGCGTCCAAACTTCATGAAGATTGCGCCCATCATGTTCGCCATGCAGGAACACGATGGCGTGGAGCCGTTATTAGTTCATACCGGGCAGCATTACGATCGCGCCATGTCCGACGTCTTTTTTGAAGAACTAGGAATTCCTAAACCCGATTTCGAACTGGGCGTAGGCTCTGGCAGTCATGCACAACAAACTGCCCGCATCATGCTGGCGTTTGAAGAGCTCTGCTTGGCGCAGAAGCCGGATGCGGTTTTGGTTGTAGGTGATGTAAATTCCACATTGGCCTGTTCCGTCGTAGCCAGCAAGTTGAATATTCCCGTGGCCCACGTCGAAGCCGGCTTGCGCAGTGGCGATCGCAAGATGCCCGAGGAAATTAACCGACTCGTTACTGATGCGATCAGCGATCATTTATTTACCACTTCGCGTGATGCAGATGAAAACCTATTGCGGGAAGGGGTGAGCAAGGAAAAAATCCACTTCGTTGGCAACGTTATGGTGGATACCTTACTCAAGCAGAAAGAACGTGCTTTAGCGACGAAAACAGTAGAAAAACTGGGTCTGCAACGGCAAGGCTATGGGCTCATTACGCTGCATCGACCATCGAATGTTGATGATGAAGTTGTGTTGAACCGCTTATTGGACGGTTTGGCTCATATTGGCGAGCGGATACCGTTGGTATTCCCCATACACCCTCGCACGCGCCAACGCTTGGCGGATATGGGTGAACAGGCGGGTGCAGGGCGGATGCGCAATCTAACGTTACTTGATCCTCAAAATTACCTGGGTTTTATTGATCTTATGGCGGGTGCGCGTTTGGTGGTCACCGATTCTGGTGGGCTGCAAGAGGAGACCACGGTTCTAGGTGTGCCGTGTTTGACCGTGCGGGAAAATACAGAACGGCCTGTCACCATAAGTGAAGGCACGAATACATTGGTTGGCACACAAACGAATGCATTAATTCAGGCTGCAGATAGCATCTTGAATAATGGCGGTAAGGCCGGCCGAATACCTGAGCTATGGGACGGACAATCAGCTCAGCGTATCGTTCGCATTCTTGCCGACCGCCTGGCTTAGAACCTCGATGGCGCGTTGCGCAAGCGCGCCGCCATCGTAGTCGGCTAGAAAATCTTTGCGCACTTGCACTTTTAATTTACCCAAAATTCGATCGTTTTCCAGAGTTTGCAACACGCTGCGAATGTCATCGGCACTTTCCGCATCAGCCAGATAGACCCGCTCCGGGTACTGCGCCAGAAAATCCCGGTTATCACCAGGGGCTGCAATGGCCAAAATTGGCTTTCCGGTGGCCAGGTAGTCGAAAGTTTTTGCTGCAATATGGGTATTGCGCGTACCTCCAGTTGGAGGGCCTTGAATGAGTAGCAGGACCTGAGCTTCATCCATCATTGGCACCAATTCCAGTTTGCTGACGGAAGCTCTCAAATCGAGGTGCGTAGGATCAATGCCTAACTCTTCCGCGCATTGTTTAACCAACTCATTGGTTGGGCCGACACTGATCAGTTTCCAATGGCACGACATTTCACGTAGATACTTGAGTATCCGTAGCGGTGCTCGCGCATTGCTATCCCACGCCCCAGTGTAAAGCAGGGTCAATGGCGCATCTTCGAGGACTGTATTCGAATCGCCAATGGCGGTGAATTCGGGGTCGTAGGCGTTGTGCACCAAATGTGCCTTGTCGGGACTTTGCTGCAGCGTCTTGGAATACCAATTTTGATATCCGGCTAAATCGCTGCTGGTGGTAACCATGACTCCCTCAGCCTCAGCTAATAAGCGCGATTGCAAATCGGTATAGCGATGTTTTTCGTAGGGGTTTGAATAATCGGATAGCAGCCAGCTGTCACGAAAATCCAAGACAAATGGCAATTTATGGTTTTTCGCCAAACGCCGTGCGACTAGCGCGCTGCTAAAAGGCGGGCAGGAGACGTAAATCACATCGGGTGCAAATTGGTCAATCACCGTCCGCCCCACCTTAAGCGCGCTCGGTATCCAGCCATATTCCATGTCGACAAACCACAAACGTTTGGCGATATTGGACTCAGACCAATTGCGCTTAAACAATAGTCCTATACGTTTCAGCAGCCCGGTGATAGGTCGCCAGATTGATGCGAGTTTCCATTCAGGCGTTCTGTGCACTGGAAAACCGAGATACTCATCCTCTGCTGGCATCGCGCCTTGGTATGGGTGTAGTGCCTGTGATGGGTGTTGCACCGTCAATATCTCAGCATTCCAGCCTTGTTGCTTGAGGCGCTGCAAGAGTCGAACAGTGCGAAAGGTGCCAACGCTGGTTTGCGGCGGGAAGAAATACGCGATGACGAGAATTTTCACGGAATTAGGTATTCGGGCTGGTCAAGTAAAGAGGCATGCCGCATCATGCAGCGCACAGCAAAATTAACGGATAAATGATTGAGTCACATGCTTGTATTGGATGGTCTTTCGATAGGTACGCAGTCCCTAAGTTGCAAGCTTGGCATAGATGCACGAGTGTGTGTTGTTGTGCCGTTCTCATTGCTTTAATCCTGTGAAGATTGTTTTCTTGATTGCGCCGGGCTTGTTCGCTGGCGCAGAGGCTGTGGTTTTGGCAGGAGCGCGCCATGCGCGCCAATGTGGCATCGATGTCCAGCTGTACCTGCTGCAAGAAACCCGTGCGCCACAATACGCTGATGATTTCGCGAGCCGCGCTCAAACAGCCGCTATTCCATTTCGGCTGATACCTGTCAGTGGCCGATTGGATTTTTCTGCGTTTGGTCGGCTGCGAAAACATTTAGAGCTCGATGCTGTCCGTTTAGTTCATGCGCACGGCTATAAAGCGCTCATATATTGTTTAGGTTTACAGCGAAGTATGGGCATTCCAGTCGTCGCCACCCACCATGGAGTGACCTCACATACCTGGTTGGTGAGGCTGTATCACCGTGTGGAATTCCAGTTGCTGCGACATTGCCGTGGCGTAATTGCTGTGTCTGAGCCCATGAGGGAAATGCTTCTGGGCAAAGGTATTTCCGTGAAAAACTTGTGGGTGCAGGAAAATCCTTTGGCTTTGGATTTGCCGAACTTGGCTAGACTGCCTGAGGGCAGCGGCCGACCGAGCAAGATGCTGGTGGTTGGGCGTTTGAGTCCGGAGAAGGGACTAAATGATCTATTGTGCGTTTTGGCGGAAAGCAAAAATTGGCAACTACGCATAGTGGGTGATGGTCCCCAGCGTGCTGAGTTGGAAGCCTTGTCCGCGAGTTTAGGTCTACAGCAGCGGGTGGAGTTTGTTGGTTTTCAAAGGGATGTACGTCCGTATATGCAAGATGTCGATATTTACGCTTTGCCATCTTTGCGTGAAGGTTTGCCTCTAGCCCTAATAGAAGCAGCAGCGAGCGGTTTGCCAGCGTTGGTGAGCGCGGTTGGGGCGACTTCTCAAGTGGTGAAAGAGGGCTATAACGGTCGGGTTTTACCACCGTCAGACGTGGCAGCCTGGAGTCAGGCCTTGCTTGAATTGCATACAAATGACGAAGCGTGGCAGGCCATGCGGCGGGCTGCCGTAAACGCGGCGCAGGACGTTCGCCAGCGGTACAGTCTGCAGACTTGGGTTGCACAACTGGAAAACGCATATCAACACTTTGGTATAGATTTACAGGTACATGCATGAGCGAAGGAAAATCTTGGTTGGTATTTGGAGATGACTGGGGTCGGCATCCCTCCACCACACAGCATTTGATTCGCCACATTCCGAAACAAGATTCGATTTATTGGATAGGTTCGATTGGAATGCGCCCGCCGCAGCTAAGATTGAGTGATCTGCTGCGAGTGGTAAAGAAGCTTGTCAATTTATTTGTCGCGAAGGGTTCTGAGCAACACGCTGTAGCGGCCGACGTATGGATGCCACAGCAGGTCAAGATACTGCTGCTACCTTGGCATGGCATGGCGCCGATTCGTTGGCTGAATCAAAGATTGCTGGCGCGAGCATTGCGACGTGAAGCGGCCCCTTTGCCGTTTGATACGCTGCTTATATCGAACCCTGTTGCAGTGGCTTACAGCGCCTGTATTCATTACAAGAAAATGGCCTATTTGCGCCTGGATGATTACGCCTTGCTTCCCGGTGTGAAGCGAGCCTGGGTTGAGAAGTTTGAGCCGCAAATTATCGCCGCAGCGGATTGCGTGTTTGCAACAGCGCAGGGTCTGTTGCCGGGCACGGAACGCGACGTTTATCTACCTCAAGGGGTCGATATAGAACGGTTTTCGGTAGTGCCTGCAGAACCGCAAAATAGCCGTTGCGTCGGGTTTTTCGGCCTCATGGAAAGCTGGCTGAATTATCCTTTGATTGCTCAGGTTGCGCATGCCAACCCGGCGTGGACTTTTGAGTTTATTGGTCATGCCCCCGCATGGCCGGAATATTTCGACGAAGTAGCCAATGTTCGTTTGCTGCCTGCGGTGGATTATCAACAGCTTGGATCGGCAATAACGCATTGGGACGCCGCATGGGTGCCGTTCTTAGTGAATGAGCTGACCTTGGCGGTGAATCCCATCAAATTACGTGAATACTTAGCAGCAGGATTGCCTACGCTCAGCACGCCCTTGCCAGAATCGGAAAAGTTGCAGCCATGGGCGCAAATTGCCATAGACAGCGATGCTGTAACGCAGTGGTTAGATACGCTTGTGTTAAACGATTCTAAACAACAACGGATTGCGCGACGGCAGGCCATGCAATCACACACATGGCAGGCGCGGAGCCAGCAGCTACGCGCCGCACTGTTTGCTGATGTGCAGTGCTAGCGGGCTTGAATCAGGCGCAGTATTTTTTTAGGTAGTTGCGGTCGCAGCAGTAGCGTTAGGAGCAAATAAATTGCCGCGCCAAGTGCGCACAAGCTCAACAAATCCAGGGCGGCATTCGCGGTGGGAAAATTGTCCAAATGCCAGAGGGGGATTATGTCCTTTGCCGCAATTACGCCGAAAAACATCGCTGTAGCCGCCATCGCATAGGGCCAGCATTGTGCCCAAAAGTGACGCCATCGTATTTGCAGTGCAGGAAGTGCAAGTGCTAAAGAAATCAATAGGCACAATGGAAATACCAAGGCCCACGTTAGTGCCACCGCAACGATGCCATGTGGCACTGACACTGCAAAGCTCACCACCATTATGACTGCGGTGATTGCGCGTATGAGCAGACTCACACGGGTCTGATTTATGGCGTGCAGTGCGGTTGGCAACAATGTTGCGAGCATGCGCAAAGGCAGGCTAAGCGCCAGCAGTGGTAGTACCGCAGTGACCTTAATCCATTTGTCACCGAGTACTAAGGCAACAAATTCTGGAGCGACCGCGGCGATACCAAAAAAAATCGGAAAACTGGTAGCGCAACATAGATCCACTGCTTGTAGCAGTTTGTTGGAAAACTCTTCGCGCTGGTTGGCCAGTCGAGACAATGCGGCAAATCCCACATCATTAATTATGCTCGCCAGTTTTTGCATAGGTAGAGACGCAATCTGCAAGGCAATAGCGTAAAAGCCCAAAGTGACCGGCCCTAGGGTTTTACTGATGAGGAAAGTATCGGCCTGGGTGTATACGATCCAGAGCAAATGTCCCAAGGTTAATGCGCCACCAAAGCGCAACAATTGGCCATTGTCTGACCACTGAAATTTGGGCCACGGAAGCCTGCCATGAGCCAAAATAAAGCCAGCGGTTCGGGTGCTGATCATGGCTAAATTACCTATCACCAATGCCCATACGCCCCAGCCATATAGAGCCAGCACTAGCGTACAGACAGCTCCTGTGACCATGCCAGCAAATTCCACCCAAGCTTTGCGTCCAAACTGCATCTGCCGCCTGAGCATTGCATCCGGCACGGCCCCGAGCGCGGTTAGCGGGAACTGTAGCGCTAACACGATTAAAATGTCGCTTAACTCCGGTGCGTTGAAATAGACCGCCGCTGGTTCAGCGGTGGCGCATAACAACAACAATGCAGCGCTACTAATAACCAATAGCAAGCCGAATGCACGTTGTTGTGTAGCGAGATCTAACTGCTTCTTTTGCACCAGAGCGTGACCGATGCCCAACTCGCTGAGGATGCCAGCAGAAGCAATGAACATAACGGCCAAGGCCATGAGACCGTAGTCTTCGGCATTCAATAGTCGAATGACCAGCAAGGTTGTCGCCCAGTTGAACACCTGTCCGGAGAGGCGGCCAATTGTGAGCATGCGCAGGGCGAGAGCTGTGGATTGAGTGAGTGCCATAGTGGCGCACAAAATAGCATGCGAATTGCGTGTCTGAGCGGACAATGTCACATTGCGCGCATGCAATTTCCTAGTTTTCCAAGTTTCGCGCTCTATGGCTTGCAGATGTTGCGTTTGGCATACCTACTGGTGTTGGGTTTGGCGACTTTGGCTGGAGCACAATTCGCCTGGGATCTTGGCCTGGTTGCCCAGCGTTTTGCAGAACTAGGGAGTGGAAATCTTAGTGGCCGTGATTGGCTGGATGCGCTAAGAAATGTGCTGCTATTCGCTGGATGGGGCGTCGTCTATGTGCTGACAAGTACCCGTGACAGTGGACGTGCTGTGCTGCAGCAGGTCACTGTGTCTGCTGCTTTGATTAGTGTGAGTGTCGAAGCCCTTCAGCTTTTTTCCTCAGTCCGTACCACCAGTGTTTTGGATTTGATGACCAATATATTGGGTGCGACCGCAGCCGCTTGGGCACTGCTCAAGCTTTTGGCTTACCTGCGTACCGGTCGGGGTGGCTTTCTATTTTTGCCGACCGCCGCGATGACTCTGGCGTGTTGGGTGCTCACATTGTTTCCGCCTGGCCGCAGCCTGCCGCTGGCGGGTGTTTATGGTGGGCCGATGCAGCGGGCTAACGCGATTTGGCATTCTGCAGAGGGGTGGACTTGGTCGCTTGGTTCTTTGGATTTTTTTGATCTGTTGCTGTACCTGCCTACGGGATTTTTTCTCTGGCTATGTCTGCGACAATTTGTTTCATCGCTCCCCCTCAATAGACAAAAACTCGTCGTGTTTGCGGCCATTGTTGTGAGCATTGCTATATTCACTGAATGGCTACGTTGTTTTGTGGGCTTGCCGGTGCAACTGGGTTTGAGCCTTGCTCATGCTGCAATCTTGTGTGTAGGAGCAGGCGCAGCCATGCTGTGGACTTTGAGTCAGTTTCAGCGGTCACAGCGCCTGCTCGAGCAAACCTTTCTGCTGAGTTTTATCTCGCTGATTTTGTGGTCTGCTTGGCATCCCTTCAAAATCATACCTTCCTGGTCACAAAGCGCTCTTATGGATGGGCGCTTCTATCTCTTGCCGATGGCCGCCTACCGTCAGCAGGTTGATATCAGCAGTGTTGCTGAAGTGTTGGCAAATTTTAGTTTGTACTTAGGCGCTGCTTTGCTATGTGTAGTTGATGAAGGAAAGCTAGGGGCTTGGCGGAAGCCGTTTTGGCTGCTATTTGGCCTAGCTTGTTCGACTGAGCTGCTACAAATTGTATTGGTGGGAAGATACTTTGATACAACCGATATTTTAGTTCCCGTAGCGGCTATATTGTGCGCTTTTCGTTTACGGCGAACTTGAAAAGCTGCATGTATTTATTGTCAGAACAACGATTGCATTGTTGGATAGCGCGAAACTTCGAGTCAGGCTTTCACATTGAAAAGCGGGAAGTTTTGCAAAGCTTTCAGCAGTACGCAGAGCGCTTAAGCTTGCAGCGCGAGGGATTAACACTGGACTGTGTTTTTCGCACTTACAGCGCGCAGTTTAATTTGTGGCCACCATTTCAACGTAACTTGGCTGATTTGGTTGCAATAGCGCTCAATGGATCGGACGCTAAGCGGGTTTTGGCGGCGCGGGTTTTGGCGCGTGGCGAATATTTGCCCGGCACACCGGCCTTGTTGCTGCAATGGACTCCCGGTGAAGCAATACGCTGGCCATTGACGAAGCCAGAAATTGCCGATGTAGCGGATATCCTTTCGCGCCTGCATTCAAGCGCTGTTCCAGCCGATTTGCCGGTTTATTCTCTGCAGCAGCTGTTGGAAGATTTGCTGCAAAAAGGGCGTGATTTGTGCCTAGATGATGCTTGTCGCACCCTCGAGAAATTACAAGGGCAATTGGGCGAAGAGCAGCGTGTGTGGATTCATGGTGATGCGCATCCTGGCAATGTACTAAAACGAGAGGATGGTCGCTGCGGTTTGGTCGATTGGGATGAGACGGGTGTTGCCGATTATCGCTTTGATGTCGCCTACGCATGGGCTTTGTTTGCGCGCCGGCAGGATGATGCGGCTGCTGAATATTTTGCACAGTGCTACCAAACTGCCAGTGGTAGAGATATGCAGCAATTGAACGAATGGTGGTGTCTTTTGAATATTAGGGATTACATCGCTGTGGAACATTTACGACGGCTGCATTCGGTAGATACGCAACGCTCGGATGTGCTCAATTGGTTAGAATTTGGTGAGTCTTCCCATCAGGCCATACTCGAATTTGGAGCCGCGAATTGATACCTGAAATATCTGCGCAGGATTTGCTGAAGTCATCGGCTTTGGACAACCCTGCACTCATGAAAGCTTTCGCACTCTTCAGCGTTTACGGCGTATTGATTGTACGTGGTCTTTATACCAAGAACCGAATTGGGCGTGTAAGGAATCAGTTTTTGGGAGAGTATTCCCAATACTTAGATTTCAAAGACTATGAAGATGCATTGGGCGTTGGGGAGGGCCGTACAATGGTGTCCGTGCGTGTGGAGGGTGAATTTGCGAGTCCGGGTTTATTCGATCCACGGCCTTTGCGTGGATTAATGACGCACGGACTTTCAGATGAATATGTGGTCGGTGCGATGAGTGTGGTTGTTGCCGTTGCGGGTGCTGAAAAGCAGCATGGGCATCCGGATCATGGGCGCTTGTTTGGCGATGACAAATTGGAACAATCATTGCCCCCTTACGCGATCAATGTGCTGACTCCCTTGGTCAATGTGACGGAAACCAATGGCGCCACAGTGGTGCACCCCGGCAGTCACAAAGTCAACAGAGACGATCAGCACAAAACTATGGGGTACCCAGCACATATGCAAGCGGGTGACAGCTTGCTAATGGATGTGCGCATCTGGCATTCCGGTTTGCCCAACAGGAGTAAAGGGCCTAGGCCGCTGTTTAGTACTACCTATTATCGGCCTTGGTTTCGCGATGCCTCTAACCATGTTGATCAACCCGAACTGGTGTTGGATCAAGCGAGCTTAGCCAAGCTTCCAAAACGCTATGCTCAGCGCTTTGCAGCGGTGAAGTATAAGCGTTAAAACTGCCGTCTAGCTTCGGAAATTTGATTAACTAGGCTCAGGGCTTGCTCTATCGGCATGCGTGGAATATTGAAACAAGGAATTGTCTGCGCCATAGCGATGGCTGTGGGTAAGCCGTTGCCAGGGTGAGCCAAGCTGTTAAGCAGGTTCCGTAGAAAAATTAGAGTGGCGTCGCTGCGACTGAGTTGCTCGCCAACTCGATATTTGTGACTGAATTGCCCGGCAATTGAGAATGCGGTGCTAAGCCGAGTTTGCGCTGGACAATTGCTTTGCGGCAGAGTGTCGTTTGGTATGTGAAAGCGGTCTTCCACAGCAACATGGCCAGCCGGTAGTTTTAATGGATGCGGCGGTGCCGTCTTCAATTCTAGCGCGCGGCGATAAGGGAAAACCGTAGCGCATTCCGGTGTTATCGGCGCGAGCTCATCACTCATAAGCTGCCATGCTTCAGGTGCGCTGGCTAAGGCGAGGGCGAGGCTGGATTTCCCTGCTCCGGAGGAACCTGTGAGCAGGACGCAAATCCCCGTCTTTGCTAGGACCGCACCGTGCAAAAAATACAAGGCAGGATGATTTTTCTGTAGCTGTATGAGTATGGATTTATCCAATTGATAAAGTAACTCACGTGAGCTGAGATTGTCGCGATGCTTGTCCGCGCTAATCAGTGTGTAAAGCTCGCCAGTACATTGAATAATGTAATGTTGATCTTGGCCGGCGATGGGCGGTATGGGTGAGTCACTTGGCCATATTCGGCGCAGTAATTGCAGGCAAGCCGGATTGTCGATCTCGACTGTGATGCGACTGGCCATGGCCATGAATTGATATTGCATGGTGGCGTCTAAACTGAGCGGATATCAGGAAATAAAAAGCCGAGCAGTACTTTTGCACTACTCGGCCTGTTGTTCATTTCCTATTTGCCCTTTTTTTGCTTTTTCACCTTTTTAGGCTTTTTGACCTTTTTGGGCTTAGCCGCCTTACCGCCTGATTTGGCAGCTTTGCCGCCTGACGCCGCAGATGCAAACGATGGATAAATGCTCATCGTGCTGAGCGCAGGTGCTGCGTAAACTGCGCCTTTTAGTACCGATCGGCGTGATGGATCATGTTCCATTTCTATTCTCTTCAGCTTTATTAATTAGCAAGCCTTGTTCCAGCAAAGTACTAATAAAGGTATTAACGTCTTGATTGGCGGTCGCCAACGGGATTTCTGCTTCTTGACTAAGTGTCTCGGCGATTTCAACAACACTGTTAGCTTTGTCCAGTGCGTACCAAATATAGGCTGCGCTTGGATTGAGCTTGTGAACCTCACGTGTCGCCAAATGAAGTACTACCGTGTCGTTTTCTACATCGTAGACATCCAGGCCATCGGCTTTTTGAATATCCAATGCCATTTATACGGTGTCCATTCAGGTCGAAGCCTAGTAAGCTAGGGTTTAAGGTATTCATTATAAACGA
>JBPOFU010000046.1:0-20710 GCA_051252075.1 Oceanococcus sp. | reverse complement strand
GCACAAGCCTTGTACAAGAAACTGGGCTACGCGGTTACCGGTATCAATATGCAGAAAAAACTCGCACACAGCGACCAAAACATCTGTAATTGAATGGGCCCTGCCCTCAGTTTCTCCCTCTACTTTATTCATTATTGACCGACTAGCGCGTGGACCAAACGACTGATGCGTGTCGTGTTTTTGATCATAGCGATTTTCGGCCAAGTCGCTTGTTCACCAATTTTGGTATATCGCAGCAAATCAGCACGGCTGGGATTCGCTAACAAGCGCCGATAAAGCCAAGGCGATACCGGAGGATGAATATTGATATCCCCGCGATAGCTTTGCTCCGTCAAGGCATAGGCGTGTTCAACAATGTTGTGCACGGCTGGGCGCCTCACGCGTTCCCGTGCCACTTTTAACATGGCGCCAATTTGCGCTCTTGAACTCGACAAGCCCGCATCTAATAGCAATGCGCCCAGTCCACGACCATGGCGGCTGGCTAGAAATGGCACAGAATGAGGGTTGGCCTGACTGACTATGAATTGATTGACATTAAAAAGACGGCCCAAGCGCTTGATCGGAAGATCACCTTGAAAAGAACCATCAACCCAGCTTTCCTCTGGCAAATAGGGGCGAAAACCAGCACTACCGCGCGCCCGCAGACGCACCGCTGGAAACAAGCCGGGTATGGCACAAGAGGCCAGCGCCGCACGAGGCAGCATGACTTCCGGGGAACTGATATGACTTAACAAGCGTGGTTTTTGCCGTGATCGACTGGGCGACACTGTTATCCCCAAATGTACGCCACTACGCGCGTGGGCTTCAGCAAAGGTGAAATCGCCAATATTGCGTGCGGCGCAGCGTAAAAGCTGATGGTTATCCAGCACTGCACCGCGAGTAAACATGCCATGCGGGCTAAGAAACTGGATTCCAAAGCGGTAAATTTCGTCGGTGTGCCCAAGCAGCTGCGATAACTCCTGTGGCGTCCTTGCTCCCAAGCCGGCCGCGACCAAAGACCCTAAGCTGGATCCGGAAATGACATTCGGCAATACATCTTGTTCAAACAAGGCTTTGGCCACGCCCAAATGGATAAAGCCCATGCTAGCGCCGCCACTTAGCAACAATGCCGGACGCCCAAGATTGAAAGCCGCCTGCTGAAAGGCTGCACGTTTCTGCGGTTCGGTCAGCGTGGAAAACGGTGTTTCCGCCAAGTAGCGCAATGCCCTTTCCACTGCACTGAGATAGTCATCGACAATATCCTTGGTTCCTGCACGGGCATAAGCGTAGAGCTGGGGGTTGGCGATATCGCCCATGTGCCGATACAGACTGTCATAAACCGCTGATCGCAAAACTTCGGCATCGCCCGCCTTTATGGCCTGAGAAAACTGTTTTATGTGGGCCCGCATCTGCACCGCGTCAATGAGTAGCGATCGTTCGTCGCTGCGCCAATCATCCGCACCGCTGATCTGATCAGCATCAGCCGCTGCTTGCTGCCATTCGACATAGCTGCTTGCTTCACTCATGGCACGCATTGCGGATCGCAAGGCTCGGTTACTCATAACGATAATCTTGGAGAAAGAGCCGGCTATTTTAGGGCCTCAAGCTCTATTCAGCACGATCCGACAATGCTCATTCGTCCTGTACGCACCTTGTTTGAAAACACAGGCATCTCAGAAACTGTGCGGTTCGATTGCCCAGTGGTATGCATGCGACCTCGAAAGCGTAAACCAACATGCTTGGGAACAAATTTGGCCCGGCAGCCGTTTTAGGCAGTAGGTCTATAAATTGAACACCCGGTCAGGGTGTCGCTTTCACGGCATGCTTGTCATGCCCGCCATGCTAAAACGTTGTTAAATATGAAATTATCC
The DNA here is from genome assembly GCA_051252075.1 of Oceanococcus sp. Classification (GTDB taxonomy): domain Bacteria; phylum Pseudomonadota; class Gammaproteobacteria; order Nevskiales; family Oceanococcaceae; genus Oceanococcus. The sequence continues at coordinate 18,860 of JBPOFU010000046.1, read as the reverse complement.
AGCATACGCGCGTTCTCCGCGTTGATACTCGCCAGCGTGTTGAGCTTTCCGGCATCTGCTTTAATCGCACCCTCGCCTGCTAGCGGTACGCTGCAGAGTGAAGGCGACCAACTTGCATTTGTAGGTGGTCCCATTGTCGGCGCCAATCCTTCGCCAAGCACCGGTTCACCCTTGTGTCTCACCAAAGCGATAGAGTGCGAGGTCTACACGATTACTGTCGCCCCCAGTAGCGCCAGCGACATATCTGCGCGCATCACAATTGAATGGAGCGACAGCACCAACGACCTGGACATTTACCTGATCAATGAAGCTGGTGAAATCGTTGGGCAATCCGCTACCGGTGCGAACCCAGAAGTCTTTGAGGTCAATCGTTTGCCGCCGGGCGATTATGAAGTTCAGATTATTCCTTACACAGCGATAGAAATTGCTTACACCGGGCTAGTAGAACATTTAGGAGAAGCACGAACAGTCACGTTTCCACCAGGAACTGGCAGTGGAGTACCGCGCGTTATCGTTGGGGTTATCGACAGCGCCATCAATCCGTATCACGAGTTCTATTACCAAGGCGGCCCGAACTATCCGCATACCGCTCCAAACGGTGTGACCCCCGAAGTTTTGGCCGAATTGGGCGTGAAACCGGAAAACCACATCACTTTGACACGCAGTGGAATAATCGACGACGACATCGAAGCCGATCGTGCGTTTTGGGATCGTGTAGAAGCAGGTGAGTTGTACTGGTTTGTCGGCACCAATGTTGTTGCTGTCTCGCACGCGGCGAGTGGCCAGCCCTTATTGGTTCCACACATCGACAAAAGCCCGCACGGTGTTGGTACCAGTTCTGCTGTTTTGAAAGCCAACCCCGATGCGGTGTTGTTGTTTGTCGAAACCCACGGCGCGCTGGCCAATGATGCGTCGCACGACCTCACTTTCTTACACCCTGCTGTCGACATTATCTCGACCAGCTATGGCGCGGGCATTCCTTTTGCCCCCATCGGCACGGGCGCATTTCTGCCAGAAGTTTCGCCATTCCATAACAGCTACAAAGCGGCTGTCACCATGGGCAAGCTGCACTTTTCCAGTGGCGGCAATATGCCGGGCTTCACCCCCGGTCGTGCCGGTGCCGGACCATGGTGGTCGGTTGGCGTATCTGGCAATGAAGAAGGCACTAGCGAAGGTCGCACCACAACATCGGGCAATTTCCCCGATTTCTTGTCCGACTTCACCCAAGAATTGGCACGCTGCATGGACTGCGAAAGCGGCTTAGCTGATTACTCCGGCACCAGCTTTTCAACCCCACGTGCCGCCGGCATCGCTTCGCGCGTATTGTTAGAAGCGCGTCGCAAAGTTGGACACCAAGGCGGCATACGCAGCAATGGTGAAACCATGGTGATGGCGGAAGGCGGCGAACTGCCTATCAATAACTGGTTGCTGCGTCGCGCCTTGGAGCAGGCAGCCTATCTGCCTGATCCACTGGATTACGATCCCGTCTCCGCAGTGCTGGACGATCTTGGCGCCCAACCATTCAACCCGCTGGCTCCGTGGTTACAAACAGCTTGGGGTGACCTTACAGCTGATCCATCCAAAGGTGTGGTGGAAGCCGCGCTGACACATTTGGGTTTGGCCTACCGCCCGCGCGAAAAAAGCAGCGATTTCTGCAACTTCCAAACCGCCATTATTCTGGAGCGAAAGCAATATTGGGATTTGTTTACCGGCCTCACGCCTGCGGTCGACCCGTTCATTTATTGCGCCAATGACATCCCCCTGTTCCCAGCCAGCAATGACCCCGGCGGCAGTTTCGATGCGGCCGGCGATGCCGATGCTGATGGCATTCCCAACGCGGATGACAACTGCCCAGAACATGCCAACCAAGATCAGATGGATCAAGATGGCGACGGCTACGGTGATGCCTGTGATGCACCTCCACCAGATGCTGATGCGGACGGCGTCATCGACGACGAAGACAACTGCCCAGTGACCGGTAACGCGGATCAGCAAGACACCGGCGGCGATGGTATAGGCGATGCTTGCGAAACCCCTCCACACGCGGATGCTGAGCCCGGCCCCGGCCGTGTTCTGGTAGCCACCTTTGATGGTGCTGCAGGACCGATCACCACACCCGTCACCTGCCTGAACCCTTGTGGCAGCGGAAACGACAGCTTTGCCAGCTTTGAATTCCGTTACCAATTGCCAGACGCGTACAGCTATGAGCAGCTGGAATATGTACTGACCTCGCAAATGGGCACCCAGTACAACTTGCGCTTATTTGGCCCAGATGCGGTACAAATTGCCATGCAAGGCACCGATATCCTACCGGGCGGTTCTGGCGGCGCAGCAACCGGCGGCATTATCGAAAGTGGCGACGAAGCCATTAGCGATGGTGAGCTCAACATCTCAGTCGACAATCCCGATACCGGACTGTACTTGGCCATTGTTCAGGAGCAATTGTCCGGCGCTAACTTACCGTTCACGCTGGAGGTCTATGTGACGTGCCCGGATGGCGGCTGCGAAGCAGGCAACAATGATCCACTCGCCTCCAGAAGCAACAACGACATCACACGTGGCGGCGCGCTGTCCTGGTTGATGATGCTGTCTTTGGGCGCGCTAATTCTGCGGCGCCGTCGGCCTCGCTAGCAACTGCAACTTGCACTATCAAAGCCCGCGACAGCATCTTGTCGCGGGCTTTGTTTTATTAGCAGTCTGCTAGCATTCAGTTACGGTTTGAAACCACGGATTCAGGAACAGGCATGAAAGCCAAATTCATATTCAGCATGAGCGTATTGGCATGCGCCGCATGTTCAGGGCAAAGCTCCACCAGCAGCGCATCGCTAACTACGGATGAACTGGCGGCTGAGGCCATTTATCTCAATGACAACCCAGCCTGCCCCGCGCCACGCTGTTTCGACATCGACATCCCATTGCCTGAGGGCGTCAGCGTTAGCAATAACCGGGTGCGCATCATTTTGCCGCAAGGCTATGCAGAATCCGATGAGGAATATCCTGTTCTCTATCTGCTGCATGACGCACCTGGGAACTATCAAACTTGGACCGAAGTCGGCCAGGTTTTCGAAACCCTGTCGGATAAAAACGTCATCGCCATCATGCCCGATGGCGGCGGTGGCAATCCGGGTTGGTATTCCGATTGGCTGGATGAATCTTTCCAATGGGAAACCTTCCACATCTCAGTCATGAAGCCCTATCTCGAAGAGCGACTGCGGGTTTTAGGCGACGGCCATCGCGCGATTGCGGGCCCGTCCATGGGCGGCCATGGCGCCATGAGCTACGCCTCTCGCTACCCCGGCATGTTCCAAGCCGCTGCAGGGTTTTCTGGCGCCGTGGACTTTCTTCATCTTGAACAGATTAGTGCGCTTTACACCTTCCTTGGTAACCCCATCGCCGGCACGCCCAATGGTCCCATTTGGGGTGAACCTGTCAGCAACTATGAGATCTGGCAGGAACATGATCCGGGCTTTAATATTGACGGCTTAGCCAATACCGCAGTGTTCTTATCCTGTGGCAATGGTTTACCCGGCGGCCCGCACGATGATGAGGGCACCCCGGCAACCTATGCGATTGAGCCGATACTCGAACAAATGAATCTGAGTTTCGCCCAAGCTTTGGCTGATGCCGGCATTCAACATGACACTTGGTTTTATGGTCCAGGATTTCACGAATGGCCGCATTATCGCGACGGCTTTGCTTGGGCGCTGCCACAAATGTTGCCGTTGATTTCAGCGCAATAAGCAACTCAAGCGGCGGCGGCGACTACAGTTAGTTTGGTGCGCGCGCATTTTCACATACGATGAATAAACCAGACTCCATGGGGCCCAACAACGTACCCGGCATCCTGCTGATGCTGCTCGCTGTGAGCATGTTTTCTATGATGGATGCCTCCTTGAAACAGTTGGCCGCCCACTATCCACCGTTTCAAGTCGGCGCATTGCGAGCACTGGCATCGTTACCGCTCATTGTTATATGGATTAGCCTAACTTGCGGATGGCGACCTATGCTAAAAGTTCGCTGGCCTCTGCACTTGCTACGTGGCGCGCTTGGAGTCGTCATGATGGCGAGCTTTGTGTACGCCCTCAAAAGTTTGCCTATGACTACGGCCTATACATTCTTCTTTGCAGCTCCCTTGCTCATCGTTGCCCTATCCGGCCCTTTGCTGGGAGAGCGCGTAGGGCCAGCACGTTGGCTGGCCATAATCGTCGGATTTGGAGGCGTCATCATCGCCTTGCGCCCCACTGGCGAGGGCTTAGCCCTGCTGTCAGGGCTAGCTGTGTTACTGACCGCCACATGCTATGCCGTGTCCGCGCTGTGTGTGCGCATCCTGTCACGCACAGACAGCACGCAAAGTATGGTGTTTTGGCTACTCAGCTTCATGGCCCTAGGCTCCCTGATCATTGCCTTGCCGAATTGGCAGGCCATCCAAGTCCAGCATTACTGGCTCATCGTGCTGGTTGGCCTTTTTGGTGGCCTTGGTCAGTACGCGCTTACCGAAGCTTTCAGCCGTGCAGAGGCTTCGGTACTGGCAACGCTTGAATATTCAGGTTTGGCTTGGACGCTGGTTTTCGACGTTGTTATTTGGCACACCCTACCCAGCTCCATGACCTGGCTAGGCGCGGCCATTATCGTTGCTAGCGGTCTGTATTTGCTGCATACAGAGCAGCGAATGGCCCGTAGCCTGAAGGCACAAGTGGCACCGTAACACCGAAACAACAGTCCGATTTGAACCGGCAGATTGATGAGGGGATACTGTGCCCGCCCAGTTCGCGGCGCTGAACCAGAATTCCATGACTACGATTGCTGACACTCTTGAATTACCCTGCGGCGTTAAATTACCCAATCGCTTGTTGAAGTCTGCAATGACTGAAGGTCTTGCAACGCCTCTGGGCCTAGCAACCGAGAGCCACACTACACTTTATAAACGCTGGTCCGAAGGTGGTGTTGGGACCTTGGTCACTGGCAACGTCATGGTCGATTACCGTTTTTTAGAACGGGCCGGCAACATAGTCGTGGACGGCAATGGTGGTGAAGATGCCCTAGCTCGCGTAGCAGAAGCGGGCACTGTCGCTGGCAATCAACTGTGGATGCAGATCAGTCATCCTGGCCGCCAATGCACGCGCTTCTCCAATCGCCATCCGGTAGCGCCATCCGCGATAGGTCTAGAGTTGGCCGGCATGTTCGCAAAACCGCGCGTACTCAGCGGCGACGAAATTCGTGTGCTCATCGGCAAGTACGCGCATGTTGCCAAAGTGGCCAAAACCACCGGCTTTACCGGCGTGCAAATTCACGGTGCGCACGGCTATTTGATCAGCCAGTTTCTATCACCGCGGACCAATCAACGCGACGATGAATGGGGCGGAAGCTTAGAAAATAGAGCCCGATTACTGCTGGAAACAGTGAGAACCGTACGCCAAGCCGTTGGTGCCGATTTCCCTGTAACGGTCAAGCTGAACTCTGCTGACTTTTCCAAAAACGGCTTTAGCTTGGACGATTCCTGCCAGGTTGCCCAATGGCTAGAAGCCGAGGGCCTGGATTTGCTGGAGATTTCTGGCGGCACTTACGAAGATTTCAAACTGTTGGATGGCAGCACACGGAAATCTGGCAGCACACTGGCGCGAGAGGCTTATTTCATCGACTACGCCAAACAAATTCGCGCAGCGGTCAAAACGCCGTTGGCCATCACCGGCGGCTTTCGCTCGCGAGATGTCATGGAATCGGCACTGCAAGACAATGCTCTGGATGTCATCGGCATCGCGAGACCTACCTGCGCCATGCCCGATGCAGGTCAACGCTTACTTGCCGATGAAAACTTTCGCTTGCCAGAATTCGAAGCCAACTTACAAGTTGGCAAAGGCTGGTTCGGCCCCTACTCCTCCAATAGCCTGATGAAAACACTGAACGTACAGGGCGCAGTGTCTTGGTTCTATCAGCAAATTATTGCGGCAGCGGCTGGCCGCCCGGTTCCAGAAAAAAGCAGCCTAATTTGGGCCTACCTGCATTACAACTGGCGTGAAATTCGACTCGCTATTAAGCGCTCACGGCAGTTAAAAGCGGCCGGGTTGAGCCTAGATTAATTCAGCCGCCTTGTTATTCCCAAATCACGCGTTGCTTCGTCTTAGCCCAGCCTTCAACTTGAGCTTCGTATTTGGCCTCAACGACATTGCGTTTGATTTTCATGGTCGGTGTTAGCAAGCCGTTTTCGATGGTCCAGGCATCTTTCACCACCACCAGAAAAGCCATTTTTTCGTGAGGGTCGATGCTGCCATTGACTTCGTTCATTTGAGCCTGCAGATCATCGGCGACGTCTTGGCGGGCCAGTTCTCCAGATGCAAGCTCAGCGATGGTTTCTTCGCTAAGCAGCACCAAGCCGAACGTAGAAGGTTGGTTCGCCCCGCCCACGCATATCACTTCAATGCGTGGATGAGCACCCATCTTGTTTTCGATAGGCACCGGTGCAACGTATTTTCCTTTGGACGTCTTGAACAAGTCCTTTACGCGACCAGTAATGCGTAGGCGCCCTTCGTCGTCAATTTCACCCATGTCACCGGTCTTGAAGTAGCCATCCTCGTCATAGCTTTCAATGGTGGCTTGCTCGTTTTTGTAATAGCCCATCATTTGACCGGGGCTTTTCACCAGCACTTCCGCACTGTCAGGGTCGATTTTGCATTCGACTCCAGGATTGGCGTGGCCGACATAACCGGTACGGGCTTGCCCGGGTCGAGTAAAGTGAGAATAGGCCATGTTTTCACTCATACCATAGGCTTCAAGTAGCTCCAATCCCAGGCCGCGATACCAGTCTAGTATTGCCGGCGGCAAGGGCGCCGAACCGGTAAATGCCATGCGCACATGCTCTAAGCCCAAACCCGCCAAAATCTTGTGCTTAAACTTCTTACCCAAGATAGGAATATTGAACAATATTCGTTGCTTTTTTAGCGGCAGTTTGTCGCAAATGGCCAAATGAAATTTGGTCCACAAGCGAGGCACTGAAAAGAAAATAGTGGGACGTGCACGATGCAAATCTTGCAAAAACGTATCCAGCGACTCAGCAAAGTACACCCGCATACCGAAGTAATTGGAGTTGTTACCCACCACCAAACGCTCAGCAACATGGGCCAAGGGCAAGTACGACAACATGCGATCGGAGGCATTGATCCTCGGCGTGCCAAACACATCAAATTGTTCCGCCATGCGATCCGCACAAACCTGAAAAGAACGGAAACTTTGCATAACGCCTTTGGGCTGACCGGTACTGCCTGAGGTGTACACAATCGTCGCCATGTCATCCAAATCACGATCGGGTTGCCCCGAGAGCGGTACGGTTGTGGCGAGTATGTCTGCCCAAGCTTGACCTTGCATCTCCGGAGCTAACGGCATTGTGACTACCGGCATGTCGGATGGCACGCCCGACTTCATCGCCTCCCATGCATCCAACTTACCAACAAACAACAATTTGGATTCACTGTGCTCAAGTATGTAACGCACGGTCTCATCGTTGAGTGTGGGATACAAAGGCACGGTGACATGTCCGGCCATCCAAATGGCCCAATCGACAATCATCCAGTGCGCAGTGTTCTTACCCAACAGCGCAATCTGACTTCCTGCGGGGAAGCCTTGCTGCTGTAGATAGGCCGCGATCCGACGCGCCTCATCCATGGCCTGTGCCCAGGTGTACTCCTGAACTTGGCCGTCGCCCATCGGTTGCACGAAATGCAGCTCATCTGCTGCTGTGGATTCCCAGTGATACAAGCGGCCTAGTGCGCTTTGTTCTTTGTTGCTCATGCTCATTGCTCGTCAGTCGGCACACGGGCCTGTGGATCGTCAAGAAAGGGTGTCAGAAATTGAATCATCGCGCGGCTGGCCAATGCGGTGTAAGCAGGCGTGATCTCACCGTGTTCAAACACCGAGCGGCGATAACAACTCACCGCCATATCCACAGCCAAGGTGAATATATCGGGGGATTTCGGCAATACACGGCCAGACTGACTTTCCCAAACCGCACGGCCCAATCCGCCGAGTCGACGCAGTAGTGAATCTTGGGCCCGATACGCGCTGTCGGTCACCGCGCCACCCAAAATCAGCAAACGCGCCGCGGGGTGTTCATTGTGAAATGTCACAGACTGCTGAACCACAACGTCCACACCTGTCTTCCAAGGCATTTTCCCTAACTCAATCGATTGCTCTAGGAAAATTCCTTCCAATTCATCTAAGTAACGGCGCACCAACTCATTGAGGATGGCGTAGTGGGTTGGGAAATAGGCGTAGACGCTACCGCGTGTCATCCCCAAGCGCTCTGCTAACGTGGGAATGGAAAATTTAAAAATACCATCGGCTACCAGCATTTTCTCCGCCTCCGCGAGTACCGATTCAAAACGTTCTTTGGCGCGAACTTGCGTTGGCACCTTAGCAATAGCTGAGGGATCGAGTTCAGCACTCATAATGGCGTTCATAGCAGGATTATAGGTCCGTAGCTTTATTTTGACAAATGTCACTTAACGAGTAAGCTAACCGTTCGCATCACTGCAAAATCATGCTATCCAGTAGCAGTGGCGCAGCAACAATAAACCAGCGTGCGGCAAGCTTATACAGGGCAACACTATGTATTTTGATATGAAAATGCCATGGCGGATATTTGTATGCAGCCTACTGTGCCTGGCATCGGCGCAAGTCTACGCACAAGATGAGGACTTGGACGCGCTGTTCGGCTCTGATGAGAACCAACCGCAAGCGCAACCGACGCAAACGCCGCCCCCCTCGTCCGCAGCAGTAACAGAGCAGAATTCCACTGCCAAGCAAGGCAAGCTTGATGTCATTGAACTGGCAGAAGATGCAAACAACGACGCCCCCGCACCACCGCGCAGCCGCTTACTCGAAGAGATCATCGTCACCGCTCAAAAGCGTGAGGAGAGCCTGCAGGATGTGCCGATTTCGGTGCAAGCCTTTTCCGGCGAAAAACTGGATGCCATGGGCATTACCGATCAAACCGACTTGCAGAAAATCACCCCGGGCCTGAATGTCACCAATCAAGTCAGCTATGTGATGACCTTCCTGCGTGGCATCGGCACCGATGCCACCATTGCAGCCGACCCGTCGGTGGCCACTTACATCGATGGCATTTACTACCCCTTCGCTTCCAATCTGGCACAAAACTTCGGCGCTGTAGATCGCATCGAGGTTCTCAAAGGCCCGCAGGGCACGTTGTTCGGGCGTAACGCCACCGGCGGTGCCATCGCGATCTATACGAAAAATCCAGATTCTGAAGAGTTTCATGGCGAGCTGTTAGCCAATGCAGCCAGTTTCAACACGCGCCTATTCCGCCTGCATGCCAATGTGCCGCTAGGGGAAAAATACGCCTTGAATGCGACAGCCTTACGTAGCACTAGCGACGGTTATTACAGTGGCCTGCACGCGACTCCAGCCGAAGCTATACCCGGCGATGAATCCACCGGGTTTCGGGTTAAATTTCGTGCTCAGCCCAGCGAAAATTTTGAATTCAATCTGGCCGCTTTGCGCATGGTCATGCACCTAGGTGCAGGTAGCGTTGGCTTCACCGCTAACCCGTCAACACTGGGCAGTCTGCAAGGTGTTGAAGCCCAGCCTAGTTACGTCGGCCAAGTGGATAGCCGTTTGGTCAACGACACCGACGCCAACACCGTTGTCTACGGCAATGCGGTGTACAACGCGCCGTGGTTCGATTTCAAGTTGATCGCCAGTGATCAGCGCATGGATACCGTCGGCGTAAGAGATTTCGATGGGTCACCACAGCCATTGTCTACCTTGGAAACGCCCAGCCAGTTTATCGATGCACAATCTTTAGAATTTCAGATTCTGTCCAGCGATCAATGGGGCCCAGATTGGTTCGAATGGATAATAGGTGGCTTTTATTTCAAATCCACCAACGGCTTTGGCGAACTGAACTTCATACTCAATGGGCTGGATTTAGCTGAAGGTCAAGCCGGCGGTTTGACGCTGCCGGCACCATTGATTCAGCTGCTGACATCGGTGCCAGGCCTTCCCACTGGCGCTATCAATTTGACTGGCCTCATCGGCACCGATTCACGCGCCGTGTTTACCCAAGCCACGTTCACCCTCACCGATTGGCTGGACCTCACTTTGGGCGGCCGCTACCAGGTGGAGGAACGTTTCATCGTCGAATCCACCGTGTCGCTGGAAAACACAGACGGCGAAAGCCAGCTGGTCGACAACACGGACAATGCCACGGATGGCGATGGCAACCCCTACCCCGCCCACGATATACAGAAAAACTTCTCGCCCAAGATCTCCATACAATTGCGGCCTTTTGAAAACGACACCTTGATCTTCGCCTCCTGGCAAAAAGCCGAAAAAGCCGCGACCTACAATACCGTCGCCATTTACGATCAACCGGACTACGTTGCGCCGGAAGAAATCGAGGCCTACGAGATAGGCCTGAAAACCCAGTTTTTTGATGGCTTGGTGCAATTCAATGCCGCCGTATTTGATTACGACGTTAAAAACCTACAAACCTATTACCTATCCACCGCAGCCGGTGGCGTCATCAGTTTTCAAAATGCCGGGCAAGCCAGCATCCGCGGCTTCGACTTTGATGGTTTGATCATCTTGTTACCCAGCTTGGTTGACAACCTGGTCTTATCAGGCGGCGCCGCCTATTTGGATACAGAGTACCTCGACTTTGCCGATGCATCCGGCTTTGATGACGATGGCAACTTCGCACAAAACCAGGACTACACTGGCAACCAAGTCATACGCACGCCGGAACTCACCACGACCCTGTCTCTGGCAAAAACCTGGAGCATTTGGGGCGGACCACTCGAATTTGTCTTTGACGCCTATTACACCGACGACTTCTTTTACGAAGCCAGCAACCGTGAAGCCTCACGACAGGAAAGCTACTGGCTGTTTGGCAGCCGCCTCAGCTACTTGTACGAACCCTTGGATCTGCGTGCAACATTGGGCGTACGCAATCTAACCAACGAGTTTTATAGCGCGGGCTTTTTCGCTACCGATTACGGTGTGCAACCGAATTGGGCTGCGCCGCGCAGCTACAATTTACAGCTCAGCTGGCATTTCTAGTAGCAAGAAATTAGGCGCCAAATAGCCAAATGAGTTGAGCGAGCCCAACCAGTCCGCCCAATAAACCGCCGGCTAAAACCACTAACAATTGATCTTGCTCGAAAGCAGGCAATAGCAATTGCTGAAATTCACGAGAGGACAAAGCCCCCATACGTTGAGCAATCAACTGTCGGATTGGCTTGGATATTTGTTCATTCACTTGAGGATCATCCAAACGAACGGTTATGCGTTCTATCGCTTGCTGAATGGACTTCTTCTCTATGTCCTCGTAGGAATCACGCCCGCCAACGACACGGCCGAGCAACTTGGACACCATATTGCGGTCAAACGAGGAGCGTACGTGCCTTCGCACCAAACGCTGTATTTCAAAGGCGTGCTCACCACTCCAAAGATGGTCGACCAGCAGTTTGGAATTCAGGAAACTGTCGCAAAAAACTTCGGCGAAAACTTCGCTCACCACAGCCTGTCGGCGCAGATACAAGCCATGCAAGGTCCAAGGGCCAACACGTACAGGCTCGGCAGGATGGGCTATCAGCTTTAAAGCCAACCAGTTGGTCCCTGCCCCCACCATTACGCCGAACAACGGCAATATCCAGATTTTCGGGTACAAATACCAAGCCGTGGCCTGAAGAACGCCAAGCGGGAAACCGAAATACAAGCCCGATCGCACCACAAAGCGAATTTCATTGCCGGCGCACTTAAGAAATAGGTCGTTAAGCAATTGCGGCTGATCGGCCACTTGGGCAATGGCCAGTTCACGAATATTGATGAAGCTGTCAGCCTCTTCACCCATGTCCCGCAACATACCTTGTGCGATGCTGGGCAGTTGCTTTTTGACTTGATCGTAGACCAGCTTACGCACAGTTTGTGGGGCCAGTTGCCAAGCGCCTAAGCCGTACTCTTCAATGATGTCATCGACCCAGGTATCCACCTGCGGTGCAATGATGTCGATCATTTGCTGCACAGCGGCTGGTTCACTGAGCACTCTGGCGATATCTTGCGGGCTACATATTTTAGCGACGGAAATATCAACCAGATTACGGGTCAGACGAACACGCAAGCGTGGGATGATGCCCTGCCAGCCGAAATAGTTGCCAAATCCAACGAATTGAACCGGTTTGAACAGCATTTCTATGGCCAGCCAGTTGGTCAGCCAGGCGACCCCGGTCATGATCAAGGGTATGGCCAAATAGGGCGCCAAAAACTGCCAATCCATATCGATCTATTCTTCGTCAGTCGTGCTGGCGGCATTTTGGACGACCGCAGGTGCAGAATAAGCGCCCAGTTCCAATTGCTCGCGTATGCGCTGCAATATGTCGTACGGCGCCTGTACCGATAGCCGATTGATCAACCAACTGGGCAATGGACCACCCGGCTCCAAGTGCGCTTGGGTACGCAGTTGCGTTAGGCCTTGCTCGAGCTTTGAAACTTCCCAAAACCCATCGACAGTTTCAAGCCGTACTTTTTTCGGGTCAACGGGAATCACGCCAGCCACGGCAGTTTCCTGAACACGAGCAAAATCACCGCTGGGGCTGAAACTCCAGACACGCTTTAACACCATGTCGCGATCTGTCACTGGCCAAGGCAAATCATTGTGCAGATAGATGAGTTCTTCGTCGGAGCTGGACTGCTCGTGTATATAGGCCTGCTCACACATCGTGTCCCAGTTCGGACGCGCTGGCACATCCCGCAGCAAAGCCACAGCGCTCGTCAATGTTGCCTTGACTTGGGTTTGTGCACGCACTGCGCGTAGCGCCGAGCCTGCGACTTCACGGCTGTAGACCTGAATGCCATCCTTATCCCGCTCAAGCACCCAACCCGACTCATCCGCTGGGCCTTCAGCATACGCTGGAGCGACATTGCCGAAACAACACAACAAACCAAGCCAAACATAAGTCAGCAGTGTGTGCTTAGCCAAACTGCTTTTAACTGTCCTGGGCTGCATAAACTTCTTTGTCCCAACGTTTCAGCTTAGCCATATCTTCGTGATCAAAGTTCAGGCGATAGCGAGGTGAAACGTACTCCAATAAGCGGCCTGTCATTTTGCGTAATAAGCCGGGATTGCCCCATTGATAATTCAACAGTGCGAGGCGGTTTTTCACAGTGACCTTGTGCCCAAACCCTGCGGCGAAAATTTCTATGGCTCCATTGAGCATGGTGAATACATGACGAGCACGCGAGGCCATCCGTATGCGGTGACGGTAATCATTGCCGACAAAATAACGATACTGGTCATGGCTGACGGCACCGTGTTCAGCCTCTTCCAAGAAGTGGTACAAAAATAGACGATCGGCCTGCGGATGCAATCGTGCTCGAATATCTGGTGCGCCACAGTACACCTGGGCGATCGCGTACAAGGCGTGTTCACCGGCGGCGACCACTCCTAGCATGTCCACGGGGCTAAGCCCTTCGGTCATCTTGGCCAACACGGTTTCGTAATGCGCCGTTGCGCCGGCGATGTCGTAACCAATCGATTCCAGATGTTTGTTCAGCTTGATGTGCGCAGCTGAATGCTGCACTTCCTGAGCAATCATGTCAGCCACATCCTGCTGCAGCTTGGGATCATCTTCTATGGTGTCTACCAAAGGTTTGAGGGCCTTGATGAAAAAGCGCTCTATGGGCGGCGCGCCGGCGGATAATGCGGCCCACATATAACTCACCATGATGTCGCTGGAATCGAAATCCACCGGAACATCTGAAAAATCCCACACCAAGTCCTTACGGACATTGATGTCGAAGGGGGTCTGCGACAAAGTCGAGTCGTTGGTTTCCAGCTGAGCGCTATTCATGGCATTCCCTCGCAGTTATTCGGTACGCCAATTGGTACTGGCATGAACAAATACTGCGCCCGCCTTAGCGTCTGCGGAATGTGCCAAAACAACAATTATTTGTTTGAAGTGACAATCCCTAGATTTCCTAGTTGGCGCCTGCAAGTTTGTCGGTTCGGGATTGCGATGGCGTGTGCCCCGTCCAGCTTTGGAAGCTGTGAGAAAACGCCGCCACGTCGCTGTATCCCAGGCGATACGCTATCTGCGAAATGTTCAAATGCGCGTTACTCAAAAGCTTTTCCGCTTGGGTTATGCGCACATCACGCAATAGCTCACGGTAGCTGGTGTCGTCCTTGCTTAGGGCGAAGCGCAGTTGTCGAACAGACAAATTCAACTTTTGCGCGATGGCTTCCAGGCTCATCGGTTTATCTATCGTCGCCGCAATTAAACCGACAACGATATCTTTTGTGCTGGATTGCTTACGCGCAGCGATAACGCGTTCCGCACAAGACTGAGAAATCATCGCGAAGGTTTCCGCATCCGCATGTGGGTTAGCCGCAAGCAACAGTGTTTGATCGAGGTGCACGCGGTTGGTGCTGTGGCCAAATTCTGGTTGCAGGCCCAAATTTCTTACGTAGGCTCTCGCCAAGTGCTGGGAGCTATCGGTGAGCTGTAACCTCAGCGCAGCGCTTGGAACAGAACCAAAATCACGCATCTCCTTGAGTACCGCCGCCACCACAGCAGACACCATCACCGCCTCGGCACGATCATCCAGTGGATAGCGAAAACCGATATCCAAGTAAGCTCCCGTGTCCACGGGAACATAGGCGTAACTCACCAACGGAAGTTCCAAACTGTGCCCGTCCGCAATGAAGCGCAAAGCATCACCCAGTGTCGGTGCAGCCTTAACTCCCATGGTCAAATTACCAAAAGCAGTCAGGGGTATGGATGCCCCCATCTCAAAGCCCAGTTCTTGGGTTGAGGGTAATTCAGCCACTAGGCCAACGACCTCGCTCAGCACCGCATTTTGCTCTGCCAAAGGGAGTTCGTTGAAGCTATTCAGGCGATTGGAAATCTGCTGCGCCATGGCGGGTTGCGCGGCGGCTACAGTGCCAAAAATCTTTTGCAGATAACGCCAATAGGTGGTCTCGATAAACATCGAGACACTTTAGCCCACTGGCTGGATTGCTGCATTAAAATTCCAGCCGTAGTGACCCGAATATCGTCCGTGGCGGTGTTGTCAGGGCCCAATGCGCCCCGGCTTGCAATGGCACATCTCCACTAAATGTCTTGGCGAGAGTATCGGTCAAATTCTTACCGTGAACCTCGAAGCGCCAGCCATTGTCGCTGGCTTTTATACCAATACGCGCGTTGTAGATCCAATAGCTGCCCTCGTAATCCAGCGGGTCCAAATCGGAGTCCATAAACTCGCCGCCTTTGTAGGCCGCATCGCCGCCAATAAAGAAATCCATGTCAGTTTTGAACAGCGGTGCTTCATAAGCCAAACGTATGCTGCCAGTGTATTTTGGCGCGCGGAATAGCTGTTGCCCGCTCAAGTCACAGGTTTGCTTGGGTGGCAACGCGGCGATGCCTTGGGGAGGTCCTTCGAGCCCTTCGTAGGTCGGACAAGAGCCTTCGGTATGCTTATTAAACACAGCATCGTTGTAGCCGATACTAGCGTTTAGGATCAGGCCAGGCCAAAGCAAGGCCGTTACATCAGATTCGATACCTTGGGTTTGAACCTCTTCAGCATTGCTGATGACGTAGCTAAAGCCGTTAAAGGTGGACAGCTGATAATCGTCATAGAGGGTAAAAAAGCCTCCTAAATTAAAGCGCACTAGACCACCGAAGAGGGAGGTTTTGATACCTGCCTCATAAGTTGTTGAAGTTTCCGCATCAAACTCCAGATCATCCTCGCTGAAAGCCGCCACATTGAAGCTACCCGCACGAAATCCCTTGGCGTAGGTGGCATACAAGGTCACCGCATCGGCAGGCTCCCATGTCAAAGAAACCTTGGGCGAGAAGTTCTCATCAACGACTTCTTTCGTCGTGCTGTATCCACCCAGTACTAAAGCCGTCCAGATCGGCACCGGACCTTCATCGGTGAGCACGGCGCTACCGAATTTCACATCGCGGGAGTATCGGGCCCCGAGCAATAGTGAAATCGTGTCCGTGGGTCGCCAGGTCGCCTGGCCAAAGACCCCGATGGATTCGACGTCCACGCTAAACAGGCCATTGATGTTGGCCAAGGCATTGTAGTCATTGAGCGGCACCGATGACACCAAGTCGGTAGTGGTATCCAACAGGCCTTGCAAGCCTGGTATCGGCAGCAGGGCGCCTAAATCCGGGCCCGGAATTCCCGAGCCGAGTCCAGCGTAGTTTGGCCCCAGCGGGATGTCTAAATCCGTGGCAATCAGCGATTCGAAGTAAAACAGCCCGGCGACATATTCGATGTCCCCAGGGGGTGAAACCACCCGCAATTCCTGGCTGAACTGATCGTAGGTCGTATCCGCAAACAACACGGCTAAGTCCGCGCCATTGCCATCCAAGTCGCCGCCTTGGATATCGTTCAACTCTGCGTAGGCCGTTATCGAGGTGAAGGTGTACTCACCCCAATCCCAATTCAACTTCAGTGGTGCGACGATTCCTTGACCGTCTGAGCGGTTGGGGATGTTGGCACTACCGCGTCTGTCCAGTTCGGTTTCGAAGTTGGGGTCCAGCGCAACGATAGCGGGCCGAAGATTATCAGGATAAACAAAGGTTTCATTACCGGCCCAGACGCCGATGTAATAGTCAAAAAGCTCAGCGCCCAGACTCAATTCGAGATTATCGCTGAGATCGGCGCGAAATTTCACCCGCAACTGCTGAATGTCTTTGTCCCCGATGGTAGTGCCGTCATGCAGATTTTCTGTTTGTCCATCTTCCTGACGAGAGCGAGCTGCAATGCGCAAACCAAAGCGATCGCCGATAGGCCCTGACACCATGCCTTCAACTTCTTTGCGGTTGGCGTCACCGCCAATCATGCTTAGCGCGCCCACCCATTCTTCATCATTGGGCTCGCCGTAGCCGATATTGATCACGCCGCCGGTCGCGTTACGTCCGTACAAAGTACCTTGCGGTCCCTTCAGCACTTCGATCTGCTGGAGATCCATGAAGCCGGGTTTAAGGAAATCCAGACGTGACACGTAGACCTCGTCCAACATGTAAACAACTGCCTGCTCGCCAATCACGTTCACTTCGGCGGTGCCAATACCGCGTAGATACAAGGAGTTGAAATCCGTGTTGAAGGAAACGTTGGGAATGAACTTGGCCATATCATCGAAGCTCGACACGGCCGCATCACGCAGTTCATCACCAGACATAACAGAGATGGCGATCGGTACGTCTCGCACATCTTCTGAGCGTTTCTGCGCCGTTACTATGATCTCTTCAATTTGAGTTTTGGGACCACGTACTTTCGGCTGCTCCGGTGGGGCTACTTCGTCCAGCGTGACAACGTCAGCATAGGTTTTTGGCTCAGCCACTGCTTTGCTGCTTGGTTGAGCCTGAGGCTCTGCGGCGTCATCGGTCGGCGTCAACGCCTCCTCTGCAGTCTCATCCTCTCCAAACAAACTGTCCCAGTCTTCATCCTGGGAGAAAGCCTCAGCGCAAAGCGCCAATCCACAAAACAGCATTCCCAACTGGAGGACTTTGTAATGCGGTACCGGCTTTATGTTTTTCATTTGCTATTCCTTCAATCCTGTGCGGTGACGAACTCAGCGTGTCACCAAGCACAACAACGATTCGATTCGAGCTCGCTGAGACTGTGTGTGCGCCAGGCCTAAGGCTTGGCTTTGTAGGAATTTTAAGGGGCGGATGTCACTCGATATACGTGCAAAAGCAACAAAGATTTGTTTGAAGTGACAACAGAACAAACCGGCTAAATCAGCTACAAGCAGCACTCGCACGCGAGATCACGCTCGCCCCAGTAGCCAAGCAAACCACAGCAATGCAAAAGCCATATCAGCACTGGTTAGCGCAACAAATTGTGGTGCCACATCGCCGAGAAAGCAGCCAATCAGCGCAATGACAAACACGGCCGCTTTACCGATGGCTCCCACAACCAGCAGCGGCGCCAAAATCTCATCCTGCAGGGCCAACCAGCCATACACCAGTCCGAATAGGGAGATGATGAAACACAGCGTTGCCGAGTAAAACAACGGCACTTCCGCGGGCAATCCGAACAACTGACTCAGCACCGATCCGGAAAAAAACAACAAGCCCGCGCCGATAAAATTAAACGGCACGCTCAGCCACAAAGTGGTTCTAATAATTTTTGTCGAAATCACAGTCTCTTCTCCCCTCTAATTCGGCACCAACAGGCCAAACTATTTACTTAAAATATGGATGGCCAAGGCAGCCTCTTCGACGCCTTGCAAACCGCCACCGTTCTCCTGAATGGCGTGGCGTGCGCCCTGCACTTGGCGATCGCCCGCTTCACCACGCAACTGCGTGACCAGTTCGCACAGTTGGCCGATGCCAGTTGCGCCTAGTGGATGGCCTTTGGATTCCAATCCACCGGATGGATTGATCGGAATACGCCCACCGACGGTGAAATCACCGCGTTCGGCGCAAGGCCCACCTTCACCCAAAGGTGCCAATCCCAGGTTTTCCGCCTGCAAGATTTCACCCATAGCGGAGGCATCATGAACTTCGGCGACATCCATATCTTGCGGCCCCAAACCAGCAATTTCATAGGCTTGATTCGCTGCTAAACGGCCGATGTGTTGATCCGGTGCATTCATAGGGCGATGGGTAAAGCTGCGCATGACGCTGGCAGCAATCTTGATACAGCGCTTGGGGTCTGCGCCTATACGTTTGAGGCCCTCCTCGGTACACACGATGGCAGCTGCAGCGCCATCAGAAAGCGGCGCACACATGGGTAAAGTGATGGGATAAGTAATCGGTGGCGCAGCCAGTACTTCGTCAATCGAGAAAGCTTTACGAATCTGGGAATACGGGTTGTGCTCCGAATGGCCA
>JBPOFU010000045.1:0-21195 GCA_051252075.1 Oceanococcus sp. | reverse complement strand
GGCAAGCCCTGCGTTTGCCAATACCTGGGAGCCGGGTTGGCAGGATCAGTGATCCACGATTAACTTCGCAAAAGACGCTGCGCTAGAAACCACGCCAACCCGATTTCCTATGCGGGTTGGCGTGTGAATCTCCATGCAATTTTGATTTTCCTGGGTGACGTTATAGCGTTATTTGGTTAAGGAAACCGCGTTCATCTCGGCTACGGCATCGCTCAAAGTGAGATGCCTGAAATATTAACAATACCCTTGTACATTCTTGCCAACTAGCCCTGCTTTAACCGAGCAATCTCAGCCGTCAGCAGTCCGCCAAACCACTGGGCGGTTTGTTGCACCCGATCCAAATCACCGCTGGCGATAAGATCCAGCACCAAGCCTCGCGCGATGGTTAACAAACTCGTAGCCACTCGAATTTGGTGACTTTCCGGCACGCCCCACTCCTGCGCTAACGCGCCAAGTAGCGGTAAATATGCGTGTATGGAATTGTTGGCGAAATCGCCATAAAGCTCAGGTTGCTTGGCCGCTAAACCTATCAATTCAAAATACACGGCCATGACACGTTGATACTCAGCACTGGCTAAACGCTGGCTCATTGCGGCAATAAAACTTTCGGGACTGGCGCGCTCGGCGGCAGATAACTGGGACATGCCCTGACGCAAACGCTGTCCAATTTCTCGAACGATCTCCGCACGCAACTGCTGCACTGTGCCGAAATAGTGAATCAGCATTCTGGGAGACACCCCCGCGGCCAACGCAAAAGTGTTCACAGATTGAACATGCATACCATGCTGGCTCACATGCCCGGCCAAGGTGCTCAGCAACTTCTCACGCTTATCTTCATTCGATTTTCGTGCCATTGAATTCCCTCGCAATCGGCGCAGCTGCGCCGAACCTTGTTTCGACAAATTGACATGCGTTATTAATGTACATAAAGTTACATGTAATTACAGTTACATTAACTCTCAAGGCCTGTAACTGCGCTGCGTGTAACAACAAGCTGAGCAGCCGCAGCACAAGGCTTTGAGATTCGATATGGCAAGAAATACAAAATCATAAACCGTGAAGCTACAAGACCGAATTGATAATGGAATTACCCAATATGCGCATTTCACAACGATCCATAGCAGCTCTGAGCATCAGCCTGCTCCTCGCTCTCAGCGCCTGCCAACAAGGCGGGCGTGATCTCGATAATGTGACATCTCATGATGCGCCAACGCCATTCGAGCCCAGTGCTGACCGGGACTTTATTCCATCGGAAGATAGCGTCACCACGTTCACACAAAGCGAAGTCGCCATCAGCATGAGCGATGGTGTGGTCCTAAAGGCGGAGCAATTCGTTCCGGATGTCGCGGTGCCCGTGACTACCGTGATCCACTTTTATCCGTATGGCCACAATCAAAATCTCGGCGGAGCAACCACGGGTTACCTGCCTCGCCACGGTTACGCCGAATTGCTAGTTGATGTCCGTGGAACGGGCGGTAGCAATGGCGTGTGGCAATTGTGGAGCGATGAGGAGAAGCGTGATTTTGCCGAAGTCATACAGTGGGCGACAAAACAGGACTACTCGGATGGTCAAGTCGTGTTGTCGGGCCAAAGCTATTCCGCAGTTTCCGCTCTCCACGCCTTGGAACAAGATGACATCGACGCGGTAAAAGCTGCGTTCATCCGCGTACCCATGGGCGATTCGTACCGTGATATTGCGACTCTGGGTGGTGCCGTGAATACGGGGTTCTTCAGCTGGTGGAGTACCGCCTACGTCGGTGGGCCATCACTATTCCAGCCTTTGCTTGGAGACGAAGTGGACCCGACAACCAGCGCCGAGCATCTTGCCAATACCTTGACGGTTATGGGCCCGACCTATGCCAGCCTGCTACCCGGCAGCTACGGCGCGGCGCTGCCGCCACAGCTAGTGGATGACCGCGAAGGATCCTATGACAGCGCGTGGTATCAGCAACGCTCACCGCTGCGTGCGATCAAAAAAATCAAAGCCCCAGTATTTATCGTCGGCGCCAATTACGACATATTCCAACGCTCCCAACCCATGGTATTTGATGCCATCAATCTGCCGAACAATCAGAAGAAACTACTAATGGTGCCCGATTATCACAGCTACGATCCCGCTTGGCTGTCCAGTGATGACGGCAGTCGCACGGTGAAAGATAGCCAAGGCAACATAATGCCTAGCGAAGATAATCTCCGACTGGCTTGGTACCAGCGTTGGACCAAGGGCAAGCAGAATGGAATCGAAGAATTCCCTACGCATACGCAGTATTACCACGGGCGCGAGACCGCGGTGTCCTATCAAAATGGTGCGCCACAAGTGCAGCCGCAAAATTTCTACCTGAATCCAAACGCGGTGGCGGCCTTACCTGGCCCTGCTGGCGCTGGCAGTCTGCAAAACGATGCACCCACAATCGGTGGCAATTTCGGCATGTTGTTCCAGCCTGCCAGTGGTGCGTGCTCACGCATGGTGGCTCAATACCTCGCCGGCGTTCTGCCGGATGATCCAGCCTGCAGTCTGGATAACCGCATCAACGAATTGGATGCGTGGAACTTAACCACGGCTCCGGTAGCGAAGCCTTTGCGCATCCATGGGCCGGGCAACCTACGCCTTTGGATACACAGCACAGCCAGCGATGCCCAAGTGGTCGCTTTCATTACCGATGTCGCTCCTGATGGTAGCTCCACCGAAGTAAGCTTTGGTCAACTTATCGCGTCCCACCGCGCCGTTGAGCCAACACCTTGCCCAGACTCTGTCGTAGTGGATTGCTCGGTTTACGCGGCGGGCGAACGGCTTCAGCCATGGCACCCGTTTACAAAAGATGCTCAGGAACCGCTAACAACCGGCCAAATGTATGAACTTGAAATCGAAATTAATCCCGTGTTTGTAGAATTGCAACCGGGGCACAGTCTGCGATTATCGATCAAAACCGGCAATGCTCCCGCTGCGATTCCGGCCGCATCCGTACTGGCTGACGCCGCCGGAGGCATCACTACAGTCGTTTCAAACGCTCAATATCCATCACGACTGGTATTGGGTGTCATTGAAGAGGATCGGAACCAACCAGCTTTCGAATAGCGTCCGGCCGCGCGTGGATGTCCAGCTCAGCGACGCCGACTAAGGCGTCAACCCGCTCGCGGATAAGCTGTATCGCTTGCCGAAAAGCGTCCGCTACCTGACTTTCGCCGCCGTGTACTTTTGATGGATCCTCAAGCCCCCAGTGAACCTTGGTTGCCTTGCCAAACCACACGGGGCAGGATTCACCCGCAGCAGAGTCGCAAAGCGTGACCACCACATCCGGTTCGAAATCCTCAAAATCATCCCAGGACTGGCTAATCAAACCCTGCGTTGGTATTCCCGCTTCAGCTAGGTATTGAATCGACAGCGGATGTACTTCGCCTGCGGGCTGGCTACCGGCACTGCGTGCAACAATTTTGTCGCCCGCACTGTGGTTGGTGATCGCCTCAGACAAAATGCTGCGGCACCGGTTGTGGGTGCAGATGTAGAGAATCTTCATCATTTCGCAAGCCCTTTTTCATACCAAGGTTTGCTTGCATTCACGATGTACACGACCGAAAGCATGACCGGAACCTCAATCAGCACACCCACCACCGTGGCCAAGGCAGCGCCGGACTCGAATCCGAACAAGGCGATTGCGGCGGCCACTGCAAGCTCAAAAAAGTTACTGGCACCGATCAGCGCGGAAGGCCCTGCAACGCAGTGGGCTTCTCCAGTCCAGCGGTTGAGCAGGTAGGCCAGCCCGGAATTGAAGTACACCTGAATCAGAATCGGAACAGCCAGTAAAGCAATAATCAAGGGTTGCTCTACGATCTGTTTACCTTGAAAGCCGAACAAAAGTACCAGCGTGGCTAGCAGTGCGACGATAGACATGGGCTGCAAAATGTTAAGCAATGAGTGCAGCTTTTCTTCGCCTCCTGCAGCTAATATTTTTCTGCGTAAAAGCTGAGCCAGAATGACGGGTACGACAATGTACAGACCAACCGATAACAGTAATGTGTCCCAAGGCACGGTGATCGATGCGAGCCCCAGCAACAAACCGACGATAGGGGCAAACGCAAAAATCATGATCACATCATTGAGTGCGACCTGACTCAAGGTGAAATGCGGTTCGCCGTCAGTCAAATTACTCCAGACAAACACCATTGCCGTACACGGTGCAGCAGCGAGCAATATCAATCCGGCGATGTAGGACTCGATTTGCTCGGCGGGCAAATATTCACGGAACAAAGTGGCGATGAATATCCAAGCGAGCAAGGCCATGGAGAAAGGCTTGACCGCCCAGTTGACGAACAAGGTCACGCCAATCCCGCGCCAGTGCTCGCGCACCTTACCCAAGGCCGCGAAATCAATTTTCACCAGCATGGGGATAATCATCAACCAGACCAATGCCGCCACAGGAAGATTGACCTTGGCAATCTCCAAACCCCCTATGGCCTGAAAAACGCCGGGCAGAAAATGACCGAGAACAATACCAACGACTATGCAGGCGGCGACCCAGAGGGTCAGGAATCTTTCAAATATGGACATGGGTTTACGCCTCACTCACAGAGATTTTGCAGCCGCTTTCATCGCCGCCACAGCAATTCTCGGTGAGGAACGCCAACAAATCATTCATGGCCTCAAAATCCACCGAGTAGAAGATGAATCGACTCTCTTGGCGAGCCTGAATCATTCCGGCATTGCGTAATTCTTTGAGATGAAACGACAGCGTGGCCTGAGCTGTTCCTAAGCTCTCGCCAAGCGCACCGGGGTTCAGGCCATCTGGCCCGGCCTGCACCAACACACGGAAAATCGCTAAACGCGTCTCCTGAGCAAGTGCTGCAAGCCGTATAGTTGCAGTTGAATTATCCATATTTCCATTATAGTGGAAATATGGAATAAAAGGCCACCGGCTAAACATCCATAAGCCATCAAGCATTGCTTAACCAGACGCTACTGCAGTGCGCCTCCGCGCATGCAATCAAATGCACCACTGGCAGAAACGGACTCTCCATTGCTGCTGTTCGAGGAATAAGCGAACGTCCCCACCACCCGGTCGTCGAAGCGGGTGAAATTAACCGTTCCATCGGTGTCATTAGAATAGGTCTCGCTCTCCGTCGTGACAGACCCACCCAACGTGCCCACCGAACCCCGATAAGAAAATTTCACAGGATATTCTCCGGCTTGAGCGGCCCCGAACTTGGGTGAGAAAAAGAGGTTGGCCGCTGGGCTATAGCCACCTTCTGGGGTTACACGCAGTGTCCACACTTTGCCGTACTTGTTGAAATTCAGGCTGCAAGTTGCTCGCTTAAAGTCCCCACTCACACTCCCTTGCAAGAAGAAGTTGTTACCCTCCGCACCCTTCGCAACAACGGGGCTAGCCAATAAGAGTGAGTTAACCGCAGTCGCGATCACTGCTATAAGAAAATTCACTCTTTTCGCCTTTTTCAAGCTCATACCAAACTCCACTGAACGTAAATATCAGCAGAATACACAAGCTTCGTTGAGACGCAATATTCGCTTGAATTTAAAAGACACCATTAGCTAAGGAGCCTTGGAGATTCAACCCAATGCGTACTAACCGTACTTTAGTTCTTCGCCGGCCTCATGATTCTTGAGATTCTGAACTTGCTCCCTGGCAAGCGGCATCAAGCTTTCCGGAACATTGAGATGTGAACGCAAAACGATGTCTACAGTCTCAGGGCGCAGCGCTGGCAAACTGGAGAAGTAGCGATTGATACTTCGCATGTACAAAGCAGTGGTATTGGGGTCCGTCATTTGATTCAGAGCAATTGTCTTATAAATTTAGGCAGATAAGTACTGCAAACATGATCGAACAAGCGACGTGAAAGGATTGTCATCTCGGAACGTCCAGCGTCCTCCGCCATACTATCCAGAGGATGCGAAACTGCGAGGCGAATCCCTATGCAGTTAAAAATTGAATCTCGGTGACGGTGTCCTTGAATGGGTGCGCATTGGTCCCAATCTGGTCTGTACCCCAAGAGAAACACCATGACATCAAACTTCGTCGAAAAACTGAATGTCAACGCCACACCTACCTCGTTCGGCCCCGCGGTGATTGACTGCGAGATTGCGCTGGCACCGGAATCGCTTGATCTAATTCAATGTGGCGTTTCCGCGCTGTGGCAACGTATCGCGGCCACATGCGGACCGCAAAAAGTACAGAGTCTGCTGCTCAGCTACGACGTACACCCGACACCAGACGGGCCAGTGCTGATCGAGGTCAACACCAATGCAGGCGGCATACTCAGCTCGATGCAGGCAGCAAAACAGGTTAACGATTGCTGCCCTGATGCAGAGCAACTATTTTCGCAGCATCGTCTGCTGAGTCTTTTTCAACGCGATCTATTGGGCACTAGTGAAGGCACCCGCAACGTCGCCATTGTCGACGACAATGTAGCCACGCAGCCACTACTTGGTGAAATGACTCAGCTGGCCGCATTGTTTCAAAGCGACGGCCATAATGTTCGAGTCATCGATGCGGCTGAACTGAGCTATACAGATGGCAGACTGATCCACAAGGATTGGCCAATTGACCGGGTGTACTGGCGAAGTACAGATTTTCGCTTGGAAGTTGCTGAACATGCCCCCATCCGTCAGGCACTGCAGGACGGTGCAATCAGCCTGGCCCCTTCACCGCAGGCGTATGGCGCGATCGCGGACAAATCACGCTTGCTCAGCTGGTCTCTTGACCCCGTTTTGGCGGTGAATGAAGAAGGCCTTAAATTCCGTATTGCTGAGACGCATCGGTTGTCATCCCGCCCCCTTGATGAGTGGTATGCCGAGCGGGCACAGTGGGTGTTCAAGCCTGGAGAAGGCTACGGCAGCAGAGGGGTGTACGTAGGCAAGCGCATTAGCCGCAAAAAACTGGCGTCACTAGATCCAAAAATCTATGTGGTGCAGCGTTATGCTCCGCATCCCAACATTTCCAGAGGCGGCGAGCCTTGGAAGTACGATCTTCGATTCTACGCCGACCAAGGTGAAATCATTGGCGTTTCAGCTAGAGTTTTTCAGGGACAAGTGGTCGGCCTGTCTGCCTCAGGCAGCGGCTTTTCGCCCGTCAGAATAGGAACAAGCTGCTGCATCGTTGGCGCCTTGCAGCGCCACTCCGAAAAGAGCAAAAGCGCAAGCGGCTAATAACTCCGAAAACCGCGCCCTCTACCGGCATTCATCGCTCGTCTATCAGCCCAGCGTCGCTGATACTTTCATGCTGAACCCTGCTTTCATCAGCCCGCGCACGTGAGCCACTGTCGACGATTGCAATGTCATGCACGTCACTAACCAACAGCGGCGAATTCGGGATTGTTCGCAGCATCACCAGCAACAACACAGTTCCGGCCCTGCTCTTTTGCGCGATACAAGGCATCGTCTGCTCCCGCTATGAGCATACGTTCGTCAACATTCGGAAGCGGGATCTGAGAACAGACTCCAATGCTTGCGGTCACAATTGAACTATGTGATGCACTCTCGTGTGGCAACTTTAATGCGCATATTGCTGCAAGGATTTTTTCCGCGACAAGCTTTCCTCCGGCTAAGTCCGAGTCTCCCAGAATAAGGGCGAACTCCTCTCCACCGTAACGTGCAGCGAGGTCACGCTCCCGACTACCGAACTCGGCCAACACAGCAGCGATCTGTTGCAGGCACGCGTCGCCCGCAAGATGGCCATAGAAATCGTTGTATTGCTTAAAGTTGTCAACATCCAACATGATCAAAGCCAATGGTTCTTGATCGCGCCAACGGGCACGCCATTCATGCTTCAAAAAACTGTCGAAATGACGGCGGTTAGCCAACTGAGTCAGGCTATCGCATTGAGATAAGTGCTGTACTTCTAGCTCGGCGAGTTTTCGATTCGTGATGTTTTTGTGGGTCACCACAATTTGCGGCTCAACAAACCCACGCATCTGTGTGGCGTTCAAAATAAACCAGCGTTGTTCATCGGGGCTATGGCAGGGGTACTCGTATTGAAATCTGTCCATTTTTCCATCAATGATCGCGCGTAATCCAATGCTGACTTTCTGTGCATCCACATCACCGCGCATGGCCGCAGCATCGCATGTATCAAGATAATTCTGAGTGGCGACCTTTTTTGGGCGCGCACCATTGGACCGTCCAAATTCACTCCAGGGCTTATTCACAAAATGAATAGCGCCAGACCGGTCTAAAACAGCAACGCTTTCATCAATGGAATCAACAACCGTTTGTAACATCCTGCGGGATAAAGTTCGCATAGTCCCGCCTATATGAGAGTGAAAAAATAAATTCTGCCTAACCAACATTGCAATACATGCCGTGAAGACTAGGTGAAAAGCGCTCGTTCGAGCTGGCTTGTGATTTGCGAAATTGCGGATGGCACAGTGAACAAGGCGTGGAGCTTTCGGCTAAATTTCAGCCCCCGTTGGATACCACTACAGGCCTTCTTCCACTTTTGCCTTCATAAAAACTAGTGGTGCTGCAAACAGACCCGACCTCAAGCGTTATGCTGTGCAAAATCTATCGCCATTGAATGGCAAAATTTGGTGTACACATGAAGTTATTAATTCGTAATTTAGACCGCTCCACCACGGAGCAAGAGGTGCGCGAGCTGTTTCAAGCATTTGGAAATATTCAATCCTGCAATCTCGTTATTGATAAAACGAGTGGTGTCTCCAAAGGCTTCTGTTTTGTTGAAATGCCAAAGCCTGGGGAAGCCAAAGCGGCCATGAAATCTCTCAACAATAAGAGCATTGCCGGCAGCACGATACGCGTTAAAAAGGCGGAAGAAAAAAGCGCTTAATGCCCTGCACGTGTGTACGCCTGTGATGTTCATAGAGCGGCATTACTTGCCTTCCAGATGATTGGAGTAAACCGAATCACCGCACTTTTTACTTCGTATCATCTTTCCAGCCAGCAATTCCCAACTCTCGCCCTATACCGACGAAAATCCGCTCAGTACCGTCCACCAATTCGTCCACAGGTTGTAAAAAACTGCTGGCAATCCAGCCTTGGCAGAGATGCATCAGCGCACCAATGATGCCTCGCGCCATCACCCGGAGTTCAGCATCTGTAGCCGCATCTGCGGCCAAAAAAGGCTTGGTTAATGAGAGCAACAGCGCTACGAAACCGTTCATGCTTTCCACATAAACTTTGCCCAATTGCCCACGTACAGACTGCGCCTCAACAAACATCAATCGTGCTTTGATCGGCTCAGCGGCGACATAATCAAATGTTGCTCGTATGCCCACTCGCACGAGTTTTCGTGAGTCGTTTAAGTGAGGTGCGGTTTGCGAGCTAATGGACTTGAGCATGTCCGCTGCCACCGTTCGATAAGCCTGTATCAGCATCTCTTCGCTGCTACTGAAGGCTTCGTAAAAATAGCGCTTGGTCAAACCGGCATGGGCACAGACCGCGTTGATACTGGTCGCGGAAAAACCTTCCGTTCCAATCAGTTCAATACCTGCCGCCATTAACTTGGCTTTGCGCTCGCGCTGACGCGTGACCGCCGCCTTGCCAGCGTATTGCCCACTGGGGCGTTGCGATGTTGGCGCACTGGACTGTGAGTCGGTCATAGATCTTCTTACATGCATTTGACACCACCTAGTATCACATATATATTCTGACACCGCCCAGTATCACTTTTGCGCTTTTACTGATATTGCGCCACGCATACTTTCCAGTGCATAGCACTAAGCAATGCCAACAAAGAACTCACTTTCATGACCTCACACTCCCTAGACATCAGCGAATGCCCTGTCGAGAATTCGCTGACTCTTGCTGGCAATCTGCGCGTGGTTCAAATTCTTGCGACGCTCTGGCTTTGTGCGGTGCAGCTCGCTTGCGGCGGAAGCAACGCGGTTGTCGAACAGCAATCGGCTCTGACTGAGTCTGGCGCGAAGTTGGAACGCTGTGCAGTCATTTCGAGCATTCCAAGGGATCAGCACATGATCACGAGTTGGAAGACAGCTCCAGGCGACGCCTTGATCACCCACCCCATCACCCAACTCACGGTGCGCCAGTCCTTCGCACCACACTGGGATGGCGAACTGATCCGCTTGCGCCTGACCAACCGCTACGCCAGCTTGCCAATCACTTTTGAGAACGTCCACATTGCGCAAGAGCTCACACCCGGTGGCGCCGAAATGCAGCCAGGAACAGCATGCCCACTGAGCTTCGCCGGTGCCAAGCGCATCACCATTGCGCCTGGCGAATCGGTGCTGAGCGACACAATTGCCTATCCGTTACGTGCCTTTGAACGCGTAGGCATCAGCTTTTTTGCACCTGAAGCAAGCTTGCAAATTAGTCGGCATTTGAACGCCAACGAATATCTGTACATGAGCCAGCCCGGCGACTACAGTGCCGACCCCAACGGTGCCGCGTTCTATGCTGCACCGGAAGGCTATACCAGCAATTTCCTCGGCATCGAAGCGCTGGAGGTGGCCGCGCCTAGGCAAGTGCACACCTTGGTCGCCGTGGGAGACTCCATCACCGATGGATCGTCCTCCACAACCGCGTTTTTAAGCTCAAACCCATCGAGCATGATGGCTAGCGATCAACGCTACCCCAATCACTTACAACGCGTAATTCATGCTGCAGGCCTGCCCATTAGTGTCGCCAACGCCGGCATAGGTGGCAATGAATTACTGAATAATGGTTGGTTACCGCAATTCGGTCTGCGCATGTTGGATCGACTGGATCAAGACGTGCTCGCCGTGACCGGTGCCAGCCATGTGCTGGCCATGATCGGCACTAATGATTTCGGCAACCCCAAAGCCGGCCCGACACCCACCGCTGAAGACTTGATTGCCGGATTAACTCAACTGATCGAACGCGTTCAAGCAGCGGACATGCGCATTGTTTTAGCTACGATTCCACCCGCCGAGGGCACAATTACCGCAGGCCTCATCGGTGAGTTTCCATTGGGCGTGATGCATGGCAGTGCAGCAGCTCGACAAAGCCGCGATGCGGTCAACGATTGGATTCGCCAGCAACAGCTCAGCGACGGTGTTGTTGATTTCGCTCACTGCCTGGAAGACCCCGAGCGCCCCGGCTACCTCGCGCCCGAGTACAACAGTGGCGACAACTTACACCCCAATCCAGCCGGATATGCGGCCATGGCGCACTGCGTTGATCTGCAGCTATTTCTATGAGCCGAAGAATTCACATGACAGTGCCACCCGTATCCCTACACCTCGGCCTCAAAGCCACAAACCATATCCTGACTGCATCGAAGATTCCCATTATGTTCAAGCTCATCTCAACACCTTTGGCACTCTTACTGACGCTTACCGTTGCCGCTTGCAATGGCCAAGCCGACGAGAGCCGCACGACGCAAACTGGAAACACCAATACAACACCTGCTGCCGAAGCTCTGTTGCAAATTAACGAGTCGTTGATCACGCTAAGCAGCCCCAGTGGGCAAGTACAAATCAGCCGAGAGCCGTTTCAAATTCGTTTTTTAGATGTGCATGGCAAGCTAGTCCTGCAGCAATCAAACAACAGTGGCGGAGCACTGCAACCCGGCCTGATCCTCGACGACCCACTGGGAAGTAGCCACATACCCGACGTCGGTCTGCATGCGCCACTGTCTTTTATGGTTGGACTGCAATTCTCACCCCAGTATCGTGCAAGTCCATGGGTGGGGAATTACATCACCCAAGGCCTGGTTGGACTTGAGTATCACGCCACCGCGGTAACAGCAGCCATCGCCATCGACAACGGCGTCGAATTGACGTTGGCAAGCAATGACCCGATAGGGCGCACCATCACGGCACGCATTATTTCGGACATTGCTGGCAGCTTCGGCGTGAGCGCCACTGTGTCACCGGCCGAGGGTGTGACCTTTGTGGCCGACAATTTCACGCTGCAGGCCGATGAATCCTTCCACGGTTTTGGCGGACGGCACAATGCAGTGGACCAACGCGGAAACGCGCTGAGCAATTTCATACAGGCGCAAAACGTCGGCGCCGGCCCGGCCGCTCCGATCGCAGGACCACTATCAGGTGGTGGGGAGAATTTCCTATTCCCTTCTGGCCCAGATGCGGCGTATTACATTTCCACTGCTTTTGCCTCAACCGCAGGCTACGGCTTCATGCTGGATCAGAGTGTGCCTTCGCGCTATCACCTAGGTTCTGACGATCCTCAAGCATGGCAGGTCAATGCCCTAGGACATGAACTGTCTTATTTGGTTATACCCGGCAATGAGCGCCGTGCACTGCAAGGCCTATCTTCCATCCAAGGCCGTCACCGCGTGCCCGCCCCCGGGGATCTGGGGCCAACCCTGTCGCGTGCCGTCCGCGTTCTATCCGCCGAGGCCGATGATGCGGTCAGCTACGAAGCCAAAGTACGCGCAGACATAGCACGCATAGATGCCGAACAACTGCCTATCAAAGGCTATGCCTTCGAAGGCTGGGAAATTCTGGAGCGCGAGACCAGCCGCGAGATCATCGACATGCTGCACCAACGCGGCATCCGGGCTTATCTGTATATCCGCAACTACGTTGGCTTAGATCCGGCCAATACCGAACGCCCAGAAACCTTTACCGAAGCGATCGAAAGTGGCTATGTCACTACCGACATACTCGGCGCGCCGTACTTGTTTGGAACGCCTTTTGGTGGCTTAGGCGCATCCATAGATTTCACCAATCCGGCAGCTGTGAATTGGTGGCGCGGCCGTATTTTGGAAATGATCGTGGACCTAGGCTCGGACGGTTTCATGCAAGATTTTGGCGAACACATTGCGCTGGATATGTATTTTGCCGATGGTTCCACCGGTTACACCATGCACAACCACTACCCCACCCTGTTTCACCAAACCACACGGCAGATCATCGACGAAGTTGAAGCGCAAACCGGACGCCATATCTTCTTCTGGACCCGTGCCGGTTATTCCGGACGTGGCGGCAGTTCGGCGTATGAATCATCCAATTTCCCTGGCGATGAAACCAGCGACTGGTCGCGTGCCTCCGGCATCGCTTCGCTTACAACGGACATGCTCAGCCGCAGCGCGACTGGTTCCTATGGGTTCAACACCGACATCGGCGGCTACTTTGATTATCACGTCGGCCCTGCCGATGCCGAGCTGTATACCCGCTGGTCATTCTGGGCTGCTTTGTCCCCAATCTTCCGAGTACACAATTCCTCCAGCAATGGGGTACGCATGCCTTGGTTCTTCGGCGATCAAACGCAGGCGCATTGGAACAAAGCGGCACAATTGCACTTGGCTGCTGCACCGCTCATTTTGCAGTTGTGGGAAGAAGCCCAAAGCAGGGGCATACCTCCCACCCGTGGCCTGTGGTTCCATTACCCCGACGATGCCAGAGCCCGAGCCGAGGACCAGCAGTGGATGCTGGGGCCTGATGTTCTAGTCGCGCCCGTGATTGAACAAGGCGCCGTCACTCGCGATGTCTATCTACCACTAGGTTGTTGGCAGCACGTGGATAGCAGCATCAGCTTTGAAGGTCCCGCAGATGTCACGGTGGATGCACCCATAGACAGCCTGCCCTATTTCTTCCGTTGCGGGACACGACCATTTTAAGGCGACTAATATTTTTTGGGTTGAAGCTTAGGAAGGTTCAAACGAATGTCATGGCAGGCGGCTATGGCCGCTTTGTCGGCGACCACGTATGCCCACCAGACGCTCCAAGCACGCCGATGTGGACGATAGTAGCTGTGGGCAACTTGATTCGCCGTGGAAATTAATTCGGTTAGTTCCCAGCCCAGGCCTTTGGTTTGTACGATTGGCTGCACGCCTTCGCTGTAGCAAATCTAGCCGTTGGCCAGCAGCAGTCTATATAGGGGTTCCAGACTTTCAGCGTGCGGCGGCTCTCCGGTGATAAATCGCCGATAAATAAATGACTCTCCGATACGGACCACAGCGTAGGCCAACTCTCCGAGGTCCAGCTGAGGTGTGTATGTGCCGGCATCGACCGCTTTTTGAAGTATGGACTGTATGAGCGTGATCAAGCGTGTCTGCATTCCACCTTCAAAACTGGTGGCCAACCGCATCGCGGTTTCACCCTCCGAATCAAGAAATGCCTGCATGCCGGGATTGTCTATCGTCGCTGCAACCGCCTTGGCTAGCGCTTTGGCGATGCGTGCACTGCCTACGCCATCCTGAGCTTCCATTTCCTTGATCAACGTACTGCTGGCGAGTGACCACAAAATATCTGCCAGAAGTTCGTGACGCTTGCCCAGCCACCGATTTACCGTAATTCGACTTACCCCCAACTGTTCGGCCAGCGCCCCCATCTCGACGCGCCTGCCTTCGAGGAAGTTCTTGCGCGCGAGTTCGAACGCCTCGGACGCGCGACTTCCTCGCAATGTCGCTGTTTTCGTGTGGGCTAAAGTTGCTTTTCTCATATCCGCCAGTGGGGTGCCAAGTCGGTTTCGTTGACAAGCTGATGCTATCAAGACTAGGCTCGATTGTTACATTCTATATATTTGTAACATAACCTAATGGGAAAACAAATGAATTCATCGTGCCTGGTTCCAAGTGCATTGAGCTTGGTCCTACTATTACAGGCTTGCGATGACAGCAACCCGTCAGGGGCTGGCAGGGATAACGTTTACACCATTCCAGCCGGAGAAAATGCGCCGACCATCACTGTCGAAGAATATCGTCTTCAGGATGCCCTGGTTTGCAGTGATGATCTCAGAAAGCTGGACCAACAGGTCGTGTTGCTGGTTCACGCCACGACCGTAGATCCCAAAGTAAACTTCGACTGGAACTGGATTCCCGCGTTGGAAGCATTGGACTTGCCTTTCTGTACCATTGAATTGCCGAAAGACGGGATGGGCGACATTCAAGTGGCCGCGGAATACGTAGTTTTCGCCATCCAGGAGATCTATCAGACCACCGGCCACAAAGTACAAATCATTGGCCATAGCCAAGGTGGTCTAGTCCCACGATGGGCCCTGAGATATTGGCCTTACACCCGAGAGATGGTTGACGATCTGGTCAGCTTTGCCGCCCCGAACCATGGCACCGTTGTGTTGAATACAATGTGCGTTCAGGGCTGCGCCGCCGCGCTGTGGCAACAAAGCGCCGACTCCAACTTCATTAATGCACTTAACGAGACATTTGAAGTGGTACCTCAGGTGTCCTACACATCCATCTTTACCTATCTGGACGAGCTTGTATTGCCCAGCATTCCAGCAATTGGAGCTTCATCCGCACTTATTGCAGGCAGCTCTAATGTGGTGAATGTGGCCACTCAAGAGATCTGTCCAGCCAACACGGCTGAGCATCTGACCTTGGGCACCTCAGACCCGGTAGCCTACAGGCTGGCTATCGACGCTCTCACCCATGCAGGCCCCGCAGATCCTTCACGTATTGGTCTTGATGTATGTCTCGAGCTATTTATGCCGGGTGTCGACCCCACATCTTTTGCATTCGACTTCACTGGTGGCGCTCTAATGGTTATCGAACAGCTGGCACTCGACGATGATGTGTCAGAGGAGCCGCCACTGAAGTGCTATGTTGATGACAGCTGCCCCTAATTCATGGGTCGTTTGGCGCGAGGGGCGGCGAATGCAAAATCTTAGCTGTTCGGTTTTCTGAGCATCGTCATGGGTGGAATGTTTAGTTTTCCATACATTACTTACGCCATGTCTAAAGCGAGACTCCAAGCTCGCGAATTTCTTTTGGGTGTCCATGCGCAGAAGCACACCTAACAAATGACCATTGTTCGAAGTCAGTCTAGGCAGGTGTCTACCGGCCATTTTGCTGTATGAATGACCGCATTCGGAGTAGTACCAATTTAGCCACTGCATATCTCGAAGGTCCACATCAGCATCAAGTCAGAGCGAGATGTGGCGCAGCCTTTCGAACAGTTTTAAGCACAAAGTGATGCTCCACCGCGCAAAGGCAGTAGGGCCGTTCAGGGCACGTAACGAATCGCAATCGCAGGTTTAACAATGGCCTGGTTGAGTTTGAGATAAGCCACTTCCAACTCAGCGGACCAATGCGAGGTCAGTCGATACCCGATGGCTGTATCCAGCGTCACGGACAAATCATTGCCTTCAACGCGTTGATTTTTCCCATCGATAGTGACATCTATTTCGGTGTCGAAACTTTGAAAAGCACCCAGACTCGCTGACGGTAACCAACGCCCGTACTGCTTTGCCACACGAATGGCCGCGCGCATACCAGCGCCTCCGACCGGATGCTGCTCCGCTACGATATTGCGTACAGCGGCGTTGTCGGCATTGCGTATCTCAATAACACTGTTGTAGGTACCTAAATCGAGCACACTGAATTCCGCCGCGAAGATCGGTGTGATGGCATAGCCTAGGTTCAAGCCCCAACTCAGACTCGATTCATCCAAGTTGCGCACCTGAGCGAAACCAGCAGCGGATTGCAGTGCACTTTGCAAGTCAGCAGCGGCCACATCGCCTTGCGCATAACCGGACTGCAAGGACAAGTACCAGCGCGATGCGGCGGTGGGTGCACTGCTGAATTCAGCAGGCTGGTATAGGACTGCCATCGGCTTTGGCGGCTGCTCGGGCGTTGTCGCTGCACTTTGATCTGTAGGCTCCGGTTCCTGCCCTGCAATCGTCAGTTCGACAACCCCAGTTTCATCACGCTCGGACACATCCGGTTTTATTGCGATCGGCATTTGCTCTCGCACACTCGATGGAGACGGACGAAACATGACATACGCCGATGCAACAAAGCCCTGCAGGTTTTCCCGCACCTGTTCTACTTGCAAAAATTCACCACGGTCCTCTAGAACACGCAAGCGTGTACCGCGTGGAAACACACTCACGATGTCGCTTTGAGCCTTCGCCTCTGCACGCAGATTGAGCCGTGTAGTGGCAATCGCGGTTCCTACCATTGGCACATCAAGATTCACAATGTTTACGTCTTGGGCATAACTGACTCCACAAGCAACAAGCAGGCCTATGAACACACAGCCCACGGACTTCATTGCGGCACGACCGTGAGTGATTGCACTTCGGAGAGCTCCAGCCCAAGCGACTCTCCGCTGGTTTCACCGACCGCGATGACCGCTGGCTCGATGACGGTGTAACGGGCTTCAACCGTGTTGACTTGCGCAGAACCACCATCACTGCAGGCCGATAGCAATAGCAGTAAAAGAGAAAGCCCAGTGGGGCGACACCCTATTTTTATCATGCGTTTTATCTCCTAGTTAAAGTCGGCAACGACCAGCAAATCGATGCGCTCAGATATGCCCAAACGCAATACGCTGACCAGCTCAAACACCAACCGGCCATCGTCTGGTATTGCTGTCAGCTGACCAAGCACCGTGTCTGCGCCGTCTTCAAGGCCATTGCTGTTGCTATCCAAAACCAGTCGAATCTGCTCAATGGCGCCGTGACCATCGTTGTCCACAAGCAATGCACTCACTTGACGAATGATCGCGGCTTCATCCTGAGTATTGGTCATGCTGAACACCAGCAACGGACGTCCACCAGCAACGGGTTCCTCGGTCGCGATCGGCGTCGGGCTCGGTGTTGGTGTCGCAGTTGGAGTTGGCGTTGGAGTTGGAGTTGGAGTTAGCGATGGTGCAGGAGTCGCTGTCGCCGTCGGGCTGGGCCTTGGTGTATCGGTCGGTGCGGCTGTCGGGCTCGGTGTCACTACCGCAGTCGGTGTGGCCGTTGCGCTTGGTGTAGGTACCGGAGTTGGTGCAGCCGTCGGCGGAGGATTCACCCGTGTCACAGTCACGTCGAAACTTCGACTCACGCTGTTCCCGCCCGCTACTTTGGTCGTCGAAGACTCCGTGACCGTCACCGTGATAGTAGCCGTGCCGCTGGTATTACTCACCGGCCTGTATCTCAAGCTGCCGGTCGCGTTCGGGCTGGTATAGCTGACGGTCGGGTTAGAAATCAAGGCCGTGTTATCACTGCTTGCGGTTACGGTCAGCGTCTGGTTTTCATTGTCAGCACCGCTGCTGATGCCGCTGATGTTTACTGTTTGAACACTGGCGTTCGCAGCAATGGTCGTCGGATCGCTGATCGCATCCAGGGTCGGCACATCATTTACCGCAGTCACCGTCACGGTAAATGTGGCCTGCGAGCTGTGATTCTCATCATCCGTAACGGTGAGCGTGATGGTCACCGGGCCGCCGTTGCCATCGGCCACGGGGGTTACGGTCAGCGTGCGGTTGGCATCGCTGCCTGCCAGCAGCAAATTGGCATTCGGGATGAGTGTGGTATCGCTGCTGCTCGCCGTCAGCGTCAGGCTGGATTCGGCATCGTCTGCATCGGCCAGGGTTACGACCAGCGCGCCGCTATTGCCGTCTTCATCGATCACCTGATCCGCCGGGGCGGTCAAGCTGGGCGCGGCCTGCACGGTCAGGCTATCGCTGGCCGTGCCACTGTTGCCCGCAGATGAGGTCAAATCACCGGTGGTATTCACCTGGGTGCCGATTGCGGTGGCGGTCACATCTGCTGAGATGGTACAGCTCACGCCAGGGCCCACACTGCCACCGGTATAGCTAATGACTCCAGTGCCGGCAACAGCGGTCAGGGTGCCGCCCGTGCAGGTGGTGCTGGCATTGGCTGGCGTGGCGACGAGCTGCCCGGCAGGCAGGTTATCGCTGAAATCCAGCGCGCTGGCCGCGCCGTTGTTGGCGCTGTTATCGATGCTGAAGCTCAGCGTGCTGTTGCCGTCGACCACGATGCTATCCGGGGCATATTGCTTGCTGAAGGCCGGTGCCGGGTAATTCAGATTAACGGCGTAATCTTCCACTTCACCATCCGGGGCTAAGCCGGTGGCGGTCAGCCCGGCATTGCGAGAGAGGCGGAAACGCGCCTGGCTGCTGCCCGGCGCGAGGGTGGCAGGCACAACGATTTGATCGCTAAAGGTTTGCTCACCGCCACTTAAGATCAGGCCGGTGGCGATCTGCTCGCCCGCATCCTGCCAATCCTTATCGCTATTGAAATCAATCCAGGCATCCAGCTTGGCGGCCTGATTGGCCGGGCTGGTCACCATCAGGTCGTAGCGCATGCCGGCAATCAGCGGATCGGGCAGATTCACAATACCGTCTTCATCGTCATTGCCTATGCAACCGCCGACTTGATCCACCGTGGCATTGTCATCATCGCCATCTACAACCGGCTGGCCATCGGCTTCGGCATCCACGCAGTCGCCCAGGTAAGGCCCGACCATGAAGTGGAAGGCACCGTCATCAGCCTTGGTGGTGGGATACGTGGCCGGGGCATCGCCAAAGTCCAGCAGATGGGTCTGTTGTTCATAGGCACCGATATCACACAGAACCGTGGTATCGCCATCGCCGTCCTTGGGGCGGGGTTCGCCGCGCTGGTCCAGGTTATCGGCCCCATCGGGGGCGGCGGCAGCGCAGTCGGCTGTATTGGCCGCATCAACTGCCGGGGAACCGGGCACCAGGGCAAAGGTCTGGGTAGGGCCGCCGTTATTCGCCAGGGTTGTATTGAGGATGTTGCTCAGTGGGATATTGAGGCCGTCCGAGGTGGCATTGATGTCGTTGGGGCCGGGAGTGAACCCAAAATAATAATAGGCCTGCCCGTCGTCCAAGCCAGCATGGCCAAACAGGTTCTGGGCGTTCCCTTTAAATCGACCTGATGAATCGTCAAGGATTTCGCTACCATAGCTAGTGGCAGAGTTACCCGCGATGAGGCTGTTCTTCAGGGTGGTTCTGGCTATGTTATATATCCCGCCGCCTTCTGCAGCGGTGTTCCCCGAAAGACTGCTGTGGATCAGGATGGCGGAACCACTGTTAGTATGGAGTCCGCCGCCGAGATAGGCGGTGTTCCCTGACAGGCTGCTGTTGATAATTAAGGTCCTGTCTGAATATGAAATACATATGCCGCCACCGAATTGATAGGCAGTATTGCCCGACAGGCTGCTACCCAGCACGGTAACCGTCCCATCAAGAATATAGATGCCGCCACCACGTCTGGCCCTCGAATCACGGATGCTGCCGTCAATGAAGCTCAGTTGAGCATTGGCATCTTGCACGTAAATCGCGCCGCCATTGCAGGTGTTACCAATGGTGTTACAGAGACTGCCGTTACGCAGATGCAGTTGGTTGAGGGTGAGCTTGGCTGACGCGTTGCGCACGCGGAAAAAACGAAATTGCGGCGTGCCTGCTTCGTCCGAACGTTCAATGGTGCTGCCATGCCCCTGGATGACGATGGGGCTATTGATCGCGGGCAGGCCAGTGTTGCCCAGGTTTTCTGCATTATTGTCCACCACCGTCAGAGTGAACACCGCCCCGCCGCTCACATTGGGCAGGATGATGCGGTCTGCACCGCTGCCAGCCGCGCAGTCGTTGTCCCCGCTATCGTCGTCGTTGTTGGCATTGTGCAGGGCGCCAATCAAGGAGCAGAGACCGTCGTCATCAACGGCGACAACTTGTCCTTGATCTGCAGATCCGGCTTGCAGGTCCACCTCGATTAATTGTAATTGATGCTCATAGGCACCGATATCACAGGCGCCCACGCCATCAGCATCACCATCCTCAGGTCGCGGTTCACCACGCTGATCCACGCTGGTCACCGCAGTGCAATCACCGGCCGCATCCAGCGCCGGGCTACCGGCTTGCAGGGCCAGTGTTTCCGTCGGACCGCCGTTATCGGCCAAGGCGGCCAGCAGCGGGTCATCAGTAGTGAACGTCGGCAGCGCCGCTGCATCTTCCAATAGCGTGCTCTGCAGCACAATGCTGCCGGTATTGCTGACCGTGGCGGTGCCCAGATTGGCCCCGGCGCTTGTATTGGTGGGTTTGTGGGAGACCAGATCATTAGGCGCCGTGACTGAATCCGACAATATGCTGTGGACCAGCGTTAGCGCGGCCGTGCGGTTGGTGACCGAGTCATAGACGAGGTTGTACACCGCCCCGCCATCGGTGCTGGCGGTATTAAAGGCCAGAGTGGAGAAGCTAATATCCATCGTGCCGCTCATATTAAAGATGGCGCCACCCAGACCCTCTCCATCGGCGGAGTTGAGAGAATTGCCGTTGGTGTCGGTAGCCGAGGCGCTACCGCCAAGCGCCTGATTGCCCGCCAGGCTGCTATTGAGCAGGCTGAGGCTGCCTTGCATGTTGAAGATCGCGCCGCCGAAACCTGCGCCGCCACCGCCATTGGAATTGTCACCGATCGTGGAAGGCTGGCCGCCGCCGAAGCCGCCGCCGCTGCCACCGCCGAAGCCGAAGCCGCCGCCACCGCCGAACCCGCCGCCGCTGAAGCCGCCGCCACTGCCG
>JBPOFU010000044.1:0-22290 GCA_051252075.1 Oceanococcus sp. | reverse complement strand
CGTGATTCCAATTGTGTTGTCGGCAGATAATTAAGCCATTGTTTAATGGCACAATAGTATGAGACAACATTACATGTCAATGCGGTCTGTATATTTATTTGTAATGAGTGGCTTATCAGGCAGGGAAGCAGGTGCGACTTTGTGGACCTGCTTGCTGGCGACGGGCTCGGAAACTCCACCGCCAATCGTGCAGATTATTCTGATGCCGGTATCCTACTGCGCCTTTCGGCACTGATCTTGTGTCACAAACAGAAGGAAATGGCGTGAGTGCACTGAACGCTAAGGACCAATTGTTAAATCAAAAAGCAACGGGGGATCGCTTGCGCCATCGTGCGGCTGTGGCGGCCATCGTTGTGGCGCTATTGCTGATAGCCATTAAGTTGGCAGCCTATGTCGCCACGGGATCAGTCGCTTTGCTGTCGTCCTTGGTGGATTCTTCTTTGGATGCTTTGGTTTCGGGGATCAATTTCCTTGCTATCCGGCATGCGATGGAGCCGCCTGATGAAGATCATCGATTCGGCCACGGTAAGGCAGAAGCCTTGGCCGGCGTTGCTCAAGCGGCCTTTATTACCGGTTCAGCTTTGTTTCTTATGGTGGAAGCAGGGCGTCATTTGATTCGACCTGAACCGCTGCAATTTGGCGCTCTGGGCATTGCAGTGATGTTGATATCCATCGTGCTGACTTTGGCCTTGGTGTTGTACCAGCGTAGCGTTGCGCGGCGAACCGGGTCTTTGGCGATTAGTGCCGATTCTGTGCACTACAGCGCGGATTTGGTTGCCAATGTTGGCGTCATTGTGGCTCTGTTCCTGTCCACGTCTATGGGCTGGATTTGGGTCGACGCTGTCATCGCTTTGGCCATAGGTGGATGGATCTTACGCAGCGCGGGGCAGGTCGGTCGCGGTGCATGGGATCAGCTCATGGATCGCGAGTTGCCTGATGCGGATGTGCAAAAAATCAGCGAAATCGCCACCGCAACGGAAGGTGTGCGCGGCATACATGAACTGCGCACGCGGGCTTCTGGCGACTTCATTTTTGTCCAAATGCACGTGGATATTGATGGCTCACTCGCCTTGCGCAGTGCACATGAGATAGCCGAGCGTGTTGAGCAACGTTTGCTAGAGGCTTATCCGAAAGCGGACATCACCCTGCATGAAGACCCAGTGTGAATTTGCCCGCACGGACCCCGTAACAGGGAACTAGCAGCCGGTTCGAATATCCAAGCAGACATGCCGCAGACCTTGGCGGTCAACATAGTCGCGCCCACTGACAAAGCGGAAGCTGAATTTGTTGCGGCCGTTTTCGCCATCGTCATTCAATAAGCGTTGATCGGCATCGGCGTAGCCGGGTTCACCGGCGAGTTTCAACCAGCGATCCATCCAGGCAAGGGTGTAGTGGCGTCCTAAGGCATTGCCCCAGCCACCGTCGCAAATGCCTTCGCTCGCATCAGGGCACCAGGATGTGGTGGGAAAAGTGGGAATTTGCGACCACTCGTAGTGGCTGCTGCCTTGCACGGTGATTTCAAACGCAGGGACGCCTGCAGCTTGCCAGCCCAACAAAGCGGAGATGCCAGATTCAGCATCAGGTGGCGATGTAAAAGGGGCCGGAACAAGCCCATATTCACTGTTTTGTCCCATGATGGGTTTGTGCGGAACCACAGCCGGCGAAGAGCCGCTGCCATCGCTGACGTTGGCGATACCATCCCAAGCGACCACGGCATCGACAGGATTGATACTGTCGATCAAGCCCGGCCAAGGTTCAGCGCCGTCCGCGCCGTAGCTCTGCACGACCGAAACACCGGTGCCGCCCAGGGAATGACCTGCGATGCCCAAACGCTCAAAATCTAAGCGTTCGGTGAGCGGATTAAAGGCGGTGGTTTGCGTGGGATAGGTGTCGGCACAGCTTTCGTTGTGTGGATAGGGTTGTGCCTCGGTAGAGCGGAAGAAATCAATGGCATTGACCAGACCATCCCAAAACACGGTGGAATTGGCATTGCTGCCTTGTTCGCCAGTGGGTGTTTGTTGATCTGAACGACCTTGCCCGCGTGGGTCGAAGGTCATGACCGTGTAACCGGCCCGCACGAACATTTGAGCGGCCCACCAGTACAGCGGTTCCGGCGCTTGCACTGAACCATTTTCAATGACGATGCCGGGTAGTCGTCCAGCGCCTTTGGGTGCCCAGATACGTCCGCTGATGCGTGCACAGCCTTGATCGTAAAACAGCACGGGAATGACATCTGCTTCGGTCTCATAAAAGGCCGCACCGTTGGGGCCGGGGGCATCGGGATAGCGAAACGGGTCGCCCGCACATTGTTCAGCCCAAGTTGTGCAAAGCGGTGTGAAGCTGGAATTGCCGGATTGTGGTGATAACCATGATGGGTCATCCAGCGAACGCTGCGTCCATTCCGCGGTGTTGCTCAAACTTTTGGCTTGCAGTTGGCTGTTGAAATCCGGTAGCAGTTGCTCCAATGGCGCTTCGGTTGTTTTGGCGTAGTTATTGGCTTCGCATTCGGTCCAGACTTCGGATGGATAATCGGCGTCATCACAGCGTGTATCGATGGTGACCATTGGTGGTGTATCGCTGCTTGCGGTATTTTCAGCCGTGTTGTTGCTCGTGGCACCGCAGCCGCTGAGCATTATTACGGCGCTGGTGAGTAATATCGTGTGTTTTGTCATGGCTAAAAAACTAAGCAAATCTGGAGCGCCTAGAGTAGCGCACTGTTGTCGGCTTAGTTTGTTGCCGACACACGTATTTATTGAGCTTAATCCGTCAGTTTTTCAGCCAAACCACTGTGGCGCTTGATACGTCGCTGGATCGCGCTCATCAAAACTTTGTCGCTGCCGTATATGCATACCGTTTCGCGAGCCCGTGTGATGCCGGTGTAGATAAGCTCGCGACTGAGTATGCGGCTGTCGTCACTGGGCAATATCAAATCTATGCTCTGGTATTCCGAGCCCTGGCTTTTGTGCACAGTTAGGGCGTAGACACTGTCGCAGGCTGGCAAAGCGCTAGGCAGGAAGCTGCGCAAGCCGTGTTCGGTATCAAACCAAACTCGCAGTTGACCATGTGCATCGCGTAGGCAAATTCCGGTGTCACCGTTGTACAGGCCCGCTTGATAGTCGTTGCGGCTGACCATGATGGGGCGGCCGTGATACCAGATTTGGCGTGGGTCAAAACCTTGCTGTGCTGCCAACTTCAAGGTGACCGCTTGGTTCAAATAGTGGGTGCCATGCCAGCCTTGTCGTACCGCGCAGAGCACGCCGCGCTGGCGTAAATAAACTAGTGCTTCAGCCGGTCCGGGCGTGTTTGCCAACGGGGCGAAATGGCTGACCAGTTGGTCGATGAACTGGCCCAATTGAGTGCTGGTTTCTAAGTGGCGTATTTCGGTTCTAGCATCATTCGAATTTAGTGTTTCTACCGCCTCGGCAGCAAATCCACTATTGACCAGTTCCGCCAGCTGACCGATGCCGCTGTTGGATGAAAAGCGGCGGCTGGTCTGCAGCGTAACCACGTGATCAGACAGTGCGGAGCTCGCTATTGCTGCGGGCTCATGCAGCAAGGCTTGCATGGCCGCTTGTTGTTCTTCGCTAAATGCATTGAGACCTGCAAGTTGGCACAGCTCTGATAAGACAGAACCGGCTTCCACCGAAGCCAGCTGGTAGCGATCACCCAGCAGTATCAAGCGGCAATTGGGGGCTAAGGCTTCCAACAATTTGGTCATCATAGGCAGGTCGACCATGGAGGCTTCATCGACGATGACCACATCGGCCGCCAATGGGTTTTCCGCATGATGCTGCGGCAAGGTGCTGCGAAAACCTAGGCCTAGCAAGCGGTGCAATGTTTGTGCTTCGCTGGGAATGTGAGCCGTAACATTCTGCGTACTGGCAAGATCGGGCAGACCGCTACGGATTGCTTCCAACATGCGGGCGGCAGCTTTGCCAGTGGGTGCCGCCAAGCGAATGATCGGCGGTGCATGGTTCTGACTCAAAGCTTGCTGTATCAGTGCCGCCATCAGCCGCAAAATCGTGTAGGTCTTGCCGGTGCCTGGCCCGCCAGAAATCACCGCGAAACGATGCCGCAGTGCTACGAAAGCAGCGACCGCCTGCCAATCACTTGCGGTGTCGGTGCTGAGGGCTTGTGAAAACCCCACATCGTGGAGCACTTGAGGCGCCACATTGTCTGGACCTTGTCCTATCAGTCTGGCTAGGCTTTCTGCCAGACGACTTTCATACGCCCAATAGCGCTGCAGATACAGCTTGTTGTGCTTCAACACCAGTGGGCTGTTTGGTCGCTCTGCACAAGAAACCAGCGTGCTGTCCTGAAGTTGCTCTAGTAAATTGGCGAAATCACACAGGGGAGCCTCACCGGGTATGCAGGGCAAGCTGCTGAGTAAATCCAGGCAGCTGTGGCCTTCGCTG
Source organism: Oceanococcus sp. (assembly GCA_051252075.1). Lineage (GTDB taxonomy): Bacteria > Pseudomonadota > Gammaproteobacteria > Nevskiales > Oceanococcaceae > Oceanococcus. The sequence goes on along the minus strand of JBPOFU010000044.1, from coordinate 17,875 downwards.
CAGGCGCGCTGGCAGCAGGCCAGCGCCAGCGCTGCTGCTGGGCTGCCGCCGTGGTTCAGGCCAAAATCCAGCAAGGCCAATTCCAGCCCGCTGGCGCGCCCCTCATTGACTGCATTGGCCATGCGTTCACGCAATGTCATGCGGGCAACTCCGAGGCAAATAGCTGATCCAGAGCGAGTATGAGTTCGCTACTGGGGCGATCACAGTGCACCCCATGATTCGGATGCTCTGGGTTCATGCCACGCAGGAACAGATAACGTGCGCCGCCTAAGTGTTGGTCGATCGCGTAGTGCGGGTGCCGCCACTGCAAATAGCGGTGCAGCGCGGTGAGGTAAATCAAATATTGCACATCGTAGTGGTGGTGCTGAATGGCCGCGACCAATCGCGGGGCAGCGTAGTCCTTGAAGGCAGTGCCTAGCCAATTGGTTTTGTAATCGATCACGTAGAATGCTTGCTCATGCTCCACCACCAAATCGATGTAACCGTGCATTAGCCCACGCAAGCGCGTAGGCGCATCTTCCAGACTCATTCCTTGCGCGTAGCCGTGCGCTTGCAGCAGCTTGAGTAGTGCAGAGAAATCGGTGCCTGCAATTTTGAAGTGGAATTCCATTTCCGCCTTGCGTGCGCTGGCTGGACGTTGCGCCAATCTGCCCACGCCTGCGATAGGACTTGTCAGCGTGTGGGCCAGCAACTGCGCGGTGTCCTGAACGACCTGCTGTGCCGCTTCCTCATCTTCGCTCAGCGCAATGCCGAATTGTCTTAGCGTGTCTTTCGTGCGCTGTTGCAGGGCAGGGAGATGCGGATCGATGTTTTCCCACCAAGGTTGTTCCAATTGCTCTAGGAGCTGGTGTACAACATCGCCAAACACCGGACCACCCGGTAAATCGGGCAAGTCTTGCGGAACTTCAGTCAAATCTAAAGTCTCGGCGTAGTCTTCATCCCCCGCACCACTGAGTGCCGGGCCGCTGCTGTCTTGGCTGTGCCGCAGCAAGCTGGAGAAACTGTGAAACTGCCACGGCAAACGTCGCTGGGGTAAATCTGTGCGTGCTTGCGCGTGCGCTAAGGGGTTGTTCACGTTCGCTATTTCGTTGGCGCGTTCTGCCGGCCAAGGCTGCATGGCCACGGCATGCGGGGCCCGGCTTTGTAACTGCTGTAAATCGTTTTGTATCAATTCAGCACTGAGTGGGTCGGCTTTGGTGCTGGCATACCATTGATTTGGGGCTATGTGCTCGCGGTGCAGCAGGCTAGCCATTGCACTGTTTTGGCTGGCAGCGAAAAAGCCCCAGGGCCAATAGCAGGCCAGTTCGGCCCGGGTTAAAGCCACATAAAGCACACGCAACGCTTCGGCGCGGTTTTCAATAATGGCTTGCTGTGCCGCCTCGCTGCTGGGACTAAAGTCCAGCATGCTCTGGCCATTCGCATGGTAGCGATACGGTGTTAGATCTGGGGAGCCTGCGGCGCCCAACCAGGGTAAAAAGGGTAGGAAAACGATGGGATATTCCAAACCTTTGGCTTTGTGCACGGTGACCACACGCACCAAGGCTTCATCGCTTTCCAAGCGCAATTGTTCAGCTTCGCTTGCCTTGCTGTTTTTCGCCTTATGTACAGCCTGTTGCAGATCGGCAATCAGTCCATTCATGGCAAAGTTATCGCGTTCCATTTCGGCCAGTAGCTCGCCGATTTGCAGATAGTTGCTTAGTCGTCTATCGGCATCGGCAAAGCGGTGCAGGCTGGCTTGCTGAACCAGCGCGACCACCAATGCCAATATGCCATTTTTGCGCCAGGTTTCATGCGCTTGTTGGAAACCCTCAACTTCGAGTTGCCAGGCCGCTTCATCTTGTTCCAAAGCGAGTAAGCGGGCTAAAGGATAGGCGAACAGTTCGCTACTCAAGGCGCCGCGCAAGCGACGTTCGTCATTGGGGCTGGCGATGGCGAGCAGCACCAGCAGTAGGTCGCTGGCCTGAGCACTTGCGAATACGCTTTGTTGATGCACGCATACCGCGGCGATCCCGGTCGCGGCTAAGGCTTGTTGTACTTCGCTGGCCTGACGATTGGTGTTGACCAAAACGGCGATATCACGGGCTTGTAGTGATCTTTTTGTTCCGTCGGTTTTACGCAGTTGGGCTTTATTTGAGGGGGCGAGCAGATCCCGCATTTGGCTGATACAAGCATCGAGACAGAGGTTTTCTGCAACGCCCTTACCGAGAGCTTTGTCGCCGGCGGGATGCTGCAAAATGTTCATCGCCGCTTGGGCATCACCACGTAGCAGCAATTCGGCGTGATCACTACGCCCGGCTGTAACTTTTTCAAACTCAATACCCTGCAGTAGAAAAGCGCCATCACCAGATTGGGTAAACACGGTTTCAACGGCATCGAGGTAAGCGGGACTGGAGCGAAAGTTTTGTTTCAGTCCATAACGTTGGTCGCCGGCATCCTGCGCTGCGCTTAGATAGGCGTGGACATCGCCGCCACGAAAACCGTAGATGGCTTGCTTGGGGTCGCCGATGAGGATCATTCCGCCCTGATCGCGTCCGCTGTAGCAGCGCTTAAGAATGGCGTATTGCACCGGGTCGGTGTCCTGGAATTCATCCACCAACGCCCAAGGCCACACATTGTAAAGGCTGTCGGCCAAAGCCTGTCCGTTTTCGCCTTGTATGGCTTCATGCAGCAGGCCGATCATGTCGGCGAAGCTGTATTGGCGACGTTCGCGCTTGCGCTTTGTCGCCATGGCCAATGTCACCAGGTGGGCGCGTTGCAGAGCATGGGCTTGCAGTAAAGGCTGCATACGGCACAGGCTGACGACCAAGGGTAGGGCTTGCAGTGCTTGGGCCTGGGGCTCGGCTTTCTTCTTAAATTGTTTGGTGGCCGAACTCAACAAGCTCAGCCAATCCGGTAGACACGGTGAGTTACTGGACAGATAGGCATCCAGCTGAGCGATGGCCGCGGCAGCGCCACCAGCGGCGTCCAATGCGGCCTTGAGCTTGCTGTCGCTGCCACTGGCGCGCAGAGCACCTTGGCTTTCTGCTTGCTCCAAATTCTCTTGCAATGTGGCCGCCTGCGCACTCCAAAGCGCTAGCAATTCTTCCAGCATGCGTTTGATGTCGAGCGCGCTGGGTCCGGCGATTTGCAGATGAGGGCTTAGGCTGAAGACCTTGAGTGCATCCAACAAGTCTTGTGGTGTGGCCCACAACTGACGAAACCCTGCGCCACCTGCACTCAGGGCTATTTGTCGCCAATAGTCGTGTCCGACTTCGTACAGTACATCGCCATCATCGACGGTGTCTCCACGATCAAATGGCAAGCCACTGTGAAAGGCATTGTCTTGCGCTGCGCGTTGGGAAAAACCATGAATCGTCAGGATGGCGGCTTCATCCATACGATTGGCGGCATCACGCAGCCGTTGAGCGATGCCTAGCCGAGATTCGTCCGAGGCTTGAAATAGCGCTTCGGAAAACTGCATTTCGTTGTCGAGTGCGGTAGTGGCCTGCGGCGCATGAGCCTGTTCCGCGGCTTGGCACAAACGCAGGCGTATGCGCTCGCGCAGTTCGCGGGTGGCCGCGCGGGTGAAGGTCATAACCAGAATCTGGCTTACGTCCAAGCGCTTTTCGATCAACAGGCGTAAATACAGGCCGGCCAAACTGTAAGTTTTGCCGGTGCCCGCGCTGGCTTCGATCAAATGTATGCCATCCAGTGGCATGCTCAAACCATCAAAGTCTCTGGCCATGCTCATTCTGGCACCGCCTGAGCCTTGAAGCTTTGATGCGGCAGGGTGTAGGCGCGTTCGCAAAGCTCGGCAAAATCCTCAGACAAATCATCCTGTGCAACCAAGGGTGAAAACCAAGGGTCGCTCATGAGGCGATGTGGCTTGTAGCGGTTTTTCAACGCTTTGTTGACTTGCTCCAGCGCTTTTTCCCGATCGGCATGGCGTAGGAAACTCGTCAGATACATGTCGGCGAGTTCTGGCATCAGCGGCAGCGGGCGCGTTTGGCCCAGCCGATAAATGCCCAACAAAATTTCAAGATGTTCCCGAGCCTGCTGTGCAGAGATTTGCGCGCTGATGAGCTCGGGTTTGCTCTTGCTGTCCAAGCCGGCCATCTGCACACAACCATCCTGCGTTGTGATCAGGTAACACAAATAGGCTATCCAGCTGCGCATGCGGTATTGCATGCGCAACCCTCCGGGGCGCAGCAAGCGCGGACCGTCGGGCCAGAGACCGCTGAGCCGGCCGCGCAGGCGGCAGCCCGCCACGGGGATGTCTATGTCTAACCAGCACACTTCGCCGCGTTCACGCTGCCAGAGTGCGTGTATGGGCAGCAGGGCACGTACTGCGTCAGCTTCTGGTTGATAGACGCTGACAGCCAATGGCATGGGCGGTAATAAACTGCTGCGCAGCAGGGTGGCGCTGGGCTGCTGCGCTATGTCTTGGTCATTTTGGGCATCACGCAACAGTTGCTCACGCAGCTGCCATGCCTGTAAACCGTCCAGTTGCAGCGGTTCTTCATCGTCGCTGATTTGCTCGGGAAGACTGCGTTCCATGAGCAAGACATCGCGCAAAAAATAGCGTGCTGGATGATCGAAAAAGCGCTGCAGATCGCGTAACTCTACCCATTTACTGGCGGTGCTTTCGCGCTGGCTTTGATCCAACAATGGCCCGGTGTTTTTGGCCGTGTCTGAGGCCGCTAACCAATTCGATTTGAAGCTAAACACTCGCTTGTGTGGTGGGTCGATTGCAAATAGTGCCGGACTAAAGGGCTGCATCGGCTGACGCACGATCATGGCGTTCTCAAAGTCATCGCGCGATTCGCCAGCAAAATGATAATGCTGCAAAAAGTCCAACCACTCACCCACGATCGGTGCCGGTGGTAGCGCATCCCCACTGCCCACATCCTGTCCGGTGAAACTCACATAAAAAACATCTTGCGCGGCCATTAAGGCTTGCAGAAACAATAAACGGTCGTCATCACGCACGCCGATGTCGCCCAGCTGAGGATTGCGTCGCAGTAGGTTGATAGCGCTGCTGTCATCCTGACGGGGGAAGGCGCCATCGTCCATGCCCAACAGGCAAACCACTTTAAACGGCACGGCGCGCAGCGGGACCATGCCGCAAAAGGTCACGCCATTGGATAGAAACGGTTGTCTGGCGTTGGCTTGCTGTAATTCGGCCAACAGCACTTCACGCACGCTGGCCCAGCTCAGCAATTCGTCTGCGATGCAGTCATGCGCAATATCGAGGCTGGCGATGCTGTGTTGCAATTCTTGCATCGCCGCCAGCTCTGCAGCTTCGGCTTCTCGGCTGTCTAGCAAATCCTCCAACATCAGTTGCAAGCGCTGTTGCCATTGTTGTGCGTCGGCGGCCTCTTGCAAGCTGCTTTGCCAGTGAGCCAAGCGCTCCACCAGCAAATAGATTTGGCCCAAAGCGTGGGTGCTGCCGCCTTCCAGATCGGACCACGGGTTTACATTGTCAAACAGTGCCTCCGTTTGGCTTTGACTCAGGCCCAGCAATAGACGGTCCAAACCGAAGCGCCAACTGAAAATGTCGTGATCCCCGGCCTCAAACTGTTCGCGAGTACTGGCATCCAGACCCCAGCGCACGCCGGCCTGCTGCAGCCAATACTCCAGTTGCTCTAGCGCGCTTTCGTCTAACTCAAACCGACGCATGACTGCCGGGGTATGGGCCAGATTCAACACTTCGCTGGCACTCCAGCGGCTCAGCGGTAGGTTGAGCAGCTGTATGAAACTGCGCACGATGGGGTGGCTGGCGAGGCGGCTGCTGTCAGACAGTGACCAGGGTATGAATTGGCTGTTGTCGGCACCTCCGAATACACAGCGTATGGCCGCGGTGTAGCGATTGATGTCCGGCATCATCACTACGATTTCGCGGGCTTGCAGTTGTTCGTCGTGGCTCAATAAATCCAGTAGTTGGTCGTGCAGAACTTGGACTTCACGTAAGGGACCATGACAGGCATGGATTTGCACAGAGCGGTCATCCTCTGCTGCTTTTACGCTTTCCACTTGAGCGCGCATGTTGATGACGCCGGTCTGTACTTGGGCTAGCAAATGCTTGTTGCCGGGAGGCTGGTAGGCCATCGCTTCGCCCAGCTGCGGTTCCTGTACGCGCTGTAATTCATCGGAATAGATGACCCGCAGTAAGTCTCGGGTGGCGCGACCCAAGCTGGCCAGCAATGGGTGTTGTTCTGCCAGCTGGGTTTCTTGGGCATCCGCAGCTTCAAGCGGAGCCAGCTTGGCGACACGTTGCGTTCGAATATCGCCCCAATAATGTTCACACGGATTCAGCAGCAGAAAGTGCACTTGGCAGTGACGACTTAAGGCATACAAGAAGCGCAAGTAATCAGGTGGCAGCGCGCCAAGGCCAAAACAATACAACTCGCGGGGCAGGCTGGGCACGTCCAAGGATGGCAATTGCTCGCAGCGGGAAATCGCATCATGCAAGAGCTGGCCACGGTGTTGCCGCCCTAGGCGCTCCAACAACGCATTCCACACCCGTGATTGCCAGTGTTCGTCGGCACTGCCATCGGTTTTTCCGGCCTGCCAGGCAAATAACATGTGCGGACGAAAAACCAGATACTGATCGAATATATCCGCCAATTGATCAGCCAACTGCAAGCGCAGCACATCTTGTGATTCGCCGCGCAGATAGTGCTGCAGCTGTGGAATACGAGGTGCGATTTGAGGCAGTAAGGCATACAAATGCCAGCGCAGCCGATGACGCTCAAAATTGCGGCTATCCACCGGCTTGGAGAGTAACTGCGGGACCGTATCCCAAATGAATTTGGCCGGTAGTGGCATCACAAGGTTGGCTGCAATGCCCTGGGATTCTGCCAACTGGATCTGCAGCCAGCGCGCCACCCCCTGATTCGGTACCAAAATGGTGTCCGAACTCAATACACTGGCACGTTCAGCGCGCTCTAACAGCACCGCCTGCAATTCGGCCAATCTATCCAGTCGATGGTGGTGATATAGGTAAAACACGGTGCGCCTTGGGCCTGCAATTCAAAAGGGCAGCCCGCAACAAAGTGGGCTGCTTAAAGCGTTTAACCGGGAATTTTAAAGCCAATCTGCCGGCAGTAATTCTGCAGATTTTTCAATTCACGGTTGTGGTCTTCATGGCTGATATGCGCTGATGGCGGGTTGCTGCGCTTAAACGGCACGCCCACTTCATCGGGGATGCCGCCTTCGCTGCAATAACGCAGTGGATTGACCACCCGAAAAGGTCCAAATCCAGCGGGGCCGGGTATATCCGGGGCCTCTAGTTGTGGCTCGTTTTCGAAATCCAGCGCGTGGGCCAGATTCAAGGACCAATCCGCCCTAGGTCCGCCTATGGGTTCTAAACCAAAGCGCCAGGTAATGAAATTGAGTATGGAATTCGGGTCCAAAGTCTTACTGCAGACATGGCCACGTTTCGCCCGAGGTCCAATTAGAATACAGGGCACGCGAAATCCTAAACGGCCATCGTTGCCCAAAGCGGCTTCCGCTTCGCTAACCGGGGCAACAGGAGGCACAACGTGATCGTAAAAGCCGCCCCATTCATCGTAATTGATGACCAACAAAGTGCGTTCCCAGTTGGGGCTGCTGCGTAGGGTGTTGTAAATGTCGGCCATGAAGCCTTGGCCATCACGCACATCGGCTTGTGGATGATCGTCAGCGGACACGCCGTAAGGCGCCTCGCCGAGAAACACCGGATCCACGTAGCTCACCGCGGGCAGTGTGCCGCTGGCTGCCCGCACACGAAATTCCTCTATGGGAGAGGAATATTCCAGTGCCCGTACGCCCCATAGGCCGGCCAAAGGCAGGTCATGAAAATAGTAGCGGCCTTCGACGCCAGCGCCGGCGAGGTGGTCGAAAATATTGGGTAGGGCGCTGGCATCAGCCTCTGCATACGGCAGCGTGTTTTCCAAACGGTCGGTTTGCCCTGCGTGCATGTACACCCGATTGGGATAGGTTTGTGCCAGAACACCGGTGAAATAACGATCACAAACGGTCCAGTTGTCTGCGCAACCGGAAAAGAAAGGTAAATGATCGCGCCCGTAATAGCCTATGGGGAAGGTGTCGTCTTCCGGGTTGTTGATGGTGGGGCCAGTGAGCAACCAGCCGTCCATTTTCCCTTCATTCATATGCACACGGCCGCCGTTGTAGCCGTGATTGGGGTCGCCTAAACCGCAACCTTGGAAATCTTCCAGTTGGCCGAGGTCAAAGCTTTCACGCAGCTTGCCGTTGGCATCAGGAAAGCTCAGCCCCGCTTGTACGCCATCGGAATTGGGAACCCAGCCCAGCATATGGTCGTAACTACGGTTCTCCATCATCAGCACTACAACATGGTCGATGCCGGAATCTTGCGGAGCGGGGAGCGGTATCTCACCACTTGGCTTTGGACTGATGCCTGGCGCATTCGGATTGCTGCCATTGCCACGATTGGCGCCATTGCAAGCGGCCAAACTGCCGCCGGCAGCGGCAGCTAAAGAGGCCATGAATATGCGGCGTTGCCTGTCTATAGGCGCGTTTTTCTTCCCCATTGTGCTGTTCTCCCCGTACTGTTTTTGTCTGACAGGTGAATTTTGCCATGCCCAGTCTGTATTCTGCGCTGCTGAGCATGACACCGCAGTGTCACCCCATAACAGATGAGTAAAGCATGAAATACCCAGTCAAAGGAAAACGGATTTTGATTACTGGAGCCTCCAGTGGCATAGGTCGTGCGGCGGCTTTGCAGCTGGCTGCGGAAGGCGCCGAATTGATTTTAGTAGCAAGGCGTTTGGATGAGTTGCAGGCTTTGCAGAGTGAAATTGAACAACTCGGTGGTACCGCTTTCGTTTATGGCGTGGATTTGAATGACTTTGATGCGATAGATACCTTGGCAGCAACGGTGTTGGAGACATTCGGTGGGGTTGATGTGTTGGTCAATAACGCAGGGCGCTCCATACGCCGCCCGATTGTTGAATCATTGGACCGTTTTCACGACTTTGAGCGCTGTATGCGCCTGAACTATTTCGCGGTTGTTAGGCTGACTCTAAAATTGCTCCCCAGCATGCTGAAGCAGGGGGATGGTCATGTGATCAACGTATTGACCTGGGGAACATTGTTGCCGTCGCCGCGTTTTGCTGCCTACGTTGGTAGCAAGCAGGCCTTGCACGGTTTTTCCGATGCCCTGGCGGCCGAGTTGCCGGATGAAGGCATAGCGGTCACCACCGTGCATTACCCCATAGTGCGCACACCTATGATTGCACCCACCAAGCAATACAATAAATTGCCCGGTATGAGTGCCGAACAGGCTGGCGCTTGGATAGTAAAAGCGGTGAAGAAGCGGCCTGCGCGTCTGGCGCCGGGCTTTGCCCTGTTGGCCAGCCTGAATTCCTTCGTATTTCCCAAGCTGGCGCAGCGCCTTGCTGGAAAATTGCCGGTGTAACGGGGCTTGAAAAACAAGTTCACAACCCCATTAGTCGGCAAGCCCTATACCGGACATCACTATGCCCATTTACGAATACCGTTGTAACTCCTGCGAACACGAGATGGAAGCGCTGCGCAAAATGAGCGATCCGCCATTAACGCATTGCCCTGCGTGTGAAACGGAAAATTTGGTCAAGAGGATTTCAGCCGCTGCTTTTCGCCTTAAAGGCGGGGGTTGGTATGAAACCGATTTCAAAAAAGAGGGGCAGCGCAATTTGGCGGGTGATGCCGGCAGCGGCAAAACCAAGACTACAGATAGCGCAAAAAAGACACCGGATAGCGCGAAATCGACCGCGGCCCCTGTTAAATCGGCCAGTAAAAGCGATTCCGCTGCGTGAATTTTTCCAGCCTATTGCGCCGCTGGCTAATTGCAGGGCTATTGGTTTGGCTGCCCTTGGTGGCGACCTTTTTGGTCCTACGTATTACTGTGGAACTGCTGGATAAAAGCTTGGTGTTGCTGCCAGCGGCTTGGCGTCCAGAGGCACTGTTTGGTTTCGAAATTCCAGGCTTCGGCATCATCATCAGTTTGATCGTGGTGCTAGGAACGGGTGCCATCGCAGCCAACTTTATCGGCCGCCGATTGGTCCAAGTCACGGAAGCGGCTTTAGAGCGCGTTCCCTTGGTGCGCTCGGTTTACAGCGGGGTGAAGAAGCTCACTGGCGCGGTGATGTCGGGGGATAGCCAAACCTTTCGCAAAGTGGTTTTGGTGGAATATCCGCGCAAAGGAATCTGGACTTTGGCATTCCAAACAGCAGACCCAGCAAAAGCGGTGGCAGAGGCCGCAGGTGACGTGGTGACGGTGTATGTGCCGACCACGCCAAACCCAACTTCCGGCTTTGTGATTTTCGTCTCGCGAGACGATATGCGGGAACTGGATATGTCGGTAGAAGCTGCGCTGCAAATGGTCATGACCTTGGGCGTGGTCACGCCAGAGCGTGCTGAGCTTGAGGCTCAGGCGTCGAAAACGTAAGCTACCGCGCTTTTTGGCGCAAAACCTTTTCATGTATAGAACTCATTACTGCGGCGTAGTTACTGCAGATCAAATCGATCAGGAAGTTACCGTCTCCGGCTGGGTTCACCGTCGGCGTGACCATGGCGGCGTAATCTTCGTGGATTTGCGCGATCACAGCGGTTTGCTGCAGGTGGTTTTTGACCCTGACGAGCCCAGTTTGTTCGCTGACGCGGAGCGCCTGCGTTCCGAGTTCTGTATCAAAGTGCGTGCGCGCGTCCGTCGCCGCCCTGAGGGCACGGTCAATAAAGATCTGTCTACCGGTGAGGTGGAGGTCTACGCGCTGAGCATGGAAATCCTCAGCCGTTCAGAACCCGTGCCATTCCAGCTTGACGAAGATGAAGCAGGCGAAGAAACCCGCTTGCGCTACCGTTTCTTGGATTTGCGTCGCCCGGTCATGCAGCAGCGTCTGCGTCTGCGGGCCAAGGTCATCAGCAACCTGCGCCGTTACTTGGAAGATCGCAACTTCTTGGAAGTGGAAACGCCGGTACTGACGCGGGCGACTCCAGAAGGTGCGCGCGATTACCTGGTGCCTAGCCGTACACATCAGGGCGAATTTTTCGCGCTGCCGCAATCGCCACAGCTGTTTAAGCAGTTGTTGATGATGGGCGGCTGCGATTTGTACTACCAAGTTGCGCGTTGTTTCCGCGACGAAGACTTGCGCGCCGATCGGCAACCGGAATTTACCCAGCTTGACGTTGAAACCTCCTTCCTCAGTGAAGAAGAGATCAAGCAGCGCATGGAAGATATGATTCGACAATTGTTCGCCCAGGTGATGGACGTACAGTTAGCTGATGCCTTCCCACGCATGTCCTATGCCGAAGCCATGCTGCGCTACGGCTCAGACAAGCCTGATCTGCGTAACCCGTTGGAACTGGTGGAAGTCGCCGATTTGATGCAGGCGGTGGAATTCAAGGTTTTTGCCGGTCCAGCAGCAGATCCTAATGGCCGTGTCGCGGTAATGCGTGTGCCACAGGGCAGCAAGCTCAGCCGTAAAGAAATTGATGACTACACCAAGTTTGTCAGTCGCTATGGCGCTAGAGGCTTGGCTTACATCAAGGTTAATGCCATTGCTGATGGCATAGACGGTCTGCAATCTCCGATTCTCAAATTCCTACCAGATGAAACCGTGCAGGGCATCTTGCAACGCACCGGCGCAGAGGATGGCGATTTGCTGTTCTTTGGTGCCGATAAAGCCTCTGTCGTGAACGGTGCACTGGGTGCTTTGCGCTTGGAGTTAGGCCGTGACCTGGGCCTAAATGCCGAAGGTTGGTTCCCGCTGTGGGTCGAAGATTGGCCCATGTTTGAATGGGATGCGGATGGCAAGCGCTTCCAAGCTTTGCATCATCCGTTTACTGCGCCTTCAGACAGTGATCCACAAGCGCTACGGAACGATCCTGGCGCGGCCATGTCGCAGGCTTATGACATGGTGTTGAATGGCAGTGAGATTGGTGGTGGTTCGGTCCGTATTCACCAATCCGATATGCAGTCCTCTGTGTTTGAAATTTTGGGTATCAGTGAAGACGAGGCACAAGAGAAGTTTGGCTTCTTATTGTCGGCTTTGAAATACGGTTGCCCTCCACATGGTGGGATGGCCTTTGGTATCGATCGCTTGGTGATGTTGATGTGTGGTGCCGAGTCGATTCGCGATGTCATAGCCTTCCCTAAAACTCAATCAGCAAGTTGCTTGCTGACCGATGCCCCCGGCCAAGCCGGTGATGCACAATTGCGCGAACTCGGCATTCGTTTGCGCGCCAAAGCGAAAGTTGATGAAAGCAAATAAATTCACAAATCTGTTCGCCGCTGCTGCGGTCCTGTCCACGCTAACGGCTTGTAGCAGTATCGGTGACGGTAATGGGCCGGTCAGCATGCAGTTGGTGGTGGGTGGAGCGGACAGCGACGCGGAAGTGTTTGCTTGTCAGGTCAGCAGCCCGCGGCTTGAAGTAACGTTTACCAACGGTACCGTTGGTAACTTTTTCAACCAGAGCAGAGCGGTGACCTATAGCTCTAGCGACCCGGACGTATTGGCCGTCAGCGATGGCACATTTCCGTCACCGGACGGTCAGTTTTTCGTGCCGGGTTTGTTGATTCCCATTAAGCCGGGAACAGCGACCATTACGGCGAATTATTTGAATTTCAGCGACAGCATCGACGTTACGGTGAGTCCTGTAAGCATCGACCTCTCGCCGAAAACGCAAACTTTGGTGCAAGGTCAAAGCGTATTTTTCACCGCCACTGCCGTACTGCAAGGGCGTGAGCGTTTGTCCGCTGCAGATTTCTCCAATTTGGGGCAATGGACCGTGCCAGGCGCAGAAGAAGAAACCTCCGCCAGCACAATAGATGCCGATAATGGATTGCTCAGCGCGAAAGAGGGCGCAGAGGGAGTTGATAGCGTCGAATTTGCCATTGATTTCTGTAACACCACGTCCTCTGTCGAAGTCAGTGTGCTCAATCAAACTTTGGAAACATTGCGCTTGGTTGCAGCAGACGATCGTGATGGCAGCTTAGCGTCAGTGAATCTGCCGCCGGATGCCAGTTTCGCGGTTCGTGCCATCGGTACGTATAGCGGTGGTTTCGAACAAGATCTCACGACGCGCGTCAGCCTAACAGTCAGTGGCGATGAGATTGGATTCCCCAACCTGCGTGGTAGCGGTTTGCTGACCTCGTTTTTGGATGCGAAAGGGCAATCGGCCACGGTTTCAGCCACATTTGATCCGGACGCCGACGTGGAAGGCGATGAAATCATCAGCGCTGAAATTCCGTTTAATGTCTTTGATTTGAGCTTGGATCCGGATTCCTTGGATATCACGCCCAAGGACGCTTTGATGCTGCCAAATTCCGTGTTGCAGTATGCAGTGACCGGCGTATTCCAAGGTGAAGGCGACGATGTGACCTGGGATTTGAGTACCGATGTGGTTTGGTCCAGTGATGAACCGACTATTGCCGCTTTACTCAATTCCAATGGTTCGCGCGGTTTAGCGATTAGTTCGGCGACAGCGGTGGGTAACACTTTGGTTGCGGCTCAGCGCGTGTCTGGTGATGGTGGTGAGGAATTCCCGCAAGTCACTGTGACTGTCGGCGCGCTGGATGAAGACGCTGAAATCGCGATCATTCAGGCACTGCAGTTGCAAGTTCCCGATCAGCCTTTGGTCAGCGGTGACATTGCCACTATCCGTGCGTTGGCTGATATCGGGCCTGGGGATCAAACTTTGGGCAGCCAAGAAATCAGCAGTGGCGTGGTGTGGTTCTCATCAGATCCAGAGCTCGCCGCGATCAGCAATGCCAGCAGCAGTCGCGGAACGCTAACCGTGCTGACAGAGCAAGCCGACCAAACTGTGACCTTAACTGCCAAATTTTTCGACAGCAGCCGCCAGGAAGGCGAAGTGAGTGCGAGCATAGATGTTGTGCTCAATCCGTCCCCAGCAGAAGAGCCAGAAGCTGAGGCCGAAGCTTCTGAATAACCATTGATCATTGCGTGCTCCATAGTGGGCGAATCTGCGCGATAATTAACCTTCGATCCGTTACACCTGCAGAACAGGTACTGCCATGACCGCATCTCTTGCGATTCAGGAATTTAACGAGCTGGATGACGCCAGTTGCGAAGCGCGTATTCACCGCGCCAAAGCAGCCTTGGGTGATCGCTTGGCTATCTTGGGGCATCACTATCAGCGTGATGAAGTGTTCCAGCACGCGGATTTCTCGGGTGATTCACTCAAATTGTCGCGTGATGCCGCGGAATCTAACGCGCAATACATTGTGTTTTGCGGTGTGCACTTCATGGCTGAAGTGGCGGATATCTTGACCCGGCCTGAGCAAGTTGTGGTGTTGCCTGATATGGGCGCCGGTTGTTCTATGGCCGATATGGCGAATCTGGTTAACGTTGAGCGTGCCTGGAAAGAGTTATCCGAAGTCTTGGATGCGGATGAACAAATTACGCCAGTTACCTACATCAATTCCGCGGCGGATTTGAAAGCATTTTGCGGTCGTCACAACGGTGTGGTGTGTACTTCGACCAATGCCAAAGGGATATTAGAGTGGTCGTTTTCGCAGCGCGAAAAGGTCCTGTTCTTTCCTGATCAGCATTTGGGTCGCAACACCGCATACCGCATGGGAATCCCACTAGAAGACATGGTGGTATGGGATTTCGATAAACCTATGGGTGGTTTGAGCGCAGAGGAAATTCGTGGCGCCAAAATGATTTTGTGGAAGGGGTTTTGCTCCGTTCATCAAATGTTCAAGCCCGAGCATATCCAACGCTTTCGTGAGCGCGAGCCACTGGGCAAAGTGATCAGCCACCCGGAAAACAGCTTTGAAGTGTGCCAAGAGTCGGATGTGGTTGGTTCCACCGAAGCCATATTAAAAACCGTGCGTGCTTCAGAAGCTGGTAGCAGTTGGTTGGTTGGCACAGAGCTGAATCTGGTCAACCGCTTGCACCATGAAATGAAACCCAAGGGCGTGAAGGTGCAATTCATGTCGCCGGTGGTGTGCATGTGCTCCACCATGTTCCGCACAGATCCACAGCATTTGGCTTGGACTTTAGAAAACCTTGCCGCCGACCAAGTGGTCAATCAAATTCGCGTACCTGCCGAGGTTGCCGATCCGGCGCGCTTCGCGCTGGATCGTATGTTGCAAATTACCTGAAAAGAGAACGACTCTCGTGTACACCAATGCTCCCAACCTGGCCACGGCCGACCCCGAACTGTTCGCCACCATCGAGGCGGAAGCCAAGCGTCAGGAACAACATATAGAGCTGATCGCATCGGAAAATTACGCTAGCCCAGCGGTGATGGAAGCGCAGGGCTCGGTGCTGACTAACAAATACGCAGAAGGTTTGCCGAATCGCCGTTATTACGGTGGTTGTGAGCATGTCGATGTTGCTGAAGATATTGCGCGCGATCGGGTTAAAAAATTATTTGGTGCGACTTTTGCCAATGTGCAACCGCATTCCGGCGCCCAAGCCAATGCCGCAGTGTTTTTGGCGTTGTTGAAACCGGGTGACAAATTCCTCGGCATGAGCTTGGCTCATGGCGGTCATTTGACTCACGGTTCGCCAGTGAATTTCTCCGGCAAGCTGTATTCGCCTATCGCCTATGAATTGGATCCCAATACCGGTGAGATTGACTACGCGTCGATAGAAGAAGCTGCACGTCGCGAAAAGCCCAAGATGATTTTGGGTGGATTCTCAGCGTATTCCCGTCACGTTGATTGGGCGCGCTTGCGTGCTATCGCTGACGAAATCGGCGCTTGGTTCATGGTGGATATGGCTCACGTGGCCGGTTTGGTCGCCACCGGTGCTTATCCCAGCCCATTGCCGCATGCTCATGTGGTAACGACTACCACCCACAAAACCCTGCGTGGACCACGTGGCGGTTTGATACTGTCAGCCGAAGATGATGCTGATCTGCATAAAAAACTGAACTCCGCGGTATTCCCTGGCCAGCAGGGCGGCCCTTTGATGCATGTAATCGCAGCTAAGGCCGTTGCCTTCGGTGAGGCATTAGACCCCAGCTTTGCGGTGTATCAAGATCAAGTCGTCAAGAACGCCCGTGCCATGGCCGAAGTCGTGATGGATCGTGGCTACAAAGTTGTCTCCGGCGGCACTGACAACCATTTGTTCTTGGTTGACATGGTTGGTCGCGAAGTCAGTGGTAAGGACGCAGAAGAAGCCTTGGGGCGTGCGCATATCACCCTGAACAAAAATTCTGTGCCCAATGACCCACGCTCACCGTTTGTCACCAGTGGATTGCGTATCGGTTCGCCAGCGGGAACTACCCGAGGCTTTAAAGAAGCCGAAATGCGCCAAGTGGCCACCTGGGTGTGTGACGTGTTGGATGCGTTGGAGCAAGGCGAGGGCAGCGAACAAGTTGTCGATCAAGTGCGTGAGCAAGCGTCCGCTTTGTGTGCGCGCTTCCCGGTCTACATTTAGAGTGCTAACCACGCTTGCTAAGGGGCGCTGATTTTGCAGTGCCCATTTTGTAACGAACCGGACACGCGCGTGGTTGATTCGCGCTTGGCTGCGGAAGGCTTTCAAGTGCGGCGGCGACGCGAATGCGGCCAATGCAATGAGCGTTTCACGACTTTTGAAACCGCTGAATTGGTCATGCCCTTGCTGCGCAAACGTGGCGGTGTAGTCCAGCCCTTTGATGAGCAAAAATTACGCCGCGGCATTAGTAATGCGGTTTCTAAAACTCGAGTTTCGGCCGAAGAAGTGGAAACGGCGGTAGCCCACATCATGCACAAGCTACGCACCACCGGTGAGCGCGAAGTGGATTCGCGTTTACTAGGGGATTGGGTGATGCAAGAACTGCAAGGGCTAGATCACGTGGCCTATGTGCGTTTTGCCGCGGTATACAAGAATTTTCGTGATATTGATGAATTCCGTCGCGAAATTGAAAACCTGGAAGTAGAGCCTGGCCCCGAAATGAAGCGTCGTCAGCTCAGTTTGATCGACTTACCGGGCAGTTCCGACAAGGCGGAAAAATGAGTGTGCAGGATGCGCACTATATGGCGCGAGCGATTCGTTTAGCCGAACGTGGCGCGCTGAGTTGTTCTCCCAATCCTCGAGTGGGTTGCGTGTTGGTGAAAGATCAACACATCGTGGGCGAAGGCTGGCATAAAAAAGTCGGCGAAGCGCACGCGGAAGTCAACGCCATTGCCGCAGCTGGATCTGCAGCGCAGGGCGCAACCGCCTATGTCAGCTTAGAGCCTTGTAATCATCAAGGTCGCACTGGCCCGTGCAGCCAAGCTTTGCTCCAAGCTGGGGTCACACGGGTGGTTTACGCAGCTAGCGACCATGGCGCGGCGTCATCAGGTGGGGCAGAAGCATTGCGTCAGGCCGGTGTGGTCGTAGAGCAGGGCTTGTTAGAAAATGAAGCGCTCGCATTGAACCCGGGTTTCCATCGCCGTGCGGCCGGAGGCTTGCCTTGGTTGCGTATGAAGTTGGCCATGAGCATGGACGGACGCGCGGCGCTGCCTAGCGGTGAAAGCCAATGGATCACCGGTGCCGCTGCACGTGAGGACGGCCATCGCTGGCGTGCTCGCAGTGATGCCTTAGTGACAGGTATCGGCACGGTGCTGAGCGATGATCCACAGATGACTGCGCGTTTAGACGCCGAGGTGAACCAGCCACTCAAAGTGGTGGTGGATCGCCAAGCACGCACACCGCTGGATGCAAAGCTGCGGAACAATGGTCACTATCTTATTGCACACGATGCAAGCCTGCCCGCGCGCGAGGACGGTCTGCGAATCGCCTTAGATGCTGGGGACTTGAGTTTGCGTGATTTGCTGCAGCAGTTAGGGCGGCGCGGTTGTAATGAAGTCATGGTCGAAGCTGGCCCCAAACTCAGCGGCGCTTTTCTCAATGCTGGCTTGGTAGATGAACTGATTCTCTATCAAGCCCATAGCCTG
>JBPOFU010000043.1:0-22537 GCA_051252075.1 Oceanococcus sp. | reverse complement strand
GTCACGACATGGCGTTGGGCGCCAATTAAGGCGGCCAAATCTGAATGCGTTGGCAGTACATCAATAAGGCCGCTGCCGTCTGCTTCAATTTGGGCCATACGCACCAATTGGTTACGCAGTCTCTGTGCGGCCTTCTGTGTCGATAGCTCATACACTCTGTCACCCAGTAAGCGGATCATACTGATCAATTCGTGCAAGTGAGCATGGCAAACAGCCGGGTCGGACGTCACCAAGTTTACAAAATCACGCGCCTTGATCATGCCGACCTCAACGTCGGAAAGCGCCGTTACATCGGCCGATCTTGGTCGGCTATCAATAGCCGAATAATCACCGAAAACTTCACCGCTCCCAATGTCCCTGAAGGCCACTTCTTTACCACTTTCGGAGTAAACCGTGACACGCACCTCACCAGTGAGTAATACCATCACATCGGTGGCATCTTCCCCACAATTAACTATGGTCTGACCGGCTGAGTAACAGCGCCGTGTACAGCTCATAGTCAAACGATTAATAGTGACAGCCGAGGCGTGCTCAAAAATTCGAACGCTCAACATCTTTTCAGAATCAACCATATTCACCCCCCAATCGAATTGCTCCTTTATCGGCAGATGCTGATGCTTTTCCTGAACCCTACCTAACTTTTTAGGCATATATTCTCCTTCAAGCATTTTTACATTGCCTGATAAAAATCATTTCTTTGAATGCACGACGAACCACTTACAGTGGTAAGAAAGCTTTTATATGTTGATCGCCTTTGCACAAGGTCATGCTATTGCCGACGCACAACGCCGGACTCCGTTTGCGGTTGGTTTGTATGGCGAGACACTTGCTGCTCTAAAGGAATAGCTTCGAAACCATTCTCAAGGTAACTGGCATCAAAGCCTTGGCGCCTCAACATGTAGGCTATAACCGGTGAGTCGGTACCATTGCGGCAAACAACGATAATCTTGCGCTTAATATCACCCATGAAAAATTGCGCGCGAATGACGGGAAACGGAATCTCCACACTATTTGCAATGCCCGCCCCTGACTTTTCCTTGGGCATACGGACGTCGATCCAAAGCGCCTCCTTCAACTCTTCGCACTGCGCAGCCTCGAAGCTGATCGAGCGACTTAGAAACGGCATCAAAAGCGTGCAGAAGTCATCGCGTTTAAGTCGCAATAACGTGCTGTCCACACGTGCATACACATGTGCATTGCGGGGCTTACCGGAAATCAGCGAATCTTCACCAAACGAGCTTCCTGGTCCGTGGTAATTGAGCTCGATAGATTTGTTCAGATGCGAAAACCGCACATCGCAACCACCGCTAACAACTAAAAACCAATAGTCCCCTTTGCAACCCTGCTTAATGATCCGGTCACCTGCTTTAAATTCGACCGCTTCGCAGCGCAAAAAGCATCGCATGAGGATGGATTCCGGCAATTGCGTCAAGCCGTCTGCCGAACTGAACACCTTCAAAGCCGCCTTCATTGGGATTGGCGAAGATTGACTCGGCTTGAGTGCCTCCGACTGATTCAGCGGGCCCTGTATGTCCTGCTTTCTGGTGATCTGATCCCGGAATTGCAGAGGAACATCCAAATTCCCGGTGCTCACAACGGGAACTCTTGAATTTGGCTTAAATGCAAGCGCCTGTTCAACCAATGGGAGCTGCCGATTTGCCTTGCCTTCGACTTGAGACCGCTCCATCGACTCACTCGCATCGTTTTCTTTTTCGGACGTATTCCCCGTCAGCGCTGCAATCACTGGATCATCCTGCACGACGATCCCTTGGGACTCAAGACGGCCCTGTTGCTCGCGCCTCGCTGCCATAAACTCTTTGACTAAATCTGCCTCAGAGGTATTCCAAACATACGGATCAACGCTATCGCCGAGCGTGTCTTCGACGGCAGCGCCTTCGGTTTTTAGAATGTCGGCCAAAATGACTCGATCGACACACAATACCGTTGAATCAACAAGACTGCGGCAGTTCTGCATTGCCG
This sequence comes from Oceanococcus sp., assembly GCA_051252075.1. GTDB lineage: Bacteria > Pseudomonadota > Gammaproteobacteria > Nevskiales > Oceanococcaceae > Oceanococcus. The sequence continues at coordinate 20,557 of JBPOFU010000043.1, read as the reverse complement.
GAAGCATAGACGGCAGTGGCAATGACTCGCCACCGTCAACCGGCGTGACTGTTTCAAATCGATCTCGAGACTGATCAATAAGCTCCAACATGCCTTCTAATAAATAGTAACAATGGATAGGTGAATCACCGATCTTAAACAGCTGACGGTTGGCGCGTAAATGCTGCTTACGCGCATTTTCGCTCAGTCTATGCAACGCATCTTCACTTAACTTATTAAGCGGATAAATCGATTTTACGAGCTCTTTAGTTAACATACCGCCCCCCTCGATCGAACTCACGAAGCACCAACTTTTTCCCCACTCTAAATGCCTTTTTCTGATTCATGTGGGTTTCACCTCAATCGTCATTGGCCTGCACACGCTTAGTGATCACTGGAGCCTCTGCCGGCCAGCCTTCCAATTGCTCAAGCACTCCCAGCGTCTCATCCCACTCGCCGCTTGCCTCCGGTGACCACTCCTCAGGCTCCTCTTCATTGTTGATAGAGGTCATGCGATTTTTGCTAGGATCACTTGCGCATTGTTGTCGCTTACGTTCTAAAAATTCCTCGTCCCCACCACGACCTGTTACGGGCAAGCCAGAGTGCTTCATCGCCGGCGTATATTCATCCATAGATTGCAGTAACGTCAGGGTTTGAAGCAGCTCACTGCCTTGGGGTTGCGTTCCGTCTGCGGCCGAAGATGATCGCTCTGGCAGAGTTGCGTATTTTTTATCACGAAGTGAATTACGCACCCACTGAATGAATATCGCGGCAAGAACCAGCAGCAAAAACAGCAAAATTGCTCTAACGATAAACTTCCAAATAGCGGCATAGCCCATGAATGTGAACGCTGACTTCGCAGTATCCGTCGCCACAATTGCTGTATCACTGTCTTGCAGCGCCAATATGCCAACCCCATCGGCTGGAGACACATTTTGTGATGCTGCATTCGATTTTGCGGCCCGAGCAGAATGCAAAGGAGAACTCATTGAGGATGCATATGCACCGGCAAGATCAATTTCGACGTGCTTATAGACTTTTTCATTATCACTACTCAACAACAACCCCAGCATTACTGGGCTCCGAGCGACATTGCGCGTAGATCTCAGCGCTAGCCAAGCACCTTGCATGCGTTCAAATGTATAGGCCACGGACAAGTCTTGAACTGGGTGCCCGTTGATCGCAAAGTCGATCGCCCTTGCTTCATCCTCAGTGAGCAGGCGCACATGATAGCTGTATTGGTTTTTTCGAGAATCCGCGGTTTCAATTGTTAACGGGATCAGAACATCCAAAGGCTCGTTGATTGCAGAACGTACAATTGGCTCGCCCAATGACACCGCATAAACTGGTGTTCCCACAAACAGCATTAGAACTACCACGGTATTAAAGATTATTTTCCGCACATAGATCTTCATTGTTCAAATCCGTGTTATCACGACTGCGATACCGGCAACGCATAAAGCATTAAGTCGTCAATCGAGTTGTCCAAGGAAAGCTGAACTTCACTAGCCATATCAGCCAGAAAATTGAGCGCTTGCAGGGCGTTATCCTCTTCCGCTGCAGATTTAATCCGCTCAGAAAAACCCACGTTCGCGACCGCAAGCTCGGCGAAAAAAGTATTGAGCCCATCCAGCGACCAGTTCACCGAGCCACCTTCCATCTGTTCCAATAACAGCCCGAGGTAATAGGCACCAATAAACCGAAAACGTGCTTCGTTTGGCGTTTGAAATGGCAAATGGGTGCGTGCCATCCCCTTCATCTTGCTCAAAATCGGGCACGGGCTACTGGCCAGAACTAAACCAAACAATGCGCCTAGTCCAGCTTGCGCAGAGCAGGTTTTGCGGACCTCACGGTCCTGGCCGATCACAATCACGTTCACATCACCTAGTGCCAAAACCTGATTGAAGGTTTCTACTAGATCCTCCATATCAACAGCCGCCGGACAATGGCTGATCATTCGGCTATCAAAAGGACAATTCGAACATTTATGATGGTCCAAGCGAGTCCAAGCAGCTTGACCTGCACGCGGCGTTGTCGAACGGTCGACATTAACTTCGAATTCGACTGCAGCCTGACCCTGTGCTTCAAAGCGATAAGAAATGATCAATGTAAGCTCCTCCATTTCCGGCCCCTACTCTCGAAAAGCCGTCAAGGCCCCGAAAGTTCTAATGCCATTGGGTTCAGATTAGTACGACGGCGCGTCTAAATCTGTTCATTTTTGTACATGAACAAGGGTTCAATAAAAAAGTACACGGCATCTCTGCGAACAAAAGTTTGAGCTACGCTTGAAGTCAGTGGTCGCTTCAGGGGGCGTATGCCGTTTTGCCGCCGGCAATCCTAAGAACTCGAATAGACACGGTCACAGTCGATGCCGTGTCTTTCTACGGTTATTTAAATGTGTGATTCGGCCCGGAGATAGCCCAGACGATCCGCAAGAGAAGCCAAGCATTCACATTGGGCGTGGCTCTTGGATGGAGTGTTTGTTCGAATCAGAGGCGTGCGATTGATCATGAAGGCGAGGTTCATGATTGCATAGTGACGGAAAAATGGGCCAATAATCGGGCGGATGTCTCACCAGCTGATTTGTCGCCAAGACTACACACTCGCGCGGAGCCGATCACTTCAGATTTGGCAGGAAAGTTGTACCTTGAGCCAGTGGGGTCCGAACTGTCTACGTGTTCGGAGTTTGCTTTGACAATGCCCCAACGAGACTTTAGCTAATGCTCCCTACTTGAGACAGGGCGGCCGCTCTTCCAATAACAGCCCATCGCGATGTCAATTTTTGTACATCTTCTACTTCCCAACTTGCCTATGGTTGCTATACATCCCACCAACTTACATTGGGGAGGGATTTCGTCATTGGAGAGGTATGTTATGTCTTTAGGGTTGAGTTTCTGGTGTCATAAACGGATAGCAGCGCTAGCTTTTTTGGTCTTAATGCCCACTTATGGTGTCGCACAAACAGCATATGACGACACCCAAGACACCGCAATTGGTAATCTTGATACACGGATAACGGGGGTCAATGGTCGGGTTGATGACTTGGAGTCGAGTGCCACTGCGGCACAAAACAGCGCGCCTGCTGCGGATGATACTTACTCCGGAAGCGCCGGCCCGTCCTCGGGGGTTGTATGTGCAGGTGAATACGACGAAGCGATTTTGATTGCCAATGGCGTTGCTGTCGCCAGTGAGGTGGCCGGGCTGTTAACGGAAGCCGCCGCATCGGCGGCGCCGTTTGTCGGAAGTGCAGCGTCCGTCGCCGGTATCGTTGTACAGATCACGGGAGCCGCGGCAAATGTTGCGTCCTATGCTATGGAAGTTTTGCAAGCGCCACTGCCGGATTGCTCCATTGAAGTGGCGGGAAACATCGACGTTGGGCCGAATGGGGCGACAGGAGAACTAGGTGATATAAACGCGGCCCATACGATAGCGGCGGGGCATAATGTCAGTGCCGGTAACGACGTACTAGCGGGCGACGACGTGAATGCAACTGACACCGTCGTCGCAGAAAATGGCCAGATCATTATAGGGGTAGAAGGGGGAGGCCCAGTCGGCCCGGGTATCGAGTTGGGCAACGGCAGCGTTTCCGGACTGGGTCACAACGGAATTACCGGAGCCACGACTGGTGACACCACTTCAATCGCAATAGGCAATGGGGCGAATGCAAGCAATCAAAACGATGTTGCGATTGGGGCTAACGTGTCAGTTAGTGGAGGCGGCAACACCGGCTTGGGAAATAGCAGCACCGCGACGGGGGGTACGAACGTACTTATTGGCGATACCGTGACGATCACCGGTGATAGAAATTCCGCGACGGGATCCACAATTGCGATTATCGGTGACGTAAATTCAGCATATGGCCATTCGATTACAGTGACGGGCGACGCCAGCAGTGCCTTCGGCAATGCTCTAGGCGTAACAGGCAATAATAGTTCGGCATTTGGTTCGACGATAACCGTGCTAGGAAACGATACCACCGCGATCGGCTCCACACTTAACCTCTCTGGGGGCGATCGAAATTCGGCGCTAGGAAACGCCATTACTATTGGCGGCGGCAGTGACAACACGGCAGTCGGAAACGGCATCAACATTTCGGGAAATCGAAACGCGGCATTTGGTGATGGCGCAATGGTGACAGGTGATGATTCGATGGCTCTCGGTAGCTCCGCTACCGCTACGGGTGATCGAAGCGCGGCATTTGGTGATGGCGCGACGGTGGCGGGTGATAATTCGATGGCTCTCGGTTCCTCCGCTACCGCTACGGGTGATCGAAGCGTGGCATTCGGTGATGGCGCGACGGTGGCGGGTGATAATTCGATGGCTCTCGGCACCTCCGCTACCGCTACGGGTGATCGAAGCGTGGCATTCGGTTATGGCGCGACGGTGACGGGTGATAATTCGATGGCACTCGGCATTTCCGCTACAACAATCGGCAATAACGCAATTAGTCAGGGTAGTAACGCTGTGGCCAGCGCTAGTAACGCAACTGCCATCGGCAATCAAGCATCAGCCAATGCACAGTCTGCCAGTGCGTATGGAGATCGCGCGACTGCAAGCGCGATCCACGCAACCGCAGTTGGAGCCGGGGCCGTCGCTTCGGGCGTCGCCACAACCGCCGTTGGTAATTACGCGGCGGCAAGCGGGTTCCACGCAACCGCAGTAGGAACCGGAGCCGCCGCTTCGGGTGTCGCTACAACCGCCATTGGTAATCTCGCAACCGCGAGTGGGGAGTCGGCGAATGCTATCGGCAATCAGGCATCAGCCAGTGCACAGTCTGCCAGTGCGTATGGAAATCACGCGGTGGCAAGCGCCATCAACGCAGCCGCAATTGGGAATGCAAGCAGAGCCTCCGGCGAATCATCCTTTGCAGGAGGGGATTCCGCATCAGCTTCGGGACTCTCCAGTGTCGCACTTGGGCGGAATGCTATTAGCAGTGACATTTCTACGATCGCCGTTGGTGTGACGAGCGTCGCGTCAACTCGAGAGGCGACAGCGATTGGAAGCGCAGCGACTGCAAGCGGGTTCTCCGCCATTGCAATTGGTGCTAACTCTGAATCGAACGCTCCACGGGGGATGGCAGTTGGCGGCTTGGCTCGCGTTGAACGACAAGCGACTAGGGGAATGGCATTGGGCACTCTCGCTAGGGCGAGTGGGATAGACAGTATTGCTCAAGGTACAAGGGCACTTGCCATGGGAACCAGTTCCATTTCAATTGGTGATCAGACAGTTGCGTCGGCGCATCGCTCTACGGCAGTTGGTAATGGAGCGCATGCAGCTGGGGTGCTCTCATTTGCAGGATCGAATTTGTCTCAAGCATTAGGTGACCGTAGCGTGGCAATTGGAAGCTCGGCATTGACAATAGGAGATGGCTCACTTGCATTTGGCCATCGAGCGATAGCGGAAGCGACCCAAAACGCAATGGCGATTGGGACTCAAGCGACTGCAAATGGGCAAGACTCCATCGCACAAGGCACACAAGCGAGCGCAGTGGGCACCAGTCTTATTGCGATAGGCGCTCAAAGCCGAGGAGCTGGTGATCAATCAACCGCGATTGGTCATCAGGCGCTGTCAGATGGGCAGGCAACGACCGCCATTGGCTCTACCGCAGTTTCGCTGGGGACTGATACCATTGCTCAGGGCACTTCGGCCTACGCGGATGGAATCAGCTTGATGGCCATTGGCGATGATAGTTTAGCCGTCGGTACACGCTCGGCAGCACTAGGTAGCGGTGCGGAGGCAGTTGGCAATTCTGCGCTTAGCATTGGAGACGCAGCAGCTGCTGGCGGAACAAATCCCATTGCTTTAGGGGCAACGGCGCTGGCTGACGGGGATCAAACGATCGCGCTAGGTCACGCCGCTAGGGCAGTGGCAACGAATGCGACCGCGATTGGCCGCGGTGCGGTTGGATCTGCCAACCGTAGCCTTGCAGTTGGTGATTTATCCATCGCGTCAGGTGAAAATGCGGTCGCTTTAGGTAGCGCTACATGGTCGCTCGCTACTCAATCCTTGGCGATCGGTCATCAGGCTCAATCGCTAGGAAATTCTGCAAGTGCAATTGGCGATCAAGCCATGGCGGCTGGCGTATCATCCTTAGCATTAGGGCAGCATACATTTGCCCGCGATGCCGAATCAGTAGCGGTTGGTATTGGTGCTAGTGCAATTGCGACACGAGCCACGGCCATTGGTCAGAGTGCAGTTGCCATGGCAGCCGGGGCGGCTGCGATTGGAGATGGTGCTCAGGTTTCCTCAGATGCCGAAAATGGCATTGCGTTTGGAAGCTCAGCACTCAGTTCCGCGAGCGGTGCCATCGCTCAAGGCGATCACGCAAGGGCGACCGAAAGAGACACCTTGGCAGTTGGTCGATTGAGTGATGCGAGCGGCGTTGCGTCAACTGCACTCGGTTATTCGGCAAATTCGGCAGGTGCTTCCGCCACTGCCGTGGGTTCAGGCACTCGCGCCAGCGGTGCGAATTCGACTGCCATCGGCGACCAAGCGGCCGCCCGCGGGCAAAGTGCATTTGCAGGCGCCCAAGGGGCTCAAGCAATTGGTAATCATACCGTTGCGTTAGGAGCTGAGGCGGTGGCATCCGGAACGCGATCCATTGCGATGGGGCAAAGTGCAGCGAGCTCAGGATTAAACAGCGTTGCAGTGGGGCACAGTGCCGCGAGTTCAGGAGTAAACAGCGTCGCGGTGGGGAATTCAGCATCCGCGGTTTCCCCAGGCTCGGTGGCAATAGGTGCCGGTTCCGTGGCATCACAGCCCTTAACCGTGTCGGTGGGGAGTCGCCGTCAACAAAGGAGGGTCACTAATGTAGGCAAAGGGATATCTGGCACAGATGCTGTGAATGTAGATCAACTGACAACTTCAGCGGCTGAGTCGCGCCGCGGCATTGCCGGCTCGGTAGCGATTCGCAATATCGTAATGCCGAGTTCCCCTGGAAAAACAACCCTAGGTATCGGTGTGGGCCATTTCAAATCAGAGACTGCCATGGGGGTTGGCATGGCGCACTGGGTGCGGACTGGTCAAAACCAAACAACAATTGTGATCCAAGGTGGCGCATCCTATGCCAATGAGGGCAGAGACGGCGTATATAGCTTCGGGGTTGGATTCGAGTTCTAGCCCACAATCGAACTCAATCACGGGGCACAGCGCAATACTCTAGTTGCGCTTTGCCATGTTACTTTTGCACGTTTGATAAAGATCCCTAGCTGCTGCGGTATATCCGTTGAGCGAGAAGCGAAATTGCTGCAAAGACTGCTGAGCGATCAAGTAATTGACCCACATGAAATTTCCCGAGCGCATTTCGTTTGACAAGTCCACCATAGAATTTAAGTTGATCGACAAAAATTCAATTGAAGCTTGCGATTTTCCTTGCGCTTGAATGGCGCGCCCAGTCCACTGCCAATTTTTGCCGTTATCGATTAGCAATTCACCAGCCGCCGGTTGAACAGATTGTGCAGCGGCTGGCGGGCCTGCCTTCAAAATGCGCAGGGGTAATATGTTGCATTGATTATTCATCGCTAGAACCAACTTGGCGTCTTGGTCCGAGGTATATGCCATCGTTAATTTTGAATCCGAAAAAACCACCCAATCTTTCCAAGCCTTAAGCGTATCCGGATAAGCGTTCGTTGAAAGCACTAATGCCAAGGCGGTGAATAGCAGCCTTATCACAATTACCACTCCTTTATATTGTCGTAACAACTTACTTAATTGAGCGTTGTCATTGGTGGAGAATGCTCAAAACTTTTGCGTGGTGCTCTGAATCGGCTTATGCCGCGTATAGGACAAACAAACGCCCTCTGTGGATTATTGAAGTTTAGCCGAAGCCTGGCTGGCGGTCGAGGCTCGAGGATTCGGTAGGCTTTTGGGCTTGGCGTGCAACGAATAGCAGGCAGTTTCGAGCCCCGGAGGCTTACCACTGAGCGTTTTTCTGACCTCAAGACGAACAAGACCCTGCCGTCCGTGTCGGCCAGCGGTGCTGGATAGCCATCAATGCAGGGTTGGAACCAGTTGCCGCGTCGGAGGGGGCCGCACTGCTGGCCTGTAGTAAGCCTCAGGCATCGCGCCCTGATCCTCTAGGTGGTCAAGGATCTTCCTGATGGCTACCGGGTCTTCGATCGCGGCAACGATCTTGACTGCACCCTCACACGCCTCGCACGTCTCGCACGTCTCAACGTCAATATCGAAAACACGCTTCAAGCGCTTTGCCCATGTCATGGCCGCATGCTTTTCGGCTGGCGTCTTGTCTTCAGCCGGTATGTTGGCGACCTGCCGACCCTTGCCCCGCCTGGCAGGCGTGACCTGTGCCCGCCATTTGCTGTTTGGCGCAAACACCCCATGAAAACGCGTGAGATTGATTCACCCTCGGCCTCGGAACCAGCGCCGCTAGTCTGGCCAGAAAGTCCAATGGCTCGAAGAAAACGTGAGTGGTCCCGTCTTTGTAGGGTGTCTTCAGCTGGTAGCGCACCAGACCGTTGTTTGTGAGAGACAGCCGTTTCTCGGACACGGCCGGTCGACTGATGTAGCGACAGAGCCGCTCCAGTTTGTCGCGCTGGTCAGCACGGGCCGCAACTCCGGCGTGCAACGAGAAGCCGCTCACCTTCCCGGCCTCTTCTCCAAATGGGGGATCATCCGCCGGCAGCGTTTGCAACGTCATCACCTTGCGTCCGGCATTCGGCCCTACGGCGATGCAATAGGTGATCGAGTGCCCCAGCACGCTGCTCATGGGATCGGCGTCGATGTCATCGCCAACCAACCAGCTAATCTCGGCATCGCGCTCCAGAAGTCCCTGTCTCTCCAGAAACCGACCGATACGACGGGCGGTCGTGTCGGCCAATTGAGTCAGCTCGGCACTTGTCGGCGCTTTGATCCAGCGGAAGCGCAGCCGGCCATCCGACCGCCCAAAATACACGCCGTCCAGAAACAGCATGTGGAAGTGCACGTTCAGATTCAGCGCGCTGCCGAAACGCTGGATCAGCGTGACGGCTCCCGTGTGCGCGTTGTTTCTTGTGAAACCCGCTGATCTGACTAGGTGGGTAGCAATCACGCGGTAGACGATACCCAGCACCTTCCCCATCACGTCGGGACGGCTAGCAAACAGAAAGCGCAGCGGGTACGGGAAACTCAGAACCCACTGGCGAACGGGTTGCTCTTGAAAGACCTCGTCAACCAGCAGGGCTGCTGACTCAGCCATGCGCCTGGCGCCACAGCTGGGGCAAAAGCCTCGTCGCTTGCAGCTGAAATCGACCAGCCGCTCTGCGTGACAACCTTCGCAACGCACTCGCAGGAAACCATGCTCCAGCCGTCCACAGCGCAGGAACTCGTCAAATTCGCGACGTACATAATCCGGCAGCGCCCGGCCCATACATACCATCTGCTCCGCGAATGCCGAGTAGTGATCCTCGACAATCTTGTAGAGCAGCGCTTGCTCGGGGCGGTGGCGCTGGTAGCTGTGCGCATTCCCATGCGGTTTCGACGCAAATGCTGATCCGATCTCGTGTCACCCTTGCCTTCCTCGGTAAGGGTTGCAACGAGATTCTTGGGTTCACCCGGACGCCCGTCTGTGCGCCTGAATGTCAGCTTTCCGGGGCAGACGGCTTGAGCGTGCCGAATCGTGACTGACGGCTTCGGGGCGTCTAGTGGCTTAAGCGAGTCAAACTTGTAAGGCCGCTTTGCGCCCTTTGTGTGAGTAGGCCTGGATCAGTTTAATGGTCGTTGATGGCGTACACCTGCCGACCCATCTGAAAAGTTGAACGGCCGTTGTTGCTGATCATGTCAGAATGTTTCTGACCTGAACTGATCGCTCCAGTGAGGCGGCGTAACCGGTAATGGACGGTTTCCACGTGCAAGTGGGTCTAGTCCCAAGTCGGGAGGCAATAAAAGGCCAATCAAGCAGGGCACGGACAGGGCTGGCTTTGGAGTCGCAACTAGGAGAAGATGCGCCAAATGCTTGATCGGTGTAACGTAGATTCAAGTGTTTTGTTGATTTTTAGCTGCTTTTAACGAGTTTGTAGCTGCACTTGTAGCCCGAAGTTGGTGGTTGTTAGAATTTCCATAAAAATCATATATATAAATGCCTTTTATGTATTCAGGTGCAGAACATCGAGTAAGTGAATCAAGAGGTGTCACAACCTCTCATAAAGCTGCACTGAAGAATACATAGCCCCGCATGACGGGGTTTTTTTGTGCATTTCGTCCGACATCATGAGCGCTGCAGAGCTTAAGCCAGCGCACAAGCCCGTAGTGCATGCGATTGTGAGGCAATCAAGAGGCACTAATGCTTACTATCGCTCCCGATGCTAGGCTGAGCGTGTGCTTGGTTTTGAGACCCGTGTTTTAGCGCGGGGCGAGGGAGCGGCAATTTGGGAAGCATCATACGAATCGGTGTATCGGGTCATCTCGTCCTAGATGCCGATGCGCGCGAAAGAGTTGCGAATGCAGCCGGTAGTTGGTTCGAGCAGCGAGCGAAACACGAAGGCTGGCGCAGTGTCCGCATTTGCTGCGGGATGGCGCCGGGAGCCGACCTCGTTCTCGCCGAAACGCTCCTCAATCGAGCAAAGCGGCTGGGTGTTGCTGCAGAATTGCACGCCCTGTTGGTAGGTGCGCCGGATGACATTTTGGCGGCCTGGGTTCGGCGCAGTTCGGAGCTGGGTCGTCCGCCTTCCGAAGAATCGCGCCTGGCGGTAGAGGAGCGGCTTGAACGGCTGATTCAGTTGGCCACCAATACGGAGCGCGTCGATCAGCCAGGGGATGTTTCACCCTTGCAATATCAGCGCTTGGCTGCCCGGCTATGTCTGGAGTCTGACGAACTGGTCTGCGTGTTATGGGGCGGGAGCGAATTGAAGCCTGGGGGCTCTGCTGAGGTCGCTAGGTGGCGAAGGCATCCGGAAGCGATTCCTTCGGCGCTGCATGGAGCAATGGAGGCGAAACCTAATGCATCTCTGGTCATTATTGATCCCGAAAACGGGCAATTACAGGAGGAGGGCCACGACGTCCAAAATCACCGCTTTCTGGAGGTCGATATTCGCGATCATCTGGCTGCTGGGAATGCGCTGGGCGCAAACGATCAGGCGATGCGTGCACTGGAAAGCCATAACAATTCGGAAGCCATCCGTTATCTCTATTTGCGAAGCCTGGCGGAGGTAGGAGGCACGCGCCTGGCGTTGCGTCGTTTTGAGGAACTGGCACCTTTACCGGAAGATCGTTCGGAGGATTGGCACGCGCTGCCTGCGCGTCTTCATAAAGATTTGGCGTTCGCTGGTATTCGCAGCAGTGAGAATCTGCGCCTGGCCGCTGACGCGTATGAACTCGCTTATGCGCGTTGTGGCGGGGCTTATAGTGCGGTGAATGCGGCAACCCTGCATGTCATGCTGGGGGATCACGAGACCGCGCAGCGTTTTGCCGAAAATGCTCTCTCCGTATTGCCGCCGGAACCACCAGCGGAAGAGCGTGATCGTTATTTCTGGTTTGCAACACGTGCGGAGGCCTGTCTGATCGAAAAAAGGATCAGTGAAGCGAGCGTCGCGCTGGCCCGGGCCGATCCTCTATTGCGTGACGATCTCACCACGCGCAGTCGGACCCGTGGACAGATTGGACGTCTGTGCATTGCGCTGCAGCTCGACGAAGAGATGGTTTCGACCATCGCCATGCCGGCGGCCTATGTCATTCAAGGGCTGGACAAGTTGTCGGGTTCGCCAAAGATCGATCCTGAAATTGCCGAATTGATTAACGGCGCGCCGTGTTTCGTTGCGCAGCCGGACACACCGGTTGGCTTAAATGCTCTTTTTGGCCTGATCAACTGTGGTGCTCGTCTGCACATCGTCCTGGCCGATAGCGAAGGTCGTGAAACCAGCTACTGGGGAGAGCGTTTTGGCAGTGTCGAGCAGGCTCAGTGGCAGAACCTGCTTGGGCGTGCTGAGCGCGTTTCGAGCATGTCCGGCTTCCTTCCAGTCGAGTCTGCGTGGCGTAAACGTCACGCATTGCGACTGCGTGACGGCCTCGCCATGCTCTGTGCCTCGAGCCTGGGTATAGAAATGTGTGGCTTGCGTGCAAACCCGAAGGCAGGGCAGGCGCCAAGCTGGTCGGTTTGTAGGGTTCGCATGCCACCGCAGATGCTGCCCGCTGCCGACAGGCGCATGGTCGGGCTGGTTTTTACTGACATGGTCGACTTTAGCCGACTAAGTGATTCGGAAGTCCAAGTCTACTGGTCGGAGATCGTTCCGCGCCTAGCTGAGTGCATTAAGGCCGGAGGTAAAAGGGTGTTGCTGCGCAACACTTGGGGTGATGCGCTGCATATCGTTACCAGTGATGCACAATCGGCGGCCAAAATCAGTCTGCGACTGATCCAGGCCGCGCGCGATATCCGCAAAGACTACTCAGGACGTCTGGGGAATCTGCAGATTCGCGTCGGCGCCCATTTCGCGCCGGCCTACGCAGGCTATGACACGGTGAGCGCGCAGCCGAGTTTTTACGGTACCCAGCTGTCATTTGCGGCCCGTGTGGAACCTGTCACTCCACCCGATACGGTATTTGTGACGGAAGCCTTTGCTGCGGAGCTCAAGCTGGAAGTTGGTGAGCTTTTTCGGCTCGAATATGCTGGCGAGATTCAATTGGCCAAGCGATATGGAAGTTTCCGCCTGTTCAGAGTGGCCGAGTCAGAGGTGTGGGCGCCCCCCATCAAAGTCCAGCAATGACGGACAAGAGAGAGCTTCAGTATTGGGCATTCATAAGTTACAGCCGCAAAGATGAAGCTCTGGCGCGCTGGCTGCACCGCTCACTGGAGCGTTTTAGGATTCCTCGCCGATTAATTAGAGGGCGGGACGAAGGAACGCCTTTGCCGGAACGGCTGGTGCCGATTTTTCGGGACCGCGACGAACTGGCCAGTGCAGCTGAGCTCGGCAGCGAGATTCAGCGGGCACTCAATCGTTCTCGAAACCTGATTGTGCTGTGCTCGCCGTCCTCGGCTCGCTCGCCCTGGGTCAACGAAGAGATTCGCTATTTCAAGAGTCTGGACCGTGCTGAGCAGGTGTTCTGCCTGATTGTTGATGGCGAGCCTGGTGATGCAGAGAATGATTGTTTCGGTCCGGCGTTGCGTCACGGGGTCGGTGCTGACGGGCAACTGGGTGACACACAGACCGAGCCCATCGCTGCCGACCTCAGACCACAGGGCGACGGTCGGCGAGACGGATTTCTCAAACTGATTGCCGGTGTGCTGGGCGTCGGTTTCGACGAATTGAAGCAACGCCAATTGCTGGCTAGAAATCGGCGTTTACGTGTCCTCGCCATAGCTTCTCTTGGCTTGGCTACGGTGATGCTTGGCTTGGCCTATTTCGCATTTGAAGCCCGGGACGCGGCCCGTGTGGCTCAGGTTCAGGCCGAAGATGCGCGCTTGGATGCAGAGCGTAGGCTGGAACAGGCGCGGGTTATGGAGGAAGTCTTCATCCAGATGTTTCGCACCGCCGGAGAGCGCGGTCAGGGAGCCTCGGTGACGGCTCAGGACATTCTTGCTGCCAGCATTGAACGCATAAACAGCGAGTTTGCGGACGATCCGGAAACCGCCGCGCGGGTCCAGCAGCAGATCGGTACTTTGTATTTTTATATGGACGATTACACCAGCGCAGAAAAGTTGCTCGCGCGAGTCCTCACGCTGCCCCAGGCAGCCCCGGAGTCAGTGGCAGCAGCAGCCTATGATCTGGCACAAGTCCGGGTCCGGTCGGGTGACTATGACCTAGCCAAGTTCGCACTGGATACAGCGCTTGCGGTCTGGTCCAAGCAGCCTGAGCGCTATGCGGACGATCTATTGCAGGCTGAGATGGTGAAGGCACAATTGCTCAGAGCCCAAGGCGATGTGGATGGTGCAATTGCCGTACTCGAACCGACGCTTCCCAAGCGTCTTGCGCTGTCAGGGGAGGAGGACAGACAAAGCGCAGTATTGATGGGGAACCTGGGCGTCGCTTACCTCTACGCAGGGCGCTTAGAAGACGCCCGCAAGATCACCACGCGTGCGTGGCAGGCTTTTGAGGCAAGCGGCTCTGAGAGTACCCCTAACGCTTTGACCTTGTTAGGCAATTTAGCGGGAATGGAATTTCGCATGGGTCGGCTGCGACAGGCGGAGGAATACTATGAAAAGGTACTGAGCTTGGCGCAAGATGCGCAGCCGGAATCGGCATCCACCGCCGCGATGACCATCGGTTATTCTCGGGTCCTGCTCGAGTTGCTGCAATTTGAAAAGGCCGATGAGTTGGCTGTACGTGCCTTGGAATTGGCGCTGCAATACGTCGGACAGCGCTCACCCTTAACCTGGGCCAGTCAGGTCCATCTTGCTACGCTCGATCTACAGCGCGGTCGGCATGAGCCGGCACGCACGGCATTGGCCAAGGCCTGCCCGCTGGGTGGGGAAGTGTTCGGTGATCAAAATCCACGGGTGGCGCGTTGCCGCCTGCTGTTGCTTCTGGCCTCAGCTTGGGATGACAGCACCCCAATGCAATTGGATCAAGAGATTCAGATGATGCGGGATGCTGGTCGTCAAGGTTTGCCTATGGCCGCCGAATCTTTATGGTTGCGCGGCTTGGCGCAACTAGAGCGTGGCAACCTCGTGGCCGCCCGTCGGGATATTCAGGAAAGTGCCGAAATTTATGCTGCGATCCATGGGCAGAGCAGCTATACCCTAGGTAGGGCACGCGCTTTGCTCGGCGGTATCATGATGGTTTCGGGAGAACGCGCCGCAGGGCAAGCGCTGCAGGACGAAGGACTGGCCTTGATCGAGGCGGCCCTAGGGCCACAGCAGGCGGTCGCTGCTTACGTGCTGGGGCTGACTGAACAGCTGCGCCAGTAGCTTGCTGTTCCAGAGGCCGACTGAAATTATCGATTGACGATCATTAGCTCTTAGCATTATCCGGAATATGATGGCCTAAGGAGCCTTGCTCAAAATCTCGGTGCCCGTCGGCAGGATAGGAATATTGACGGTTCCCGATACCAAAGCGATAGCGGCAGCCGGATCACGACTGAATGAAGCCGCATGGGTGCTGAAGCTGCCATGCAAATTGACCGCAATCTGATCGCCGGGCTGCAAGTGTTCCGCGACTGCGGAGAGCTCAACAACATGTTCGCCAGTTCCGCGTAACGGCATCACGAAATCTTCCAGCGTGTCCCATACGCCTTGGCCGTTGCCGCTATCGCGTTGGTGTCCTATGCCGATGAACACGATGGTATCGGCAGCTAAGCCGCTGCTTGTTGTTACGTTGATATTAGCGGTAGGAATGCCGGCTACAACCGCACCACCTTCGGGCGCTGTGTAAACGTCGGTCGCCACGGTTACGGGGGCGATTACACCTGCGACAACCGTAGTAGCAGGAAAATTAAATGCCGTTCCGCCTATGAGTAATTCGTCGAGGTCGACGACTACGCCCTTGTTCACATCCAATGACAAGCAAATGTCGTTGGCTGGCCCCATCACGGCATCGAGTCGGCCCGCCATGCCCAACAAGTGTTCATCAAAAAACGCATGTGTCGCGTCATCCAATGTGAGCTCTGCACAGTTGCGGTCGCTGGCGCTGGGTTGCGGGCTTTGAAAAATCACACCAGGGCCGGGAAAAATGGTGTTGTGGCCACTTTGGTAGGTCATCAAGCGCACATCAGGGCTGCCCACTTGGCGTAAGCAACGCAAGTTATTCAAAGCGTCATTAAAGGTAAACAAGCTGTCACGCATGCCTTGGCTGAACAAGGCAGGAATACCTAAAGGCGGCACAGGTGGGAATGCCGCTGTGGTGCCGGGGCCGCCATTGGTCGTGATCGTTGGGCCCATGTCGCAGTAGTAGTCAAAGCTGTGATAACGCAAGAAATCAATGCCTTCTTGTGGCATTTGATTAAGCGCAGCGCTGGTGGCTAAGAGTTCGGTGACATAGGGATCAAAGTTATTGTCCCGATCGCCTGCGTTGTTGCCGCCACCAAAGAGTAGCCCCACCCAGCCTGATTTCAGTACGCCATTGGTGTTGAGTGAATCAGACAGATCGCTCCAAGTGTTGGAGGGGACCATGGCATCGATGCGCTTTTTCGGATCGAGCACATGCGTCAACAACTGCCACTGCCCGCCGTAACTCGCACCCAAGGTGCCAATTAACTGATTCACTTCACCGGCTTGGGCATCAAAGCGCGTGGTGACCCAAGGCAGATTGGTTTCCGCCCAGTCCAAAATGAGCAATACATCTTGGATCTCAGCTTCCGGGTCGTGCACTCTGATTTTTCCGCCGCTCTCGCCGTGGGCACGCATATCAATACTCAGTGCGCCGTAGCCATTGGCCGTCAGCCGGTCTAAGTTGCCCACTTCTTCGCTGAAGTCATGGCTTTGCGCCCGTGCATTGCCAAAGCCGTGGCTGTGGATGAGTAGCGGGTAGCTTTTGTCGCCGCTGAATTCTTGCGGTTCTAAAATTTGAAAGACTATGTCGAAGCTGGGATCCGCTGCAGGTATAGCGACACGATAGGCCAGCCCAGGTCGTGTCTCGCCGGACTGCGGCCCCGTAATGGGTTGGTTCGGTGCGCGCGCATCTTGCGCGCTGCTGCAAGCCGCCAAAATTGTAGCGGCGACGATAATCGTAGTGGCACGAATCATTTAATTTTCTCCTAGCCGTAAGAATAGCGCGGAACTGTTTTGGACATGGCTGAACAAAAGAACGCAAGCGCTTACGAAGCCTGACGTGCTGATGTCATTCACCGTAGATAAGCGTCGTGCGAATGTGCGCATAGCAAGTTACGATTGGCTCGATCGAGCGACCTACCTTTCAACCTGAAGCAATACAAAACGCCTATGACATCTCATTCGGAACCAGCCAAACAACCCCAGCCATTTGGAAAAATGGATAATCCCAGTGGTTGGTATCGCGCCTACTGCATGAGCCTGATCTTCGTGGTGCTGGTCATCGCCTATGTCGATCGCGGCATTTTTGGCGTGGTGCTGGATCCGATCAAACATGAGTTTGGCTTGAGTGATCTGCATTTAGGCCTGTTAACCGGCCCGGCGTTTGCTGTCTTTTATGCCTTGATGGGCATTCCCTTGGCGCGTTGGGCGGATGTCGGCAACCGGCGCACTGTGGTGTCTGTATCACTCGCCATTTGGAGCGCCATGACAGCCTTAGGTGGCTTGGCACAAAATTTCGCCACGTTGTTTTTAACCCGCATTGGTGTGGGCATCGGTGAAGCCGGTGCGGTACCGCCAACCCATTCTCTGGCTTCGAACTATTACCCACCCGGCAAGCATGGCAAGGTCGCGAGCCTATTGTCTTTTGCTGCGCTACTTGGCAGTTTCGCCGGCGTTATCGTTGGTGGTGAAGTGCTCAAAGCCACCGATTGGCGCACCACATTAATGGTGGTGGGAATACCGGGTTTGGTCTTGGCGGTGATTGTGCATTTCAGCTTGCGCGAACCGCGTGAGAAAACCCGTGTGCCGAAACCGTCCGAAGTATTCGATGCCAGCTCTCGACTGGTTATCAAAAACCTGGTCGCGACCAAAACTTATTTTCAGCTGTTGCTCACCTTCGCCACGATCTCATTTTTCACCTTGGGCATGCCTTCATTCGCCATTCCTTTTTTCCAACGCAGCTTTGAACTCGAGGTCAACATTGCGACCCGCAGCTACGGCATCGCGGCGCTCATTTCCACCATAGTCGGCACGATATTGGCTGGCTTTATCGTTGACCGCTTAGCCAAACGGGACGTGGCTTGGAAGCTACGGCTACCTGGGCTTTCCTGCCTCATCGCCACCCCGATCATGGCTGCCGCTTTGCTCGCCGCTGACTACAAGCTGTGCTTATTGCTGTACGTCATCGCCAACACCTTGGTGTTTATGGCGCTACCCGCCTTGTATTCCGCGGTTTACGGCGTGACCGCCGATAGTGAGCGTTCCATGGCCATCGCCTTGTTGGGTCTGGTGACCAATTTGATTGGCTTGGGATTAGGCCCAGTCATCATCGGTGCACTGAGCGATAGCCTGACCCCGAGTTTTGGTGCCGACTCCTTGCGCTATGCATTGGCCAGCTCGGTTATTTTCCTGGGCTGGGCTTCCTTGCATATGTTGATCGGGTCGAAAAGCTATAAGCAAGATTACTTGGGCGAGAATTAAGCTAAAAAGGGCATCTAATTAGCCAAGTAGCCGCTTTCAAAATATACGATTGCTTAACTGACGGTTTCGACCAGATCGACTTAAATGGCCAACTTATCGCTTTTGAATTTGGTGAGGCAACTCAAGCATGAAATTCATCGACAAATACCTCTTCAACCGCTCGATTATGCCGAAACTAAAGCGCTGACGCGGTGACACCTTGATGAGATGGAATCCCTGCTGACGCGAAACGTTTTTTGACGATAAGCCATGCGTGGCCGACTTTTCGGCTTTCCATTTAGGGGATGAATTGCTCGTTCAAAATGCGTTCTTCTAGGTTGTGTTCTGCATCGAACAGCAGTCGTAGAGATACATCTGTATCTTCCCCAACGCGAACCTCAACGACATTGCGAACCTCGGTCGCGTCAGCCACGGCAGACACGGGGCGTTTGTAATAATCCAGCACTTCAAAGGTTACTTCCGCATCGTGCGGGAGTACCGCTCCACGCCAGCGCCGTGGCCGAAACGCACTGATAGGCGTAAGCGCCAGAACTCCACTGCCAATCGGCAGGATGGGGCCATGGGCCGACAGGTTATAGGCGGTGCTACCTGCAGGCGTTGCGAGTAATGCACCGTCGCAAATCATCTTGTCTATTCGTTCTTTACCGTCGATCAGCACACGTAGGTTGGCAGCCTGGCGCGTCTGCCGCAGTAGCGACACTTCATTGATCGCATGCGCGGTTTGCTCGCTGCCTGAATCGGTTTGTGTCGTCATCTTCAAAGGATGCAAGATGACTTCTTGCGCACCATTGAGCCGGTCCAGCAGTTGATCTTCGCTGTAGCGGTTGAGAAGAAAACCCACCGTGCCGCGATTCATTCCATAAATCGGTAGATTGCGCTGCATATTGCGGTGCAGTGCTTCCAGCATGAAGCCATCACCGCCAAGCGCGACGACAACATCCGCCTCATCAAGAGGGACATGGGAATACTTTGCTTCCAGCGCCGTGATGGCGGCCTTCGAGCCTTCACTACGGCTACCAACAAACGCCAATTTTTCGAAAGTCATGTCTATTCTCTGGGGTGGATTTCGAGATAAAGCCGCTCCCTTATGAACAATCCGAAGGATTGAGCGGGTATTTCTTAACAGCGGATACTTGGCGCGTTACTCAATATGGAGAATTCGAGCAGCATCGATCATACCCAGTCTGCAACTACCAAAGCCGACCCGGTGCAAAATTCTGCAGTGACTGCGATGCCATCGGCGCCACGGCTATACACCCGTGCACGCCGACCGTCACAACAAAAGCATTGAATTGCAAGGCGGCACCATACACCAGCCGGTTTACTACAAAGGCTGTGCCAGCGGACGGCTGACATTGACCTGAAACGGCATCAATATTTCATACGTTACACCCGATACCCGGGTGGGGATGGGCGATGCGAGTTCACCGCCGATGATCGGCACTTGGCCTAAAGGCAAGCTGCGTTGGCCAGAGACATACAGGCGATCACCCGTGGGCCCTATGGCGACGCCGGTGACTTCGGTGAGTTCTGCATTGCCAGGAAGTCGCAGCAAGGGGATGGTCGAGCCATCGGGTAGCAAAACCATGCAGCGCATGAAGCCGCCATCTTCCACAACCAACATTTCTCCATCATCAGTCATGAATATGTTGTCTACGCCGGTCATGGGCATTTCTGCTTCGTCTACCTGCGAGCCGGGTACGCCGCGTGCGGGGTCATAGATACTTTCGATGGTGTTGCCATCAACATCAATCACCCAAATATTGTCGTCGCTTTTGGTGGAGAAGAAAATGAAACCCTTGAGGTACCAAACCCCCTCATTGCCTGCAAAAATGGTCGCTTCCACTTCATCGACTGTCGCGGGCTGAGGGCGGCCATCATCAATCGCATCATTCCAGACTATGGGCGTAGGGCCACTGCGTGCAGCCTCAATGCCGTCCGGTACTAACAACACCTGCAACTTGCCTGCGTCCATGTCGGGGCGGCCATTGCTAGGCCAATCAGCGGCAGTCCATACGTTGCGGTAAAACCGGTCGGTACTACTGTCGATATCTTCCGTGTGATAAATCGCACGGCGCTGCGAATCAATCGCCACCATCTCATGAGCTTTACGACCAAAACGGTCTAGGCGGCGCGCTTCGCCGCCATCGCGCAGCGGGCTGCACTCATACATGTAACCGTCCCAAATCTCTTCGCCGTTGATCCACGTGCCCCAGGGTGTAGCGCCGCCTGAGCAATTGGTTGTGGAACCGCGTTGGCAGGCATAGGCATCCACCAAATTGCCTTGTGCGTCAAAACGTAAAGCACTGACGCCACCCGCGAACAACGCGCCTTGCAGGGCCGCGGCCTCACGTGAGATTCCAGCACGAAACACGCCACTAGGATCTTGGTCGCGTATCGTCGTTAAATCGCGCGCTTCTGAATTGCTGACGTAAATCCAGCCACCGTCATCGGTGCTGAAAGTGC
>JBPOFU010000042.1:0-23480 GCA_051252075.1 Oceanococcus sp. | reverse complement strand
GGCCAAAGGCGACACCGAACGTACTGAAATTTTGGTGCCGGATGCGGCCCATGGCACCAATCCCGCCACCGCGATTCAATGTGGATGCACGGTGCGAGAAATCCCCACCGATAAAAATGGTGATGTGGATTTGGTTGCGCTGGAAGCAGCCTTGGGGCCAAAAACAGCCGGCATCATGCTGACCAACCCGTCCACTTTGGGTGTGTTCGAACGTAAAATTGAATACATCGCCAAGAAAGTGCACGAGGCCGGTGGCCTGCTGTACTACGACGGCGCCAATCTGAACGCGATTTTGGGCAAAGTGCGCCCGGGTGATATGGGCTTTGATGTCATCCACATGAATTTGCACAAAACCTTCTCCACCCCGCATGGTGGTGGTGGTCCCGGTTCGGGTGCGGTCGGTGTGTCGGAACGTTTGTTGCCGTTTATGCCCATCCCCGTGGTGGGTAAAGACGGCGATCAGTACCGTTGGTTGGATGAAAGCGATGTGCCGCAAACCATCGGTCGTTTATCTGCCTTTATGGGCAACGCCGGGGTTTTGTTGCGGGCTTATATTTACGCCTTGATGTTGGGGCCAGATGGCATGACGCGGGTCGCTGAATTCGCCACGCTGAATGCCAATTACTTGATGGCCCGGTTGCAGCAAGCTGGGTTCGATTTGGCTTTTGATGGCCGTCGCGCGACCCATGAATTCATCGTCACGCTGAAAAAACAAAAGCAGGAATTGGAATTCACCGCCACCGATTTGGCTAAGCGCTTGTTGGATTACGGCTATCACGCGCCAACTGTGTATTTTCCGTTGCTGGTGCCGGAATGCTTGTTGATTGAGCCCACCGAAACCGAAGATCAGGAAACCTTGGACGCGTTTGTTGCCGCCATGATTGCAATCTGGGGCGAAGCCCACGAGGACATGGACAAGCTGCGTGGTGCGCCTTACACCATGCCGGTGCGCCGTTTGGATGACGTGCGTGCGGCACGGCAGCTAGACCTACGTTGGCAGCCCGAGTAAATCAAAGCGAGTGAAGTGGGGCGCGACCAATGGCCCTACTTCCCAACTTAAAGAAGTCTAAGCCTGCTGGTTGACCATGCCCATGAGGTGATTGTTGCCGGTTTCCTTTTGCGTGCAATCGCTACGCGGGTGGATATAGCTCAGGCGCGCCTCTGTGCCATATTCCACCGTCGGTGGTACCAGCTCGGGCTTATCGAAGCTGCCCAGCGACAAGCAAACCCATTCTGATTCGTTGTAGGCAAAACTGAGCGGCGTGCCGCAGTGGCGGCAAAAGCCACGTCGTGCAACAGAGGATGAGGCAAATAGCGCGGGTTCTTCCTCTAGCCAACGCACACTGGTTTTCGGGACCGGCGCCAAGCTGGCAAAGACATTGCCCGTGGCGCGCTGGCACATGCGACAGTGACAGAAATGCACATCTTGTGGCTGGGCATCGACGCTGTAGCGGACAGCGCCGCATTGGCATCCCCCAGTAAGGGGTAAATCAGAATTGGACATGCGTACCTCCGTGATTCCGCAGTCTACCGCGTCACTGCAAGCATGCAATCCGCCCTAGCTGTTGGGTGTTGGCAGAAAGCGTCGGCGAATCATGTCATCCACTATCAGATAGTGAATAATTCAATAAATTGGCAACATTTTGCGGATGTGTTCGTTTGTAATAGATCTACCGTAAATTCAAGTCGCTGACATTTAACTATGTTGAAATACCAGCCCCCGCTTTGGAGATGATGGCCGTGCAGTGGCAATCAAAGAACTTA
The DNA here is from genome assembly GCA_051252075.1 of Oceanococcus sp. Taxonomy (GTDB): domain Bacteria; phylum Pseudomonadota; class Gammaproteobacteria; order Nevskiales; family Oceanococcaceae; genus Oceanococcus. The sequence continues at coordinate 21,716 of JBPOFU010000042.1, read as the reverse complement.
TATTTGGCGCTGACCTGTGCATGCGCGATGGCGGCTTGTTCATCCGGTGAGTCCAACCCATCTCGTGGGATAGGCAGTTCAGCCAGCCCAACGCCAATGGATGTGATGCTGAAGCCGCCTGCCGAAGTTGAGCGTTCACCAACGCCAAGCCCCAGTCCTTCACCGTCGGCCAGCGCGAGCCCTGGTGTCAGTCAGGCGCCCACTGCGAGTCCAGCGGCGACCAGTTCGCCAGCATCAACGCCTGCAGTCAGCAGCGCGCCTAGCGCGAGTCCTACAGCCAATCCGACAGCAACGCCAACCGCCAGCCCAACTGCCAGCCCCACAGGCAAGGGCGCTGATAGCGATGAAGCGGATTCTCTTTTTCAACATTTCAACCAGTACATGTAGCTCGCCGCAGCGCGCTATAGGAGACAATTATGATTCCACGGATTTTTCGATTTGCGGCGATGTTGTGCTTGGTGACGTCTTCGACTGGGAGCTTGGCGGCAGGCATGACCAGTCACGCCATGATGGGTGACATCGCTCGCAGCCATCTGCCAGCCGGTCATATTTTGATCGACTTACTCGCGGCCCATCGCCCAGCGCTGATTGGTGGTGCCATGTTCCCCGATGGGGGATATTTCTCCGGCGAAGGCTTCCCGGATGACCGTGATTTGGCCGAGACAGCGCATTGGGATGGTTTTATCAACGCTTTGGCCAGTGTTGCTCACGACAACGGTTGTGGCGAGTTGCAAGCTGATGCGTGGGATGCCTTGCCTGTGCTGGGCGGCACGGTCGATTGGCTGGCGGATGATTTGGGGCGTGAACTCTCAGTCATCGATGTTCGCATAGGGGAAAGCTGCGGTTATTTAGTGGCTTTTCTCATGGGGGTGGCCGCTCATGGCATGAGTGACGAAACCTGGGATGCCTTGTTTGAGCCGCAGGTGTATCAACGCAATGAACAGCAGAACTCTTCCGCTGGTTATACCTTGGACAGTGTGCCTCCCGGGGCCGATCCCACTGTTGGGCAAGCCTTGCGCGATGCTTTCGGTGATGATTTGTTCGATGCACTTGCGGGGGGCTTTTCCATCACCAATGGGGTGGAATATTCCATGGATGTGATCGCGATTCGTGATCATTTTGCTTGGGATGAAATTCCTGTCGCGGTATTTCCCCCACCGGGCGATATCGTCGAGGCGTTCTCGAGACAGGGTAAGAATTTTGATGAGTTCGCGGTGCAGCGCGCCGCTGCGGGTAGTCGACTCTTGGTCGCAGCTGAACGCGTCGCCGCCGCCCTGGACTACACCCGGGTGCGCGATCAAATGCCCTACGCCAGCAGTCAATACCTAACCGGTTCTGGTGGTATTCACGATTCCGCTCGTTACTTGGCGGGCTACTACGAGCACATTTGGCAGCGCGTGGTGAATGGGCCAGACGCTGCGGGGAAACCGTTTGTGGTCGGTGTTCATCCGCGCCCCGGAGATCGCAACCTGCCAACTCATGTTTGTCGTATAGACAGTGCGCCACCAACGGCGCCCTGTTCGGATGATACTCAAGCTCTGCAGCCCATCGCGGATCGTTTTATCTATGTGGCGATGTCCGGCAGCATGGGCAGTGATTTTAGTGATTTGGACGAGCCGTTTGCGGTGTTTGACGAAGACGGTAATAAGTTGGCTGTGCAATTCACCCAAAACCCTCCCTGGGCGACGCCTGGTGATGCTCACGGCTTTAGAATCGAACTCGTTGGTGAGGATAAAATTTTAAAGCCAGATCACCGTTATACCGTCGTTGTCACAACCCAGTTGTACGATTCACGTGGCCCTGATCTGGAGCAAGCGAGGCTGCAGGCACCGATGGTCTGGCATTTTCGTACGGCTTCGCAGTAGGCTTATCGCACGCGATTCATTTTATGGAGTAAGACATGATGCGTTTGACTCGGTTGTTCATTCTTCTGGTGTGTAGTTTGGCTGCGGTTTCTGCTCAGGCACGGGACGATGCTTTAAAGATGCCTATCGATGGGTTTTTCCAACGAGCGGATGTACAAGAAAAGCTGGGAAATGAGGTGAAGTTTTACTTGGCGGGACAAAAGCACCGTGCGGTGGCGCAGAACTTTGGTGAGTACCAGTCCAATAAAAAAACCAGCTCCTTCAAAAAAAGCGACCAGCAAGCCTGCGAATGGGCTTTGTTGTCGGCGTTTATCGCCTTGCGTGACCGCGCCTTGCAAATGGGTGGCAATGCCGTGGTGAATATCACCAGCAACTACAAAAAAATCCCATACAGTAGCCCTGATAAATTCATGTGCGGCGCTGGAAAAATCATGGCCGGCGTGACCATGAAGGGTGATGTCGTAAAGCTGAAGTAGCCCCGCCATTCGCCTCGAATAGACGCGTGGCTTATCCCATCGTGGAGTTGCCAGCATGAGCGAAAATATTGCGCTACAGGCCTTCGCACTTGGCCTAATCAGTGCGGCTTCGTTACCGTTAGGTGCCTTAGCCGCACGCTTTTGGTCGCCGGGAAATCGCACCATCGCGGCCATGCTGGCCTTTGGCGGCGGTGCGTTATTGGCTGCGCTCACCTTGGATTTGGTTGCCGTTGCGCTACAGCGAGGCGATTTTTACCCACTGGCCTTTGGCTGCTTGCTGGGTGGCTTGTTGTTTGTGTCACTGAATCATTTGCTCAACAGCCAGGGTGGTTTTCTGCGCAAAGCGGGTACCACTTTGAGCTATCTCAAGCGCGGTAAAAACCGAGAATTTAAGCGGATTTTCAAACGCTTAAGTCAATCTCCGGTTTTTGTGGAGTTACCACCTGATCAAGTGAGTTCTTTGATCCCGCATTTTGAATATTGCGAGTTCAAAGCCGGCGAGCAGCTGATGCAACAGGGCGAGGCTGGCGACAGCTTGTACTTGATTGACTATGGTGACGTGGCCGTCAGCAGTGCGCATGATCAGACGCTGGTGGCGCAGTTGCATCGCGATGATGTAGTGGGGGAGATGGCGTTAGTGACGGGGGCGCCTCGCGCGGCCACGGTTACGGCTCAAACGGCGGTCGGCGCATGGCAGTTGCCGCGTGAAGTTTTCCAGGAATTGGTGCAAGAGCTACCCCAATTTGCCCAAGCCTTGCAGAAACTTGCGCAGCAACGCTCACAGGTACTGCGGCAGCATGAACTGCCTGAGAGCGGTGAGGCCGAACGCTGGTACGACGCCGCGAAGAAAGAAATCGATGATGTGGTGATTTTGCCGACCGAGGATGAAGTGAAAAAGGCCGTGGTCAGTCATTCTGGTGCGCCTTTAGCCATCTGGTTGGGGATCTTGCTCGACGGCATTCCAGAATCCATGGTGATTGGATCATCCATGCTGCAAACCAGCGTGAGTTTGTCGCTTATCGCGGGGTTGTTTTTATCCAATTTCCCGGAAGCATTTTCCAGCTCTTTGGGCATGAAAGAGCAGGGTTATTCTTATCGCCGTATCCTGTTTATGTGGACCGCTTTGACCTTGATCACTGGCTTGGGAGCAGCGGCAGGCAGCGTCTTTTTTGTAGGCGCTTCGCATACCAGTTACTCCTTGGTAGAGGGCATAGCGGCCGGTGCCATGCTCACGGTCATAGCAGAGACTATGCTGCCAGAGGCTTACCATCGCGGCGGCGCAATTACCGGCTTCGCCACCTTGCTGGGTTTTCTCGCCGCGACGTTTTTCAGCACTTTGTAGTAAAGCGCGTTCGCTACTTATGCTGCCTATCATCCGCTCGGATGATTCTTATCATGGCGGTGGCTTCCACAATGCTGTCATCTGTTAACGAGACTGAAGACATGCCGACTGAAGAACAAATGCGCAGTGCGATGCAAGCCTATATTGATGCACTGAATGCCGACGACTTGCAGGGCATCGTCGATTTGTATGCAGAAGACGCGACCGTGGAAGATCCAGTCGGTGGCGAGCCCAAAGTGGGTAAGGCTGCGATTACTGAGTTCTATACAGGTTCAGTTCAGCTGCAACCGCGGGCTAAGTTGCTTGCACCCATCCGCGCTTCACATGGCAATTCAGCAGCGATGGCTTTTGATGTGGCCTTGACGCTGAAAAGTGGCCCCGTGGTGATTCGTGCCATCGACGTCATGACTTTCAATGACCAAGGCGAGTTCACATCTATGAAGGCCTATTGGGGCCCCAGTGACATGTTGCCTGGCTAAGCCTGTAGGAAAGTGATTAGGCCGCAGCGCCAGCCATGAGAGTTTTCACTGCGTCTGCTTCCAGCTTGAGGGCCACGGTCGTACGCGGTTTAAAGTGCGTCGTTGTGATTTTCCAAACACCGGCATCGCGACGGTACTCATCGTAGTACTCGCCACCCAATTGGGTCAGCGTGCCGTCCTGAGTATTGATAAGTTGATAGTGCAGGCTCCAGCTCGCTTTGGCCGTATCCTGCGACAGGATTTCAATTTGTGGATTGCTGGCGTGATGCCATTCCAGCATATGCGGATGACAGGCCATATCGCGAAAGATGGACGTGAGCGCATCCGCATTATCAAAAGTCCCCAAAGCGCCGTAGTCGATGTCGACCGTGCCATCGGCAAAACTGGTGCGAAAAGTATCGCAATCTTTGGCGTCACAAGCGGCGAGATAACGCGCCTTTAAAGCTTGGATGTCGTTGATTGCTTCCAGGCGCTGCAAGCGCTCTAGCAGTTGTGATTCAGCCATGATGATCTCCGTAGTTTTGATCAGACTGCCAGTGCTAGCTTTGGCGCTCACCCTCCGCATGCAGTAGGCAGTGAATGCCGCGTTTTGTATTTGTCCGATTTGATGTTTCAATGCGGGCGCATTTCCTACGGCGACCCTGATGAGCACGATACAAAATTCTGAACATATCAATCCCTTGTTGGCCCAGCGTTGGAGCCCGGTGATTTTCGATGCACAGCGCGATGTAAGCGAACAAGATTTATTGGCTCTAATGGAAGCTGCTCGTTGGTCGCCGTCTTGTTTTAATGCCCAGCCTTGGCGTTTCGTGGTCGCTGAAAAATCGCGTCAGCCGCAAGTTTGGCAGCAAATTCACAGCGTGTTGGTCGAAGGCAACCAAGTCTGGACGCAGCATGCGCCGGTTTTAATGTTGGGCGTGGCGCAACTGAATTTTGAGCACAACGGCAAAAGCAACGCGCACGCCGGATATGATCTTGGTGCGGCAGCTGCTCATCTCACCGTGGAAGCCAGCGCGCGTGGATTGTTGGTGCATCAAATGGCCGGTTTGCACGCCGACAAAGCGGCGGAAACCTTTGCCTTGGATGATGGCTACCAAGTGATGACCGCTTGGGCGCTGGGGTATCACGGTGATCCCGTAACTGCGGAGGAGGGCTTGGCGCAACGTGAATCCCAGCCTCGCGTGCGTAAACCCTTGGATGAACTGATCGTCGCCGGTGGCATTTAGCGTTTCGCACTCCCTTGCGTAAAGGCCAGCCTGGGCACGACTTGTGGGCCTAGGTGAATTTTTCTCTCTAGCCTGTGCTTTGGCGTGGGCGGTGGCGGTGATCCTGTCAAAAAAGGCCGGTGAGCATATGCCGCCTTTTGCCCTCAATTTGTTCAAAAACGTCTTGATGGTGGCCTTAATGGTGCCCACTATCCTGCTTGTCGAAGGGCTAAGCTTTCCGCAGATACCAGTGCAGGCGGTGTGTTGGGCTTTGTTCAGTGGCGTCTTGGGCATCGGGCTGGGCGACACCGTGTTCTTTCGTTCACTGAACATGCTGGGTGCCAGTCGCTCTGGCGTAGCGGGCACTATGTATTCGCCTTGGGTGGTGCTGCTGTCCTCGGTGTTTTTAGGGCAAAGCTTGGTCAGCTGGCAATGGGCGGGTATGGCCTTGGTGATTGCTGGAGTGGTGATGGCCAGTTGGCCCAAAGCGCATGATGGATCCGGCTTGTCGGCGCAGCAGTTACGACTTGGTTTTGCTTGGGCCGCGCTGGCCATGTTTTTGATGGCTCTGGGCATAGTCACCGCGAAGCCACTACTCGAACAGTATTCTTTTGTTTGGGTTGTCATGCTGCGCATGCTCGGCGGCTTGGGCTTCATGTTGCTGCTGATACTGTTTCGCCGCAACGGTGCAGAGCTAGTCCAGCAGTTTCGTCGCCCGCATCATTGGCCCACTTTGTTTGCCGCCGCCTTTATTGGCACCTATGTCGCCATGTTGATGTGGCTGGCCGGCTACAAATACGCTACCGCTGCCGTTGCTGCGGTACTCAATGAATCCGCGGCCATTGCCACCTTGCTACTGGCGCGCTACTGGCTAAAAGAAAGCTTGAGTAAGCGGCAGGTCTTTGGTGCCGCGGCATCCATTGCCGGTGTGGTTTTGGTTGTACTGATTTGAATGCGGTAGAAGTTCGGCGATTTGCAAACATTAAGCAGCTACTGGCTGGTTTGTAGCTCCAGATCCTACTCGGACATTCAGGTTTCATTGCACATAATTCGCCCAGCACGGAAAGCTGACGTCCGGAAATAGTAGGATTTCTGCGCTTAAGCTTGGTCGTGCCGACCTTTTCGACGGCCTGGATATTGGCATTGACGCTGTTCACCTGCGGCTTAAACCAGTTGGGTTTTACGCGCATAGGCCGCGGCGGCGGTTCGGCTACGGACCCCGATTTTTTCGTAGATGTTGTGCAAATGCCATTTTACCGTTGCCACTGAAATAAGCAGCTCATCTGCCAATTGTTGATTGGCCAAACCGGCAGTTACCAATTTCAAGATTTCGATTTCGCGCTCGGTGAGCTGTTCCACCGGTTCACGGCCGTCGTGTAGCGCTTGTTCATGGCTGAGTAACTCTGGTTTTTCACCTTTGAGTAAGGCGATTAATTTGCGTTCGAAGCGGTGTTTGAGCTCATGCTCGTCACCTACGTAGGCGGAAGTCCTTTTTAGTTGAATAGACTCAAGGATTTCCAGCACGGCGCTGCCGGCGGAGGCAATGGGATAGGCGTGATCCTCCGGTGCGGCCAGCGTCAATACACGGTCCAGCTCCCGCTCAGCTTCGATGCACTGATTGGATTTCCATAAAGTGATGGCGCGCAAAGAACGAACATTCTGCAGTAGCAAGAGCTGCTCGGCTTGTGCGCTTTTACTAATCAGATTGAGTAGGCGCAGGGTGGCATCGTACTGGCCCTGAGCCAATTTAACGCGGGCTTCCGAGAGTCGTGACAGCATCGTCACCAAATGGCGGATGTCGTTGGAGATCAAATTGCCGCGACTTTTCCCGCTTAATCCGCTGCTGATAAGTAAGGCGCTGGCCGTTTCTACGTCGTCATCGTGGCGCAGGCGTAGATCAATTTCCTCCGCGGCCAGGCTGAAATACAACATGGGCTGGTCTGTGCTTAGTGCGGTTTCGCGGCCCTGTTTGAGCACCTCATAGGCGGCCCCCAATTCGCCCTGCCAGGCTTTCATACGGGCTTCGTTGCGTAGCGCCGCCCACAACGGTTCTCGTGGGCCAAATATGGAAGTGAAATCTTGACCTGCATTCATGCAATCATTCACGGCGGTAAAGTTGCAACGCTGGGTTTGTGACTCCGCCTTGATGATGGCGGCCATGGCAAACATGTAGCGGTTGGCCTTGGTCCGTTCGCCGACATGGCGTATTGCGCGATCGGCGCTATCACTGACGGCCTGAATTTGCCCGCGTTCAACATTGCTTAAGGCGCTGATAAAATCTGCCCAAACGATGGCGTAGACCGAGCCGGCTCTGCGACCGTATCGGTACGCCTCTTCAGCGGCGTCATGGCTTTTGTTCAGTTCAGTGCGACCGAGATGGCAATAGCTGGTTGCATTGAGTATGGAGGCGAGAAGAAACGGCTCGCTTTCCGGTAACTCGGCGCGTAGCGTCTCGCATTGTTCCAAGGTGTCGAGAATCTTGTCTGAACAGACCAAGGCAATGGATTGAATCACCTGTGCCAGCCAGCGTATTTGATTGAGCTCATCTTGCGGTAAATCCCAGCCGCTGTCCGTGGGGTTGTCTAGTCTGTGCATGACCTCCTCGGACAATGCAATGGACTGCTCCAAGTCGCGTGAAAATGCCCGTGACCAGGCATGGTTGAGCATGATTTCTGGGCGTTTGTGGTGATAAGAGACAGGCAAGCGCCGCATCCAGTCCAAGATGGTGTAATGATCGCCTTGATACTGGGCAATGTCAGGTGCTTTTTCGGCAATCAAGTCCGCCGCGCGGTCGAAATGTTCACCGGCCAAGCAGTACTGCACCGCTTCTGTCAGCCGGCCTTGTTCTTCACTCCACTGCGAAGCGATGAAGCACAGTTTTGCGTACTCTTCTGGTTGGCTTCGGCGCAGCTCGGCGCGCAGGAAGTCGGCGAACAGGTGGTGGTATCGAAACCAACGGCCTTCGTGATCCAAGGGGATGAGAAACAGGTTGCTGCGTTCCACTTTATCCAGCAGCATGGCCCCGCTATTGTTGTCAAAAACGGCATTGCACAGCCCCGGTGACAAACGACTTAACGGTGACGTGCATAGTAAAAACCGCTGAACTTCGCTGGATTGAACCCGCAAAACGGTTTGAAACAAGTACTCCGTGAGGTCTTTATTGCGGCCAGAAAATGATGCGATCATTTCTGTGGCGTGGCCGCTGCTACGGCCTATGGCTAAGGCGGCCAGTTGCAAGCCCGCGGCCCAGCCCTCTGTGGTCGAGTGCAAGCTTTCCAACTCGCTCTTACCTAGCGTGATCGAATGCAATTGCTGCATGAAATCACCGACTTGAGTTGAACTGAAATTAAGTTCTTGATGGCTGATTTCATGCAGCGCACCGGCGATACGTTTTCGCCCTAAATCTAATGTGGGTCTATTTCGACTGGCGATAACCAATCGCACATTGTGTGGCGCATGGGCGATTAACCGGTTCCAAAATCGCAAAATGCTGGCGTGCGACAAATTCTGAAAATCATCTATGAAGATAGCCAGTTTTCTCTCGGTACGGCTGATACGTGCCACCAGGGCATCGAAAAAGCTGTCGAAATCCCGAGTGGGGTTGGCTTTGATGTACGAGAGCTCTTTGGTCGCTGCTTTGAGGTCGAAATCGTACAAGGCGGAAACCAGATACTTAGCGAAGACTACGGGCTCATTGTCGTCTTGATCCAGGCTGAGCCAGCAGCAAGCGAATTTAGCGCTTAAAAAACTCTGGTACAGCTCGACCAGCAGGGTTGATTTACCTGATCCGGCCGGTGCCACAACTGTGACCAACACCCCTTCGCTGTTGTCGCTTTCTAAGTTTTCGATCAAGGCGTGGCGTGACAGTACTTTATGCCGGATCAAAGGCGCGCGCAGCTTGGTTTCTATAATTTCGTCGGAATCCAATGCGGTGGTTGATGCGGGCATTCAAAAAAATCCTGGTGGTATGGCCTGCAGATAAGTCATTGAAAATAAATGATTGACCTTGCTTGCGTAACCGAAAGTATGGGGTTGGCGGCAGCTTAATGGGCTTAATGCTATTCCATGCCCACCCTTTGATGGGGTGAGCTTGAAAAAATCTCTCCTAGCATCCTGACCACAAAAAAAATATATCAGTGTGAGGAGAGTTGCATGTTTGTGTTGAGCTGCACACGAAAGTGGTGTGCGCGGCTAGCTGTTTGTTTGTTCGGCAGTGTGGCCTGTATGAGGGTAGCTGCGGCAGCTACGGGTGTGACTGACGAACCGCTACGGCTGGTTCCGGACAACCTATTCCACGTCAAATTTGTGGATGAATCTCGTGCATGGATTACCGGCTATCACGGCACCGTACTGCGTAGCGATGACGGCGGTAACAGCTGGAATTACATGCCAGTTGAATCCGACCAGCTGATTCGGCGTGGGGCTTTCCCGCTGCGCGATACCGCCTGGTTGGTGGGCCACCGCGGCTCCATTTTTCATACCCGTGATGCGGGCAAGCATTGGGACGTGAGTCATCACGAATCCGGCATTTATCTGCGAGACATTGCTTTCTTCGACGAAAACACCGGTTGGGCTGTGGGCCATGAAGGGGTAATTTTGCATACCTCCGACGGTGGTCAACACTGGGTTCGTCAAAGTATTTCTGATTGGACTATGCGTGATCTGCCGCGCCTAAGCGGCATTACAATTTTGGATCGACAACGCATCGTGATCGTCGGCGAGTTTGGTGTTGTGGCATATACCACTGATGGTGGGCACAGCTGGGCCCACGAACGCATAGACGGCGGCCCTAGCATGACCGCGATCTCTTCCAGCGGAGAGACCATATTAGCCGTGGGTTTGGATGGCGCAGTTGCCGCCATTGCCTACTCCCCTGAGGGGATTTCAGCGTCATTGCTGCCGTTAGATATACCGACGCATTTACTGGATGTGCGGATTACGCCTCAGGGCGTTCTAGTCAGCGGCTTTGGCGTGGTGGTGCATTGCGCATCTTTGCAGAGTTGTGCCGTGCAAGACACGACGGACGCCTTCCCCTCTGACTATTTGTGGCTTGGTGGCGTTGATCTGGCGCCCGATGGGTCGGTCTGGGCCGTGGGGTTAGGCGGTCATGTGGGGCAATCATCAAGTGTGGCGACGCCAATGGATATGGCATTTGTGCTCGGTGGCGAAGCTTGGCAAGCGCAACAGTCCAAGGAGTTAGCGCAATGATGAATTCTCTAGCCCAATGGGTAGTTAATGGCCCGCGGAAAATTCTAGCGCTGTTCATGATTTTGACCATCGCAGCTGGGTATTTCGCCGCAACCCAACTGACGATGAGAGTGTCGCTGGAAGATTTGCTGCCGGCGAATCATCCCAACGTGCAATTGTTTAACCGTTTCGCTCAGCAGTTTGGCGGCGCCAACACCACGTTGGTCGCGGTAACGCACCGCGACGGCATGATTTACGACCCTGAATTTTTGCAGGTTTATAAACAAATAACGGATGAGGTGTTTTTTAACATCAATACCATCCGTCCTTTGACGCAGTCCTTGGCTTTGAGAAAAACCAAGGCGGTGTCCGGGCGCGGAGGTGAGGTCAAAATCGAATCCACCATGTGGCCAGGCACGCCACAATCCAAAGCTGAACTCGGGCGTCTGCGTTCGGTGGTGCGTGCTCAATTTCTCGGCCATTTGGTATCGGATGACGAAAATACAGCCGTGGTTATCGCTGATTTCAAAGACCAATCAGATCCGCTGGAAGTAAAAGCATTCTTGGATGGTTTGCGTACTCAGTATCAAAGTGATTCGGTAGAAATCAACATCGTTGGCCGCCCGTTGTTGCTGGGATTAATTAAGGCTGCGATCCCCGATGTGATCAAAATTTTTGGCCTTAGCCTGATCATTATTGCGGTGATATTGCTGCTGTATTTCAGAACCTGGATCGGCTTGATTACGCCGTTGATGTCAGCGTCATTGGTGATGGTTTGGGGCTTGGGGATTGCCGGGCTTTACCACTACAACCTTGACCCGCTGCTCGTGTTGTTGCCCGCGTTCATTTTTGCCATTGTGCTGTCGCATAGCGTTCAGCTGACCTCACGCGTGCTGGAGAATTATCGGGCCGGGATGGAGTGGCGCGAATCAGTTAAAAATGCGCTGGCCAACTTACTGATCCCCGGATTGGGCGCTGTAGTAACCGACGCGGCCGGCTTTTTGGTCTTGCTGTTGGTCGCGATTCCGACCATCAAGTCGCTGGCGTTGGTTTGTGCATTGTGGTTGTTGTCGATTTTGCCGGTTCAGGTTATGGCGGCGGCATTTTTGTCGTTGATGCCCGCGCCGAAAAGCTATCGTGTCGGCTTCCCCGGCATGGCGGTTTTGTGGCGGGTGTTGAACTTTAAGCGGATACACAAGCCGGTCGTGTTCATTCTGGTGGCCGCATTTGGTGTGGGTCTGTATGGCATGCAGGGCTTGAGCATAGGTGATGCCAAAGGCAGTTCTATCCTGTGGCCGGATTCCCAATTCAACACAGATACTGCAGTGATCAATAGCAAGTTTAGTCGGCTTGGGACTGACGTGCTGCAGGTCTATTTCGAAGGTGATGACAAATCACTGCTGGCACCAGAAACCCACCGCCGGGTTGAGGCGCTGGATCGCTACATCTACACCCACAATCTTTCGGCGCGTCCGGCACAAAGCCTGGTGCCTATCGTCAAGGCGATCAACATGGTGTTGTGGGAAGGTGATCCGTCCTATTTCATCGTGCCGGCAACTGAAAAAGAGGTGGCCATGAACCTCTATATGTTCCGCTCGCGCGGTGAACCGGGTGATTTCGCCGCCTTTACCGACAATGAATGGTCGATCGGCACCATGGCGTTCTTTCTGGATAACCATTCGGCCGAAACAGTGGCGGAAATATCCTCGCAGATCAGCGAGTACCTGGAACAGGACAATGCTGGGCAGCCGACTCAGTTTCTTCACACCGGGGGCATGATTGGATTGACCGAGGCCACCAATCAAGAGCTTGAGGCCGCCAATGACCGCATTCTGATTGCCATTGTGGTGGTGATAGCAGCCTGTTTGTTGTTGTTCACGCACTCGTTGGTGCTTACCGGCGTGATTCTGGGCACATTGTTAACTGCGACCTTCCTGACTTATAGCGTGATGACAATGGCGGGTATCGGCTTGAGCTTAAGCACCTTGCCGTTGGCTGCGCTGGGCATAGGTTTAGGGGTCGATTATGCGATTTATCTGGTCGGCCGCTTCCGTGAAGAACAGGCCGCGTCTGCGAATAACCATGACGCATTGAAAGCGGCGTTCTTGACCTCCGGCAGCGCGATCATAGCGACCGCCTTGACCATGATCGTGCCGCTGTTGCCATGGTCATTCATGTCGGCGTTGAAGTTTCAGGCGGAGATGGGCGGGCTGCTGGGCACGGTGCTATTCCTCAACATGATCGGCGCCATTGTGATTTTGCCTGCCGCTATTTGGTGGTTTGTGAACAAGATCGAAAAAACCAGCGTCAGTGAGCCAATAGCGGTAGATCAAGTACCGCGGGAAAGCAATCAACAAATGGTGCCAGAGAGCCCATAAGGCAGGCCCAGCAGGGCATGTGTTTCAAAAAAGTATGCGGATCCATAGGAGACTTATGCATGCAACACCCGATATTTAAGAGTATGGCCAGCAAAGGAATGCTGGCCGGCGCGATGAGCGCCTGCCTGACGCTGTCCATGAGTACGGCGCTGGCTGCATCACCGTTTAGCTTAACCGGCCGAATCAAGCAGGCTGTTTCAGTCGCTTATGACCACGAAGGTGGCGACGATTTGGGCCCTAGCAACTTTCTGGCTGAGCTTAGCTTTGACTACAAACCTAGCCGTCAATTCGGCATTTATGTGGATTTGTGGCTGCGCGGTGATCTGTTCCCGTTACATGACGGCGACTTGTTTGACCGTGGCTTGCAGGACTTTAATTCCGAAGACTTCCGCGAGCAGTTTAAGTACGCCTTAAGCAATCCGGACGATAGCTTCTCCGGCGACATGCCATTTGGGCACGACAGTGACAATTTGCGTTTGTATGACGACTGGAACGACATCATTCGCGATGTGTCATTCAACTACCGCACCGCTAATCGCAGTTTGAATTTGAAGATCGGTAAGTTTCAACACGGTTGGGGGCAGTCTGACGGCCTGCGTTTGATTGATATTCTGAATCCACAGGATTTCCGCCAGCGCTTTGCGCTGGAAGATGCACAGAACATCCGTATACCGCAGACCGGCATCGCCTTGGGTCTGGACTTCACTCGATTGGGCATCTCCGCCCCGTTTGAGGCCATCGGCCTCAGTCGCAGTTCCTTGGAAGTGGTGTATTACCCGCAGGTCTTGCACAGCAAGTTTGTGGTCAACAATCCCACCCCTTCGAATCAGACCTCCGGCGGTACCTTTGGTTTTCCTTACCCTGAATTGATCGACCCGCAGTCGGGCCGGGGTTTACCGTTCATAGGTGTGAACTTGCAGGACAAGGACCATGAGGAATGGGATTGGGAGCAAGGCGAGCTCGGCGTTCGTTTCGGTTTCGAGGTTTTCGACGCTGTATTCACGCTGAACGGATTTTATGGCTACCAAGATTTGCCATTGGTGACGCTGGAGGGGCTCAATTTGCTGGTTGGTACCAGCTATAACGACCCTGAGCAGGCCATTGCCGCCGTTCCACTGGGCCAGGAATTGTCGGTCCTTGGGACTTGGGGGCCAGGCGGCTACATCGACCAAATTCGCGGATTCGGTGCGGTCAATGGGCTTCCCATCGTTGGTGATGTTTTGAATAACCTGACGGGTGCGTTGGCGCCGTTTGGTTGCACCAATTTGGTGGTGATCGAGGGGTGTTCGATCAACTTTGATCTGAATCTGGATTATGACTACCGGCAAAAGGTGGTGGCGGCTTCGATGACCCGGGAGATCAGTGAAATTGCATTTGGGCGTAAACAAGTGTCCCCGGTGTTGCGGGTGGAAGCCAGCTACGAGTTCGACAAGCCGTTCAACAAGCAAGTGACAGACACGGGGTATGCGAATGAAGGCATCGGTAGTGCAGCGCTAATCACCCTGCCGGAAAACGCCATTTCGTTTAGTGACCAAGTTGGGCTCATGGTGGGCTTTGACTTCCCCTTGTGGATTCCATTCTGGAATAGCCAGCGCAATTCGATTTTCACCAGTTTTCAGTTCTTTGATTTCTATACCCGCGAGCATGAAAACAAGGTGTATCAAGCACCGTACATGTTCAACGCATTGGAAAAGCATCAGCAGTATGTGTCGGCGTTGTGGATCGGCGAGTTCTTCAACGAAATGCTGGTCTTGGAAGGCTTGTTTGTGGGCGATCTGTCGAATGATTCCCTGGCCTACCGCCAGCGCATCGATTTCAACTACTTCGGTGACTTTATCCGGCCGCGTATCGAGTGGCTGACCTTTGATTCCAAACGTGAAGACGGCGCCCTTGGCTTTGTACACGACGCAGACCAAGTTGAGTTTTCACTCACCTATCAATTTTGATGGAGACAACAATGCATAAGATTAAAATTAAAAGTGTGCTGATCGGCTGTTCGCTCAGCTTGTTTGCGCAAACCAGTTTGGCCTCGCCCGATGCGCCGTGGGTTGATGAATGGCAGGCGATGGCCGCCAAAACCGGCTTTGAAGGGCATAAGAAATTTGCCGCCATGCTGGATGATCCCGCGGCTATACAGCTGACCAAAGATTGGGATGCATTCCGTGGCTATTCGGCGCGCTCGCTGGTTGCCGAGGCCGGTATACCGGAAGATATGAAGCCCGGAATGGTGATTACCAAAGCCAATGCAGCGCAGTATCCTTGGCTCAAGGAATATCTGCCCAAGGCCAGTTACGACCAATTGATGTCGAATGATTGGTTCAAGTGGCAGGAAATTCGCATCGTTCCGACCACCCCGTATTCGATGCCGAAAGCACGTTTAGAAGCGACCAAGAATGCACTGGCGGCGGGTGAAAAGTTCAGCATCAACGATAAGGGCGAACTGCTTAATTCAAAAGGCGAGTTTGCGCTGACCCACGGTGACGCGCTGCCGTTTACCAAACCTAAAACCGGCGCGGAATTGTACTGGGCCTTTTTGGGTCATGGTATTGCCAATGAAAACCTCAAGTTCAAGCCTATGGTGCTGGATGCTTGCCTGACCTCTAACAAGATAGATCGCTCCTATGAGATGCACTTGTTCTGGCAAAAAATGCATGGCCGGGTCAGTGTGCCGCCGCTGGGCGATATCAAAAATGAGGAAGGCGTTATTGAAGCCGGTTCAGTGGTTTTCTTGCAGCCTTATGACGTTGCCGGTCTAGCTGCAACCCGTCGTCGTTATGCCGGTGCCGATCAGGCGGATGATTTTCGTGCTTTTGTGCCGTCGCTACGTCGCACGCGGGTGCTGTCTGGTTCTGACTCGCAGGATCCAATGGCGGCAGGCTTTGAGGCCACGTGGGATGAATGGCGGCAGACCTGGATGAAACCCAACATGCAGGATTTTGATTTCAAGATTGTTGGCGAATCCATGATCTTGTCTCAGCCGGAAGTGGGTCACGCCTATAACCCAACCCAAACCACTGAAAGTCGCTGCGAAATTAAAACCATCGATTTAGAACTGCGTCCGGTGTGGATTTTGGAAGTCACCGATAAAACCGGTAACTACATTTACTCCAAGCGTCGCATCTATATCGACAAGGAATTCTGGTACGCCCAGTACCAGGAAATGTATGACCAGGAAGGCAACTTGTGGCGTGTCATCGATGACTCCCGTGACATGGTGCCGGCGACGGGATTATGGATGTGGCGTAACTACACCCACTGGAACGTTATTTCCAAGCGTTTTAACCGCATCGAAATGTTCTCGGATTGGTCGATCATCGATGAAAACATGAGTGGTTTGTTCGACATTGATGTGCTGCGTGACTACTAAGCCCCGCAGCTTTTTCTTCTCATTTTTACAGGATCTCGGTGATGCAATCACACTATTCAAATTTGTTGGTTAAAAACGGCTTGGCGGCCATGTTGGTCGCCCTCGTCGCTGGCTTTTTGCTGATTTTTTCCATGATCGGCGGTATGTCGCTTAGCCCCATTCCCTATCTGATTTCATTCGATATGCCCGGCACCACCCAAGGTTGGCGGGTGCTGCATTTAGGCATGTTAATGAATGGTTTGATGGCGATAGCGCTGGGTCTAACGATGCGCTGGTACGCGCTGACTGACAGCACCGCGATGCGCATTCATTTAGGCACCAGCATTGCTGTGTGGGGCAACTTTTGTTTCTACCTGTTTGGCATGTTTGCACCCAACCATGGCGTGACCCTTGAAGCCAACCGGCTTGGCGAGGCTAGCCTTTATGGGGCATTGGCATTCTTCCCCGCGTTGCTCGGTGCGATCACGCTGTTTTATGCGATTTATGTGCTGTTCCGGGCAGAGCCTCAAGAATAGCAACCCCGTACGCCATTTCCCCGTGGTGTCTCGTTTCCTGCGTGCTGTTCGTTCTTGTCAGCACGCAGGATTCCTTTTTAGAACCACGGGGTGCGTGGCCAATACCCAGGAATGATCATGTCTATTGAACAACTCCATGCCAAGCCCAGTACGGATATGAATGCGGCGGCATTTGATGAGGTACTGGCGCAACAACGTGCTGCCTTTGAACAAAACCGGAATCCCAGCTTGCTCAAGCGTCGCAAGGCTTTACGCGCACTGACGCATTTGTTGCATGGCAATCGCAATAAGATCGTACGAGCGCTGCAGATGGATTTCGGTCATCGCTCCAGCGATGAAACGCGCATCGCGGAAATCGGCGCCACTGTGGGAAACATCGAATACGCCCATAAACATTTGCCGTCCTGGATGCGGCCACGCCGGCGCGGGACCTCGATTTGGTTTCTGCCCGGGAGTAACTCGGTGCAGCCGCAGCCCCTGGGTGTGGTGGGCATTATGTCGCCGTGGAATTATCCGATTAACTTGGCATTGTCACCGCTGGCCAGCGCCTTGGCAGCGGGCAACCGGGCGATGATCAAGATGTCCGAATTCACGCCGGAATCAACCCGCACGCTGCAACAGTTGTTGGGTGAAGAATTTGATGCCGATGAGGTTTGTGTTTTTGGTGGTGGTCCAGCCGAAGCCGGATATTTTTCCAGTTTGAACTTTGATCATTTGCTCTTTACAGGGTCCACAGCGGTAGGCCGGAAAGTCATGGCAGCAGCTGCGGCCAACTTGACCCCAGTGACATTGGAGTTGGGTGGTAAAAGCCCAGTTATTGTGGCCGACGATTATCCGATGGAAGAAGCTACATCAAGAATCTTGTGGGGCAAGACTTTCAATGCCGGTCAGACTTGCGTTGCGCCGGATTATGTTTTGCTGCCACAGGGTAGCGCCGATGATTTCGTGGTTTGGATGTCGCGGCACTATCGTCAGCGTTTTCCGCAAGGTGCGGCGGGAGAGGATTATTCCTCCATTATCGATCAGCGCAACTTTGATCGTCTTGAGCAACTGGTGACCACGGCTCAGGATGTCGGCGCCCGTGTGGTGCCGATGGAAGCACCTGCGACCGCGCTCAGAACAGCTCGAAAATTTCCGCTGACGCTGGTCATTAATCCGCCGGCGGATAGCCGCGTGATGCGCGATGAAATCTTCGGGCCGGTGTTGCCGGTGATTGAGGTGCCTGGCCTAGATTCGGCCATTGCCATGATCAATTCTGCAGAGCGTCCGCTGGCCTTGTATCTGTTTAGCCATAGTGAAAAGGTGCAAGACAATGTCTTGCGGTCCACTCATGCCGGGGGCGTCACATTGAATGACGTGATGCTCCAGTACCTGCAAGTTGCGCAACCGTTTGGGGGGGTTGGCTCCAGTGGTTTTGGTCGTTACCACGGGCGTGAAGGCTTCGAAACGTTTTCGCATATGAAATCGATATTTACCCAACGTGGCATGGGACGTTTTACCGGCCTCAAATTGCTTTATCCACCGTATGGGCCGATCGCGCGAAAGCTGACCGGCCTGATGGGAGGATAAAACATGCAGACTTTGTTACGAGCAGACAGTGGCTATGAGTACCACGTTCGCCATAGGCCGGACGCATTGGCGGTGGTCGATGAACAGACTGAGCTGAGCTACGCACAGTTGGATGATCAGGTGAATCGCTTGATCAGTGGCTTACACCGAGCGGGCCTAGGCGCGAGTGACCGAATAGCGGTGGTTGCGAAAAACCGTGTTGAAATGGTGGTGTTGCTGCTGGCTGCGTTGAAAGGTGGCCCTGTTTGTGTGCCGATCAACCGTCGCGTCGCGCCGGCCGAAATGTTGTGGATTATTCACCATGCGCAATGTGTAGCGGTTTTTGCTGATGTGGAGTGTGCTCAAGCCTTAGATGAAGGTCTGAACGAGCAGATTCCGCTCAGCCAAAGGTTCGTCTTGGATGAGGGTGAGACTTTTTCTGGTTGGCAGGCATTTCAGCCTTGGTTGCAGGATCAAAACGCCAACGCCATCAGCGTGAATGGCGAGCCGAATCGGCCTTATCTGCAAATCTATACCTCAGGCACCAGCGGCCGACCGAAAGGCGTGGTGTTGACCACCGGCAACAGCCTCGCTCAACTTACCGCCGTGTTGTTGACGATGGATGCGGAACTCCGTGTTGGCGACTGCATGTACCAAGCGCTGCCCTTATTTCATGTCGGGGGCGTTTTTGCATCGCTATGGGTGCTTAACCGAGGTGTGACCTTGCTGCTGCGGCAGGATTTCATGCCTCAGGTGACCGATGATTTACTGGCTTCGGGCACAGTGCAGCATGCGGCCTTGGTGCCGGCCATGATTCAGGCTTGCCTTGCAGCTACCGAAGGCGAAGCAAGCCGCTATAGCGCATTGAAAACCATCATGTACGGAGCATCGCCGATCTCACGCCCAGTTCTCAACGCAGCGGTCGATCGTTATCAGTGCGATTTTGTTCAGGTCTATGGCATGAGCGAAACCCACAGCGTGATTTCAGCTTTGACCTGTGACGATCATCGGAAAATTGTCGCCGATCCAGCATGCAATCTGGTGGCCTCCGCGGGTCGCGCCGTGGCCGGTACTCAACTGAGCATTTGTGATCCTTTGGGCAACGAACTTCCTATCGGCGTCGTGGGCGAAATTCGGGTCAGTTCACAACATGTCATGGCCGGGTATTGGAATTCCCAGCAAGCCACCGATGAAGCCATTCGGGATGGGCAACTGTGCACCGGTGATGCCGGCCGTTTAGACGAACAGGGTTACTTGTTTATTGTCGATAGGCTCAAGGATATTATTGTTTCTGGTGGTGAAAACGTATCGTCGCTGGAAGTTGAATCGGCCTTGCTGCAGCATCCGGCGATTAACGATGTAGCGGTCATCGGCACGCCCAGCGAGCAATGGGGTGAGGCGGTCACCGCGCTGGTGGTCAGTTCTGACCCCCATTTGACCGCGAGCGACGTGCAGGACTTTTGTAAGCCGTTGCTGGGTAGTTTCAAAATCCCCAAGCAGGTGGAATGCGTGGAAGCGATTCCTCGGAATGCGGCTGGAAAAATCCTCAAGAACACCTTGCGCGAGTCGTTTTGGCAAGGGGAGCAGCGCCATGTCTCGTGATCGCGATGAGAGTTTGGTAGATCGCTATAGCAGCTTTGCCCTAGAGCTTGCGCAGGGCGTGGTTGTCATAACCTTAAACAGACCTGAAAAGCGCAATTGTTTGAACCGTGCTTTTTGGTACGAACTGCCACAAGCCTTGGCTTGGGCAGCGCTGCAGCCGCAGGCGCGATGCGTGTTGCTGCGGGCGGAAGGGCCTGTATTCACCGCAGGAATTGATCTCGATATTCTGCGCCAGTTGGGGCAATTGGGACAGTCGCTGGAAAGCTCTCGACGGGCTGATTATTTACGCCGAACGGTGCTGTCTTTGCAGCACACCGTAAGTGCCTTGGAGCAATGTCCTCTGCCGGTGGTTGTGGCGGTTCAGGGTCAGTGCTTAGGCGGGGGCTTGGATTTGATCAGTGCGGCAGACATTCGGCTGGCCGAACCACGCAGCACATTTGTACCGATGGAAGTGGATTTGGGCTTTGTGCCGGATCTTGGAACCGTGCAACGGCTAAGCAAAAGCTTGGCCCCAGCAGTTGTGGCTGATTGGTTGATGACGGGCCGGGCTGTGGATGGCGCCGCAGCCTTGCAGATGGGGTACGTCTCACGGCTAGCGGGTAGTGCTGACGCATTGCATGAGTTGGGCATGAGCGTGGCCTTACAAATCGCCAGCAAGTCACCGGTGGCCATGCGGGGCATCAAGGATACTGCCCGTTTTGCTCAGGAATATGGCGTAGCTGCGAGTTTGCGCTATGTCGCCGCATGGCAGAGCGGCGTATTCCCAGGTCGTGATCTGAGCGAATCGATACGGGCGCGTAGCGACAAGCGCGAGCCCATATTTGAACACATGGCGAATGATCTACCGATGTTTGGAGCCTGGGATGACGCCTCGGAAATGTTGCTAGAAAATCTAGAAAATAAGGATTCAACACGTGAGAAATGAAACATTCAGGCCCGGCATTTTGAAAGGCAAGACCGCCTTTGTTGCCGGAGGGTCCAGTGGTATCAACTTCGGTATTGCCAAGAAGCTGGGTGTGCTGGGTGCGCGCGTATTCTTGATGAGTCGCTCGCAAGAGAAGATCGACACTGCGATTCAGGATCTGCGGGAATTTGGTATTGAGGCCCGTGGGGTCAGTGCGGATGTGCGTGATTACGACGCCGTGGAAGCCGCAGTCGCCCAGTGCGTGGCCGACTTCGGCTTACTGGACATCGTGGTTTCAGGTGCCGCAGGAAATTTTGTGGCGCCGGCCTCTGAGTTGTCGTCCAACGGATTCAAAGTGGTGGTGGATATCGACTTGAATGGTACTTTCCATGTTTGCCGTGCCGCGTATCAACACTTGAATAAACCGGGTGCTTCGATCTTGAACTTGTCTGCGGTGCAGGCTTTTACGCCGATGCCAGGGCAGGCTCACGTGTGCGCTGCGAAGGCGGGCATTGAGGCTTTGACCAAAGTTCTGGCGATTGAATGGGGTCCAGAAGGTGTGCGCGTAAACGCCATAGCACCCGGGCCGGTTGAAGGTACCGAAGGCATGGCGCGCTTGACGCCTACACCGGGGCATAAGGCGGCGTTTCTTAAGACCATACCCCTAAGGCGCTATGCAGAGCTGGATGAAATAGCCGATACCGCAGCCTTTTTATGCTCGTCTGCAGGCAGTAATTTCAATGGCGAGGTGTTGGTTTGTGATGGCGGTCAATCAACCCTGGGTGGCGGCGGTTTTGCCGAGGCGTGGGGGAATTGAACCGTGCTGCAAACAAGGGTGGGTTTAACGG
>JBPOFU010000041.1:0-23933 GCA_051252075.1 Oceanococcus sp. | reverse complement strand
TCTTCAGTGCGATGACATTGGTGAGGTAGCCGACCAAAAGCCCAAACAAGGGCAATTGAAAATCTGATTTGTAGAATGTCCAACCGATCATCTGCAAGATGCCGAAGGCAAAACCGAAAAAGAAACCGGAACGGCCTATGAATACGAATTCCGGCTTACCGATATCTTGAAAGACGCGATTGATCAATGCTTTGTCGCGCACCAGCGTGGTTACCACCATGTCGGTTAGGTCGAACATCTCGGTGACGTTCTCGCGCAGGGTGCCCATCATCGCGGCAACCACTTCCGGTGAGTCTCGTTTGATGCGGTTCAGGATTAAATTTTTCGCCGCTTGCGGCATGTTTTCCCATAGCGCCGGTTCATATTGATACATCAAATCCTCGACTATTTCGTCGACGATTTTGATGATCGGCTCTTCGATTTCTTCGCTGATACGCACCGGGTCGAGACGATCAAAAATTTCTTCTTCGCTGACCAGCTTGGGCACGATGGTGTTGCAGGCAATGGTCGCCATTTTTCCAGCCTTGCTGGGCACGATGCCCTGCCAGCCGAGATAGGGTTTGATGCCTATGAATTCCAAAGGCTCAAACATCATGCGCAGAGCCAGCACATTGGTGGCGTAACCCACAATGGCGCTGGTGAACGGCATGGACAGGTACAACCACATATTGGCGTTAAAGTCAGCCCAGGCGGCTTCAAACATGGCTTATTTCCTTGGCTCGATTAATCGTGTTTGTTGGCGGTTTCGGGATCGCAAAAGCGCCACAGTTCACTACCGAAATTTGAGATTTTTAAACTGCGTCTTTGGCAACGTGCGTTACGGTTTTTGCTTTGCTGTTGTTCGATGACGGCGAGGACTGCTGGGTTGCCTTCGAGGATTTGGTATTTCATTTCCAAATTCCGGTTTTCTGGTAGCAGTTCAGCCAAGCCCAGCGCCAGCAATCTGTTTACATAGGTTGGTACATAGTCACGTAGCTTGACCGGAGCGGCACGATCCAATGAACAAAAATTGCGCGCTACGGTCCGCAGGCCGGTGACGCTATTGCCAATAGCGACATGCACCACAGCATATTCACTGCCATCGGAAAGGGCCGCCAACATACAGGCTTCATCGGGTGTGAGCTGCATCAAAGTCGTGGTGAACAACATGCGGCGAGCGGTTTCGGCGTTTTGTTCGGTGGCTTCGTCCAGCAAGGTACTGAGTAGCTGGCTGGGATGGCTGCGTTGCGCCAATCTGAGTGCGGATGTTTCTGGAGGTTCAGCACTTTTTTCAGTGACAGCATCCAAGCGGTGTTTTAGCTCGTTTATTGCAACATCTTCTATGCCTTGATACAGCTCTTTAGCAATATCTGCACCCGGTAGGCGCGCGGCGAGGTCACGTACGGCAGCTAAGCGACCGGGTAACCGCGGTCGCGGCCAGGCTTTTTCAAGCTGAGACATATCCCTCCCCTTAGGTGCTTTCAAGCTACGAGCCGGTTCATTGACTGGCTTTTTTAGCTGAATTGATCCGACCGTCTACATTACCACCGTTGCCCACAAGAAGGCAGATGCTGCACGTCATTTGTGTGCCATTGTTTAATGGGCAGTAACGCTTATTTGCCATGCTCTAATTTGAGGTCTATTTCGCCGCTAACATGCTGTGTAAGTAGTTGCCGGTAAAGGAATCTTCATTTCTAGCGACATCTTCCGGCGTTCCGCTGGCGACGATTTTGCCACCGCCATCGCCGCCCATGGGGCCCAGATCAACCACCCAGTCGGCGGTTTTAATCACATCTAAGTTGTGCTCTATGACGATCAGAGTATTGCCATGGTCACGCAAGCGGTGCAGTACTTTGAGCAGCTGCGCGACATCATGAAAATGCAAGCCGGTAGTAGGCTCGTCCAGGATGTACAAAGTACTTCCGGTATCGCGTCGCGACAATTCCTTGGCCAGCTTAATGCGTTGCGCTTCACCGCCGGACAGCGTGGTCGCGTTCTGCCCTAGAGTGATATAGCTCAGACCAACATCCAGCAAAGTATCCATTTTGCGTTTAATCGCAGGCACGGCACTGAAGAATTCGGCAGCATCTTCCACCGTCATATTCAGCACATCGCTGACGGTTTTGCCCTTGTATTTAATATCCAAAGTTTCACGGTTATAGCGGCTGCCTTCACACACCTCGCAGGTGACGTAAATGTCCGGTAGGAAATGCATGGCCACTTTCATGACCCCGTCTCCTTGGCAGGCTTCGCAGCGACCTCCTTTCACGTTGAAGGAAAAACGGCCGGGCTTGTAACCGCGAGCACGTGATTCTGGGGTGCCAGAAAACAATTCGCGAACGGCGGTGAACACACCGATATAAGTGGCTGGATTGGAGCGTGGTGTGCGACCGATGGGGCTTTGGTCTATGCCGATCTCCTTGTCCAAATGCTCAAACCCTTCAATCCCATCGCAGGGCGCTGGCCTTGTGCTGGCACGGTTTAGTGTTTTGGCGGCGGCGGGGTAGAGCGTGTCGTTTATCAGGGTGGATTTCCCCGAGCCGGATACGCCAGTGACGCAAGTGAGCAAACCGAGGGGGAATTCTGCCGTGACCTTACGCAGGTTGTTGCCAGTGGCGCCTTTGATGCGCAGCAAGCGTTCCGGATTGGGCGGGTGGCGCTTGGGGACGGCAATTTCGAGTTTGCCGCTTAAGTATTGCCCGGTGAGAGATTGCGGTGCATCAAGCACGTCTTGCAAAGAACCTTGGGCCACGATTTCGCCCCCATGCACACCCGCACCGGGGCCGATGTCTAACACGTGGTCAGCGGCGCGAATGGCTTCTTCGTCGTGCTCCACGACTAATACGGTGTTACCGAGGTCGCGCAAGCGAATCAAGGTGTCGAGCAGGCGTTGGTTGTCACGCTGGTGCAAGCCAATGGAGGGTTCATCCAGCACATACAGCACACCGACCAGACCCGCGCCAATTTGGCTGGCCAATCGGATACGCTGGGCTTCACCGCCGGATAAAGTTTCTGCAGCGCGATCCAAGCTCAGGTATTCCAAACCGACATTGTCGAGAAACTGCAGTCGCAGCACGATTTCTTTGAGGATACGTTCGGCTATTTCGGCTTCTTGGCCGGCCAGTTGTAATTCGCTAAACCAGCCTATGGCATGGCGTATAGACAGGCGCGAGATGGCGGGTAGGGCGGTGTGCTGTACGCGAACGTTACGCGCTGCCCGATTCAGCCGAGAGCCTCCGCAACTGGTGCAGGCGCGATCAGAGCGGAATTTCGCCAACTCTTCGCGCACCATGGTGGATTCGGTTTCGCGATAGCGCCGCTGCATATTGTTGAGTATGCCTTCGAAAGCGTGCTTCTTATCGCGGAATCCGCCACGGGCACGTGGGTAGCGGAAGCTGATACGGTCCTTGCCGCTGCCGTACAGCACGACATTGCGGATCTCTTCTGGCAGATTTTGAAAGGGTGTTGTGGGGTCGAAGTCGTAATGCGTCGCCAAGCCAACAATCAATTGGTAATAGTAGCTATTGCGCTCGTCCCAGCCGCGTATTGCGCCTTCGGACAAGCTCAAAGCTGGATTGGTGACCACGCGATCTTCATCGAACACTGCTTGGGTGCCCAAGCCATCGCAATCAGGGCAGGCACCATGCGGGCTGTTGAATGAAAACAGCCGAGGTTCCAGCTCTTTGATGGCAAAGCCACATTGCTGGCAAGCAAAACGGGCGGAGAACAGCAGCTCTTCTCCGTCATGCTTGAACGGCACCACTTGCACCAGTCCATCGGACAGACGCAGCGCGGTTTCAAAAGATTCGGCCAAGCGCTGAGCCATGTCGGCGCGGACTTTAAAGCGGTCCACCACCACCTCAATATCGTGTTTGAGCTTGGGGTTCAGTTCTGGCGTGTCGTCTAGCTCAACAATCTCGCCGTCTATGCGGGCGCGTATAAAGCCTTCACCCCGCAGGCTTTCCAGTAGCTTGTCATGTTCGCCTTTGCGTCCGCTAACCACAGGGGCCAATAGCAACCACGCGGTTTCCTCTTCTTGCAGCAGCACCTGATCAACCATTTGGGCGATGGTTTGGGCATTCAGCGAAACGTTGTGATCTGGGCAGTAAGGGGTGCCGATGCGCGCGTACAGCAAGCGCATGTAGTCATGGATCTCGGTGACGGTGCCGACCGTGGATCGTGGATTGTGTGAGGTTGATTTCTGTTCGATAGAAATCGCCGGAGACAAACCATCGATGCGATCCACATCCGGCTTTTCCATCATTGACAAGAACTGCCGGGCATAGGCCGACAGGGATTCGACATAGCGCCGCTGGCCTTCTGCATAAATGGTGTCAAAGGCCAACGAGGATTTTCCAGAGCCGGAAAGTCCGGTGATGACCACTAGCGCGTCACGCGGGATATCCAAGTCGATGTTTTTAAGATTGTGCGTGCGAGCGCCGCGGATTTCGATGGTTTGCATGGGAAGCTGATAAACTTTGATGGAGATGTTGGCTGGGCCTGCATCACGCGTTGGAAAAATTCTTAACCGCGCGGGAGCATGATAATGCCTAGTGGTTCATCCAGGGCATAAATGGGATGAAGCACTAACGACCACGCTATCGAAAACGGATTTCAGCATGACCCCCACCGAACGCCGCGCGACCTTGCTGCTGGCGGCAATTTTAGTGCTGCGCATGACCGCTTTATTTATGGTTTTGCCTGTGCTCGCGCCTTGGGCGCTTGAGCTCGCGGGCGAGCCGATTTTGGCTGTGGGTTTAGCGGTTGGTGGCTATGGCTTGACCCAAGCGCTGTTGCAGATCCCATTTGGTTGGTTGTCTGATCGCATAGGCCGCAAGCCGGTGATGATGTTTGGTTTGCTGGTGTTCGCCGTCGGCAGTGTGATGGCGAGCCAAGCGCAAGATATTCAATCGTTGTTAATCGCGCGCTTCATGCAAGGGGGCGGCGCCATTGCTGCGGCTTCTATCGCTTTGCTGTCGGATCTCACTCGGGAATCCGTACGCACCACAGCGATGGCCATCGTGGGGGCCAGTATCGGCGGTTCTTTCTTGCTGGCGCTGATACTCGGGCCGGCCTTACTCAGCTTTACCGAAGTGCCCGGCTTGTTCGTGATCTCTGCCGCGAGCGCCTTGCTGGCATTTATGCTGATCTTTTTCTTGCCAGACGCACCGCAGCCGCAAGTGGCTACGAAACAAAAAGTGTCGGTATTGAGTGGCGATTTAGTCAGCTTGGATTTCGGTGTGTTTTGCTTGCACGCGGTGCTGGCTAGTTTGTTTGTCGGCCTGCCGCTGATGCTGATAGAGCAATGGCAGTGGGCGGGTGAAACGCATTGGCGTTTGTATTTGCCTGTTATGTTGGCTGCACTGATACCGGTATTTCCGCTGATTCGGATACTGGAAAAGCGGAATTCGATTCCTAAAGCCTTGCCGGTAGCGGTAGCGATGTTGAGCGTGTCATGCCTGTTGATAGCGGAAGCTTGGATGTGGTTGCCAGCAGCCTTGTGGATCTTCTTTTGTGCCTTTAATTTGCTAGAAGCCAGCCTGCCATCATTGGTCTCACGTTGGGCGCCCGGCAACAGCCGCGGACGTGCAATGGGGATCTTCTCCAGTGCACAATTTTTTGGCGCATTTTGCGGGGCTGCTGGGGGTGGTGTGGTCCTAAGTCATTGGAACGCCTCAGCGGTAATGCTCTCCGCGGCTGGCTGGGGTAGTGTGTGGCTCTTGGTCATCGTTGTCCGCATGGCCTTACAAAATACGTTAACTACAGAAGCCGCGAAATAGATCTCGTCGGCGATCTTGATAATCATACAAAGTCATACTTGAGGAGCACCCATGAGCGGTCGTGGAGTCAATAAAGTTATTTTGGTCGGTAACCTGGGTAAAGACCCGGAAACCAATTACCTGCCTTCCGGCAGCGCCGTGACCAACATCACCATTGCCACCAGTGAGAGCTGGAAAGATAAGCAAAGTGGTGAGATGCAAGAGCGCACGGAATGGCATCGCGTGGTGTTTTTTAATCGCTTAGCGGAAATCGCAGCGGAATACCTGCGTAAAGGTCGCCAAGTCTATGTCGAAGGCAGCTTGCGTACCCGCAAATGGCAAGGCAAAGATGGCCAGGATCGCTATAGCACCGAGATTGTCGCCAGTGAAATGCAAATGATAGGCGGGCGTGGTGAAGGCGGCGGTGGTGGTGCATCATCTGGCGGTCAATCCTATGGTGGTGGCGGTGGCCAATCAAACCAAGGCAATAATCGCCCGCAGCAATCTTCAGCTCCGCCACCTCCAGGTGATATGGGCATAGATCCGGATGATGACATTCCATTTTAAAGCGCGGTGAGTTAAGAAATATGACCCCGGTCGCACGACTTGTGCATCCGGGTTTTTTTTATGTGCGCAGTGGCAACTGCTCGGGAGCTGTGTGCACGCCGTGCTCCGTTACCCATGCGCTTATCAGCTTTGCCGGTGTGACATCGAATGCCGGGTTATAGGCGGAGCAGCCTTCAGGACTGAATCGCAAGCTGCCTTGTGCGGTGCTCACGCCGCGTACCTCATCAGCAGCCCGTTGTTCTACGGGGATAGCAGCGCCATTGGGGCAGTTGGGGTCAATCGTGGTGCTGGGTGCGGCTATGTAGAAAGGAATATTGTGGTGCCGAGCGAGGACCGCCAGAGCATAGGTGCCGATCTTGTTTGCTGTATCGCCATTGGCTGCGATGCGGTCAGCTCCGACCAGAACGAGATCGACTTCACCTGCCGCCATCAAGCTGGCGCTCATATTGTCGCAAATCAGTTGCTGTTCAACACCGGCACGGGCCAATTCCCAGGTCGTGAGGCGACTGCCTTGTAGCAGCGGGCGTGTTTCGTCTACCCAAACTTTGGGGGCCAAGCCGAGACTATGAGCGTGAGTAATGATGCCCAGTGCGGTGCCCACGCCGGCGGTGGCGAGGCTGCCTGTATTGCAATGTGTGAGTACTCGAGAACCTGTCTGAATCAACGCGCAGCCGGCTTCGGCAATGCCTAGACAAAGGGCGCGATCGTTATCGAATATGTTGAGCGCGGCGTCTCTCAACATATCTGGATTGCCGCTATTCAATAGCGGCTGCAGTTGATCCAGATAGTTCATCAGATTCACTGCAGTGGGGCGGCTGGCGCGTAGGGCTTTCCATTCGGTTTGCAGTTGCGCTGTGCTGGCGCCTTGCAGAGCGCGCTGCGCCAGCATGAGGGCGGCAGCAATGCCGATGAGAGGCGCGCCGCGTACCGCCAAACTGTGTATGTGCAGAATTAAGGCCTTGCTATCCGCGCAGTCATGCCATTGTTCTTGATGCGGCAACAGACGTTGGTCGAGAATGCTTAAGCGTCCATTACAGAATTTGAGGCTGGTGGACGCTCGGTCGTAAGTCGTCACGATGAGTCTAATTGTCCAGCTGTGAAAAGCGTTTTGCGATATCGCTGCCGGTAAATTTTGCGACCCAGCCGGCAGGATTGTTGAACAAGCGGATGGCGTCGAAATTTGGGTTTGGCCCCATGTCGAACCAATGTGGCGTATGTGCGGGAACGCCGATCAAATCACCTTGTTGGCATAACACCTCAAAGATGCGCCCATCAATGTGCAGGGTGAACAAGCCTTGGCCACGCACAAAAAATCGCACTTCGTCTTCGCCGTGCCGGTGCTCGGCTAAAAACATTTGGCGAAAGGCCGCCTTGTCAGGATGTTTGGGGTGCATGCTGACTACGTCCCAGCTTTGATAACCCTGTTCATCGATCAATCGTTGTATGTCGGCGCCATAGGCTTGCGCGACTTGTTGTGCCGTAGCTGATCGCGGCAAGGGTGCAAGCGCATGCCAGCGTTCAAAACGTACGCCGACCTGCCCAAGCTTGTTTTGGATGCTGGACAAATGGCTGCTGCAGCTTTGCGGTTTACTAGCGTAGGTGTCAGCGAAAATTTTAAGAGTAGTCATGAGTTAAGACGCAGGGAGATTTGATGGAAAGTGTTGACGCTGGGATGTTCGCTGCTGGGTCTATCGCTGCTGCGGATAAGGTGCACCGTTTGCATGCCCGCGCGGGCTGCTGCATCCAGTTCTTCGGCGACATCGGAAAGGAACACAATATCAGCGGCCTCGATGGCCATGGCCTGTTGAATGTTGGTGTAACTGCTCGCATCGCGTTTACCGCCCATGGCGGTGTCATACCAGCCCTTGAAAAGCGGGCGCATATCGCCGTAATCAGAGTGGCCATAGAGCAGCTTTTGTGCGGCCACCGAGCCGCTGGAATACACATGCAAGCTTAGCCCCTGCGTATGCCAATGTTGTAGTTGTTGATAGGCGTCAGGGTAAATGTGGCCGCGAAAATCACCTTGTTCATAACCGCTGCGCCAAATCATGCCCTGCAAATTTTTCAAAGGCGCAATTTTGCGGTCCTCATCAATCCACTGTTGCAGGATGCTTATAAGTTGCTCGAAGTCCTTGGAATCGCATTCAGCCAGCAACGCTGTGGCAGCTAGCTCTGCAGCAACCGCGGGAACATCGGCGTGTCTACGCACAAAATCTGGTAATGCTTTGCGGGCATATGGGAACAGGGTTTTGTGGACAAACTGTATGTCGGTGGTGGTGCCTTCTATATCGGTAAGCACCGCGTGGGCCTGGAGTTCGATCATTCTTGATTTCCCTGCAGTAGCCGTTCCCGCCACAGGCATTCCAGTAGAAACTCCCAGCCTTCAAGGTGACGCAAGGCCGCTGCCACACTGTTGCCCCAAGCGTATAAACCGTGTCCGCGCACCAGCACGCCGGGGCACAACACGCGCCCGCCACGCCACAGTGTTTCCAATTCATCTGCCAAGCGACTGATGTCTTGATTATTTTCCAATACGGGCAGAATCACCGGATCGTCTGGGTTGACTTGACCTTGTAGGGATTTCTGCATCTCAAAGCCCTGTATGCGTATGGCTTTGCTGCTGCGCTGGCGAGATAGCACGGTGGCCGTAACCGAATGGCTATGCAATACAACGCGAATGTTGTCATCCAGTTGATACAGGCGTGCATGCAGGGCGGCTTCGTCAGATGGGCGATCGTCGGCATTCATGGCCAGACCATCGCGATCACACAACATCCAATCCTGTTCGCGCAGTGTGTTTTTATCGCGTCCAGAACGTGTCATCAGGAGTCGCTCTTCATCAACGCGTGCGGAAAAGTTACCGCCAGTAGCCGAGCACCAGTTTTGCTGACTGATGCGCTGCACGGCTCTCAGCATGTCTTGCAAAAGAGCGGGATAGTCTTGTGCTTGGGGCATGGTCACTTCAGGCTACGAAAGCGACCATTTTACATGCCCGTATTACTGCATACAGCAGGCGCTCAGATAACCAATGGGCCCATCTTGTTCAGTCCTGAGCCTTGGAGGAAATCAACGCCATGATTGACTAGGGATGTCTTCCAGCTTTCTTGTTCCACACCGCAGGCTACGACCTGTACATTGCGCAGGTGCGCGCTGGTTACCAGCCAGTTCAACTGAGCGGCGGCCAAATCATCATTTTGACTGGCGCGTACCAGTGATGGTTCGATTTTGATGGAATTCGGTGAGCAGCTTTGCAGTAATTGCTGGAAGCCTAATCCGCGTGCTCGGTCGATCGCTACGCTGGCGCCAGGCTTTTGCACCGTAGTCACAAACTGAGCGGTTTCGCGGGCGAGTGAGGTGGCCGTGTTTTCCATGATTTCAAAACGAATATGGCGTGCCAAAGCGAGATTGCGATTCAAGCGTTCGCTTACGCGCAAGCTAAACACATTGTCTTGTAATGACTCAGCAGCGACATTCATCGCGATGCTGGAGTAGTTTTCGAGCAGGCTGGGGTCTTTATCCAACTGAGCAAGAATTTGATCCAACACCCACAAATCCATCATTGCGGTTTCGCCGGTACGGCGTAAAGCGGGCAGGAAGCTATTGGGTGAAATCCATACGCCATCTGTGTCTTCAACTCGCATGTAGCATTCAATGGCCGGTTTATCTTTGCTGGTGTTAACAGGAAGAATTTCTTGCGACATCAAATGTCCCAATCCGCCACCCAGGCGCTGTTGCAGCCATTCGGTCCAACCTCGGTCATCAAAGCGTTCGTCTTTGGGCATTTGCTGTGGCATGCCGCGATATACGCGGTTGCCGCCAGCGCGTCGGCCGGCGCGCAGCAAAGATTCTGCAATTTCGAGAAGACCGCTGACGCTGGGGGAGGAGGAGTCAATCGAGAGTGGAGTAATAGTGACCGGTAGATCGATATGTTCGTTCTTCCAGTTGATTGTTGTTTGCTGCAGCTTTTGATGAATCGTATCGGCTAATACTTCTGCGCTACCCATGTCCGTATCGGGCAATAATATGCCGATGCGTCCAGATGAGACGGCAAAACATTGACCGCCGGAACTCGCGGCTAAGCGGCAAATGTCGCCTATTTGCCAGACCATTTGCTCCGCAGCCACGTAGCCATGGCGATCACTGACGAAATCCAAATTGTCAGCAGCAATAAGTAACATTTGATGGCTAGTGGATGCGGTGCGCGCTTCCAGTAGCAAGTCGTCCAAACGACGGGTGAAGCCATCCCGTGTAGTGAGACCAGTAATCGCATCCATTTGGCTGGGAATGCGGTTTATGGACGTGGCGGCATCTTCGCGTTCTAAGCGAATATAAGCACCGATTGCAGTGCCTTCTTGGTCTGTCATTGCGACGGAGGACACGAGAACAGGCAGGGTGTTGCCTAATCGGTCTGTCAGCAAACAATTTTCCAAATGCGGGGCTGCGTTGGGGGCATCAACGGCGCGCAAAGCGATGCGCCGTACGGGATGGTGCTCTGGGCGTTCCGCGCTGGGATCAGAGAGTTGAACGATGGCGTCAAACGCTGCTTGCATCGCATCATTGCGATGTACACCACACAGTTGTGATGCTGGTCCACTGATGCCGCGGATTAAACCATGAACATCAGTAATGAACACCGATTCATCTGTTGCATTGATAACGGTGCTGGCAATAGCAAGATTGCGTCGCGCCTGGCCCCCCAGTTTGCTGGCTTGCGTGTCGCGTTCTTTGAGTTTGCCCAAAGCCGCATCGAGCTCTTTTGAATAGCGCTGTTGCTGATAGCGCGCTTCGTGTATCTGTTTATTCAATTCACGACTGGTAATACTGGATTCTTCACCCACAGCATCGCCAGCGCGATGAAATCCATTGCGCCATATAAAAGGCGCGGTTGCCAATACCAGCAAAGCCGCTGCGATGGCTACTAGGGTGTGTACGGGGTAGCCGGCTATGCTGCCAGGGAGTTGCCAGCCCACCATGGGCAAAGCGAGGACCGTCAGCAAAGTGACGCCGGGGAAAAGAACCATTTTGAATCCCGGCAGCCAGCCAGCAGATTGCGGTATCCTCGATGAGCTTTTTAAGTTGTCTTCTTTGGTCATTTCCATCGTTCTACAACGCCCCTGTGTATGCGATTTATCGCTGCGCTAATTGGTGTGCTACAGGCTAGCTTGTCTGCAGTTACGCGAAATTTTTGAGAAGAAAATCCTCACTTGAGGATGAAATGTCATTTTTCTGACGCCCTGGAGAGGTCACTGATTCATGTTTTCATCGGTTTTAGTTGTATGCACCGGCAATATTTGCCGTAGCCCTATGGGCGAATATTTGCTCAAACAGCGCTGGGATAAACCGGACGTCAAGATCGCTTCGGCAGGTGTTGGCGCCTTGGTCGGGTATCCAGCTGATGACGAAGCCATTGCAGTTATGCAAGCGCAAGGTATAGATATGACTGCGCATACAGCGCAACAATTGGTGCAGCCCTTGGTGTCGGCGTTTGATTTGATATTGGTCATGGAGAAGGGCCACGAACAATGGATTAATCAACGTTTGCCAATGGCGAGAGGCCGCGTGCATGCGATGAGCAAGTGGAATGAGGCCGCCGAAGTGCCGGACCCTTATCGTCGTGGACGGCCTGCTTTTGAAGCCTGTTATCAGCAATTGGATCTGTGTGTAAACCAGTGGCTCGAGAGAATTTTTTGATTCGCGTATAATTTCGCCCCTTTTGGCTGAATAAAAAACTGTGGGCTCAAAGCTCTATATCAAAACTTTCGGCTGCCAAATGAACGATTACGATTCGGGCAAAATGGCAGCGGTATTGCAAAAGTCGCATCAGGTTGAGCGTACGGAAAATCCAGAAGAAGCGGATATTCTGTTACTCAACACCTGTTCTATTCGAGAAAAGGCGCAGGAAAAGGTCTTTTCCGAATTGGGGCGTTGGCAGAAACGCAAGAAGAAGAACCCCAATTTGGTCCTTGGTGTTGGCGGTTGCGTGGCCAGCCAAGAGGGCGATGCGATTTTACAGCGCGCCCCTTACGTCGATTTGATTTTTGGCCCGCAGACGCTGCATCGGCTGCCTGAGTTGATGAACAAGCGCGCCGAGACTGGCCGCCCCGCGATGGACATCAGTTTTCCGGAGATCGAGAAATTTGACGCTCTCCCGCCGCCGCGCGCCGAGGGTGCCACCGCCTTCGTCTCCATCATGGAAGGCTGCTCCAAGTACTGCACGTTTTGTGTGGTGCCCTACACCCGTGGTGAAGAAGTCAGTCGCCCGTTTGACGATGTCATGGTCGAAGTGCGTGCATTGGCTGCACAGGGCGTTCGCGAGGTGAATTTGCTCGGGCAGAATGTCAATTCTTATTACGGCAAGATGAATGACGGGACAACTGCAGATTTGGCGTTGTTGGTTCGTTACATCGCCGAGATAGAAGAAATTGGCCGTATTCGTTTCACGACCTCGCATCCGGCTGAATTTTCCGACAGCCTGATTCAGGCTTATGCCGATGTGCCAAAGCTGGCCAGCTATCTGCATTTGCCGGTGCAATCCGGTTCCAATCGCATACTCATGATGATGAAGCGGGGGCACAGCGCCGAGGAATACATTTCCAAAGTGCAGCGTTTACGTGCTGCTCGCCCAGGTATCAGTTTATCGACCGACATTATTGTGGGCTTCCCTTCGGAGTCTGATGAAGACTTCGAAGCCACCATGGAATTGGTGGGTTTTGCTGATTACGATCACGCGTTCAGCTTTATTTATAGCGCGCGTCCTGGTACTCCCGCAGCCAATTTGCATGATGGCGTGGACTTGGCGGTGAAAAAGCAACGTCTGCAGATACTGCAAGAGCGTGTGCGCGCACGTGGCGCCGAATTCTCTCGCGCCATGGTGGGAACTACCCAGCGTGTTCTGGTCGAACGATTGGCGCGCAAAGATGCTTGGCAGTTGGCTGGTCGTACGGACAATAACCGCTGGGTGAATTTTGACGCAGAACCCGAATTGATCGGTCAATTTGTCAATGTGCTTGTTACTGAAGCACTGCCCAATTCATTGCGTGGACGCTTAGTTAGTAGCGCAGTCGAGCCCGCCTAGTGGAAACAATGAAAAGACTCCGCTTACAGCCGGAGTCGCAGCCGCGTTTATTGGCTTTATGCGGCCCCGCAGATGAGCATCTACGCCAACTCGAAACCGATTTGGCCGTGGAAATCCACAACCGTGGCCATGATTTCGAATTGCACGGCAGCACGGCTGCGGTTGAGCAAGCTGCGGCGACCTTGATGCGCTTGTTTCACCGCGATGCCAGCGGCGCTGTCGGCCGGGGGGATGTGCATCTGGCCGCACGTGAAGAGCCGGTCAGCGTTGAAAGCGATGATGATTCGGTTATTCGCGTCCGTACCAAGCGTGGTGTCATTCGGCCACGCAATCCGCGACAGCATCACTACTTATCCAGTATTGCTCGTCACGATCTTGTCTTTGGGGTGGGGCCGGCGGGCACCGGCAAAACCTATTTAGCCGTAGCCGCAGCGGTCGATGCCTTAGAGCGCGATGAAGTGCGCCGCATATTGTTGGTACGCCCTGCTGTGGAGGCGGGCGAGCGCCTTGGGTTCTTGCCCGGGGACTTGGCTCAGAAAATCGACCCTTACTTGCGTCCTTTGTATGACGCGCTGTACGAGATGCTTGGCTATGAGCGCGTGGGCCGCTTGGTCGAGCGCAACGTGATCGAAATTGCGCCTTTGGCCTATATGCGTGGACGTACGCTCAACGAGTCTTTTGTGATTATGGATGAGGCACAGAACGCCACCACGTCGCAAATGAAAATGTTTTTGACGCGCTTGGGCTACGGCTCAACCGCAGTGGTCAATGGCGACATGAGCCAAGTGGATTTGCCCAATCCATCGCAATCTGGCTTGGTGCATGCGTGTCAGCTTTTGGATGGCGTTGAAGGCATCAGCTTTACCCGTTTTGGCTCCGATGACGTGGTGCGTCATCCCTTGGTGCAGCGCATAGTCGAGGCCTACGACAGGCACGAAGCGCAACACGAGCGCAAAGCATGAACCTCACCGTTCAGCGCATCAGTGCACTGCCCGCGCCAGACGACCAGCAGATGAAACAGTGGCTTGCTGCGGCGATGGCTCCAGTGGGCAGTCGCGAATTGCTGGTGCGCATTGTAGATGCTGCAGAATCACAGGCCCTGAACCTGCAATATCGCGACAAGGACAAGCCAACCAATGTGCTGTCCTTTCCTGCGCAAGAGTTGCCGGTGGATATTCCCGAGCTCGTAGCGTCCCAAGCCCTGGGTGACTTGGTGATCTGTGCCGAGGTGGTGCAGTGCGAAGCCGCAGAGCAGGGTAAAAATGTCGAGGCCCACTGGGCCCACTTATTGATACATGGCTGCTTGCATTTGCAGGGCCATGATCATCAAAACGACAGCGAGGCCGAACAGATGGAAAATCTGGAGCGACGCTTGCTGGCGCAATTGAATTTTTCCGATCCATACGAGTAAATAAAAAGATGTCCGACGACCATCCTCCCAGTACCGAGGGGCAGCCCGATACTTGGGTTCGGCGATTAGGCCGATCCTTGGCTGGAGCGCCCCGAAATCGAGAAGAGTTATCCATCATTCTGCGTGATGCACGCCAGTTTGAGTTGATGGATGCTGATGCCCAGTTGATGATCGAGGGCGTATTGGAAGCGGCAGAAACCCCGGTTGAGCACATCATGGTTCCGCGCTCACAAATGGTGGTGATTGAACACGACATGACGCTGAATGACGTGCTTCGCGCGGTGGTGGATTCCGGCCACTCACGTTTTCCCGTTATCGTTGAAAGTCGCGATGAAGTTTTGGGGATCTTGCTGGCTAAGGATTTGCTTAAATATGTCGGGCAAGACCTGCAGTCCAAGGATTTCCGGATTCAGGATTGCTTGCGCGAGCCTGAATTTGTGCCCGAAAACAAGCGCCTCAATGTGCTGCTAAAACAATTCCGCAGCGGGCGAAATCATATGGCCTTGGTGGTGGATGAATACGGTGGTGTCTCCGGTTTGGTCACCATAGAAGATGTACTGGAAACCATCGTCGGCGATATCGACGATGAACATGATGAGTCAGAAGGCGCATCCATCTTGCGCCAAGATAACCAGAGCTATTTGGTCAAAGGCTTGGCTTCGATTGAAGATTTTAATGCCTACTTCGGTGCCGACTTTTCCAATGATGAATTCGATACGGTTGGCGGATTGATTACTCACCATTTCGGCCGATTGCCGAAGCCCGGCGAATCCGTGAGTTTGGGTGATTTTGAGTTTCAGGTATCCAAAGCGGACAACCGTCGCCTCAACTTGTTGCGAGTGAGTGTGAGTGGGCAGCCCAAAGCCGAGAGCTGAGTTGCTTGATCGTTGCAGCGAAGGGCGTCTAATGCCCTCCGTGCTGGCGTGCTTGGCAGGGCTGATGACCAGCTTGGCTTTTGCGCCGTTTTCTTTTGTCCCGGGCATCGTGCTGGGGCCCGCCTTGTTACTTTTGCTGTTGTCCAAAGCATCCAGTCGCAAGGCTTTGTATTTGGGTTGGGTGTTTGGCTTTTCCCACTTTGTTAGCGGCGTGTGGTGGGTATTAATCAGTACTTGGGTGTTTGGCGGCGCGCCTTTGCCCTTGGCCTTGCTGTTGCTGGCCATGTTGGCGGCTTACCTGGGGTTGTTTCCGGCGCTGTCAGCAGGGTTATTCGTGTTTTTACGAGGCCATAGCACTGTGTTTGCGGCATTAAGCTTGTGGCCCCTGTGTTGGTTGGCCGGTGAATTTCTCCGCGCGACCGTGCTACACGGATTTCCTTGGTTCAGCTTGGGCTATGTCGCCAGTGATGTCCCGAATGGACTCAATCTTGCTGCCGTAGTCGGGGTGCATGGCGTTTCCGCCGTGTATGCGTTGGTGGCCATTGCGTTAAGCAGACTATTTGTACCTCAGGGCCGGGTTTTAGCGGGCCTTGCGTTGTTGGCGGTGGTGCTGTTGCACGCTGTGTTGCCTAAGCCGTCTGATTGGACTCAAGTCGCCGGTGATGATCTTTCAACCGTTTTGATTCAAGGCAATATCTCGCAGGATCAAAAGTGGCTGGCTGAGAACCGTATGCCCACCGTGGAGTTGTACGAAGGTTTGACGCGCGAAGCTTGGCCTGCGGATTTGGTGATTTGGCCGGAGGTCGCGATCCCCTTGCCGCACGCCTATGTCACGTGGTTGTTTGATTTGCTGGACATGCAAGCCAGCGATGCTGGGGGCACCTTGTACGCAGGCGTATTGACGCAGCAAGACGGACGCAATTTCAACACCGTGTATGCCTTGGGTGAAGATGAAGGCCGTTATGTGAAAAGCCATTTGGTGCCTTTTGGTGAGTATATTCCTGCGCCGGATTGGCTTAAGCCCCTGTTTGATGTGTTGGGTCTGCCGTTTCCTGAGATTGCTTCTCAGGGTATGAGTGGTCAATCCACTCTCAGCGTCAATGGCTACCGAGTCTCCATGTCGATCTGCTTTGAAGATGTATTTCCTATGGAGGTGCGTCGTACATCAGTGGACAGCGCGTTCTTGGTCAATGTCACCAATGACGCTTGGTTTGCGGGCTCTGCAGCTCCACAGCAACATTTGCAGATTGCACGCTTGCGGGCTGCTGAGTCGGGGC
Source organism: Oceanococcus sp. (assembly GCA_051252075.1). GTDB lineage: Bacteria > Pseudomonadota > Gammaproteobacteria > Nevskiales > Oceanococcaceae > Oceanococcus. The sequence goes on along the minus strand of JBPOFU010000041.1, from coordinate 6,990 downwards.
GCAGTTTGTTGCGCGTGGCCAACACCGGGGTCTCTGCTGTTATCGATGCGGATGGCCAAGTGAGCCAGCAATTGGGCTGGGGCCAGCGCGGCTTGTTGCGCGCAAGTGTTACGCCGCGCCAGGGCTTAACGCCTTATCAGCAATGGGGCCGGTCACCGTTGCTGTTTGTTATGTTCGCGGGCTTGCTGTTGGCTGGTGTGCTGCGGTGGTCGCGTGAAAAACGCGAATACAACTAACGGGGAAACCCTGCGCCACGATAAGATAAGCGGCTTTTTCCGAGATTGAAGCCCCGATGCAGGACCAGTACGATCCGCAGGCAATAGAAACCGCCGTTCAGCAGCGCTGGAGCGATGCGCAATCCTTCCAGGTCAAAGAAGACCCGAGCAAGGAAAAATACTACTGCCTGAGCATGTTTCCGTACCCCTCGGGGCGGCTGCATATGGGCCATGTGCGCAACTACACCATTGGTGATGTGCTCGCGCGTTATCAGCGCATGTGCGGTAAGAATGTATTGCAGCCCATGGGCTGGGATGCCTTTGGCTTGCCTGCGGAAAACGCGGCAATCAAAAACAAAGTGCCGCCTGCAGCGTGGACGCGGGAAAACATCGACTATATGCGCGGCCAACTGCAGCGCTTGGGTTTTGGCTACGATTGGTCGCGTGAGTTGGCAACCTGCAATCCCGATTACTACCGCTGGGAGCAATGGCTGTTCACCCGTCTAATGAAGAAAGGCTTGGTGTATCGCAAAAACTCGGTGGTGAACTGGGATCCGGTGGACAACACCGTACTGGCCAATGAGCAAGTCATCGATGGCCGCGGCTGGCGCTCCGGCGCGTTGGTAGAGCAAAAAGAAATACCGCAATGGTTTCTGAAGATCACCGATTACGCGGAAGAACTGCTGCAGAGTCTGGATGAGTTGGATGGCTGGCCCGAAGCGGTCAAAACCATGCAGCGCAACTGGATTGGTCGCTCTGAAGGGCTGCAAATCGAATTTGCTGTGCCCGAAGCGCCGGTTTTGAAGGTCTACACCACGCGCCCAGATACGCTGATGGGGGTGACCTATTTGGCGGTGGCAGCGACCCATCCTTTGGCTTTGAAAGCGGCCGAGCAGAGACCGAACGTTGCCACTTTTATAGAGGAATGTCAGCGCAGCGGCACCGCTGCCGCGGATCTGGAAACCCAAGAGAAAAAGGGCATTGCTCTAGGCATTGATGCGATTCACCCGATTAGCGGTGAGCGCGTACCCGTGTGGGCGGCGAATTTCGTATTGATGACTTACGGCACCGGTGCAGTAATGAGTGTGCCTGCGCACGATCAGCGTGATTGGGAGTTTGCGACCGCCTACGGTTTACCTATCAAAGCGGTGATTGCGTCGGCCGGGCAAGCTGCCCCTGATGTCAGTGAGCAGGCGCAAACCGAGCGTGGCGTACTGATTAATTCCGGCGATTTGGATGGACTGGATTTCGAGGCGGCTTTTAACGCCTTACAAGAACGCTTGCAGGGCAAAGCCGAGAAGCAAGTGAATTATCGCTTGCGCGATTGGGGCGTATCACGCCAGCGCTATTGGGGTTGTCCGATACCCATTATCTATTGCGATAGCTGTGGCGATCAGGCCGTACCGGAAGATCAGCTACCCGTGGTGCTGCCCGAAGATGTCACCGTGACCGGTGGCGCATCGCCGTTGGCGACCTTGGAGGAATGGATCAAGGTTGATTGCCCCAGCTGTGGCAAGCCGGCACGGCGTGAAACCGATACCTTCGATACCTTTTTCGAATCCAGTTGGTATTACGCACGTTTTGCTAGCCCAGGTAGCGAGCTAGCGATGCTGGATGAGCGCGCCGATTATTGGGCGCCGGTGGATCAATACATAGGTGGGGTCGAGCACGCGATTTTGCATTTGCTGTATGCGCGCTTCTTCCACAAATTGATGCGTGACGAAGGTCTGCTGAAATCCAACGAGCCCTTCAAGCGCCTGCTGACTCAGGGCATGGTGTTGGCTGACAGTTACTTCCAGCGCGATGAAAAAGGTGGGCAGCAATGGTTCTCGCCGGTTGAGGTCGAGCCGCAACGTGGTGCCGATGGGCGGATCAGCGGCGGCGTATTGAACAGTGATGGTTCTGCTGTTGAGTACGACGGCATGAATAAAATGTCCAAGTCCAAAAACAACGGCATAGACCCACAAGTGATGATTGATCGCTACGGTGCGGACACCGTGCGTTTGTTCATGATGTTTGCCGCGCCGCCCGATCAATCCTTGGAATGGTCCGATACTGGCGTGGAAGGAGCGTTTCGTTTCGTTAAGCGTTTATGGCGTTTGGTCACCAGCCACGTAGCTCAAGGCCCGGTTGCCGCTTTGGATGTGGCGAGTTTGTCAGCTGAGTACAAAGCACTGCGCAGCAAAACCCATGAAACAATTCAAAAGGCCACGGACGATATTGGTCGCCGTCTGACCTTCAACACCGCTATTGCCGCGGTTATGGAATTGCTCAATGCGGTGAGTAAGTTGGAAGCCAGCGATGATGCGAGTCGAGCGGCGGTGCAAGAAGCATTGGAAGCGGCAGTCTGTGTGCTGGCGCCTATTACGCCCCACATCTGCAGCGAGCTGTGGACAAATTTGGGTCATACCGGCGATGTGATTGATGCCGCTTGGCCACAGGTGGACGAGCAAGCCATGGTCAGCGACAGTTTGGAGTTGGTGGTGCAGGTCAACGGGAAATTGCGTGGCCGCTTGCAGGTGCCGGCTGATGCCAGCAAAGAGGATATTCTTGCGGCTGCTAAAGTCGACGAAAATGTAGTGCGTCATTTGCAAGATAAAACCCTGCGCAAGGAAATCTACGTGCCTGGCAAGTTAATCAATTTGGTGGTGACATAAGCATGCGCTTCGGCTTGTTGCTATTGCTCGCTTGCCTGACCGCCTGTGGCTTCCAGCTACAGGGTAGTCATCGCTGGCCAGAGGAGTGGCCGGGCTACCGCATTGACTATTCCATGCGCCAAGCTGGGATGTATCGGTTTTCTCAGCAATTGGACAAGGCCCTGCAATACCGTGGCCTTAAACCGAATGCTGACCCAGCATTCCAAATACGTTTGCTTGGTTTACGCGACAGCAAATCAGTCGCAGCCATTGGTAGTGATGGTAAAGCGGTGGAATATGAGTTGCGCCAAGCCATTGATTTTCAAATCGTGGCGCATCAGCAGCCGTCTGCGATTTTTACTTTGTCTGAATATCGCCGTTTGAGTTTTGATCCAGCAGATGTGTTGGCAAAGGAAGTCGAGGAAGCGCGTTTACGTCAGGCTTTGTCGCGTGAGCTGATTGAGCTGATGATATTGCGCGCGGAAAGTGAGTTGCGTAGTCATCATTCAGCGGGCTAGGGCAGCTGTTTGAGGCTCTTGCTTAAGGGGCTGCGCAGCGCGCGTGGCACTTGACTAGGGTAGCCATACCAAAGCAGCGCGACCACTTCTTCCTGGTGCGACTTTATCCCCAGCAAGCGGTGAAAGCTGGGGTCGCGGGTCACGGCACCCGTGGTCCACTTGCTGCCTATGCCGCGAGACCACAAATCCAGCATCAAATTTTGCACCGCACAGCAACAGGCCGCGTAGTCCTCGCGGTGGCGCAGGCTATTTGCAGAGACCTTGCTGGTGACCACCAACCAGCCCGGGACCGCCGACCAGCGCTGACGCTTTTTCTCGCCCGCTGCGGCGCCCTTTTGTTGACTGACTAATTGCGTGTTGAGATCCACTATGGCCGCCTTGGTGTGCGCGCCTATACGGTAAAACGTCCACGGCTTGGTGAAGTAGTGGTTGGGCGCAAAGCAAGCGGACTGCAGCGCCTCTTCGACTTCAGGCCAGGCGGGTAGCGTCGATTCAAAATCATGCACGGTGCGGCGCTCACGCAGCACGCTTTGGATGGTGGCTTGTGTCGTCATATCAAAGCTTGGGAGATCAATTCCAGGGGGTGGCACGTTTGGGGTGGTGGTCTGTTGTCGTGCAATTGTTGTCGACGCCAGCCAGCGGCAAAATGCAGTGCGCAGCCGATATTAGTCGAAACTAGGTAATCCGCTGCGTCAGCTTCAATCAATTTGCTTGCAAGTAAGCTGTCTGCGCGTTCAGGGAAATCCAAAACATGCAGGCCGGCGGCGCCGCAACACTCTGTTTGTTGTAATGCTTGCAATCGCAGTTGTGGGATACGCTGCAGCAACTGCTGTGCGGCACCGTGTTCACCCAATCCGTTGCGATGAGAGCAAGGCTGGTGAATCACTGCGCAGGCTTCGAGTGCGTTAAGCTTGGTATCGCTCCAATCTTGCGTATTCAAAAAACCGCATGCTTCTTGTGCATGAACGAAACCTTGATCACGTAATTGCTTTACGCAGGCCGAGTCTAGGCCCACTACCGGCAAGTCATCGCGCAACGTTGTAGCTAATTTTTGCTTGGCTTTTTCAGTGGATTTCGCGTCACCGCGGTGCTGCGCGATGGCTCCGCAGCAGGTCTGTGCGGGAATCACATCCACCCGTAAATCTAAGGCCTTGCAGCAGCGCAAAAAAGCCGCCATGGCTTTTGCGTTGGCAAGATCGCCCATGCAGCCAACAAACAATTGCAGATCTGGGCGCGGGCGACGAGGGGGTTGTCGCCATGCGGTGTGCTGCGGGGCTAGGCTTATGAGTCTCGTTAGGCGGGTGAGTTGTAGCGCATGAGCTAAGCGCATGCTGGGCCAGCGCAGGCTACCCACCAGCTTGAGTAGCAGCCTTAGTATTGGGCGCAACAGATCCAGTGTGACCAGCGAGCGGATAAATCGATCGGGCGTTTTAGCGGCGAGCGGATAAGCGCTGCGATGGGCATCCAGCATTTCCAAATAAGGCACCTTGGCTGGACATACTGTCTCGCAGGCTTGGCAGCCTAGGCAATGGTCCAAATGGCGTTGAGCAGCTTCGCTATTATTTATCGCGCCGCTGGCTACGCCGGCCATGATGGCAATGCGCCCGCGCGGAGATTCCGGCTCTAGCTTATCCAGGCCATAGGTAGGGCAGTGCGGCGCGCACAATCCGCATTTGACGCAAAGATCGGCCTGTTCAATTTGAAATTGCCTGTTCATTACCTACAATACGCCGCCCAAAATGTTGCAGAGCACAAAATGAATTCCTCATCATATCGGATACCACTGTTGTCAGCGTGGCTGATTATCTTTGTGCCCATGACAACTGTATCAGCGCAAGATGCTCAGATTGAGCCCAGTGCTACAGAAAGCGCAGCTGCTGCGGTTTGGGGTGGAAAAATTGGCTTGGGAGCTATTGCAAGCAGTGGTAACAGCGAAGCTGGCACATTTCAGGCTGACCTCGGCTTGAGCTACGAGCATGGTATTTGGCATAACGCTTTCACCACGAAGGCGCTGCATGCACGGTCAGAGACTACCGATGCATCCGGGGTCGTGCAAAAAGACACCACCTCCGAACGCTACAGTGCCAGTCTGCGCAGCGCTTTAGATTTTAGCGAAGATAACTATGTTTTCGCACTGGTTGAATATGAAAAAGATTTGTTCGCTGGCGTGCGCGAACGCAGCGTACAAACCCTGGGTTATGGCCGCCGATTGTTGAATACTGAGACACAAAACTTCGACGTGGAGGTAGGTGCGGGTGCGCGCCAATCACTGGCGCAAGGAGTCGGTGAGCGCCGTGAATCCGAAATCATTGCACGTGGCGGCTTGAATTATGTTTGGAAAATCACCGAAACCAGTCACTTTACTCAGAAAATTACGGTAGAATCCGGCGACGCCAATACATCGACTGAATCAGTCACTGAATTGAAATTGGCGGTGATTGGCGGGGTTTACGCCAATCTCGGATTTACTTGGAAACACAATAGCGACGTGCCCATCGATTCCGAAAATGTAGATACGATTTCCTCTGTATCTATGTCCTGGGAATTCTAGGTGGTTGTGCGACTTGCTTTTTGTCGTTTAAATCCATAAAATTCGCGCCCTTTCTGTCCACCCCATGTGTCGGCGCGTTTGCGCTTACCGGGATTCCATAAAGCATGACAACCACTGTTTCCGCCAAGCCGCACGAAGTGCGTCACGACTGGGTTCTGATTGACGCCAATGAATTGGTGCTCGGTCGCCTGTCCACTGAAATTGCGCATCGCCTGCGTGGCAAGCACAAGCCTGAATTCACTCCACACGTTGATACCGGTGATTACATCGTTGTTATCAATGCAGAAAAAGTGAAAGTGACCGGCAATAAAGCCAGTCAGAAATTCTATTACCGTCACTCTGGACGCCCCGGCAATCTGCACGCCGTTCGTCTGGATGATCAATTGCGTGATAACCCAGAGCGGGTTCTTGAAGCAGCTGTTAAAGGCATGCTTCCGAAGAATTCATTGGGTCGTGCAATGTTTAAGAAACTCAAAGTTTACGCCGGTACTGAGCATCCACATGAAGCTCAGCAACCGCAAATCCTAGATCTGAAGAAGTAATATGGAAACGAATTACGGCACAGGCCGCCGCAAAACGGCAACCGCTCGCGTCTTCTTGAAAACCGGCACTGGGCAGATCACTGTCAACGGCAAGGCGCTCAACGAATTCTTCGGTCGCCCGACCTCAGTAATGATCGTCATGCAACCGCTGGAATTGACCGAAAACGTGGGTCGCTTCGACATCAACGTTACTACGTCTGGTGGTGGTGCAAGTGGTCAAGCTGGTGCGATTCGCCACGGCTTGTCCCGTGCGTTGGTGGAATACGACGCAGAATTGCGCGTTCCATTGCGCGCTGCCGGTCTGCTGACTCGCGACTCACGTAAAGTTGAGCGTAAGAAAGTCGGTCTGCGTAAAGCACGTAAAGCAACTCAGTACAGCAAACGCTAACTGGCTTGGTATTTCCCCCGAAGTTTTCTTGGGGGAAATGCAGCGGAATACTTATACGCCACACTCAACGAGTGTGGCGTACTTGTTTCGCCTACAAAGATTGGGGATTCGTATAGTGGTAGTACTACGGACTCTGACTC
>JBPOFU010000040.1:0-24689 GCA_051252075.1 Oceanococcus sp. | reverse complement strand
GGTACGGGCAGTAAAGGGGACTACATCTTCCGTGACCTAGATGAGGCAGGGACCGAGATCGTCTCAATTATGTTTGAGATGAAAAATGAAAGCGATGAAACGTCCACAAAAAAGAAGAACGAAGACTTTTTCAAAGAATTGGATAAAGATCGGAACGAAAAAGGATGCGAGTACGCGGTGCTCGTTTCGCTGCTTGAGTCCGACAGTGAGCTTTATAACTCTGGCATTGTCGATGTATCTCATCGTTACCCAAAGATGTATGTCGTAAGGCCGCAGTTCTTCCTGCCAATACTCACGCTTCTGAGAAACGCGGCTCAAAATTCACTGAAATACAAATCTGAACTTGCGTTAGTGAAAGCTCAGAATATTGATATTACAAACTTCGAAGACCAACTTGACGACTTTAAAACCACGTTCGGGAGAAACTGGCGCCTTGCCTCTGATGGCTTTGAAGAAGCTGTAAAACGTATCGACGAAGCGATTAAAGATCTTGAAAAAACCAAGCAAGCCCTGCATAAATCCGCGAACAACCTCCGCTTAGCGAACGACAAAGCAGAAGATCTGAGCATTAAGAGGTTGACTCGGGGTAACCCCACTATGGCTCGGAAATTTTCCGAAATTGACAGCGACAGCGACCCTGCAACAGGCTAAGCGATACCGTACAAAATGGAACACAGTGAAGGCTGACAATGGCATGCAGAGGCGTTGCGCGAGCGGAGAGCAAGCATGAACCTCAATCAAGTGACTTTGCCCTGCACGGGCTACGCTGCGTCAGTGGCTTTCTATAAGTTACTTGGTTTTCGACGGATCGTAGACAGTCCAGCTAGTTATGCCCGCTTTGAATGTGAATCGGGTGCGACATTTGTACTTCACACGGCCCCATCAGCCAAGCTGTTCAAAGCCTCACCTTGCAAGCGGTAGCCTATCCATTCCTGTTGCGGCTTGGCGCCTAAGGATTGATAGAAACCGATTGCCGGTTCATTCCAATCCAGCACATTCCATTCGAAGCGTCCACAGCCCTTGTCTACCGCAATGCCAGCCAAATGTTGCAGTATGCGTTTTCCGGCACCTAGGCTGCGGTATTCAGGAAGCACAAATAAATCTTCCAAGAACAAGCCGGGTTTGCCCAGCCAAGTGGAGTAGCTGAAAAAATACACCGCGAATCCAATCGGGGTGTCGCCTTGCTGGCAAATCAAGGCGCTGGCCACGCTGTTTTCGGCGAGCACGTGCTCAACGATGTCGTCCGCACTGGCGAGAGCTTCATGTTCTGCCTTTTCGTAGCGGGCCAGGGCCAAGATCAAATCCAAAATCAATTGAGTATCGTCGGCAGTCGCCGCCCGGATGTTGATGTCATTCATAGGGAAATCTTTAGATTGAGGTGTTGTTGAGTTCTGCTAAGGCACGGGTGTGGGCGAGGGCGCATGACGCCAATGCCTTTAAGTGGTAGCCGCCTTCCAAGCTGGAGACCACGCGGCCCAGTGCGGATTGTTTCGTCGTCTGGCATATCTGCTGGGTGATCCACGCGTAGTCCTCGGCTTGCCAACGCAAGCCTGCCAGAGGGTCGTCGGCATGGGCATCAAATCCGGCAGAAATCAAAACCAGTTCTGCATCGAATGCCTCGAGGGCTGGCAGCCATTGTCGCTCTACCGCGGTGCGAAAGTCATTGCCATCGCTATCGCTGGGCAAAATGATATTAATTTCCGATGCGCTGGCCTGAGGAATCTCATGCAGGGGATAGAGCGGGTATTGGCAAGAAGACAGTAACAGCACACGCGGATCAATCCGCAGGATATTGGACGTTCCGTTGCCAAAATGCACATCAAAGTCCACCACCGCAACACGTTGCAAGCCGTGACGTTCCAAGGCGTGAAGCGCACCTATCGCTATGCTATTGAACAAACAAAAGCCCATGGCTGTGCCGTGTTCAGCATGGTGGCCTGGCGGACGGACATTGCAAAACGCACGTTGTTGAGAGCCATCCAATACCGCATCAACGGCGGCCACAACCGCGCCCGCAGCACGTCTAGCGGCCTGCAAGGACCAAGCGTTAATAGCCGTGTCTTCATCCAGGCGTATGGATTGACCTTGCGCTGGGTTCAATGCCAGCAGGGCGTCCACATAAGTCTCGCTGTGCGCCAATTTCAAGGTCTCTGTCGCCGCCAAGGGGGCTTCTAAACGCCGCAAACAAACGGCTAGTTCTTCATCGCGCTGCAAAGCCTCATCGATTACACGAACACGATTTGCTTGTTCGGGATGTCCAGCTGCGATCTCGTGCAGCAGGCAGTCAGGGTGGCTGTAATAGGCGATATTCATAGTGGGCTAAGTCTACGACAGCGCTCGCGCAATGATGCAGATTCGGTTGCCGAACAGTGTCTGCTAAAGTGCGCGCCTCCTAGAATTGAGAGATAGCATGAGCTGGACAATTTACCTATCAGGGGAAATTCATACCGATTGGCGTGATCAGATCGCTGACGGTGCCAAGCAAGCAGGCTTGGATTTACGTTTTACATCAGCGGTCACCAATCACGAAGCCAGCGATGCTGCTGGTGATCTGTTATTGCCGCAAAGTGAAGGCTACTGGCGTGATCACAAATCCTCCGGCGTGAATGCCTTGCGTACCCGCACCTTGATTCAACAATGCGATATGGCAGTGGTCCGTTTTGGTGACAAATACCGTCAGTGGAATGCCGCGTTTGATGCTGGTTTGTGTGCCGCTTTGGGCAAACCGTATATCACCTTGCACGACGACAGCTTGGTTCATGCTTTGAAGGAAGTGGATCAAGCGGCCAATGCGTGGGCGCAAACGCCGCAGCAAGTGGTCGAAATCCTCAGCTATATCCGCCGCGACCTGTAGTTCAATTGATGACCACGGGTTTGCTGCTGCAATCGTGTCCAGCGCATGAGGCACAAGGCTGGTTGCAGCTTTGTATGGACAATGCACGCTGCTGGGCTGAGGCGCGAGGTCTTGATTATCGTTTTATAGACGATGAGCTGTTTAGCGTGCTGCCGGAAGACTTACGCCCTGGTTCTCGTATCAGCGCTGTTGTTGCCAGCGATCTCGCTCGTTTGAGGTGGCTGCAGGACCTGCTGCGGGAAGGTTATCAGCAGGTGCTTTGGTTGGATGCTGATTTTCTCATCTTTCATCCACAGGCCCTAAATCTGCCGGATGCGGATTATGCGGTGGGCCGTGAGGTTTGGGTTCAAGCTGATGGACATGGCAAGTGGAAGGCATGGAAGAAAGTGCATAACGCAGCTTTGATGTTTCGCAACCAAGGTGATGGCCACAACAGTTTTCTGGATTTTTATGCCGATACGGCGCAGCGCATGCTGCAGACCAATACCCAGGGCATGCCAGCCCAGTTTATAGGCCCCAAGTTGTTGACTGCGCTCCATAATGTGGTGCAACTTCCGGTGATGGAAGATATGGGCATGTTAAGCCCGGCTGTGGTTGAGGACTTGCTCGGCGCTAACAACGGTGCCTTGGCGTGTATGCACAAGCGCAGTACTAAAGATTTGGCCGGTGCTAATTTGTGTCGTTCCAGCGTGTCGGGCGGCGAATTAGAAAATGCCGACATGCATGCCTTGGTTGAGCGACTATTGCAGCAAGGTTTGGCGTGAGACTGCGAACATGAGTGTTAGCGAATGGCTATTGATCGTGGTCGCCTGCATCGGTGGTGCGGTTTCACCGGGTCCCAGCCTGGCTTTGGTTTTGCAGCACGCCAGCACATCTTTGCGCGGTGGTTTGCTGTGTTCTTGGGCCCATGCTTGTGGCGTCGGTATCTATGCCAGCTTGGCGGTTACGGGTGTGGCGGTATTACTTGGTCAAAGCGAATCATTGAAAATCACTTTATCGCTAGCTGCAGGGTTTTGGCTGTTGCGCTTGGCCGTGCTGTCCGCATTGCACTGGAAAGCACCCGTACCACCAATTCAGCGTCAGCGGGATGCGCTGCGCGACGGGCTCACCATGGGTTTGGTCAACCCCAAAGTGGCGGTCTTTTTCTTGGCCGTGTTTACAGCCGCTTTGCCAGAAAACGTGCCGGCTTTGGGGCAGTCGCTTGCCGTCTTGACCGCGATTGCAGTGGATGGAGGCTGGTATTCGATTTTGAGCGTCGGCGTACAACATCCGCGGCTGAATACGATCTTGCGTCGCAATTTGCCGGGCCTGTCGTTATTGAGCGCGGCAATACTTTGCGTATTGGGCTTAGGATTGCTGTGGCAGGTGGTCACGGCCATGAACCCATGACCGCGACCATGTCTGTCATCTAGTACTGATAAAAACCACGGCCGCTTTTACGCCCATAGTGACCAGCTGCCACCAATTCACGTAGCAAAGGTGCTGGGCGGTATTTTTGATCGCCAAACTCATTGGTGAAAGCATCCATTATGGACAACAAGGTATCCAAGCCGACTAAATCTGCCAGTGCCAGTGGTCCAATCGGCTGATTGCAGCCCAGCTTCATGCCAGCGTCGATGTCTTCAGCGCTGGCAATGCCGTCTTGCAAAGCAAAAATTGCTTCATTGATCATCGGGCAAAGGATGCGATTAACCGCAAAGCCAGGCGCATTTTTCACTGAGATCGCAGTTTTACCAATAGCCTGTGCAAAGGCTTTCACCGTGTCATGTGTGTCTTGGCTGGTTTGTAAGCCGCTAATCACTTCGACCAAAGCCATTACGGGCACTGGATTGAAAAAATGCATGCCTATGAAGCGATCGGGACGACCCGTTGCAGCACCGAGTTCGGTGATGGACAGTGACGAAGTGTTGGTCGCGATAATCGCCGAGGCTGACAAAACGCTGTCCAACTGCTGCAAGATTTTAATCTTGATATCGCGATTTTCCGTCGCGGCTTCGATCACCAAATCCGCGCTCGCCAATTGGCCGTAATCCGTGGTCGTAGTGATGCGTGCAATGGCGGCGTCCCGCGCGTCTTGGCTGAGTTTGTCCTTGGCGACCAGCTTGTCCAAGCTTTTGCTGAGCGTGGCCATGCCGCGCTCTAAAGCTTTATCTGCGATGTCGACCATGGTGACGTTCAAGCCCGCAACAGCGGCAACCTGGCTAATCCCATTGCCCATCAAACCCGCGCCTATGACGCCGATGCTCTGAATCGCCATGTTTAGACCTTCTCAAATACAGCAGCAATACCTTGGCCACCGCCAATACACATGGTAACCAGGGCATAACGGCCACCAATACGCTCCAATTCATACAGCGCTTTGGTTGTGATAACAGCGCCGGTGGCACCAATAGGGTGGCCCAAAGAAATACCGGAACCATTCGGGTTCACTTTCTCAGCATCAAAACCCAATTCTTTAGCAACAGCGCAGGCTTGTGCAGCAAAGGCTTCGTTGGATTCGATAACGTCCATGTCGGCAACTGACAGGCCGAGCTTGTCCAATACCTTGCGAGAAGCCGGAACCGGACCTATGCCCATGTAAGCGGGATCAACACCAGCGTGGGCGTAGCCCAACAGTTTCGCCAAAGGCTTTTTGCCCAAGCGTTCAGCTGCAGCCGCGGTGGATAAAACGACAGCAGCAGCGCCGTCATTTAAGCCGGAGGCATTCCCAGCAGTTACCAATCCGTCTTTTTTGAATACAGCACGCATACCGGACAGCGTTTCAATGCTCGTTTCGCCGCGCACATGCTCATCGGTATCAAAGATAGTGACGCCTTTGCGTGATTTGATTTCCACCGGCACGATTTGTGATTTGAAACGGCCTTCAGCGATGGCGTGAGCTGCGCGTTGTTGGCTTTGAGCAGCCAAGGCATCCATTTGCTCGCGGCTAATGCCGTATTTTTCCGCTACATTTTCCGCCGTAATGCCCATGTGTATGTCTTGGAACGGGTCATGCAAAGCGCCCAGCATGAAATCCTGAATTTGACCGTCGCCCATGCGTGCACCCCAACGTCCGGTCGGCAGCGAATAAATACTCTGGCTCATGTTTTCAGCGCCAGCACCAATGGCCACTTCGGCATCTCCCAGCATGAGGGCTTGAGCCGCGGATACTATGGCTTGCAAGCCAGATCCACACAGCCGATTGACGTTAAACGCTGGGCATTCATGCGGTAGACCCGCTTGCACAGCAGCGACACGCGATAAATACGCATCCTTGGGCGAGGTCGGGATAACCGTACCCATGGCCAGATGGCCAAATTCGTTTGCAGCCACACCGGAGCGCTCAATAGCGGCTTTTACAGCGGTGGTTGCCAGATCGGGCAGGGCAACGGATTTTAGAGAACCGCCAAAAGTACCAATGGCTGTGCGAGCGGCGCTCAGCACCACAACTTCGTTGTTCGACATGAATGCCTCACTAAATTAAACAGGGTCAACTCGCGAATGCGAGCGGGAGATCGGAACTGCGGCTTGTGAATAAGCGCTAACCGAGCGGTTAATTTTAACGCTTTTTGCATTCTTGCGCTGCAACAAAGCAGATTTGATTAGAATGCCCGCTATGTATAGCTACTTGACTGCCGCGTGAGCGATTCATTATTAGCCTTGGGTTTTCGCCCGCAATGGCAATCGACATTGGATAATCGGCCCGCTGCCACCGCCATGCGCATAGCACGCATTGAGCGCTCACAAGCGTATTTGTGGTCACCACAAGGTGAGCATGAGATGGACTTGGTGCTGTATCCCAAAAAATACGACCTCGCGGTGGGCGATTGGCTATTGGCCGAAGTCAAAGATGGTTTGGTGTTGCCGCTGCAGCGTTTAGAACGATTTTCTTGTGTCTCTCGCCGTGCCGCCGGTGATCGTGCCGATGAGCAATTGATCGCGGCCAATCTGGACACGCTGTTTATTGTCAGTTCTTGCAATACCGATTTCAGCTTAGAGCGTTTGGAGCGCTATTTGGTGCTGGCGCTGGATGCCAAAGTCGAACCGGTGATCGTACTGACCAAGGCTGATGAAAGTGTGGAAGCGGAGGTTGAGCAATACACCACATCGGCGCAAGATTTGCGATCCGACCTTAAGGTTGTCGCGCTGAATGCTTTGGATGCCACTGCGGTTAGTGCTTTAGAAATCTGGTGCGGTCCGGGACAGACCATCGCGCTGGTGGGTTCATCTGGGGTGGGGAAATCCACCTTGACCAATTCCCTGTGTTTGAGCGGCGAAGAACAAGCCACCCAAGAGGCGCGGGTAGGTGATGACAAAGGCCGTCACACCACCACGACCCGCTCCTTGCACCGCTTGCGCAGTGGCGGTTTGATTATCGACACACCGGGTATGCGCGAATTGCAATTGCCGGAATGTGGCGATGGTGTTTACGCCCTGTTTGAAGACGTCACCCCGCATATAGGTCAATGTAAATTCAATGACTGTGCCCATCAAGGTGAGCCCGGCTGTGCTATTCGCGGTGCTATCGCCAGTGGTGAATTGAGCGAGCGGCGTTGGAACAGTTATGAAAAACTGCAAAGGGAACAGCACAAGAATGCTCAGAGTATTGCAGCGCGTAATGCCTCACAGAAAAAGCTGGAAAAAACCTATAAAAACGCCCAGCAGCATGCGCGGAACAAAAAGAATCGCTAGCGCTGCTGGTGGGCTTTAATCTTTTGTGAGCAATTCGTCTTTGCGATGACGCAGTCTGGGTTTGTCTAACAGTTCATCCAGCTTGCTGCTTGCTTGTATGTCGCTACCCGGAGCAGTGTCACGGCGGGCTGTTGTCTGAGGGGCTTGTGCATCATCGCCTTGGATCATGCGGTTGAGTTGCCACAGCACCACAAACAACGCGACGAACAAAATCAGCGTTTTACCTGCAAGCAACCAAACCAGCCATTGCGGATGCTGTTGCTGCGCAAACTGGGCCAAATCGGGATAGGCCCAATGGCTCACCAAGGCGAAGGTAATCGCAAATACGATGCGTGCCAGTCGTTGTCGGTATTTGCGTAACAGCGCCAGCAGCGCTGTCATACGGGCGAATCGATACAGGGACATTAAAAGAAGTTGATGCCTAGCAAAGCGAGGGCACCAATCAGGCTGGTTTGCTTGAGATCATTGATGACATCTTTTTCCGCATCCGCCACCAAGTATTCCAAGTCGTCCGCCGACATATCCGCTTCTTTCTTATTATGAAGTATCAAATCCTTGCGCACACGGCGTATGGCCGCCTTGCGGATGCGTCGTTTGATGGCACGTTGCGGTAGATAATCCGTGAGTTCTGACATACGGCCTTGCGGGTTGTGGTGCAGCGATGGCGTGAAAGCCCTATGACAAGCTTATCCCTTCATGGCCTGGGCGTACATCGCATAGGCGGGGAATCTGTTGCTGTGTCCGCTGCGCGTTTACGACTGTTGTTCACACCGTTGCTTTAATGCTTGTGCGTGTCGTTTGAAGCCATCACGTACTTGCTTCATCGGCGCCAGCCAGGACAGCCAGCCGGTCAGATTTTCGTAAGAGACGTAGCGCGTTTCTTGTGGGCTGATGGCCACGAGTGTTTGCAGGCGTTGCCCGCGGACCAAATTCCAGTCTGATAGCGGGCCGGTGAACTGGTACTGCAAAGCCGCTTGTCCTTGTTCGCCAGGCACTTCTAAACGCGTGATTCTTTCGATCTCTTGGCGCTTCATGCCGTTGCTAAAGGCCACGTGCAGGGTTAAGTCGGAACCCAGCACCGGTGGTGTGTCGGCGCATTCTATATGCTCAACAAAGGGATTCCATTCGCGGTACTTGTCGATATCGAGCATCACGCCCCATACCTGTTCTAGCGAGGCGTTGATGATGATTTCAGAGCGGGCTGCCGGCATGGTAATTACTCAGCTATGGGCGGTGATCAGGCGGTCAGTACGGTTCCACACTTCGCTGGCCAATTGCTTGTCTGCGGCTTGCGGTGCGGGGGCTTTTTTTACCATCAGATGCAAATACAGGCCACTGTCACCTTCGCGCTCTTGCGCGGCGGTGAGATAAACAACGGGAACAGCCGCTTTTTCTGGACTGGCGAACAATACGCCCATGACCATGCTGAGCAGGGGCTTCACGAAGCGCGGTGCTTCGCGTGCAATATTGGAATTGATCGGGCCAGGGCAGACCGCATGCACTGAAACATCCACGCCGTCTGCGGTTTGCAGGCGGCGCGACAGTTCCATGGCGACGCTGGTGAGTACCAATTTGCTATGGCCGTACTGGGCCACGCTGCCCATGGGGCTGTAGTCGACAAATTGGCCAAGTTGATCCAATTCTATCGGTGTGCCGGAGCGATGGGATTCTGAAGACACAAAGACGATGCGCGGCGTTTTGCCATCTTCTGCGTTGGCCGTGTCGGCCAGCAGACGATTGGGAATCGTACCGTCTTGCAGCAGGCGCAGGATAAACATCTTGTTGCCCAAGACATGTACTCCAAACATCATTTCGAAGCCTTGCTGGGTTTTGATCGCCCGTTGCGGCACCAAGCCCGCATTGAGCACCACACGGTCAAGCTTTTCACCGCGCGCTTTGAGTTCGTCGCAGCATGCTTGGATAGAAGCGAAGTCAGCCAGATCGAGTTTAACCATACTGATGGCATCGCTACCACTGGCGGCCTTAATGTCTTCGGCGGCCTCAGGAATGCCGCTGCGGCAGGCCATGATGACCCGGCCGCCACGTTTCGCCAGATCGATCGCGGTGGCTTTACCCAGGCCTGAATTGGCGCCCGTGACCAAGCAGGTGAGCCCGTCGAGTCGGTCGCTGTCTTTTAGCTCGCCTATGGAATCTTTGTGTCGAAATAAATCAATAATGCCATTGACGGTGGCAAGTACGGGGTTACGGTAGCTGCCGGTTTCTGAACTGCTCATGCGGCTTTGTCCTGTTCGCTGGGAATTTGGAAATGGTTAATGTAAAGCGCGTAAGCCTGCTCTACGTCTTCTAGTGATAAGTCGAAATCGTCCAAACTGTAGCGATGCTTGCCGTGGCGATCCTTCTTGTTGGCTTGCAGAGAGGCTTGCATTGCCTCACGGGCTTGGGTATTGAGTTCAATGCCAGCAAAGGCGTAGATACGTTCGACTTGTGTCATTGGGTTTTGCATGACATCGGCGTAGTTCACATCCAGAAAGGCTTGCGGATGTTGCTCGCGTGTCAGCATGGCGCGATTTACCATGCCAGCATTCTTTTCTAACCAATGGCGCGCGATCACGTCAGGCTCGACTTGATCGGAAAACACCCCATAGCCGTGCGCCAACATGCTGGAAAAAGATGCCGTGATGCGTGCGGGGTCGCGGTGAGTCTGCACAATTTTGGATTGAGGGAATACCGTTAATAATTCATCCAAGCAACCCAAATGCGCTGGGGTTTTCAGCACCCAACGCTGACCAGGATTTTGCCAATCGAGTACCTGCAACAGCAGCTTGAGATACTGATAAGCGGGCATCAAATCTTGCTCAGACAGCCATTGTGAATAGCTGGGCAGATTGAGCGTGGCTTCGGGCACATCGGAGAGAAAGCTGTACTCCAGCAGCAACACATCTTCTTCTGGTGCGGTGGCCTCAACCGGGTGTATGGCAAAGAACTCAGGGGACAAATACTTCAGCCCTTTTTCGGCCGTGAGCGCCTGCTTGATCCGCCATTGTGGATCTCCCGGCGTTTCCTTGGGGTGTGGCATAGGATTGATTGCTTCCCAAGATTGCAAAGCGCGGGTGCCTGGATCAGCGGATAACAGGCGATGCAGCATGGTCGTGCCTGTGCGTTGCAATCCGGCGATCACTAGCGGGGGATTGATCTCCCGTTCGCAGATTTCCGGGTGCTGACGAATCAAATCTTGAACCCGCAAGCGCGTTGTCAGTAGATCCAAAACGCGTTTGCGAAATACCCAGCGCCCGAAAGGATGCATATTCGCTTCGTGGATTGCTGAACTGCATAGTTGCTCTAGCGCAGGGCGGAAATCGTGTTCCCCCCAGTCTTTCAGGCCTGTGCGTTTTTCAGCAGTTTTGATTAAATCGGCTGGATTCAGACCGGCACGCCAGCCCAGGGCGCGGCCCATGCCATTGAGTATGGCAATGGCGGTGGGGCGGTAGGGGTGGAATGGTTTGTTCATGATGTTCGACCTGTATAGCGCACAGATTTGTGCTTGTTTGTCAGACTCGCTGCGGCTGATCCTTCCTGCGCCGGGGCTGCGCGCAGAGGGCATCCTTGCCCTCTCGCCCAGAACGCGCGTCCATGCGCGTTCCTTGCGGGCCTGATCCGACTTCGGACGGGCCTACGCGAAATGTCTGGCAAACAAGCACAAGTCAGTGCTGTGTTCGCTTTAATAGCTGGCATGGCATTCATTGTTTTAAGGGTGTGCTGCATTCAGCGCAGCAAACTTCACGACTCGGCACCGTGGTTGCGGATGTGTTTTAGCGCGTATCCAACGAAAACTCATGCCGCCACACTCGTGGCTGACGGTATTGATCCAATTGGGCAGGCCAGGGTCTTGATGGGCAACCACTATGGTGACCGAACCGTCGGCGTTGTATTGCGCGGTGTGCTTGTTGACGTGGATGGTGAAATAGCGGTAATCCAAGGACTCAAACCAGTGGTTATCCAATTGGAAATTCCAACTCTCACACTCTGGCGGCGTGGCTTCGATGAGCAAGACTTCATCGGCGGCGAGCCGCCAATAGCTGTGGTAATAAATGATATTCGGATCACCGCCGGCTTTGGTCGAGCGCTCCGGATCGAACATAGGTAATTCGTTGGTGTGCTTCTGAAAATCTTTGGCCCACTTAGCGAATAACATGGAGGCACCGGCTACCAAAGTGCTGGCCATATTCAGACCTTCATCCACCGTTTGTGCGGTAACCGGGCTAGGTATGCCATCTCCGCTGACGCACTCGATGGTCAGCTCAGCAGGAATTTCGCTGCTGCGATCTTCAAAGGTTTGGCGCACGATCACCATGCTGGAGTCTGGCTCCATAGGCAGCCAGTTACCGGCATGTTCTTTGGCGCTGATGATGAGTTCAAAACTGCCGTCTGCATTGATGTCTAAAGCGTCGGCCTCTACATAACCGGTGGTCGGCATCTCGCCACCTTTGCCGTAGTGACCTTTCTGGCTGCCAAAGCCGAGGTAATGCACGGTGCCGCGTGTGCCGCGAATGCGATAGTCCAGCGAGCCACTGATTTGTGCGCTCATATAGTTGTTGTCGGGGTTGTCGGAACCCATTTTGACGGTCTCATGTGCCAGTCGACGCAGTACTGGAGCTCTGGGGTCGGCGTATTCCATAAAGGCTTCTAAGCCGGCACGGGTCAGACGCGACAAATAGCGATAACCTTCTGCTTGATTAAAAGAATCCATGGGTGCGCCGGGGAAAACCATGGCGCTGCCCGCGGCTTTGAGCGTGTCGCAGAATTCTTCCCAGGATTGGCCAGAGACGATGCGCTGGGCTGCAACATCAGCTTCTGTCTTGCCGCGTAGGCGTAAAATCCACAGTCGAATCTTTTTGAAGCCCTGCAAGCAGGCCACCAGAAATGCCTTGATGACGATCACCATGAGTGTGAAGAATGGCAAATACCGTAAGTCATACGGAAATAATGTCAAGCCTCGCTTGGAGGAGAGGGTAATATGCACTCATATCTTTTAGTGCGTCGCCATGTTTGTTCCTGATCCCAAAACAGTTTCCGCAATAGAAAAACGTGTCTTGAACGAGACCGTCGCAGCCAATCGAACGGCCGCAGCGCTGTCGGGCATCATTTTGGCCATAGTGGGTTCCGCTTGCTTGGCAACTTTGCTCTTTGTGCGCAGCGTGCCGACACCAACTGTGGTGGCCTTGGCTTTAGGGCTAAGTATCCTATTTGCCCTACCGGTGATCATGATGTTGCGCGCAAAAGAGCATGCCTATCCCATCGTGCGTGCGTGGGTGGTCATAGCCGGTTGCATGATTGCAGGGCAAATCGTGAACTACTTGTTTGGTCCGGAACAGGACTCGCTGCTGCAGCGTGGTTGGCCTCCACTTTTGACCATAGGCATTCCCTTGTTTCTGCTGATTGCACGGGTATTTTTGATAAAAGGCCACGCGCATTTCACGCAATGGTCTTTTTTAGCGGTGTTGGCGGCATCGAGCGCGTTGCATTGGTTTTTGTACGCCGCTCAAGCACAGACAATTTACGGCATGGCCTTGCTTGCGGTCACCGTTTGGCTGCTCGGTCCATTGATTATCTTATTGCTGGATTTGCAATTGCGCGTACAGGGTACGGCTTACCGCGCTGTACAGGTCGAGCTATTGAATTTGCAACGTAAGCAAAACGCCGAGCGTCAGTTGCACATGGTTGATAACCTGACTGGTTTGTTGAACCAAGAAGGCGTCCAAGAATCGCTAGAAATGTCTTTGGCTGGCAACACATTGACCGGTTTAGCTGGCATTCGAATACTCAACGCCAACAATATTCGTCAATTTTGCGAGCCTGGAGATTTCGAGACCATGATGCGAGAAATAGCCGCTGAGCTAAAGCTGCAGGCGGGCCATCAGTTGATGGCGGGTCTTTGGGACGAGGCAAGTTTCGTGATGTGGGGCGAAATCACGGAATCTAAACAGCAGTGGTCAGAGCGAATTGATGACGTGGCCCTGCGGGTGGAAAATATATTTTCCGATGGTCACCTTTTGCCGGATATTCAGATGGCGACACATGTCGCAGCACATGGCGAATCACTGGAATCAGCGATTGCATCGCTCAGTTTGCAATAAGCGAGTTTTGTTTTGTCTCTAGGCTTGGCTACACTGCAGTAAATTACGTAGCTGTTACGGAAAATATGAGCAAGCCCACTTCGGCGCCGCGAAAACGTGGCCGCCCAGCCCAATTGTCGCGTCAGAAAATCGTCGCGGTTGCCCTGAGTTTGCTACAAGAGAAGCCCAATCTCCCGTTGACGATGCAGGCTTTGGCAAAAGCCATGGATACGGCGCCGATGTCGCTGTACACGCATATCCGCAATCGCCAGGATTTGATGCATGCGATAGCCGATAGCGTGTTGCGCGATGTTCAGTTCGAGATTAGTGAGCAAAACTGGCGTCTTACCATTAGCAATTGGGCACATGCTTTGCGTGATCAGTTTTTGTCTTATCCGTTCCTGGCTAGTTTGATGCAGGACGGTTTGGGCACCCCAGCGGCTTGGTTGGAATTGTCCAATCCCTTGCTGCAAGCGCTTAGCCAAGCCGGCTTGCAGGGCGAAGCTTTGGCTGATGCGCAACGTTGGGTCAGTCGTGTGGTGACTGGCAGCGTACTGATGGAATTAATATTGCCCGCTGTGGTGCCAGCAGAGTTGGGCGGCGTGCAAAAAGCCTTGCAGGATTTGCCGGAAGCCAGTCGCGGCACGTGGCTGGAGATACTGCCCGCATTGGGCAAACGCAGTGACGATGAAGTATTCGATTACACCTTATCTCGGACCTTGGATGCGGTCGAGACGCTGGTGGTGGCTTAAAATCGTTTCTGCCTAAATCATAAATTGACGCTTCAGCGTATCTGTTAAGCCGAGCCATCGCTTCATGCTTGCTCAAAGGTTTGCAAAAAAGACGCAGCGTGTGCAAAGGCTGCGTCTTTTCGCTTTATGTCGAGTTGCGGTGAATGCGGTCTTAGCTGAGCTTCATATGCCGACCAAATTCCATTTTCGCAATGGAGGCCCGATGAACTTCATCGGGTCCGTCGGCCAAGCGCAAGACACGTGCCCAAGAATAAGCTTGGGCCAAGCCGTAATCGGTAGTTAACCCACCACCACCGTGCGCTTGTATCGCCCAATCGATGACTTGGCAGGCCATATTCGGCGCCATTACCTTAATCATCGCGATCTCTTGGGCGGCAGCTTTGTTACCGACTTTGTCCATCATGTCGGAGGCTTTCAGCGTGAGTAGGCGGGCCTGATCAATCATGATCCGAGATTCAGCCACCCGTTCCGCCCAGACACCCTGGCGGGCAATCGGTTTGCCGAAAGCGGTGCGACTGCCCAAGCGTTGGCACATTTTTTCTAGAGCGCGTTCGGTCAAGCCTATCAGTCGCATGCAGTGATGAATGCGACCTGGGCCTAAGCGTCCTTGCGCAATTTCAAAGCCGCGACCTTCGCCTAGCAAAATGTTGCTGACCGGAACGCGCACGTCCTTGAAATCGATTTCAGCGTGACCGTGCGGCGCATCGTCGAAGCCCATAACAGGCAAGTGACGCATGATGTTTACGCCTTTGGCATCGGCCGGAATCAAAATCATGGATTGTTGGCGATGGCGGCTTTCATTGCCGGGATCGGTTTTGCCCATGAATATAAAGACTTTGCAGCGCGGATCGTTGGCGCCTGAAGTCCACCACTTACGCCCATTGATGACGTATTCGTCACCGTCACGCACGATAGAGGACTGAATGTTGGTCGCGTCAGAGGAGGCCACCGCCGGTTCCGTCATGGCAAAGGCGGAGCGAATCTCACCGTTAAGCAATGGTGTTAGCCACTGGTCCTTTTGCTCTTGTGTGCCGTAGCGGGCAAGCACTTCCATATTGCCGGTGTCGGGCGCATTGCAATTGAAGATTTCAGGTGCCCACAACACACGACCCATTTGCTCACACAAGGGGGCGTATTCCAAATTGCTCAAGCCGGCGCCTTCATCAAATTCCGGCATGAACAAATTCCACAAGCCTGCAGCACGGGCTTTGGCTTTCATCTCTTCCATGATCTGGGTGGGTTGCCAGCGATCACCTTCCGCTACTTGCTGCTCGAACACATGTTCATTTGGGTAAACGTGCTCATCCATAAAGGTTTTGACGCGTTGGATGAGATCTTGGGTTTTCGGGGTGTAATCAAAATTCATGCGGGAATCCTAGTCTGCGTCTAAAGGCATCGCAGATTGAGTGATGTGTGGTGAATACGCTTAACCGCGAGCGATGATCTTCTCTACGGTTTGCCAGGCGAGATTGGCACAGGGAATGGCCATCATGCCCATGGCTTCGGCCTGCTTGCTTGAGGCTGTACCGTCTTTCACTCGGCCTAATATGCCGTGCAAAATGCCCGCCAAGCGGAAGAAGTTGTAGGCCATGTAGAAGTCCCATTCGTCTGGGCTCGGAATGCCAAATTCACTGAGTTTGGCGTACATCTGCATGTAGTCCAGTTCAGAAGGTATGTTCAGCTCTTCCAAGTCTTTCCCCGCCAGGCCGCGCATGGCGCCGACTGACGGCATGCGCCAAGCCATGCAGTGATAAGCGAAATCGGCCAGCGGGTGTCCCAAGGTTGAGAGTTCCCAATCCAAGACCGCCAAAACACGATTTTCCGTGGGATGGAAAATCATATTGTCCAGTCGGAAATCACCGTGCACGATGCGGGTGGCATCGCCAGGCGGTATGTTGTTCGGCAGCCATTCGACCAGCTTGTCCATGGTCTCGATACGCTGCGCTGCGGAGGCCGCGTATTGTTGGGACCAGCGTGTGATTTGGCGGGCAAAATAGTTGCCGCTCTTACCGTAGTCGCCAAGCCCAATGCTGGTCGGATCGATTTGGTGCAAAGCGGCGATGACGCGGTTCATTTCCGCGTAGATTTCCGCGCGCTCTTGCTCTGTTTGCTCAGGTAGCGCGGGGTCCCAAAAAATCCGGCCTTCCACGCAATCCATGACGTAAAAGGCTGTGCCTATGACGTCTTCGTCCTCGCACAAGCAATAGGTATGAGCGACCGGAACTTCACTGCCAGCCAAAGCGCTGATGACGCGGTATTCGCGATCAACCGCATGGGCCGACTTGATCAGCTTGCCCGGCGGTTTGCGTCGCAACACATAGTTTTGGGTCGGTGTGATGAGCTTGTAAGTGGGGTTGGATTGCCCACCTTTGAACTGTTCGACCCGCAATGGCCCGGCAAAACCATCGACCGTGTCGAGTAAGTAGTTTTCCAGTGCGGCGACATCGAATTCATGTTTTTCGCGTACCGGCATTGTGCCGCTGAAAGCTTCGCTCATGTGTTTCTATCCATAGTGACTACAACTTTGCCCGAGACCTTTCTGTCCATCAGCGCACGTATGGCTTCGCCGCCGCGCTCCAAGGGGTAGGTGGCGGCAATATGTGGCTTGATGCTGCCGTCGGCAAACCAGCCGATCAATGTGCGTAAGTCCATCATCAAATTCATCGGTTCACGTTTGACGAAATCACCCCAAAACACACCGGCGATGGAGCAGCCTTTCAGCAAAGTCAGATTGAGTGGAATCTTGGGAATTTCGCCATTGGCAAAACCGACCACCAAGAAGCGTCCGCGCCAGGCGATGCTGCGCAGGGCTTTTTCGCTGTAATCACCACCTACTGGATCATAAATCACGTCAGCACCTTTGCCGCCCGTGAGTTCTTTGATGCGCGCTTTGAGGTCTTCTTCGCTGTAATTAATCAACTCATCAGCACCGTGATCTTTGCACACCGCCAGTTTTTCCGGCGTCGAGGCACAGGCAATCACTTTGGCGCCCAAGGCTTTGCCAATTTCCACCGCTGCCAGGCCGACCCCGCCTGATGCACCCAAAACGCATAAGGTCTCGCCCTCTTTGAGCCGAGCGCGATCTTTTAAGGCATGCAGGGAGGTGCCGTAAGTCATGACAAAGGCAGAGGCGGTGACAAAATCCATGTCGGCCACCATAGGAATGACTTGCAAGCCTTTGCACAGCACTTGCTCGGCAATACCACCCCAGCCGGTAAAGCTGATGACGCGATCGCCCACCTTGACGTTCTTGACCTTGCTACCAATGGCGGACACCACCCCTGCCGACTCACCACCCGGCGAGAATGGCAATTCGGGTTTGAACTGGTACAAATTTTGGATGATGAGCGTGTCGGGGAAGTTGATTGCAGCGGCGTGCACATCCACCACCACTTCATCGTCTCCTGGTATCAGGTCAGCGACTTCTTCAACCACCAGTTCTTCCGGCGGCGCATGCTTTTTGCAGATCAGAGCCTTCATTTTGTATCCGTTAAAGAGTTGTGTGGAGGCGCGTCGTTCAAGATATTGTTGAAACGGCCCGATATGGAATTTTTAATCTTTTCATGCGGGAAAACATAAAAGCGATTGGCTTTCACCGCGTCAAGGGTGATGCGAGCGACATCAGCTGCACTCAAACGTCCGCTGGCTACAGCGTGTTTGGTCATCGCGTCGGTGCTGGCGGTCATAGGGTGCGGATTTTTTGCCGCGTCCTGTGGCCGCAGATTTTCTGAATCCGCAATGCCTGTGGGTACAAAAGCAGGGCAGAGCAGGGATACGCCGACTTGCGCTTGCAGCATGTTCAGTTCGTGATACAGGCATTCACTCATGGTCACCACCGCATGCTTGCTGACGCAATACACCCCACTGCCGGGCACGGACAAATGGCCCGCCGCGGATGCGGTATTGACGATGTGGCAGGGTTCTCCACTGTCGATCATGTCTTGGGTGAAGGCGCGCAGGCCGTGCACCACGCCCATCAAATTCACATCCAAAACCCAGCGCCATTCATCCAAGGTGGCGGTCCACACGGGGCCGGTGACCGCTACACCTGCGTTGTTGAACAACAGATGGGTTGCGCCGAAACGTGTTTTGCTCGCTTGCGCGAGGGCATCCACCTGTTCCGGCTTGGAGACATCGCAGGTTTGCAGTATGTGCGGTGTGTCGTTGGGGAGTTCTGCCACGGTTGCGAGTAACGCGTCGTGGTTCAAATCAGCCAGTACCAGGTTCATGCCTTCGGCAGCACAGTGTTTGGCGAATTCACGGCCAAAGCCGCTACCAGCTCCGGTAATGACGGCGGTTTTGTTTGATAAATCTTGCATGGCGTGCCTAGCGGTAGGTAATCAAATGACGCAGACCATCGCGTTCAAAATGCGCGTGGCTGTTAAGGCTGCTGAGGCTGATTTGTTCAGGCTTAAACAGCACTTTGCTTAAGGAGGCGTTGATGATGCTGCTATTGAGTTCGGCCATACCGGCATCGGGCAGACCCAACAGATTCTGAGTCACTGCACTGATCGCGCCACCGGAGGTGAACACTGCGATATGTTGTGAGCGTCCGGGGCGCTGAGTGAGACGCTGCAATGCTTTTACACAGCGTTTTTGAAAGGCAGGCCAGGGCTCACTGTAATCGGCATCATGTTCCCCGCTCATCCAGCGCGCAAATGCAGCTGAAAATATGGCTTGAAAGGCTTGCTGTGGATTGGGGTTGTCCATAAATAAGGCTTTCACGAAAATCGGGTCGCCAAAGCGCGGTTCATAGCGATGCAACATTTGTACGTGATCGTATTCAGCGAAGCCGGGGTCGGACTCCCATTCTCCATCCGGCTGCAAATCCGCAGGCAAAGTTTCGCAGCAGGCTTGTGCGGTCTGCTCGTGGCGGCGCAGACTGCCGGTCACGATGTGATCCAATTTGTTTTGGCAGTGCGTTAACCAACGGCCCAACTCGCGCCCTTGTTCATAGCCCAAGTCCGACAGTTGGTCGTAGTTTGCCTTGCCAAACGAGGCTTGCCCGTGGCGAATCAGCGTGATGGTTCCCATGCATCTTTCCAATTTTTAGAGCGACAGCCTAAACTGATGCGCTGGATGTTTCCAGTCGGTAACTTAGTCTCATTCACACTCAATCATTAGGAGTAATCATGTCGATTCGTTTTGATGGCCGTGTCGCTATCGTCACAGGTGCCGGCAACGGCTTAGGTCGTTCGCATGCTTTGGCTTTCGCCGAGCGTGGCGCCAAGGTGGTGGTGAATGATTTGGGCGGTGCGCGTGATGGCACCGGAGCATCGTCAGACGCGGCTTTAGCGGTGGTGGCGGAAATAGAAGCGGCTGGCGGTGAGGCCATGGCCAATGGCGCCAACGTGACTGATTTTGAGCAAGTCAGTGACATGGTCGCGCAAGCCAAAGCCAAGTGGGGGCGAGTCGACGTACTGGTCAATAACGCCGGTGTTTTGCGTGATAAAAGCTTCGCAAAAATGAGCATCGACGATTTTCGCTTCGTGTTGGACGTACATCTCATGGGATCGGTGAACTGCACCAAAGCGGTGTGGGACATGATGCGTGAGCAGCAGTACGGCCGTATTGTCATGACCAGTTCCAGTTCCGGCCTGTATGGCAATTTTGGTCAAACCAATTATGGCGCCGCCAAATTGGGCGTGGTCGGTTTCATGAACACTTTGAAAATGGAAGGTGCCAAGTACAACGTACACACCAATTCCTTAGCGCCTACCGCAGCAACCCGTATGACGGAAGAGTTATTCCCGGAAGATGCACTCGCCACCATGGGGCCAGAACAAGTGACGCCGGGCGTGCTGTTCCTGTGCAGTGACGGTGCGCCTAACGGTGAAATACTCTGCGCTGGTGCTGGGTGTTTCGCCCGTACCCGCATTGTGGAAACTCAGGGCGTTTATCTGGGTGCTGGTGCGACACCAGAGATGGTTGCAGCGAACTGGGACGGCGCTATCTCTGATGAGAGCAATGCCAAGGCTTTGCGCTCGGGCATGGAGCAACCCGCCAAGTTCGGCAAAATGGTGGCGGAAAAGCTCGCCTAGCGACCACTATCTCGTCTCTCTTGCGGCTTGGCCACAGCGCGTGGCCTTGCCGTATCAGATGACACGCGCGTGTGCTGTTTAAGTTTATCCAGCACTGTCATCAAGAGTTGGATGATTTTGGTGCATACGAATCAGTAGATAGGCGGCAAAACCTGTTGCAACACCCGGAGCAACGCCGAGCAGGACCGCTACCCAGCCGTGCTTTACGCCCTTAGCCTTGGATTCATAAATCACCCAAACAGTCAGCACGCACCAGCACGCGATAGCATCCAGGGCATAGCCAGAGGCGAACGGATTGACGAATCCAGCAGCAAAGGCGCCGACAACATCGCCAGTTTCCAGCAGTGCTGGAACCACAAACACAGCAAAAGCCAAGGCAAAGCCGCCACCGATCAAAATCAGCAGCGCGCGATATACGGAAAGCGACATTAGTTAGTACTCCCATCGGGTTCACTCCAAACGGCGAATTCGTTGCCGCTGGGTTCGACAAAGTGGAATCGGCGTCCACCAGGAAAAGGGAAAATGGTTTTGGCTATCGTGCCGCCGGCATGTTCCACCTTGGCTAAAGTTTCTTCTAGATTCTCGCTGTAGAACACGATGAGAGCACCTCCATTTTGTGGTGTCGAGGCCAAATCAGCGCTATAGAACCCGCCATCCAGGCCTTGGTTTGAGAATGCAGTGTAGTCCGGACCGGAGTCCACAAATGCCCAGGCAAATGCAGCTTGGAAGAAGGCCTTGGTTGCGGCCATATTCTTCGCTGGCAATTCGATGTAGTTAATTATTTCGTGCTGGTTCACAAGCGTGCCTTTTATGCAGGGCCTAAGTGGGCAGTGTTTGCTGCCATCGTATCGTGGCTGCGTAAGATGAATAGAAATTTCTGTTGGCAGAATTATTTGCGTGTATTTGCTGAGCGTGTGGGAGCAGCGGTGTGATCAGCTTAAACAACGTCGCTGACATCTCAGCGGTGCTGCTTGAAGCGCCCCGAGCCCACGCCCCAGCCCCATGCGGGGATGCAAAAAGCCAGTAGCCACAGTGCTGCTCGTCCGGTTGGGCGCCATGGATTGGGCATGACCGCTAAGCGTTCAAATTCTTGCACCCAAATTGTTTCGCAAGCACCGTTTCCTGAGTCCGTTCGCACCGTGCTGGTTCCACGCATGCGCTCCGGTGCTTGGCCGAACTCACCATAATGCGATAGCTGGCCGCGTATGCGAATCACATCTCCGATTTGGGTCTGCATCAACATGTCTCGGAGACGAGGGTCATCGCTTATCAGATGGTTATTGGAAAGCTGATCGCCACGAAATTTTGCCCATTGCTGCGAATCTTTTGTTCGATAGTTGCAAGTGAATTGCAGGTTTTCAAAATGAAACGCGTTTAAATCGAGTTCGCTTGCGTTGCTGCCCCATACGATGCAAAAGTCCGCCACATTCAGGTGGTCGTTCCAAAGCTTGTGCAAACCTGTATCGCCGTTGTGAAAACGCAGGGATACAACCAGGCCATAAATCTCATAATCATAGTAGGGGATAACCTGATATTCGACGCCGTCAATCTGCGCTTGTATGGGATTGGTTTTGGTGGCTTTTTGCACCGGCTCCAGCAATGGCTCACCATGTTGGATCAATGGGATTGGCACGAAGCGGTCCTGCCACCACCAAGCCAACACGGCAATCACAATACCGAATTGTATGAATCGCAATAGCAGTTTTTCCATGTGCCCGCCTCATAGCCCCAAGTTGCATAAATTTTAACGTAAGCACCAATCGCAGGATGAGTTTGCTTAGCGGTGGGCAGTTTTTATACTGACGCTGCTATTAGCCAGCACGCCACAGCAAACATGAGGCTGGCTGCTACGCGATTCAACCATAGCCCTAGACCTCTGTTGGTCAGATAGTCGCGGAGCATGCGCCCACCTTGTGCATAAATGAGCAAGCATAGGAATTCGATAATTACCATGGCGCTTAGTAGTACGAGTGCCTGGGGCAATAGTCGCGTGTTTGGATCGATGAATGGCGGGAGCAGGGCAGCAAAAAACACCCATGCTTTGGGGTTTGAAACCGCCGTCACGAAGCCTTGTGATGCAAGGCGGCTCGCAGTGGCCACATCGGCAGCATGTTCAACCGCCATGTGGACAGGTGAGCGCCAGGCACGCACGGCGGACCAAACAAGATAGCTGGCACCGATCATCTTTGCTGCGAAAAACGCATCTGGCGCTGCAAGTAGCAAAGTGGCTACACCGCCTAGAGCTGCTGCGCCTACAAGCGCAACGCCAACGAGTTCACCCAACATCATCCATAGCGCTCGACGGACGCCGATACTGACGCCCAGCGATAGGGCAAGCGTCATGCACAGTCCTGGGCTCAATGCGATGAGAAAGAAGCTTGCACAAAAAACGAAAAATCGTGCGACATCCACGCCTAGTTGTTGGCCTGCGGATGGGTGCCAAGGGCATGCCTAGGTGTAGCCTGGCTCATCGTGTGCCGGCAGCGTTTTGGTTTATAAGTCACTGTATGTAAACGTCGGGATTGTGCCGTTCCATGAAGATCTCCGGCTTTTTCAGGGTGCTAAAACCATACTTCTCGTACAAGCCGTGGGCATTCGCCGTGGCGAGTATCCATCGGCGTAGCCCCTGTAAGTCCGGATGTGAGCTCACGCATTCCATCAGCCATTTTGATAAGCCTTGGCCTCGATGATCCGGTAGCACGAAGATGTCCCCAAGATAGGCAATCGTTGCAAAATCACTGATCACCCGAGCAAAACCCACCTGCTTACGCTCATGCAAAAGGGCAAAGCATAGGGCACCGTCCAAGGATTTCTTGACCGTCTGTTTTGAAATTCCTTTGGCCCAATATGATTGATTGAGAAACCGGTGAATGACCTCCAAGTTTTGCTTGTCGGGATCGCAACTCACCGTGAATTTGCCCTTGTTCCATTCCATTTTTTAAGTGTCCTTGGCGCCTAATGTCCAACTGCAGCGCCGTGCTTCGCTTTTTCCCAGCAGACGGCTGCGAAATATAAGCTATGTCCACGACGTTCTATTTCAGCGGTCTCGCTAGGAATAAACATTTACCCCGTATGGACCGCCTTTGGCCACCCAGCGATCCTTCGGTTAGTCCTCAAGTTTAAACCCGAGTGCTTGCAGCAGTGCAGTGGACGCGACATTTTTCGGCTTACCTCCAACCTCGACCCGACGCATCCCAGATTTATGGACGAGGTACGACAATAAAGCACCATGGGCTTCTTTAGCCTCGCCTTGCCGACTCGGCTTATCCTTACAAGCTTGACCCTTACCCTAGGGGAAGGGTTGATAATTGCCCTTCCAATTGAGGATGACCGCTATGACGCAAACTCGCTGCCTTGTTACCGGTGCCAACGGGCACCTCGGCAATCATTTAGTCCGCAGCCTGATAACAAAAGGCTACGAGGTGCGTGCGGGGGTACGTGGGCTTTCCGATGAAAAGCCCTTCACTGGAATACGTTGTGAACGGGTCTATGCCGAAATGCGTGATGCAAAGGCGATGCAAAAAGCCATGAGCGGCATAGATCTGTTGTTCCATGTCGCTGCCGTTTTTCGACATTGGGCACCCGACCCTGAGCGCGATATCGTTCAAGCCAACGTCGACGGCACTGAAATCGTATTGCGCGCCGCTGCAGAAGCCGGGGTACGACGGATTGTCTATGTAAGCTCTGTTGCGGCGGTCGGACATGATGGGACGCCACTGAATGAAACAGCTTGGAATGACAACAACCAAGACAATCACTACTACCAGTCCAAAATAAAATCAGAGCGTCGGGCCTGGGCATTAGCCAAAGAGCTGAATCTCGATATGGTTGCAATTCTGCCATCCGCCATGATCGGGCCCATCGGCGCTAGGTTGACCGATACGATGGATTTCGTAAACCGTGCCTATGAGCGAAAAATACCCTTAGATCCTTGGTTTTTCTTTAATTTCGTCGATGTGCGAGACGTGGTGGACGGCATTGTTGCTGCCGCCGAAAAAGGTCGCAGCGGTGAACGCTATATACTTGCGAATTCAAAATCACAGGGCATGGAGGAGATCATAAACGCCGCCAATCAGGTCTCCCCAGGCTACCGGCAATTGGCTCGAGCTCCTCGCTTTTTGTTAATGGTACTGGCAACTATTGAAGAGCTGCTAGGTCGATTGATCAAGCGCCCAGCTTCGTTATTACCTAGTCAAGTGCGCGCGTTTTATGGTGTTCGCCAAGAATACGATATTTCCAAAGCACGTCGAGAGCTTGGCTATGAGCCGCGGTCGGCCGATATCGCGTTGCTTCAAAC